>NZ_JBBOSI010000003.1:0-1383 GCF_038005045.1 Bacillus sp. FSL K6-3458 | reverse complement strand
TAGATGAATTAGTGCCTGAAGATCATCTTGTACGAAAAATTGATCAAGCGATCGATTTTGATTTCGTGTATGATCTTGTCAAAGATCATTATAGTTCTGATAACGGCAGACCAAGTGTGGATCCCGTTGTTCTTATTAAAATGGTTTTGATCCAATACCTATTTGGCATTCGCTCTATGCGTCAAACCATTAAAGAAATTGAAACTAATGTGGCTTATCGTTGGTTTATTGGATATGGATTTTCGGAGAAAATTCCGCACTTTTCTACCTTCGGTAAGAACTACGTGAGACGCTTTCATGATACAGATTTATTCGAACAAATTTTTTATCGAATCTTAAGAGAAGCGATGAAAAAAGGTCTCGTTGATCCATCTATCGCTTTCATTGATTCAACTCATGTAAAAGCAAACGCCAATAAGAAAAAACTTGAAAAGAAAATTGTTCGAGTAGAAACGAGAAGTTATCAAAATCAGCTTCATGAGGAGATCAATGTTGATCGTGAGGAACATGGAAAAAAGCCGTTACCCCTACAGAATAAGAAAGAGAAAAAAGAAATCAAGGTCAGTACAACTGACCCAGAGAGTGGCTACTATGTAAAGGATGAACGTGAAAAATTATTTGCTTATTCATTTCATACGGCTTGTGATTCAAAAGGATTTATTTTAGGATCACTGGTCACTGGTGGAAATGTTCATGATAGTCGTATGTTAGATTCACTCGTATCAAAGGTGACAAAGAAAGTCGGAAAACCCAATGTAGTCGCAGTTGATGCTGGATATAAAACACCATATATCGCCAAGTTTTTAATGGATCAAGAGATAAGACCTGTCATGCCTTACACCCGCCCGAGAACAAAAGCTGGTTACTTGAAAAAGAATGAATACGTATATGACGCACATTTTGATTGTTACATTTGCCCAAACGGGCAAATTCTTTCTTATCGTACAACGACTAGAGAGGGATATAAGCAATATGCGTCCGATTCAGAGGTATGTAAATCCTGCTCGTTTCTAGATAACTGTACACAAAGTCAAAATCACACCAAACAGATTCACCGACATATTTGGCAGGACTACCTAGACGAAGCAGACCATCTGAGACTCACTGAAATGAATAAGAACATCTATGCAAAACGGAAAGAAACGATTGAACGCGTTTTTGCGGATGCAAAAGAAAAGCATGGAATGCGATGGACGAAACTTCGAGGATTGAAAAAAGTTTCGATGCAGGCGATGCTTACTTTCGCTGCCATGAATCTTAAGAAATTAGCAAACTGGACATGGAAAGGACCTAGTCCAACGTAAGGTAACTGATCAATTTTATTAAATTAAGTGAAAACCCCACCTTTACTTGAAGTAAAGGTGGGGTTTGTCTACGGTCTGA
>NZ_JBBOSI010000002.1:0-56622 GCF_038005045.1 Bacillus sp. FSL K6-3458 | reverse complement strand
TCATTTTAGCCCTTTGTCAACTATCTGAGATCATTCAGTCTATGAATGGTTTATCTTCATGCATGATCTTTCGCACATTCGGGTATAGTGCATGGTAAGCAAAAATGAAGCGGAGGTTTGTTTGATGAGTGGATTAACAGATACAGTCACATTAGCAAACGGAGTGAAAATGCCGAAGCTTGGCTTTGGTGTATGGCAAGTAAAAGATGGGGATGAGGCTGTAAATGCAGTCAAAGACGCACTAGAAGCGGGCTATCGCAGTATAGATACAGCAGCGGCCTATCAAAATGAAGAAGGTGTTGGCAAAGCCATTCAGCAATCAGGCATCTCTCGCGATGATCTGTTCATTACGACAAAAGTGTGGAATAGTGATCAAGGATATGAGTCAACGCTTGAAGCCTTTGAAACGAGTATGAACAAACTTGGTTTGGATGTATTGGATCTTTATTTAATCCATTGGCCGGTTGAAGGCAAATATAAAGAAACGTGGAAAGCGCTAGAGAAGCTGTATAAGGATGGCCGCGTGAAAGCCATTGGCGTGTGTAACTTCCATCAGCACCATTTAGAAGATTTATTAGAAGAGGCAGAAGTGGTACCAATGGTCAATCAAATTGAGCTGCATCCGAAGCTGACGCAGGAGCCTTTACGTGACTACTGCAAGGCAAAAGGCATTCATGTAGAAGCATGGTCTCCATTAGGTAGCGGAAAACTTCTTAACCATCCGGTGCTTCAAGATATTGCGAAAAAACATGAGAAGTCAGTGGCGCAAGTCATTCTTCGCTGGGACTTGCAGCATGGCATTATCACCATTCCGAAATCTGTGACGAAGAGCCGAATCATCGAAAACACAAACGTATTTGATTTCGAGTTGTCCGCCCATGAAATGGGTGTCATTGATCAGCTCAATGAAGATGAGCGCACGGGTCCAGACCCAGATAACTTCGATTTTTAATATAAGAAAAGCACGGGCGGGATGCCTGTGCTTTTTATTTGCCCGTATGTTCAGACCGTTTTTTGAGGCTGATAGGTCTCAATGATTTGAATGGCGTCGACAATTTGCTCTTTTGTATAGTCTCCAATCAAACAAAAGGTTTCATCTGTACGTGCAGCATGGTTTGCCACTGTATGTGCTGCTTCCTCTAGCTGAGCTGTGATGCCAAGCTCACGCATCGTTCTAGGTAATCCGAGTGTTTGATAGAGCTCAAGTAATTCTTCTACTTCCGTCATACGGTTTTCTGCGGCAAGCTGAACGAGAATGCCATAGGCCACTTTTTGTCCATGTAACACATGATGTGTTTCATCAATAAATGTTAATCCATTATGAACGGCATGGGCTCCTGCCATTCTGCCATAACGTCCTCCATAGCCGCCGACTGTTCCGGCTAACGTAATGATCGTATCTGTTACATCTGCAAAGGCTTGAGAAAGCTGACCTGTTTTTAAACTGCTAACGGCTTCTTCACTATGAGTCAGAAGAATGTCACGAACGTACACTGCCTGCTTTAATGCAGCATGTACCATGAGCGGCAAAGTGCTTTTTGTGTTACGAATAATGGCTTCTGCTTCATACCATTTTGCCAGCGTATCCCCAATTCCGCTTTGGAGATAGGAAAGAGGAGATGAAAGCAAAAAAGTATGATCAATTAACGTGAGATAGCTGGACCGCTTATGATAGTCGACCCTCATGAAATTCCCCTTGTCATCATAAATGACGCTGAGCGGTGTAGAAGCCGCACATGTCCCAGGAATCGTCGGCACCATGATCACTTCAATTTGGAGAGCGTCGGCAACAGACTTCGCTGTATCTAAAATCGTGCCGCCACCGATCCCGATGATCACGTCTGAACTCTTGAGTTCTTCCGCAATTCGTGTGATCGCATTTGGTGAACTGTAACCTTTGTGCTGAACAACAGGCCACTCGGATGGAAGCTTTGTGTACTGTGAAAAGGCTTGATATGAGTCATATCCTGTCACTATAGCTGGTGACTGAAAGAGAGTAACAAGTGATTCGATTTCATGATAAATCCCCTTTTGAGAAATAAACTGGTTAGGACCGCTTCTGACGATCTCTTCTGGCTGGATCATTGACTTATGCTCCTTTACGAAATCATATAGTTCTTAAATCATCTCATTTTACAGAAAGTTCTGTCAAATAATCGGACAATATGAGACTATAGACCCTTCCGTTTTATGGAATTGAACTGCTGACATTGCCTTAAGGTATGTATTTCCTGTATGATATAAAATGGTATGTTTTGATTAAATTTAAGAGGTGTTTATATATATGGAAAAACAATATCGTGTATTACTTTACTATCAATATGTCCCCATTGAGGATCCAGAAACGTTTACAGCAGAGCATCTAGCATTCTGTAAGGAACTTGGTTTGTTAGGTCGTATTCTTGTTTCATCTGAAGGTATAAACGGAACCGTTTCTGGTACCATTGAGCAGACGGACAAGTACATGCAAGCATTGAAAGAAGATCCACGCTTTGCGTCCATGCCAATTAAAATTGACGAAGCAGATGGTCATGCGTTTAAAAAAATGCACGTCCGCCACCGAAATGAATTGGTGAATTTAAGTCTTGAAGATGATGTGAATCCGCTAGAATTAACGGGGAAACATCTCAGCCCAGTTGAATTTTACGAGCAAATGCAATCACCTGATACGGTCGTGATTGATGCACGTAATGATTATGAGTTTGATGTCGGTCACTTCAGAGGTGCTGTGCGCCCTGACATTGAGACATTCCGAGAATTGCCTGAGTGGATTCGTGACAACAAAGAGATTCTTGAAGGAAAAAAAATCTTGACGTATTGCACAGGCGGCGTACGCTGTGAGAAATTCTCAGGATGGTTAAAGCGTGAAGGCTTTGAAGATGTATCCCAGCTTGACGGTGGAATTGTCACGTACGGAAAAGACCCAGAAGTTCAAGGAAAGCTATGGGACGGTCAATGTTATGTGTTTGATAACCGCCTAACGGTTCCAGTCAATCAAACAGAGCACGTCGTAGTAGGAAAAGATTTCTTCACTGGCGAACCTTGCGAGCGTTATGTAAACTGTGCGAACCCTGCATGTAACCGCAAAATGATTGCAACAGAAGAAAGCGAGCATAAATATATGCGCAGCTGCAGCCATGAATGCCGCACAAGCGAACGTAACCTTTATGTGAAACAGCACAATTTATCTGAAGAAGAAGTTCAAGAAAGACTAGCTGTCATTGAAAAAGAACAAGCAATCTCACAAGGATAAGAGGGTCTCCCTTTTATCCTTTTTTCTTTGAATGATACGTGTTCAGAGGGAAGAGGAAGTCATTTCCTCTTTCTTTTTTGTTTTGTTTTTTTCAAAATAAGGGTAAAGGTAGTTAATCAGTCTAATAGATTGAACAGTTGAAAAAGCGCTTTCTTTTGAAATAAGCATGTTCAACTATTTCAGAAAATGGAGAATTGAGAGATAATATAACAGGCAAAAAAATGAACAAAGATAAAAGTTCAGATCAGAAAGTATTTGCCAATGGAATGAAAGGTGAGCTGTTATAAAAGAAAGGCGCTTGCTCGACACATGCTCTGTATTTTAATCGAAAGGTGTTATGAACATGAATCATTTGCATCGTAGGATGGGAACTTTCGCTTTAATGATGGTAGGTCTTGGCTCAATCATTGGTTCAGGATGGCTCTTTGGTGCGTGGCGGGCTGCTCAAATCGCCGGCCCTGCTGCTATTTTGTCATGGTTGATCGGGATGGTTGTTATTTTATTTATCGCATTGTCTTATAGTGAACTCGGGTCGATGTTTCCAGAGGCAGGCGGAATGGTCAAATATACGCAATATTCACACGGCTCTTTTATTGGATTTATCGCCGCTTGGGCAAACTGGATTGCGATTGTCTCAGTGATTCCTGTTGAGGCAGTGGCCTCCGTTCAATACATGAGCTCATGGCCTTGGGAGTGGGCAAAGTGGACAAGCCATTTGGTCACAAAAGGGGTTTTGACGACCGAGGGGCTCATGGTGGCAAGTGTGCTGCTGGTGATTTATTTTCTGCTCAATTATTGGACAGTTGGGTTGTTTTCAAAGGCGAATACATTCATTACGGTTTTTAAAATCGTCATTCCAGGATTAACAATTGGTGCGCTCTTATTCGTAGGTTTTCATAGTGAGAATTTTACTTCTGGAACAAGTATTGCGCCGAACGGCTGGGCGAGTGTGCTCACAGCTGTGGCAACATCAGGGATTGTGTTTGCTTTTAATGGCTTCCAAAGCCCGATTAATATGGCAGGAGAAGCGAAAAATCCAGGGCGTTCGATTCCAATCGCCATTGTTGGATCGATTTTGATTGCAACGGTCATTTATGTGCTGCTGCAAATCGCTTTTATTGGGGCTGTCGATCCATCAATGATTGTGAATGGCTGGGGGCATTTGAATTTCAACTCGCCATTTGCTGACCTTGCCATTGCGCTAGGGATCAACTGGCTTGTCCTTATTTTATATGCAGATGCGTTCGTTTCTCCTTCTGGAACAGGAATTACCTATACGGCGACGACGTCTCGTATGATTTATGGGATGGAAAAAAACAAGTACATGCCGAGTGTACTTGGCCGTCTGCATCCAATTTACGGTGTGCCTCGTCCAGCGATGTTTTTTAACTTAGGCGTATCGTTTATCTTTCTGTTTTTGTTTAGAGGATGGGGGGTTCTCGCTGAAATTATCTCTGTGGCGACCCTGATTTCCTATTTGACAGGACCTGTGACAGTGATGACGCTGAGAAAGACGGGCACAGATTTATATCGTCCATTGCGAATTAAAGGACTCAGCATCATTGCTCCGCTTGGTTTTGTCTTTGCATCATTGACACTGTACTGGGCGAGATGGCCGCTGACGGGTCAGGTGCTGTTCATTATTCTCATCGGTCTGCCAATCTATTTTTACTATCAAGCAAAAGCGAAGTGGAAGGGCTTTGGTCGTCACTTTAAAGCAGGTGCTTGGATGGTTGTGTATTTGCTTGTGATGATGACGATTTCTTGTCTCGGTAGTGATAAATTTGGCGGGTATAACGTCATTCATTATGGCTGGGATATGGCGCTCATTGCAGTTGTGGCGCTGTTATTTTATATGTGGGCACTCAAAAGTGGATTTGAAACAGAGTTTTTAGAAGATGCGAAAAAAATTAATGATGAACTGCGTGCTTCTCAGAAAGAAGCCGCCTCATCTAAGGAATAACGGAAGGGCTGCCTGAATACTGAGGGCAGCCTTTTATTTGGATGAGTGATGCATGACATGCTGCTTTAGCCAAGTGGTAACGCCGTGTAGAACGGTGGCTGTCACAAGACAGATAAGCGCATATCTCCATAGCTGATCTAAGCCTTGTCCACTAAGCCAAAAAACAATACCTAGAATAAAGAGAGTCAGAATGAACATGAATAAAAAAGATGCTGACCAGAAAAAAGCCTTCATCGAAGGTCACCTCCTCGGGGTATTGTATGCAGGCCGAGGGAGGATCAGACCAGCAAGAAAGAAGTGAAAATATCGTTAAATCTATTTCAAAAGTCAGATAAAAACGCCAAGTGATTTGACAGTTGTGTTAAGATGAGAGCATATTTTGAGTGTAGATGGCTGGTTATAGACGGAGGTGTTTGGAGATGCAGATTCAAAAGGTTCTAAACAATAATGTCATTAGTGTGATAGATGAACAAGGAAAAGAAATCGTCGTCATGGGCAGAGGCATCGCTTTTCAAAGACGTCCCGGCGACCCGGTGGACGAGGCGTTAATTGATAAAGTGTTCCGCCTAGAAGATCATTCCGTACATGAGCGGATGAAAATGTTGCTTCAAGAGGTTCCATATGATGTCGTCAAGGTGACCGAGGAAATGATCCAATACGCACATACAAAGCTGAACCGAAGATTAAACGAAAGTCTGCATGTATCGCTGGCAGACCATATTCATTACGCCATCGAACGATTAAAGAAAAACCACTTGATTGAGAATTCGCTGATTTGGGAGATTAAACGTTTATACAAAGATGAATTTCTCGTGGCGAAGGAATGCCTTGAGATGATTGAAGATCGTCTTCATATTGAACTGCCTGAAGATGAAGCGGGCTTTATTGCCATGCATATCATTAATGCAGAGCTCAATGAAGACATGAATACAACGGTCAATATCACAAAAGAAGTGAATGCCATACTGACCATTGTGAAATATCACTTGAACATGGAATTTGATGAAGACTCGCTCAACTTTTATCGTTTTCTCACACATTTACGCTTTTTCGTACAGCGTCTCATCAACGAAACGTTACTCGTCAGTGAAGATCAAGATTTATATCAGCTGATTAAAGTGAAATATCCGAAGGCGTACGAATGCGCAAAGAAAATCGCAGAATATGTGTATCAAACGTATCATCGCGACCTGACATCAGAGGAGATGCTCTATCTATCGATTCATTTGAATCGACTCATCAAACGAGAAAAATAAAGATAGAATTTTAAAAGAAAGCGTTGACATCACAAAAAGTGAGTGGTACTATTTGCTCATAAACATAAAAGAATACGGTTTCACAATGATCGTCTTAGAGGATTGTGACTGTTCGGCAGGCAAAACCTAAACGTTCACTGAAAAAGCGCAATAGCAAGTTGCGACTATTTTTGGTGCCCGTTTAGGTTTTTATTTTGCCTAAAAACGTATTTTTTTGAAAAAAAGGGGGTTTTTGTATGAGTCATCGTCAATTAGCAGAAGACATTATCAAACATATCGGGACAGAGAAAAATGTTCATTCATTGGTTCACTGTGCCACAAGACTTCGCTTCACATTAAATGACAGATCAAAAGCAGATAAAGCGGCCATTGAAAAATTAAATGGTGTGGTGACTGTCATGGAAAGCGGCGGCCAGTTTCAGGTGGTCATTGGCAACACCGTACCAGAGGTATATCGAGAGATTGGAGAGTTTACGAATCTATTAGAGGATTCCACTTCTTCATCTGCAAGATCAAGTGAAGAAAGTACAAGTCTTTTCGGAAAATTCGTCGACATTGTTTCTGGAATTTTCACACCGCTTCTAGGTGTCATGGCGGGTGCCGGTATTTTAAAAGGACTTCTAGGCATCTGTATCAATGCAAAATGGTTATCACCTGAAGATACGTCGTATCAAATTTTATTTGCCGCATCAGACAGCTTGTTCTACTTCCTGCCGCTGCTGCTCGCATTCACTTCTGCTAGGAAGTTTAAAGCGAATCCATTTGTCGCTGTGACGATTGCAGGTGCACTGATCTACCCGACTATTCAAGAGCTCACAAAAGGCGGCGGAGATGTGTCGTTCTTCGGCATTCCGGTTGTCTTAATGTCTTATACATCAACGGTTATCCCGATTATTTTGGCAGTGTTTGTGATGGGATATATCGAACGTTTCTTTAACAAAGTCATTCATGAAAGTGTGAAAAACTTTATTACACCACTGATTTTACTGGTCACGGTCGTTCCACTGACACTGATCGTATTTGGACCATTTGGTGTGTATGCAGGGAACGGAATTGCAGCCGTCCTGCTGAAAGTATTCTCCTTTAGCCCTACACTTGCTGGTGCTTTAATTGCGATGGCATGGCAGGTTCTTGTCATTTTCGGTATCCATTGGGGGCTTGTGCCAGTCATTTTAAATAATATTGCGGTTCATGGAAAAGATCATATTAAGCCGGCTACTGCGCCAGCTGTATTTTCACAAGCCGGTGCTTCAATCGGTGTTATGCTGAAAACAAAGAACAAAAAGCTGAAATCATTAGCTGGATCGACAGCGGTTTCTGCTGTATTTGGAATTACAGAGCCTGCTGTATACGGCGTCACACTTCGTTTGAAAAAACCATTTATTGCAGCGGTTATCTCTGCCGGTGTCGGTGGTGCCATTATCGGTTATTCACAAAGTATTGCGATCGCATCAGGTCTTCCGAGTTTACTGACACTTCCGATCTTCTATGGTCAAGGATTTACAGGATTCTTAATCGGAATTTCCGTTTCATTTGTCCTTTCAATCGTCTTAACCTATTTGATTGGATTCAAAGACCCTGTGGATGAAGAAGATGCTCCTGCAACTAGTTCTGTACCAGCATCTGAAAATGAACATGTTGTCAAAGCAGCTCATGTGAAAAGTCCTTTATCTGGCGAAGTCATCAAGCTAGAAGAGGTGCAAGATAAAGCCTTCTCATCTGGCGCATTAGGTAAGGGCGCAGCCATTATTCCATCAGAAGGCAAGCTGTTTGCACCAGTAACTGGAGTCGTGACAACGGTATTCCCAACAGGACATGCATACGGTCTCACCTCTGAAAGCGGAGCAGAAGTACTCATTCATATTGGACTGGATACTGTACAACTTGGGGGCCGTCATTTTACGCCGAAGGTTGAGCAGGGCCAAACCATTACAGAAGGTGAACTGCTTGCGGAGTTTGATATTGAGGCCATTCAAGCAGCGGGTCTTTCTGTCACAACACCTGTGATTATTACCAATTCCGGTGAGTTTAGCGATATCATTGAGACAGAAGAAAAACAAGTGACACCAGGACAATCATTTTTACACTTAGTTTAAGAAAGGGAGGACATAATCATGAGATATTCAACACTAGCACCATTTCCAAAAGACTTTTTCTGGGGCGGATCTACTTCCGCCTATCAAGTAGAAGGTGCATGGAACGAGGATGGCAAGGGGCCTTCAGTCATTGATATGAGAGAAAGCTATCCTGAAGGAACAACTGATTTTAAGGTAGCCAGCGATCACTATCATCGATATAAAGAGGACGTGAAGATGTTTGCAGAAATGGGCTTGAAGGCTTATCGTTTCTCCATTGCATGGACACGCATCATGCCAGATGGAGATGGGGAGATCAATCAAAAGGGAATTGAATTCTACCATTCTCTCATTGATGAATTGCGCCACTATGACATTGAACCAATTGTGACGATGTATCACTTTGATTTACCTCATGCGCTTCAAGTGAAAGGCGGCTGGTCAAATCGTTCAACAGTCGATGCGTTTGAACGTTATGCGGAGGTTTTGTTCCAGGAGTATGGTGAGAAGGTAAAATATTGGCTGACCATTAATGAACAAAACATGATGATCTTACATGGATCAGCTCTAGGTACACTGGATCCAAATTTAGAAAATCCGAAAAAAGAACTATATCAGCAGAACCACCATATGCTTGTGGCACAGGCGAAAGCCATGACGCTTTGTCATCGTTTGCTGCCTGAGGCGAAAATCGGACCAGCGCCAAACATCGCCCTTATTTACCCGGCATCTCCAAAACCTGAGGATGTCATTGCTGCGGCTAATTACAATGCGATCCGCAACTGGCTGTATCTTGATATGGCGGTATTCGGCCGTTATAACAACCTTGCATGGGCATACATGAAGGAAAAAGACATTCTTCCTGTGATTGAAGAGGGAGATATGGATATTTTGAAAAGTGCAAAACCAGACTTCATTGCCTTTAACTACTACACATCTCAAACGGTTGAAGCGAGTAAAGGAGATGGCAATGATGAATTTGCCCGCGGTGGAGATCAGCATTTAAAATCTGGTGAAGATGGCGTCTACAAAGGCGGGAACAACCCGTTCTTAATTAAAAATGCATTTGGCTGGGAGATTGACCCTACCGGTTTCCGATCAACGATGCGTGAGATTTACGACCGCTATCAGCTACCTCTTATTATTACGGAAAACGGGCTGGGCGCTTTTGACAAGTTAGAAGAGGATGGATCGATTCAGGATGATTACCGAATTGATTATTTAGAAAAACATATTGAACAAATCAAATGGGCGATCACTGACGGTGTTGAGGTATTCGGGTACTGCCCATGGTCAGCCATCGACTTAATCAGTACACACCAAGGCTGCTCAAAACGTTACGGTTTTATCTACGTCAACCGTGATGAATTTGACCTGAAAGACCTCAAAAGAATTCGGAAAAAGAGCTCTTATTGGTATGAAACATTGATCGAGCAAAATGGAGAGAACATTGGGAAGTAACAATATCACACTAAAAAACCCCTAATTTTTAGGGGTTTTTTTCTCTTCATGACTTGTAACTATATCAACTGGATGTATCAAGTTTTCATCATCATTATCCTCATCAGTGTAAGGCATAATAAGTGAATCCAACTCTTCTTTATCATCAACTAAAGCAACGTAAGTTGTATAATCCTCTAAATCTGATGGAAACAATTCAGCTTGACCAACATTACTTTTCAATGCTTGGTCAATAGCACTCTTTAATTCTATTAAACCCTCACGATTACCAATAATATAAGAATCCATATGCCAACTTTTTTGAGCATATATATGACAAATCTTATCTCTATCTTTCATTATCTCATTACACCCTTCCTGAAGAATTTAATTGTTTATGTGCCAACACGCCAACCAGATAAAACATCAAACGTCTCTTTGGCTCTTATGGCCGCTAACAGCTTTTTATCTCTTTCAAGAAGACTGCTTTGTATGTATTCTTGCTGTTTTTTAACTTGCTGGAGTTTACAAATCACATCTTACTCTCTACTATCATTATACCCCGAATTTAATCTCATTTATAGACTGTTTTCCGCCCGCATCAGCCCGTATACTGTTATACGCAAGTCAAAAACGATAAGGGATGTGGCTGTATGAATGACAAGAAAGATGTTTTAGATCCTGGGCCGTTTTTTCATGGGACGAAAGCGGAATTGAAGATTGGGGACCTGCTTGAACCGTTGCATTTATCCAATTATCAGGATAAACAATCGAACCACATCTATTTTACTGGAACATTAAACGCAGCCAAATGGGGAGCTGAATTAGCTCGATCTGATTCCAAAGAGAGAATTTATGTTGTGGAACCGACAGGCGAGTTTGAAGATGATCCGAATTTGACGGATCAAAGGTATCCGGGGAACCCGACCCGTTCTTACCGGTCGACATCTCCCTTGAAAATAGTCGCAGAATTAGGTGCGTGGGAAAGACATTCCGATGAAGAAATCAATCATATGCTGACGTCGTTAAAAAAGTTAAGGGAAGAAGGAAAAAATGTCATATACGATTGATTCGTATGTAAGGAATAGATGAATAAAAGGCCGCCCGATTTCACTTGGGCGGCCTTTAGTGCTATTGAAACAGGACATGCATCAGCTCATCAAATGTCCTTGCATGTTTTAAGGAGTGAAGGCGGTCAGGACTGTCTAATAAATCGACAGCTTGTTCAAAAAATTGATTCATGCAAGCAGCGTCATCTTTCTGAATGGCTAACAAGAAAATAAGAGATACTTGATCGCCCTGCCAATCAATCGGCTGTTTCAATCGTGCAATTGCCACGCAGGAGGTGCCTTCATTTGTGATGAGCGGGTGAGGCATTGCAATCCCCTTACCAAGATAGGTCGATGACATTTGCTCCCGCTCCAGCACGGAGGAACGAAAAGAAGATGAAACAAGCTGATGCGCCTCCAGCCGGCTGCAAAGCGTATCTAATACCTCTTCTTTGCTTGAAAGGTTCACATCCAACAAGGTCAATCGTTCTTGGAAAAAAGCCATCAGCTCCTGCGAAGGGAAACCGTGTCCGTTTAACAGGTGAATGACCTCACTCACACGCTGGACATCATGGTGTTCAAAAAAAGCATTCACTTGAATGATTGGTTTCCCCTTTGGTGCGAGAGGTACGGTTGTAATAATCACATCACATGGCAAAGTCGTGCTAAAAGCGTAATCCTGATAAGAATAAAGCTCAACAATCTCAAGCTCATGCTGAAAGGCCGCCTTCAATTTAATTTCAAGCAGCCGTGCCGTTCCTAGTCCAGACCCGCATACAATAATGGCCCTCTTTTTTTGCGAGGTGTCAAGATGACTTCTTTCAAATGAAGCAGCAATATGTAAGGCAACATATGCCGCCTCATCTTCATTTGGCGTCCGCACCAGCTGTAAGACATTGAGTCCGCTGACAGCCAAATCAAACGGATAAGGATAAGAAGTTTTGATCTCATGCAAAAGCGGATTTTGTAAAGACACGCCGTATTGAATTCGATTTAATAATGGCTTCATATGCAGCATCAAATCTTGACGTAGGATATCGTCATCTACAAAACGATGACCGCTTGTTTTTTCAATGTGCTGGAGAAATTGTGTCACCGCCTGACGCACTTCTTCTGTCGTTTGGTGCTCATCGATTTCTTTCCACGTTTGATTCGCTAAGAGATGCATCACCAAGTAATCTGTTTCATCCTCTGATAAGGTGACGTGAAACGTGTCACTTATTTGATGAGTGATCTTTTGAGCGATTCTTGTTAACACTGGCGGTCTTTGTGTGTGAGTGGTACTGGCGGGTATCCGCTGTTTTTTTTGCGTTTGCTGAATGGCAATCGCTAAGTGAATCACTAAATTCTTTAGGGCAATATCTTTAATGAGCAGTGATTCTTGATATAGATTTGTCAGCACAATGGATCGAATGGTTTCAAGTGAAATGTCAGGAAAATGAAGCTGTTCCCGCTCAGTTATATGAGATAGGGCGGGTTCTTCTTCAAGCAGTAAGTCTGCGTAGCACGTCCTTTTTTGCAATTCGTCTCCCTCTACTTTTAAGCCAAATCCAGGCTTTGAGACAAGGGTCATACCGTAACGGGCTAACAGCTCCCGTCCTTTTTTTAAATCACTGCTGACCGTCATACGGCTGATGAACAATTCTTCTGCTAATTGATCAATTTTTAAGTAGTCTGATTGAAGCAATAGTTTTCTCATCATAAATCGTATGCGCTCTTCTGGCATGACGGGTACGAGAGAGCGGGCAGGAAGCTTTTGCTGATGAAGCCAAAGCAGGAAAGCGTCTTGGTCACTTGTTAAGAGCGTATATCCTTTCCCGCGGATGGTCTTGATCATGGCTCCAGCTTGTGTTAACAGCTCGTTTGCTTCTTTGATTAAATTGCGGATGGAGCGGTCAGATAAGCGAAAAGAGGCAGTGAGCTCCTCAAGCTTCACGAACCCTTTCGTTTCAAATAGCCGCTGAATGAGCTGGTAGGTTCGAGTATCTGCCGTCATCATCATTGCGCCGCTCCTTGTTCCTTTAAGGCATCAGCTCCAAGGGCGAGGGCTCCCATTAAACCAGATAATCCGTCAAAGGAAGGCTTTGTGACGATTTCATTTAATGGCTTTGGTAATTGTAAATAATCATGAAGCCGCTTGTCTGTTTCTTCAAGGATGAGCGGCAGCAAAGCCGGTTGTTTCATGACACCTCCACCCAAAATAATGCGTTCTGGTGAAAGGGTGAGTAATAAATTTGCGGTCATTTGCCCGAGATAATAAGCTTGAAGTGACCAGGCAGGGTGCTCCTCTGGCAGCATTTGTGCCAATGTATGATATCGGCCTTCTATGGCAGGTCCAGATGCTAGTCCCTCTAAACAATCATGGTGGATAGGGCAGCAGCCCCCATAGGTGTCATGAGGGTGGCGCTGAACGGTGATATGTCCCATTTCTGGATGAAGCAGTCCGTGAATGAGGCGGTTTTCAATATAGGCACCGCCGCCGATTCCCGTCCCAACCGTGATGTAGACCAAGGAATTTGGTCTGTCTGTGTCAGTTGAAAAACGAGCTTCACCGAGCGCCGCACAGTTCACATCCGTATCAAGCTTCATAGGGAGACCGAGTGCTTGTTTTAAGGTTGAGAGTAATGGAAATTGGCGCCAAGCTGTTTTAGGTGTTTCGAGAATCGTTCCATAGCTGGGGCTGTGCTCTTTTACATCGACAGGCCCGAATGCGCCTATGCCAATCGCATCGACTGGATGCTCTGTAAAGTATTCGATCACTTGCCGGCATGTTTCTTCTGGATTCCCTGTTGCAAAGGAAGTCATATGTTCAATCGTTCCGTCTGTTGTTCCGTAGCCGCAGACAAATTTTGTACCGCCTGCTTCGATGCCTCCAATTCGCATGATCAATGCCCTCCATTAAAGAGAGGCGGAATCCAAATGGATCCCGCCCCTACATGTTCATTTTTTCTTTACAATGTAGGTTTGTACCTGACAAGGTGTGAGCGGTTCAATGTGTAATGATCCATGTTGTGCTTTCAGTATATGTCCTTCAGGTGTTTCGCCTAAATTCGCTGTTTCTCCATGTTGTAGAGATGAACTATTGATTGAAGCGGCTGTTTGACGTGTTAAATATGGATTGAAGAGACGAATGACAATGCCTGTTCCATGCTCTTCTTTTTTCAAAGCGCTTAGAACGGCCCCGTCTGTTTCAATGTCAAGCAGGCTATAAGTAGATTGTAAGTCTTCTTTTTCATCTCGGAAAGAGAAAATTAAACGACCGTTTAAAAAGTCTGCCCGCTCGTAGCACTGAACCGGGGTGGTGTAACGTTTAGCAAGCTGAGCCAAGTGTCCTTCATTCACCGCTTCTTGGCTATAGTGCATGCCAAAGGAGAATGATAGCGATCCTTGAAGCTGGGCGTCCGGTGTTTCTACGATTTTTTCTCCAGAAGCCCGGCCAGGACGATAAAGAAGGTTTTCTTTCCCCATTTTTCCGAAACAGCGGAAGAGTGTGTAAGCAATGGTTGTGTAGTCTTCGCCTGTGATTTGGTATTCTCTGACGCAGTCCGTCAAAAGAGAGACACCATATGCTTCATCGCGAAGTGCAACAAATGATTGCATTGGTTCAATGGTAATCGGTTTTTCTTCCCAATGTTCATTGTTCCACCATTCTAGCTCTTGCGTCAGCTCCGTTGGACGTTCGATGGTGCCAAACTGTTGATCGCTGAGTGATACGTTTGATGCAATACCTGTATCAAAGAGTACCCGTAGACGGTGGTCTAGCGCATGGTTATCAACATTCACATGAAAACGGATGACCGCTTCATCTTTATTTAAAGCCACCTTCGCTGTGATCGGGAGCGAAGTCGTCACCTTTTGCTCCGAACGTTCCTCTAAATCAAATGGGACAGTCAATTGAAGCTTGATGGTGAGCTCTTCCTGTAAACTGCTTTTAGATACGGTGATGTCTGCTGATGAGATATCTTTAGATGATACATAAAGATCCTCACGCGGTGGTGAATAGTTATAAGAATCCCCATCATCTCCGTTGTCTTCAAAGATCATTTGCTCAGAGAACGTTCGTCCGGTCTGTTTATCCGTAATTTCTAATGACCCATTGTCATTTGCTGCAATGCGATAAAACGTATTTTCAATGACATGGCCTTCTGTTTTTTCTAAAATGGATTCACTAGATTCATCGAAAACCATGCTGACTTGTGTATAACCAACGGATGGCAAGTCGACTGCTTCAATGAGTAAAACAGCTTTCCAGACTTGCTTTGGCATGTACACCTCTTTGCTTGGGTTAAGTGAAATCTGCTGTGCTAAGACATAATCTGTCACATCGGTTTTGCTTTTGACTGTGTAGTGAAGAGTTCGTCCATCAACGTCTTTTAGCGTAAATGGACGTTCTGTAATAAAGGTTTCGACTTCAATGACTTCAGAGCGCTTTGAAGGCAGTGTATTAAATAAAGTGAACGTGATTTCTTGCTCAGTTTGCAGCCGGATGGCGATGAGACGCATGTGTAAGTCCACAAGATTCTCGGCGATTTCCTTTGCCTGTTTATAGCGGAAGAAGACATCTTGATTCGTCGTATCACTATTACAGCCGCCAATGCTATCATGCGCTGCATTTTCAAACATGAGGTACCAAATATCACGCACCGTGTCATGCGGGTAATCGTGTCCGAGTGAATAGCTGATTGTAAGGATCGGCTCCATCACATTGACAAGATAGTTTTCAATTTGATTGTTTAAGATTTTCAAATCTGCTCTTGTTGAAAAAATGGACTTATGAATTCGCATATGCTTGGCATGAATGAGCTCTCCTTCTAATGTCTCAAAAGAAGTTTGCTCTTTTTTCACTGCTGCAATGTAGTCTTCTAAACTGCTGATTTGATAGTGGTGCTCGTCTATTTCATTGGCTTTTTCTAATAAGTCAGGCAGGTTTTTACGAATAGGCGCCTGGTCAAAGCCATTTGGGAAATAGACATTCTTTGTCGTGGCTTTTGCTTGCAGCGCCCCGATTTTTTCAGAAAGAAAGGCTTGCAGGTCTTCATCCTTTTCAGGAATATTTCCTCCGTAGTAGTAGCCAAATGGCAGATTCACTGCAAACACTTCACTGCCATCAGCCCCGCGCCAATTAAATTCTGTGTGATTCGTCATATGATCAGAAACGCCGCGCCAAAAGGCTGTGTCGACAATACCAAAGCCTTGATAAATTTGAGGCATTTGTGCAGATTGACCGAAGGAATCAGGGACATAACCGACCTTCATGACATGTCCGAACTGCTGACAGCGCTCAATCCCATATTGCAGGTTCCGTACAATCGATTCCCCAGAAATCACGAGCTGATCGGTTTGTGTATACCATGGACCGATGATGAGGCGTTTTGCTGTGACGAGCTGTTTAATTCGATCCTCATCCTCTGGGCGCCATTTCAAGTAATCATCTAGCAAGGATGCTTGTGCATCGAGCATGAAGTAATGGAATCGTTCATCTGTTTCGAGGGTGTCCAATATGTCCATTACGCTTTTCATTAAGTAGATACGGGAACGGGAGGTGGTAAAATACCATTCCCGGTCCCAGTGAGTATGTGGAATTACATGTACATTGACAGTCATTGTGTAACGACACCTTTCTTTGTTCAAATTATCCTTCTAGCACAAGGTCAAAATCATCTTCTTCTTTCTGCTTCTGATCATGTTCTGGCTTTTGGGGTTCTTTTTTCTCAGAGAAGTTCACAAGCAGGTTGGCGCCAATTCCAATAACAAGTGCGCCAGTTAGCGCGCCAATTAAATACGCCCACCAGTTTCCTACTGAGAAGAATCCGTATAGTCCGCCAATTGGCGGCATGATGTCATGGACACCTAATAAGGCAGCGACCCCGCTTCCAGCAGCACAAGCGACGACATTCAGCGGAATCAATTTCAAAGGATTGACGAGTGTAAAGGGAATGGCTCCTTCTGTAATCCCAATAATTCCCATCACAAGACCGCCTCGTCCGGCTTCTCTAAAGGTAGGAGAGAAGTTGCGTTTTCGAATCAATGTCGCAAGCCCGTATCCAAGCGGAGGAATGACAATCGCGATATTGACGAGAATGGCAGGAAGATAGACACCTGATAGGAAGAGCGCGTTACCAGCCATCCAAGCTGATTTATTCACTGGGCCGCCAAGATCAAAGCCAATCATTGCGCCTAGAATGAGAGCAAGTGCGAGTGTACTTGTTCCATCTGCGACCATGCCTTTGATCCATTCAATTAATGCGGTGTTCAAAGCCCCTAATGGACCGCCTAGCAGAACGGACATGAGAAGTCCGGTTAAGCCAACAGTAATGAGCGGTAAGATGAGCAGAGGGACGAGTCCAGCTGCGGAGCCTTGAATTTGAATTTTTCTTTTCACAAAGAGAGCGACATATCCGGCGAAGAAACCTGCAATGACGGCGCCGATAAAACCAGCATTTGTTGAGCTGGCAAGAGCTCCGCCGATAAAGCCGGCTGCAAGACCAGATTTATCCGCAATCGAATAGGCAATAAAGCCAGCGAGCAGTACGTTCATTAAGCCAATGCCTGTCCAGCCAACCTGTTCCATCAAATAGGCACCATGTAAAATGCCGCCTGCATCTTTATAGGCGTTTAAATCTGATACACCAAAACCTAACCCGACTAGTTTGGCTAAACCAACGATAAGTGAAGCTCCGATGATCACCGGAAGAATATAAGAAATACCGGTCATGAGGTGGCCTTCAATGACTTTTAATTTTGCTTTCATTCTGCTTTGCTCCTTTCTATATGGCATTGCTCCTGTTTATTGGGATTCAGATTTTTTCTTTTCAACCAGCGCAACGGCTTTTGTGATGATTTGCTCGGCATTTTTTAAGGCGCGTCCGATTTCGACACGTACAGTAGGAATACCTGAGAAGCGTTCAGCGTCGTTAATGTGCTGATTGGAGGCAATGATGCAAAGGTCTGCCTGCTTGGCTTCCTCTGCTGTAATGCCATTCACCTGTCCCATAATTCCTTGTTGTTCGATTTTAATCTCGTGTCCAAGCTGTTTACCCGCATTCTCTAATGCTTTTGCTGCCATTGGTGTATGAGCTAACCCTGCTGGGCATGAAGTGACACCGACAATTTTCATTGTGTAATCCCCTCTTTCAATTGTTGTTCAATGACTTCGTAATAATAGTCTGCTGTTTGACCGGGTTGAATCTTTTCGATGAAAGCAGGCTCCATTAAACTTGTGGCAATGCCAGACAGTAATTTGAGGTGTGTGACATTGGCCTCTTCTAGTGGAACGAGCAGTGTAAATAAATAGCTTGTTGGCAAATCGTCGAAGCTTCCCCATTCTATGGGTTGTTCAAGTTCTAAAAAGAGAAGTGAAGCCGTTTGAACAGCAGAGCTTTTTGTATGAGGAATCGCAAAACCTTGCTGAAGTCCTGTTGAGACTTCGTCTTCGCGTTTCAACAAATCTGTTAATAACCCTGACTGATCGTTTGTAATGTGAAGGTCTTCAGCTTTCTCGGAAATGTATTGTAAAATCTCATTCTTTGATCGACCGTTTACTTGTGTAAAAACATGATCTTTTTGGAACAAGCTGATCCCTTCTCTCTTGTTTGTTAAGCGCTTACAATTTGATTGTAATGTACTTTTCGACATGGTTAAATAGCATCATTTTCCGTTTAAAATGGCAAAAAGTTTATGAAGCGATCAGACTAGCCATCTGAATATCTCAAATCCTAGCTTAAAACGAGTTTAATTATGTCAAAAACAGATTCTACTAAAAGGGATTCTGTGATATTCTTCCAAGGTATTGTAAAAGATAAGGGGGTCTTTTCATGTTTAAAAAGCAGGTCAAATCCTGTGTGGTTGTACTCATGGCTATCATTCTATGTATGGCTGCATTACCTGGGTACGAAGCATCAGCAGTTAGTAAAGGCACAAGTGTCAATGAAGCCATTGGGTTGAAAGATGGTGAAGTCATCTCAGGTACATTACAGAATGAAAAAGAAGAGTCATGGTACCAAATTACGCCATCTGCAGATGATGTGGCAAAACATACACATATGCAAATTTCTGTCAAAAGCAAACAAGTGTTATCTGTATCGGTCTACCCAAGTAAGGATAGAGCGATAAAGGATGACACTTATTCGAGATATCGTGTGGACACAGCAAGTGGAGAGACAGAAATCAACTTCCCGCATGCATGGTCAGGTCCTTACTATGTCAAAGTGCTGTATTTAGGTTCAGAGGAAGACAGTCGTGATGAGGAAGAGGATGCAGCATATACAATCGGGTATAAAGGCGCGAATCTCCCGCCATCTGAACCGATTTTCCCTGAAGAAGAAGAACCAACGATCATCATTATTGAGAAAAAGCATGGACGTCAAATTCTTCAATCCATTCGTACGATCGAAGACAAACGATTCAATGAAACAGCCGATGGTCAGAAGCTTACACGTCTGCTACAAAAAACAAAGCCGTTTCTCAAATCTAAACTCATCAACAATCAAAAAAAGCAGCAAACGGTGTACAATCATTTGCTGACATTAAAATCATTGCTAAATGACGTAGAGAAAAATGGTGCATTCAGCGGTCATATCGTCACAGAGAAAGAGCAACAGGCGATCCGTTCCCTTTTTGATATGCTCAAAGAGGCAAGTCCAGCCTATTTAAAAAAGGAATTAGAAACAGTGGGGCAAAAAGTAGGAATCGATCAGCTTGAAGGAAAATCGATCGGTTATGTATTAGAGAAACAAAAGCTTGTTCCAGAAGAAAAGGTCAACACAAACAAAATCATCTTTAAATTAAAGGATGGACAAACGCTTCAATCCGCAAAAAAGAAAATGAAAAGCTACGGAATTCAAGAAAACCGTGTGACATCTCAGTCAGTAAATCCTTTATTTAAAGGAATGTATGTTTATGATGTACCGGCAGGGAAAGAATCAGCTGGCAAAACGCTGAAAGCAGGCAAAGCTGTGATCAAAAGCACGGCGAGAAAGCTTTCTAGTATGCCGAATGTTGAATTTGCAGAGCCTGTACAAACGTATCGTGCGCTCAGCAATGACGCGCAGTATGGTTACCAGTGGCCGCTGAAAAACAGTGCCCAAAACAGTGGGAAAAAAGGCGCTGATGTGAAGTTTGAACAAATGAATACATTGATTGGCACAAGCAAAATGAAGCAAACGTTAATCGCTGTTGTGGATACAGGTGTCGACAGCCGTTTGTCTGATTTAAGCGGAACGGTTCGTACAGACTTAGGTGCCAATCTCATCGGCCGTAATAAAGATGCAATTGATGACAATGGCCACGGTACCCATGTGGCAGGTATCATTGCAGCAAAAGCCGATAATCATTACTCCATGGCGGGGCTGAACCAACATACAGGTATCATCCCAGTCAAAGTACTGGATGCGTATGGAAATGGAGATACAGAGCATATTGCTCTTGGCATTAAACATGCAGTGGACAAAGGTGCAAAGGTCATCAACATGAGCCTTGGCGGCTACTACAGCAAGGTCATTGAATATGCGATGAACTATGCTGCACAAAAAAATGTATTAGTGGTAGTGGCAAGCGGAAACGATGGCATTCCAGAAATGGGTTATCCTGCGACTTCCAAGTACGCCATGGCAGTTGGTGCAAGCAATCGCATGGATATTGCCGCTGAATTCTCAAGCTATGGGAAAGGATTAAGCATGTCCGCACCAGGGTCTGATATCCCAAGCTTAATGCCTGATGGGAATGTTTCATACCTGAGCGGGACATCAATGGCTACACCGTATGTTGCAGCAGCAGCAGGATTACTGCTTTCTAAAAATCCAACCCTGAAACCAAATCAAGTGAGAAATATTTTACAAAATACAGCGGATGATATTTCATTTAAAGCTGTTGATGGAACAGATGACATTTTCTATGATGAATATGACGAGCCTGTTGTTGATCCGAAAATTCCGGGTATCGATTGGATGACAGGACATGGCAGACTCAATGCTTTTGCCGCATTAAGTGCTGTTGAATTAAACGCATCAGTTAACAAAGTAGAAGATCAGCATCAAAAGGTGACAGGAAAGGCGAAAGCCGGCGCTGCCATTTCTGTGTATAGAGGCAAAACCCTGCTTGGAAAAGGCACGGCAAGCAAAAAGGGAACCTTTAGTGTGAAGATCAAGCATCAAAACAAAAATAAAGTGCTTCACATCAAGATATCAAAAGGAAAGGCTGCGACTTCGCTCAAAACGGTCGTGAAAAAGGGCAAAGCGCCAGCTAAGCCAAAGGTGAATCGAGTAACAGTGAAAAGTAAAACGGTCAAAGGAACTGCGGGTGCAGGCTTGACGATCAAGGTGAAGAACAAATCAAAGAAAGTCATTCAAACGGTCAAAACGAATAGCAAAGGCGCATTTACGGCTAAAATCAAGCCGCAAAAAGCCAAAACCGTCTTGTATGTGACGGCTTCAGATGTGAGAAAAAGAGAAAGTAAAGCAGTGAAAGTTGTTGTGAAAAAATAGTCTCTTGTAGCTTCCCTTTTGAATAAAAAGGGAAGTTTTTTGTTTTTTACTGGAAAAATGACAATAACTGTCGATAGTAATATAGTAGGAAAAAAAAGGAGGATTTATCGATGAAAAAAATCATGTTTGCTTTCTTTCTATCATTGCTTCTCGTTTTCCCAAGCTTTGCACATGCAGAGGAAACAGGAGCAGTACCAGCATCCGTACAAGTAACAGGCGTCACAGCAGCAGACGGTGGTATGGTCAATTACGGTTCTGGCAGTAAATATCGTGTAGGTTCATATTATCCAGCTACTTTTAAAGGAACATTAAAGGACACAAGTGGTCAACTCATGGCGAATCAGCCAATTCAGCTTTATTTTGAAGCAGCAATCAAATCATATGCTCAAACAGCGACAGGTACAACAGACGAGAATGGACAATTTTCACTAACGATTCAAGTTCCTGCAGGTGCAGGCTACCGTACATACAATAATGCAGGCTGGTCTACACATTACTACGATATCGTTCCAGTGACTTTCACTTCAAACGACATCACGCTATCTTCAAATGTGACAAGTGTGTACCATTTGGCATATACATCACGTTACTAATCTGCTAGAAGATGCGACTTGGCGCAAGCCCTGTCGTTTTCATAGAAAAAAAGGATGTCAGCTAGTGACATCCTTTTCTTTTTGTTAGCAAACCTGCTGGGCGGCAACCGAAAGAGTCGCTAAACAAACACTCATGAGCCGTTTCTCCCAGATTCGATCGAGCATTGAGCTTTACATCTTGAGCTTTGATGGATAAGAACTTTGAATACTTGAGCTTTCAGCTTTGAACGTTCAGCTTTGAGCTTTTATCATGGATCATCCTAAGATGATCATCAGATGAGGAGGGAATGACCTTTCCCTCGGAGGTGTTTAGTCCTATCGATTTTCGGCTCACTAACAAAATCGACTAGTCGATCTGTATTTTTGTCAAGGTATTGCTTTCTGATAAGGAGAAATCCACTTCCATTTGGAAATCTTCAATCTCTTTCGAAAGCTGTTCAATCTTCACTCGAAGACGAAGAGGGTCAATGATCGCCGCCTCATTTTCAGCTAGGAATGACTTGACGATCTCTTGGTTGGCAGCGGCTTGTGTTTTTCCGTCTTTCCCAAATAGTGTTTCTAAATGTTGATCCAGTCTCTTTTTCACATCTTCATTGATTTGTTCTGACCGGTCAACCAGCTCTGTGTAGACCTTTTTTAATTTTCGTAAATAACGAATATCGTAATCTATGGATGTCTTGCGTTCAATGGCTTCTGCTACGGTCATGCTAACACCCGCCACCTCAATCGTTGTCGTAGCATTCGACACAACGATGGCTGATTTAATGGCATTTCGGCGTTTGATTAATGCTTGAATCGATTGGTCATCTGCTTTTGCCTTTTTTTCTACTTCTTCTTGATTTTGAAATCCGTTCTGTATATGTTTCCCGATGACCAAGCCACCGAGTACAGCTTCATCAATCGTTCGGTTGATTCTTTTATCTAACATTTTCAGTTCACTTAATGCTCTTGTAATGGTCATTTCCATATTAACGACAGCTCCCTTGATTCATCCTGAAAATCATAGATTCCTATCATATACCAAAATGTCTTTGTTTTGCTAGTGATATCCTTTTTTGGAACAAACAAAAAACCTGGTGCTATACACCAGGTTTTTCTCGTTTTTTCTGAATCCATGTTGTCATGTAATAGGCAGCATAGCAGAGTGCGATAAAAGGGATACCGCAGATAAGAGCAATACGCTGATTTGGATCAAAAGCAATGCCGATCACAGATGCAAGGCATAGGAGGAAGGCAGCAATCGGAACCACCGGATAGAGCGGGGTTCGGAAAGATAAATCATGAAGCTGTCCGCCATCCTGTAAGAATTTTTTGCGAAACATGAACTGTGAAGCTGCAATTCCCATCCATACAACAACAACGGCAAGTCCAGAGATTGAAACAAGAACCAGATACACCGTTTCAGGTGCGATGACACTCGATAGCAAAGAGAGAATGCCCCCAATCATACTCAAAATGAGTGCATTCAAAGGAATTCCCTTTGACGTCAATTTTGCCAGCTTTTTAGGTAATGTTCGTTCTTCAGAAAGGGACCATAGCATGCGAGATGAGGCGTATAGCCCTGAGTTTGCAGCAGATAAAATCGCTGTCAGAATGACAAAATTCATGAAATCTGCCGCATACGGAATACCGATGCGATCAAATACCACAACGAAAGGACTTTTGATCACCCCGGCTTCTTCTACTGGAATTAAGCCGGCTAAGACTACGATCGTTCCGACGAAAAACAGGACAAGACGTAGCACAGTCGTGCGAATCGCCCGGGGAATGGTCTCATCTGGATTGACACTTTCGCCCGCAGCAATCCCAATTAGCTCAGTACCCGAAAAAGCAAAATTAACAGCCAGCATGGTCATTAAAATCGGTAAAAAGCCGTTTGGGAAGAGACCCCCATCTCCAGTGAAGTTAGAGAAGAACGGAGCGGCCTCACCGCCTTTTAGTGGAATCAATCCAAACATCGCCGCTCCGCCAAGAATAATAAAGAGAATAATAGCCATGACTTTAATGCTAGAAAACCAAAATTCCGATTCTGCAAAAAACTTAACTGTAAAAGCATTGAGTAAAAAGATGAGAAGCGCAAAAACACCGCTCCACATCCAAACCGATGTGTCCGGGAACCAGCGCTGCATTAAAAGACCTGCCGCTGTAAATTCTGAACCAAGTGCCACGGTCCATGTCAGCCAATAAAGCCAAGCCACTGTATAGCCAGTGCCGGGCCCAATGTATTTTGTTGCATATGTGTGAAAAGCGCCTGTAACCGGCATTGCGACAGACAGTTCACCTAAACAGAGCATCACGAGGTACACAATTAATGCCCCAACCAGATAAGCCAAAATCGTTCCCGCAGGTCCGGCCTGATTGATCGTATATCCTGAACTTAAAAAGAGTCCTGTGCCAATCACGCCACCTAAAGAAAGCATGAACAGGTGACGGCTTGTCATTTTTCGTTGATATTGTTGTGACTGATCTTTTGCTTGTTCCATGTCTTCCCGCCCTTTTGCTTAGAAGTATGTGTGTTGAGTCATGATGCTACGATGTTGCCTGTTTTAAGATATCGGTAATATCCTCTGGTGTCGTCCGGCAGCAGCCGCCGATGATTTGTGCACCGTCTTTATACCATTGCTGCGCACATTCACCAAATGTATGGTGAGACGTATCTCCGCTCCAAACCTTTTCTTCAGGATCATATAATTCCCCTGAGTTCGGATACACGACAATCGGTTTGCTTGTCCCTTTTTTCATCTCCTGAATAAGAGAAGACATATATTGCGGCGGTGTACAGTTTACGCCAACAGCAGCGATCTGCTCATATGGCTCGAGCGTTTGTACACAGTCTCTCAGCAGATCCCCTTCACTAATGTGCTTGCCATCCTTTGCGCTAAACGTGATCCACGCATACACACCGCTGAATTCGTCCTCCAGCAGTTTAGCGATAGCGATTGCTTCAATGAGACAAGGGATGGTTTCACAAGCGAGAATATCTGCACCAGCCTCTACCAATGCTTGAATTCTTGGTCTGTGAAAATCAATGAGCGCCTGCTCTGTGAGTCCGTAATTTCCCTTATATTCTGAACCGTCAGACAAATAAGCGCCGAAGGGCCCCACAGATCCAGCGACAAATGGTTTTGCCCGCTCTTTATGTTGTGTCTCATCCTGCCAAAACTGCTCGCATGCTTCTTTTGCTAACGTGACAGATCGTTTCATTAATTCGATGGCTTCTTCTTTTGTATAGCCTTTTTCAGCAAAGCCATCAATTGTCGTTTGGTAGCTGGCTGTTGTTGCACAGTCAGCACCTGCTTGGAAGTAGTCCAAGTGTACTTGCTGAATCAATTCTGGCTGTTCAATGAGGATTTTGGCTGACCATAAACTGTCGTTTAAATCACAGCCCTTTCGTTCAAGCTCTGTTGCAAGTGCACCATCTAAAATCAAAGGTGTGTGAGCCTGTAAACGGCTTTGAATAGGATTCATATAAATCAAACAGCCTCCTTTGTCGATCGGAAATAATGGATATGATATGAGGCAGTAGTTTAAATGACTAAAGTGTTTTTGTCAAGGAGAGGAATAAGCATCATACGACGGAAAAACCCTGAAAACATGCGGGTTTGAGTGCATAAACATACAGTTGAAATAATAGAAAACCAAGTCATTGACAGCCTCTAAAAAGAGATATATATTATGGAAAGGTTCATTTCAGAAAGCTTCATCAAAAGGCGCCGTCTTTTGATTTTTATTTTGTCCAACGACTGTCTTCTTTCGTGCAGAAAGAGGGTTTTTTATATGCTTAGAAAAGGAGGAAAGAAGAAATTGAAAAAATGTGTAAAAGATATTGCAATGATTCTAGTTGGTTCTTTTTTATTTGCTGCAGCTGTGAACATGTTTGTCATTCCACTTGAGTTTGGTGAAGGCGGCGTAACGGGGCTGTCCATCATTTTCTACTATATGTTTGAGATTGCGCCGTGGCTGACAAACCTTGTGTTGAATGCGATTTTATTACTTGTGGGGTATAAATACTTGGACAAGAAGACCACGATCTACACAGTGGTAGCTGTCGCAAGTAACTCTCTATTTTTACATTTGACCACTACATGGGTGGTGAATGTCCATGAATTGATCATTGGTTCTATTTTCGCAGGGATCATCATTGGTATTGGCATTGGTCTTGTTTTAAGAGCGGGTGGTACAACAGCGGGATCTGCCATTCTTGGGCGAATTGCGAATAAGTATCTAGACTGGAACGTGAGCTACGCCATCTTGTTCTTTGATCTGATCGTTGTTTTTGCTTCTTACTTTATTATTGGTGCGGAAAAATTAATGTTTACGATTGTGATGCTGTATGTGGCGACTAAGGTGATGGATTTCGTCATAGAAGGGCTTAACACGAAAAAAGCAGTCACGATTATTTCTTCATGCAAAGATGATATTGCAGAAGAAATCAATCACACCTTGGATCGAGGCGTGACCATTTTAAACGGTCGCGGTCATTATTCGAAGGAATCGAAGGAAATTCTCTATGCGGTTATTCAAAAGCAAGAGCTTATGCGTTTAAAGAAAATCATTAAGAAAATTGATCGAGACGCATTCGTTGTTGTCCATGACGTGCGGGATGTGTTTGGAGAGGGATTTGTGAATATATAAAAAGTGAAAAAAGACACCTCCACTATAAAGTGGGGGTGTCTTTTCATATGTTGAGTGATCTTATGTTTAAGGGACTATTTTTTCAAGGTATCATCTTTTTTCTCGTTACTTTTCAGAACGAAAAAACGTATACACTCAGCAATGGCCGCTCCCACCACAAACAGGATGATGGGTGTAATGGTAAAAGGTTGTTTGAAGATGAACAAATACACGATATAACACAAAGTTAGTGTAATGACTAAAGTGAGATAATTACTCCACATTTTTTTCAAGGTCATCAGCTCCTCGTTTTTTAAGGTCTACCATTATTCGGTATTGGTTGGGTTGAAAAGAACTAGCCACTTTCAGCCGTTCTCATCACTTTAATTCGATTTGAGTGTTCGTAAAACTTAGTATGAAGTTCATAAGGATAAGCCATTGTGAATGAACTTCTTAATTCCATACAATTCAGCTTATCCCTTTAAAATAAAGAGATTAAATGAGTTGTTTCCTATGATATTCGTTCCTGTGTATGTTTGTTGTCTACAATAGACACACGCTAGATTTATCTTGATCAGGTGAAGCCTTGAAGAAAGAGAAACTTCCTGTATGAAAATTTATAGCGACGTTGAGAGTGAAAAGTTGCAAAAGATACCTCTTGTCACATCATACTATGTATTGTATAGTATAAATAGTTAGGAGTTGTAAACATGAATGCACAACTAAAAAAAGGATTACTGGAATTCTGTGTACTGGCGGTATTAAAGAAAGGCGATTCCTATGGTTATCAAATGATTAAAGATATGTCCCATTGTATTGAGATTTCAGAATCGACATTATATCCGATATTAAAGCGGTTAGAGCAAAACAATTATGTGGAGACCTATTCACAGGAACATAACAGTCGATTAAGAAAATACTACCGGATGACAAAGAACGGACGGGAGCATATCGCGCAATTTTTAGCGGAATGGGATCAAGTGATGGCGATTTACGACTTTATTTCTGGAGGACAGGGCAATGAATAAAAAAGAATTTTTAGCTAGCTTAGAGAAGCACCTGCATCGTCTAGGCGAAAAAGAAAGTGATCGGTTCATCGAGTATTACGATGAAATGATCGAGGATTATCAGGAAGATGGCTACAGTGAACAGGAAGCAGTTCATCAAGTCGGTCAGCCTGCCATCATCGCTGAAGGAATTTTGAAGGAACAAGGAATCAAAACCATTCAGGTGCCGACGTTTGGAGAAAAAGCCACAAGGCTCTCCATCCTCATTTTAGGCTTTCCGTTATGGGGCAGCATTCTAGCAACAGTCTTCCTGCTGATTCTTTCTGTGTATATGGTGATTTGGTGCGTTCCACTCGTGACAGGTACAATGACGCTAGTTGGTTTGCTCGGTGGTTTTTGGAGTATCATTGGTTCTCCATTTATTTTTCAGGATGGTTTGCATGTGGTGGTGACGCAGATCGGAGTTGGGATTCTTCTATTAGGTGTCGGATTATTAAGCGGCATAGCCACGGCGTATTTAACAAAGCTATTTGTGCAAGGGACTGTTCAAACCACTAAGGCATTCATGGGAATGTTTAAAAAGAAGGTCGTGAGAGTATGAACGTGAATGATTTAAAAAAGCAATGCATCAAATGGGGGATCATCTTCACCGTTGCCGGAGGAATTGTCATGGCAATTGGTTTTGGACTTTCAGGCTTTGACCTAGATGCATATCAAAACAATGACCAGAACAATGTGTTCCGCACGATCAATTGGAGCAAGCCATAAATGAAAGACCCGCTTATGCGGGTCTCAGCGTGTAGACAAACCCTCGCATTCGGTGTCAGTCCTGCGCTTCGGTGCTCACGAATGTCAAATTCGCTCCGCGCCGATGCTCGTCCTTCCTAGGGATGCAAAGGTTTTCTATCACGCTGAAAAGAAGACAAAGGGCTAAAATCAAGTTCATTTTAGCCCTTTGTCAACAATCTGCGACCCGCTTATGCGGGTCTTTTTTTCGCTCTGGCAACAAAGAAAAAATAACAGCAGAGTGCGCCAAGGTCACAGAGCATAATAATCAGCCCCATGGGAAAGGCAGTCTGGCTTCCAGCTAAGCCGACAAGGGGTGTCATGCATGCGCCAAGAAGCATTTGTGCCACACCGATGAGGGCAGCGGCACTTCCAGCATGCGCACCGTGATGCTGCATCGCAAGAGAAGGAGCAGACGTGCCGACAATCCCAACGCTAGAGACCACAAAAAAGAGCGGAATGAGGATGCCATAAAGCCCTGCATCAATAGAGATCATCACACACAAGGTGACGCCTCCTAAAGCAGCTGTCAGCAGCCCAATGCGAAGGACTTTCTCCTCACCAATTTTCGCAGCAACGCGGGCAAATACTTGTCCGGCTGTGATGATGCCAAGACTATTCACCGCAAAGGCAGCACTGAAGCCCTGCGGAGAAAGGTTGAAAATCTCCTGCAGTACAAACGGTGATCCAGAGATATACGCAAACATGGCGGCGAAGACAAGTCCTTGTGAGAGAGCATATCCGACAAAGAGTCGATCGCTCGCTAGAATTTTCATCGCACCTAGGATCTGTTTGAAGCCTCCAGTCTGTCTACGTTCCGCAGGTAAGCTTTCTTTCAATGAAAACATCGATCTTAGGAGCATGAGTGCCCCGAGGATTCCTAGCAGAACAAACACACCCTGCCACGTCGTGAACCGTAACATTTGTCCGCCCACGATCGGTGCCGCTGCTGGAGCGACTCCGTTGACTAACATGAGCAAAGCAAAGAATTTCGTCATTTCTGAGCCTTCATAATGATCTCGTACGATGGCTCGTGCAATGACAATCCCTGCTGATCCAGCAAGTCCTTGAATCAGCCTTAAAAGAATGAATGTCCAAATTGATGTGACCACTGTGCATAAAAGAGAGGCCGCAATAAAAATGATTAATCCAATCATGAGCGGCTTTCTTCTGCCGACTGTATCACTGATTGGACCTGCAATCAGCTGTCCAAGCGCAAGTCCAATCAAACAAGCCATGAGACTTAACTGAGACAGCGCCGTGCTTGCTTCAAAGTCACGGGCGATATTAGGTAAAGCAGGTAAATACATATCCATTGCCAGCGGTGCAAGGGCTGTTAAAGAGCCAAGAAGCGCGGCAAGGAGGAATCGATTTTTTTTCGATTCTTGGGGATAAGATAAAGAATTCATATGATGCCACTCCTCGTATACGTCCTCAAATCAGCATAATGAATCAAGCTTTCCATTTCAATCAAAATTTTCAAAGAAGTTTTCGTGCAAAATCATTGATCTTTCGAAGGAGACTCTTTACATTGAATGAGTAGAGAAAAGAATCAGATCATCGGCATGCAGTGATTGCATGATACGTATATCCATTCATAGACAAACAGGAGGTGCTGGCATGGAGCAGCAAGAGTTGATCATTCGTCAAGCAGTGAGTGAAGATCATGAGGCGATCACACATGTGCTGATCAAATCATACGCACAGTATGAGCCTCAATTTACAGAGGAAGGCTGGCAAAATTATTCTACAGCCTTGCGAGCGGCTGTAGATAACCCAAACATGGAGTTGATGCTTGTGGCTGAGCTTGAGGGCAAGGTCGTGGGGACCCTTCAAATGTTCCGATCATCAGAACAGGCATATGACAAGCCGGAGATGGGCATTACTTCAGCGATTGTCCGGTTTTTAGGGGTAGATCCTGATGTGAGAGGAAAAGGCATTGCAGAGTCATTGTTGCGTAAAAGTATAGAACTGACGCAATCGTGGGGCGAGAACGTCCTGTACCTTCATACGTCGGATAAAATGCAGGCCGCCATTCGTTTATATGAAAGAATGGGCTTTGAACGGGCACTTGATAAAGAATTTGTGAATCAAAATGGGACGCATGTGAAGAGCTATCAGTATGTGATCAAAAAAGAACAGCCGGCTGGCTCATAACACGCTGTATAAGAAGAGGAAGAGCATGTCCTGCATGAACGGGGCTCTTCCTCTTTCTCATGATACCCATACGTTCAGTGCCATATATGAAAAGCACCATGAGATTAATCCGAACATGACAAAGAATTTCAACACATGTTCATAAGGGGTCAGCTTTCGATCTCTTTTCGTTTTCACAAGCCGCCAGTAAAGGGCATAGCCACAAAAAACCAAGATGATTTGTCCGAGTTCTGCTACGGTTTCGATGATTGTGATTCCGTTCATTTGTTTTCACCTCACCATATGTCTTCCATAGGCAGCAGCAGTGAACCTTTATTTCTTCAAAAGAAAGCAGTGTATACTAGAATAAGAAGTAGATGCAGAAGGGGTTGTGACCGATTGTTTCCGCTATATGCAAATTCTTGGGATGACGTCATTGAGAGAAAAATCAAATACGATGATCAGGTTGTGGAACATACGTGTCAGCTGTTAGACGCACAGGAGCAGCAAGTCGTGTTGTTTCATAAAATTCAAGAACCATTTACAATGGTTGCTGGTGATGGCACTGTCACGATTCCAAAAGGGAGTTATACGACCGCTTATTATTGGATGGACCGGCCTTACAATGTCTATTTTTGGCGGGATGATCAAGGCAATGAACTTGGCTCTTATGTGAATATCGTCAGACATACATGGTTTGAAGAACGGGCGGTTGTTTTTGAAGATTTATTGATTGATCTACTCGTTCTGCCGAATGGTGATTTCTTTGTTTTGGATGAAGATGAACTGCCGGAGAGTTTAGCTTCCTTTGAACACGGCTCGGTTCATCGAGCACTCCGTGATGTCATCCATTCGTTAGCGCACATCCTCGATCAAGTGAGGCTGGATGCGAAAGGGAAGTATCATCACACCCTCTTTCAGAAGATGTTGAAATAGAAAAAACGATTCCTTGCTGAAAGGAATCGTTTTTTTATCAAACCTTGATCCGGTTTAGTCGTTTTTGTAAAGCAGTTTTTGTTTTAGATGCTTTTAGTTGTTTGACCGCACTTTGAGCGGTTGCTTTTGTTTTCTTTGTTCGTTTGGCTTCGGCTTTTTTGACTTTTTGTTTGGCATCTGTCACTTTCTTTTGATAGGCGACTTGTTTTTTGACTTTGTCGAGCCGGTTTTGTAGGCTTGTTTTTTCTTTGCCTTTGGATAGCTTTTTAATAGCCGTTTGGGCACTTTTAATCGAGCCTTGGGTTTTACTTTTTTCAGCTGATTTGACCTTCGCTCGTGCGTCACGAATATCAATGGCTGTTTGGACTTTTTTGACTCGGTCAGTGAGTGCAGTTTTTTGTTTACTAGCAGTCAGTCTGCCAATTTTCGTTTTGGCTTGATCAACATCTGTCTGTTTTTTAGATGTTTCGGCTGTCTTGACTGTGCTTGTCGCAGCCTTTAAAAAGGTTGACTGCGGCACATATTGCACGCGGCCATAGCCGAATTGTGGATCTTTTCCTTTTGCGCCAAGATCCACTGTATAGCTGCGCAATAAAGTACGGAGCTGCACATTTGTTTTCTTAGGATGTAGCTGTTTTAACAGCGCAAGCATCCCTGTGACATGTGGTGCCGCTTGTGATGTACCCGTTGCATACCAATATTCATTTTTCAAATAGGTACTGATGACGTTCTCGCCGGGAGCTGAAAATTCAATTCCTTTCCCCGTATTAGAGATGGAGGCGAGTTTGTCTTTGTCAGTCGTTGCGGAAACAGCAATGACGCTATTGTATGCGGCAGGATAACTAATCCCATTCTTCTTTCCATCATTTCCACTTGCAGCAACGACCAGCAGTCCTTTTTTGTATGCTTCATCAACTGCTGAACGTAAAATCGGAATGTTATCTTCAAAACCTAGACTTAGGTTGATGATGTCCATCTTATTGCTAATCGCCCAATCAATGCCTCGGAGCAGACTGTATAAGTCGCCTTCTCCTTTTTTATCTAATACTTTTACAGCATACAGCTTCACACCAGAAGCGACACCGACCGTACCGTAATCATTATTGAGCGCCCCAATTGTACCGGCGACATGTGTTCCATGTCCTTCATCATCTTTGTAAGAAGACGTGTAATTGACGAATGATTTACCGCCGGCTACCTTTAAATCTTCATGTGGGAAAATACCAGTATCGAGAACGGCTACTTTCACATTTTTCCCTGTCACGCCTTCTTTGATTGCTTGCTTTACATTGAGCTTCTGCAAGTTATAAGATTTTTGTACCAAAGCATCCTGACCAGTAGCAGCAGCCGTTTTTTTTACGGTAGCAGCAGCGAGTTTGACCCTAACGTTTTTTGAAACATAAGCGATGTTTGGGTCTTTTTTAAGTGAGGTGACAGCTTGCTCATCTGCTGTCACTGCTACAGCTGGAAGATGTATGTATTGAGCGTTCACTTTTTCACTTTCTTGAATAGCCGTCTGTTTTCCTTTTTGATTTTTATAGACGATGATGACATCTGTTTCTTTTGGTGGTGCAGCTGCCTGCGAATGGAAGGGCAAAGCAGTTGTCAAAGCAAGAAGAAACGCGATGACCACGACGATTTTCTTTTTCAAGGCAATGGCTCCTTGCATATGAGGTGACCTCCGTCTTTTTTTCTTTATTATATCGGAGAAATAAGATAGATGGTTAGAAGAATCATAGTCTAGAAAGAAAGTTTTTTTCACACGTATCCCGAAATTGAATTTCATAGAATTCTAGTAGACAATAGAGAGATCATAATATGAGAAAGAAGGACATGCCGATGAATGTAAAAGAGTATATGACGTATGATGCGACGGGACTGGCGTCACTTGTGCAGAAAAAGCAGGTCACGCCCGAAGAGCTTGTACAAGCTGCATTTACTAGATTGGAAGAAGTGAATCCAGTACTAAATGCGGTGATTCATACTAGACGAGATCAAGTGTTCAAAGACATGAAGTCACTAGATGCGGATCAGACGTTTGCTGGTGTTCCGTTTGTGTTGAAAAATATATCGCAGGGGTTGGAGCATGAACCTTTGACGGCGGGTGCTTTGCTGTTAAAGGATGTAAAGGTGCAAACAGATTCCCACTTTGTCCGTCGATTGAAGCAGGCTGGGCTCCTCATGATCGGTCATACGAACACACCTGAATTCGGATTGAGAAATGTGACAGAACCCTTTTTATATGGTCCGACGAGAAACCCTTGGAATGCTGACTATTCTCCGGGCGGTTCAAGCGGCGGGACGGCAGCAGCTGTGGCAAGCGGCATCGTACCTGCGGGTGGAGCGAGTGATGGCGGAGGGTCTATTCGGATTCCGGCATCCTTTACTGGTTTATTTGGACTCAAGCCAACAAGGGGGAGAACACCGGTCGGCCCGGGTGCAGGAAGGCAGTGGCAAGGAGCTTCCATTGACTTTACACTCACAAAAACAGTTCGAGACAGTGCAGCCCTGCTTGATTTGCTTCAAGTCATTCAGCCAGAAGCTGCGTTCCAAACGCCATTATATGACGGCAGCTATCAGGAGGATTTGGTGAAACGAACCTCTTCTATGCGAATTGCTTACAGTGTAGACTCTCCAGTAGGCACGAAGGTGAGTGAGGAAGCAAAGCAGGCAGTCTTGAACACTGTGAAATGGCTGAGTGAACAAGGGCATCAAATAGAAGAAGTGAAGCCGGACATTGATGGTGTCCATCTGATGCAGCAATATTACGTCATGAACAGCGGTGAAATGTCTGCCTTATTTACCTCTCTGGCTCGTTCATTCGGGCGTCCGGTGAAGCCGGAGGAGACAGATATTGTGGCATGGGTACTGGCGGAAGCAGGAAAAAACGTGACAGCTGCTGCTTATACAGAAAGTCTTGATGCATGGGATATGGCCGCTGCAAAAATGGCCGCATTTCATCAAACCTACGATCTATATGTGACCCCAGCTACTGCCTATTCGGCTCCAAAGGTTGGCGAGCTGATGCATAACGATCAAGAAATTGCTGCATTGTTACGTGTGTCATCCCTTTCAATGCAAGCACAGCAGGATCTGATTTATGAAATGTTCCTCAAGAGTTTGACCTACACACCATTTACACAGCTGGCTAACCTAACCGGCCAGCCATCTATGAGTGTGCCAGTTCATCTCACAGAAGCAGGCATGCCTTTAGGCGTACAGGTGACAGCACCAAAAGGAAAAGAGGACTGGCTGCTCAGACTGGCGTCAGAAATAGAATCATCCTCATTATGGAAAGGAACGCATCCATTACTGAATCAATAACAATGGCATCGACGTTGGTCTATGGAGGAAAGGAGTGTCACACGTGAGTACGAAGGACAAAATCATTCAAACGGCCGCACTTCTTTTACGTAAACAGGGGTATCATGCGACAGGGTTGAATCAAATCATTAGAGAGAGCGGCACGCCGAAAGGATCTCTTTATTATTACTTTCCAAATGGAAAAGAAGAGCTAGCCATAGCAGCCGTTGAATATATTAGTCAAAGGGTCATCGATCAAATTGAAGAAAGTTTTGCCTATTCTGATGATCCATATGTCGCCGTCGATCATTTTATGACAAATATCATTCGGGGTTTTATGGAGCAAGAAAGTGAAAGAGGGATACCGATTGTCTTACTGGCGGCAGAGTCAAAACCTGAACATACAAAACTTCATGCTGCATGTAAACAAGAAATGATCCGCTGGCAAGAGCTTGTCAAAGAAAAGCTGATGAATAGCGGATATGATGAAACAAAAGCGGATGAGCGGGCATCTCTCCTTCATTCAATGGTCATAGGCGGATTATCAATGACTACTGCATTAAAGCAAACGACACCTTTAGAGCACGTAAAATGTTACCTTAGACACTTATTTATGCGAGAAGAGTAAAATCTCTCGCATATTGCCTATCTATTATATCAATTGGTCTATATAATAAAGATAGTCAATTAGTCATGAGGAGTGATGGGATGTCGGAGCAACCACAATCGATCAAGCAATCCGAAGATACCTCTTTTTATACCGTGTCCGGTTCGGGGGAGCTGTATGGTTTGGAAAATCAGCTTGTACATGTGCTGGCAGAAGCAAATCAAACAAATCAACTGTTTGAGCTTGTCTTAATCACAGGTGGGAAAGGTGCTTACTTTCCGCTGCATTGTCATGAGACGCTATTTGAAACCATCTTTGTGCTGGAAGGGAAGCTGGAAGTGATACTGGACGGTAAAAAGTATATGGTGACGGCCTGCGATTATATTCATATTCCGCCCAAAACAATTCATGGCTATAGAATGCATAGTCACAAAACACGGTTTATTTCTTATACACTGGGCGGGCAAATGACAGGTGTCTATCAGCAAATCGGAAAGAGGCTGTTGCAGAATGAATGGCCGATGACTGATCACCCATTTGATGCAGACAGCTTTCATCAGGCTGAAAAAGAAAGCGATATCATGTTGATGCACGGCATTAGGGAGCTATCCAATACAACCAAGCCAGCTGTTTTGTTTCATAGTCAGCTCCCGCGCGCAGTGCAGCCATATGTGCTGGAGGCTGGTGAAGGAAAGCAATACATGGTCGAAGGTCAGCTTCATGAGCTGATTGCGACAACAGAAACAACAGGAGGCGGATTCAGTTATTTTGTGATTGAAGGGACAAAGGGAAAAGGCTTACGTCCGCATTATCATGAAGTGCATACAGAAGCACTTTATTGTGTTGAAGGCAGAATGAATCTTCAGTTAAACGGAGAAAATATTTGCTTGATGCCGGGGGATTTTGCTTATATTCCTCCGAATACCGTTCACTCGTATGAATTAGTGTCTCATTCAAATAAATTTTTGGTTTTGCTGCTGCCTGGCTATATTGAGCAAGTGTTTGAACAATTTGAAGAAGCACAAAGTCCAGGTATGTGCCCTTATTTTATACAGGAAGGGAACATGATGGAGGGTGGGGAGACCTCTGCTCAGTATGATTTGGTGTTTGTCGAAGAAAAATAGCTGTGTAACGCGTTACACATATTGAAGTAAACAACCTGCTGAATCAATCGGCGGGTTATTTTGTTTTCCCTTATGGAACAGCATCCCTATTCATATGCATGAACCATCCATTCAAGGTGAAGCTATAGAAATGATGACTTGAACTAAAGGAGGAAATGCAGATGAGAGCTGTCACCTATCAAGGGAAAAGCCGCATTGCGGTAAAGGAAGTAGCTGCACCATCTATACAAGATCGTGAAGATGTCATCGTTCGGATAACATCTACAGCAATTTGTGGGTCAGATTTACATTTATATCAAGGGAATTTCCCGCTTCCTATTGGCTATGTGATTGGGCATGAACCGATGGGGGTGGTAGAGGAAGTCGGGCCGGATGTCACTGCGGTGAAAAAGGGAGATCGTGTCGTCATTCCATTTACCGTGGCGTGTGGTCAATGCCAGTATTGCCATCACCATTTAGAAAGTCAATGCGATCACTCAAATCCCCATTATGATTCAGGCGGACTTTTTGGATACAGTGAGAAATATGGGAATTACCCCGGAGGACAGGCTGAATATTTACGTGTGCCCTTTGGAAACTATACACCATTTAAGGTGCCGGATGATTGTGAGTTAGAGGATGAACAATTGCTGTTTTTATCAGATGTTCTGCCAACTGCTTATTGGAGTGTAGAACACGCAGGTGTAAAAAAGGGGGATACGGTTATTGTGCTAGGATGTGGACCTGTTGGGTTAATGGCACAGCAATTTGCTTGGCAAAAGGGCGCAGAGCGGGTCATTGCTGTTGATTACATAGACTATCGCCTTCACCATGCAAAACGAATGAGCGGCGTAGAAGTATTTGATTTTACAGAAGACCCTGACATGGGAGAAACCCTAAAAGAGCTCACAAAAGGTGGGGCGGATGTTGTCATTGATTGTGTGGGGATGGATGGGAAAAAGTCACCGCTTGAAAAGATTGAACAGAAGCTCAAGCTGCAAGGCGGAACGATAGGGCCCATTCAAATTGCCACAAAAGCCGTGAGGAAATGCGGGACTGTTCAGCTGACGGGTGTGTATGGAGGTCTTTACAATATGTTCCCATTGGGTGCTTTTTTCGCAAGAAACGTCACGCTGAAAATGGGACAGGCGCCAGCGAGAGGGTACATGTCAAAGCTTTATCAAAAAGTGACAACCGGGGAAATTGATCCTAGAGCGATCATCACACATCAATTACCGCTAGATGACGCAGCTCATGCGTATCACATATTCAATGAAAAACAAGATGATTGTATAAAAGTCATCTTAAAGCCATAAAAAGAAGGCTTAGGATATTTCCTAAGCCTTTAATGTGCGCTCGTCCATCATTTTTTCGATTAATTCAAAAAATGTTTTTTTATCTTCTTCTGATAGGTGATTGAACAGTTGATTGACAAGCAGCTGACGATTGTCGATCATTTGTCTGGCGATTTGTTCACCTGATTCAGAGAGTGTAATCCATACCGTACGGCGGTCATTGTTATTTCTAGAGCGGATAATCAGCCCTTCATCTTCTAAGTGATTGAGAGCGGTTGTTGTTGCGGAGGGAGATAATGAAACTTCCTGCAGAATATTTTTCACAGTACATGATTGATGGCGGTAGATGATGCGTAAAATAAACCCTTTTACATTCGTGACGTTTTTCGGGATATTCTCTTCATCTATTCGTTTCGTCGCCTTTAAATACTTTGTCAGTGCATGGTCTAACAAACTTGCCTCTAGCTCGAAATGTTGCATTCTCCATACCTCTTTTCCTATTGCATTCGCATTTTCCGATCAATTACTAGGTCTATCTTATCATAATAAGCATCATCATTTAAACCAAAATGGAAGACGGCTATAAAATTACCTATATTATCAATTAATAAAAAGAACAATTCCAAAATGAAATGATTTTACTTTCACCTTTTTTTATTTTAGAATGTGAATGAGATAAAATCTGCCAATCCAATTCTCTGGAAATTGGCTATTGGACATCAAACGTTTGGAGATGAAGATATTGAATACTTTACAGGCATTACTAAACGACAGAATGGAACGCTCTTCACAAATTGAAGCGGTAACTGGCGGAGGTGTGTCTTATACATTTGAAGAATATGCAAAACGCATTGATCAGCTGGCACATTACTTACACCGTAAAGGAATTCGAAAAGGTGACCGGGTGTGCTTTATTTGTCAAAACCATCATCACTTTTCTACGATTATGCTGGCAGCCATTAAAGCAGGTGCAGTCGCCGTACCGCTTAGCTGGCAGCTTACCTCTTTTGAGCTAGAAGGTATCTTGAAAAAAGCAGAGCCAAAGGCTTTATTTTTTGACCGTGAATTCCGTGACATCATTGCGGCAGTGAATGTGTCTTTAGAAGATTGTCTCATGGTGGAATCTGGTGTCAATGCGAAAACAACACAGCTGTTTGAAGACATATTGGCGTCTAATGATGGAAGTGATCTTGCTGAAGAGGTATCAGAAGAAGATTTGGCCATGATTTTATTCACCTCAGGTACAACAGGCAATCCAAAAGGCTGTATGGTCGGACATGGACGAATCTATCAATTTTTAACACGACGTGGGAATCGAGGATTTGATCTGAAAGGAAAACGGTACTTGGCAAGTCATCCGCTGTATCATATGAGTTCAATTAATCACCTGATTGCAGCTGCAATTGAAGGGTATACGTTAGTCTTCTTACATGATGCAACACCGAAACGCATTTTAGAAACGATTGAGAAAGAAAGAATTACGTTTATGATGGCTTTCCCATCAGCTTATACGTACATGCTAGAAGAAATGAAGCGCGGTTCGTACGATCTCTCATCTTTTGAAATTGCGATTTCTGGTGGTACGAAGGTACCGGTACGCTTAATTAAAGATTACAAAGAAGTAGGCATTCAGATGATGCATGGCTATGGAAGTACGGAAGCGTGGGTTGTGAGTGCGTGGCATCCAGCGATGGGCGAGGATAAGATGGGCTCTGCTGGTAAAGTGGATCCGGATGTAGAAGTCAAAATCGTGCATCCTGAGACAGAGGAGGCGCTGCCAGCTGGAGAAATTGGCGAGGTCGTCATGAGAAGCCCATTTTATTTCTTAGGTTACTATCATCAACCTGAAGCGACAGAGAAAGTGCTCAAAGATGGCTGGTTCCATATGGGGGATGCAGGCTATCTGGATGAAGACGGTTTTCTTTATATCACAGGGAGATACAAAGATGTGATTCTATACGGTGGGGATAATATTTATCCTGACCAAGTGGAAGAGGTCATTGATCAAATTCCAGGTGTAATTGAATCTGCTGTCATTGGGGTACCAGATGACTTATATGGTGAAGTACCAAGTGCGTATATCGTAAAAGACGAATCTGTCGATTTCTGCGAAGAAGATGTGGTGAATTACTGCAAGGAACGTTTAGCAGATTACAAAGTGCCATCCATTCATTTCACGCAGGATCTGCCAAAAAATAAACTTGGTAAAATCATGAAGAAAGATTTACGTGAATTGGTTGTGAATGCGTAGGACCTATTCTGCTATAATGAAATTTGAATGATTTTTTGTTTTTCTAACGTTTTGGAGGGAAAGGGTTTGCGACATATACTTCGTAAGAAACACATTCACGATTTGTTAGAACAGAGCAGACAGCAAAAGGTAAAGAAAACACTGGGCGGGCTCGATCTCACGCTCCTGGGCATAGGGGCTGTGATTGGGACGGGGGTCATGGTGTTAACCGGAATTACAGCAGCTAAGGATGCAGGACCGGCTGTTATTTTCTCCTTTGCGATCGCAGCGATTGTGTGCAGTTTAGCAGCACTTTGTTATGCAGAAATGGCTTCCGCGCTGCCTGTGTTCGGCAGTGCGTACATTTATTCATATACCACAATGGGTGAACTCGTAGGTCATCTCATGGGATGGACGTTATTATCTGTTTATATGCTGACTGCTTCAGCTGTAGCGAGTGGCTGGTCGAGTTATTTTAACAGCCTGCTGGAGGGGTTTGGAATCTCAATTCCACATCAATTTTTAGCTGGTCCAGAACAAGGCGGATATATGAATTTGCCAGCAATTATCATTGCTTTACTCATTGCGTGGATCCTATCTAGAGGAACGAAAGAAAGTAAAAAATTCAATAATATCATGGTGTTTGTGAAACTTGGCATTATTGTTCTTTTCATTGTAGTAGGTGGTTTTTATGTAGAGCCAGCCAATTGGCAGCCGTTCATGCCGTTTGGTACGGAAGGGATTATTGCTGGAGCCGCTGCTGTGTTTTTTGCCTTTTTAGGATTCGATGCCATTTCGGCTTCTGCAGAAGAGGTGAAAAATCCACAGCGGAACCTGCCAATTGGCATTATTGGTTCATTGCTCATTTGTACGATCATTTATATTGTCGTTTGTTTGGTCATGACAGGCATGGTGCACTATACGAAGTTGAATGTGACAGAGGCGATGTCTTATGTATTGCAAAGTGTCCATCAACATAGCGTGGCTGGTATTATTTCTGTCGGTGCTGTGATTGGATTGATGGCTGTGATTTTCGCCAATAATTATGCGGCAACTCGAATTGCTTTTGCGATGGGGCGGGACGGACTCTTGCCTAAAGTGTTTTCTAAAACAAACAAAAGTGATACACCTGTTGCAAGTATATGGGTGATTGGCGGGATGACAGCTGTTATTTCAGGGTTTATTGATTTGAAGGATCTGTCCAACCTAGCCAATATCGGTGCATTATTAACGTTTGCGATGGTGAGTTTATCCGTACTCATTTTGAGAAAGACACATAAACAGCTGGAAAGGGGATTCCGGGTTCCGTTTGTACCGGTTTTGCCAATTATCTCGATGGGCTGTTGTGTGTTTCTGATGCTCAATTTACCAGGCCGGACATGGCTGTACTTCGGGGTTTGGCTGATGATCGGTGTCGTCATGTACGCAGCATATTCTAACAAACACAGTGAATTAGCGAAATCTGCTTGAGAAAAAGGTGCAAATCCGTTGACGATTTGTGCCTTTTTTCATACGATTTGGGATAAGCTATATAAGAGATAATGAACGGAACAAGAGGAGGATGAGGGAAATGATCAGCGTTAGTCCTTATATTGTCGTAGAAGACGTCAAAGAATCTCTTCAATATTATCAAGGAATTTTTGGCGGAGATATTCGTATCTTAAATGAACATCAAGACCGTGTATTGCATGCTGAGCTGCACCTTGGAGAATCACTGCTCCACTTTTCAGATACATTTGGCCGCACACCAAAACCGGAGAATCTTCGATTGATCATGCAGTTTGACAATGAGGAAGAGTTAAAGGCTGTATACGAGGCGCTTGAAGCTGACGGAGATGTCCTTGTGGAATTACAGGATACGTTTTTTGGCGCACTTCATGGACAAGTACAAGATCGGAAGAATGGTTTGATATGGGTGTTGAATTATATGAAATAAATAAAGACCTTCACCCTTGTGAAGGTTTTTTTGTGAGTGTTTTTATTTTCTGAAAAATGGAAAATATGCTATGTTGGAAGAATGATAAGACATGGGGAAAGGGTGGAAAAGGAATGGATCAAGTTGAGTTTCAATATATTCAAACAAACGGCATAAAGCTCCATACGGCAATGGCTGGTCCTGAAGATGGCCCACTGCTGGTTCTGCTGCATGGATTTCCTGAGTTTTGGTATGGTTGGAAAAATCAAATCCTCCCCCTGGCTGAGGCGGGGTATCGTGTCGTTGTTCCTGATCAAAGGGGATACCATCTGAGTGACAAACCGGAAGGAGTCGAATCATACGTCTTAGACAAATTAAGAGATGATATCGTGGGATTAATTAAGGCGCTGAGCCCAAATCAAAAGGCTATTGTCGGCGGACATGATTGGGGCGGAGCGGTTGCTTGGCACCTTGCTTCAACCCGTTCTCAATATGTAGAGAAATTAATCATCGTCAACATGCCGCATCCTCGTGTGATGATGAAGGTCCTTCCGTTTTATCCGCCGCAGTGGAAGAAGAGCTCTTATATCGCGTTCTTTCAGCTTCCAAATGTACCAGAGGCAGCCCTTCAAGAAAATCACTTTCAAAGACTGGATGAAGCCATTGGACTGTCTGCTAGACCTCATCTGTTCACGAAGGAAGATGTCTCAAGCTACAAGCTGGCATGGACGCAGCCTGGAGCCATTACGTCTATGTTGAATTGGTATCGAGGTATTAAAAAAGGCGGCTTTGAAAAACCGATTTCCAAACGAATTCTCGTGCCTGTCCGCATGATCTGGGGAATGGAGGACAAGTTTCTAAGCAGAAAGCTCGCAAAAGAAACGATCAAGATTTGCCCAAATGGACAACTGATTTTTGTTGATGATGCGACTCATTGGATCAATCATGAAAAACCAGATGTCGTGAATAAGCTCATACTCGAATTTTTAAAATAAAGAAATAAGCTCTGATCATATGACCAGAGCTTATTTGTTTTATCCGATTTGATTCTTTTTCAAGGAAACAGGTTCGTCGTCCCAGCATTCAATCTCTTCATTGTTTGGAACGGCATTTTTATAGAAAACAGGATCTTTGCCTTCTTTTTTCTGTCTCATGTAATCCTTCAGTGCTGCAAAGGCGACTTTGGACAACATGGTAATGGCAATGAGGTTGACGATGACCATGAGACCCATGAATAAGTCGGCTAGACCCCAAACGAGAGGAACAGTGGCAACAGCTCCGAAAAGAACCATGCCAATGACAGCAACACGATAGATGTTGAGCCAAATTTTATTCGCTCCCAAGAACTCAATGTTCGTTTCACCATAGTAATAGTTACCAATTAACGTACTAAAAGCGAATAAGAAAATCATAATGGCTAGGAATCCAGAAGCCCAAGGTCCAATGTGCTGACTTAATGAAGCCTGAGTTAACTCAATTCCTTGCAGGTTGGTTGTTTTATACGCATCAGAGAACAAGACAAGAAAGGCTGTACTTGTACAAATAATTAACGTATCTGTTAATACACCAAATGCTTGGATTAATCCTTGTTTGACTGGGTGGCTCGTGACAGCAGTTGCTGCTGCGTTAGGCGCACTACCCATACCGGCTTCGTTTGAGAAGAGACCGCGTTTAATCCCTTGTAACAATGCTCCACCTAGTGTACCGCCGGCAAACTGTTCAAATCCGAAAGCATGCTTCACAATCGTACTGATGACACCTGGCAGTTCAGTAATATTTGTGACAATCACAAAGAAAGCAATCCCGATGTAAGCAACGGCAAGGACAACGACAATATATTCAGATGCTTTTGCAATCGCTTGGATACCTTTAAAAATAATGGCGGCAAAAATAACAGCCATAATGATGCCGACAGTTAGGCGATCTAGACCAAAAGAGTTTTGAAAAGCAACGGTGATGGTATTTGATTGCACTGCGTTAAAGACAATCCCAAAAGAGATCGTGATCAGAATGGCAAATAAAATCCCCATCCAGCGCTTGTTTAACCCTTTTTCCATGTAATAAGCAGGTCCCCCGCGGAATCCTGTTTTATCTTTTACTTTATACACCTGAGCTAATGTACTTTCAACAAAGCTTGAGGCAGAACCGATAATCGCGACGATCCACATCCAGAAGATTGCACCAGGTCCACCGATCGCAATAGCGATGGCAATCCCTGTGATATTCCCTGTTCCGACACGTGCTGCCATACTGATGGCAAATGCTTGGAACGGTGAGATTCCCTCTTTTTCTTTTCTTCCTTCTTTTAGAACACGCAGCATTTCTTTCAGCATTCTGACTTGCAGGAAGCGTGATCTATATGTGAAGTAGACCCCTACTCCAAGTAACAGAGCAATGACAAGATAAGTCCAAATAAAATCATTTGTAGTTGTTAAATAAGATAGCAAAGCTTTTTCGTTCATAACATCACCTCTTCGAATTCATCACTGTTCTTTTTAAAAAATACTGAGATCCCACTCTTTGGCGAGTTTCTTCAGCATCATGACACCGGTAATACTATTTCCACAATCGTCAATGGCAGGACCATAAATGCCGATCCCGCAGCCTGTCTGAAATGGGAATTCTCTTCTTGCGCTTGGCGGAACGCAAGCCATGATTCCTCCAGACACACCACTTTTGGCTGGAACACCTACGAATGCAGCAAAATTACCAGACGCATTGTACATGCCGCATGTCAGCATCAATGCCTTTGTTAGTCTTGCGATATCTTTTGGGATGACTTGGACTTGTTTAAAGGGATGGTAGCCATCACTTGAAATAATCAGTCCAATCAAGGCGATGTCCTCTGTTGTGACCTCAATGGAACATTGCTTTAAATACACTTCTAACGTGTCCTCGACATCTGATTCTAAGTAATTGGTTTCTTTTAAATAATAAGCAAGTGCCCGGTTGCGGTGTGCAGTTGCCCATTCTGATTGATAAACCTCTTCATTAACAGAAGGACGCTTCCCTATTAAGTTTTCGATTAAATCGAAAATATATGCTAGCTTTTCTGTAGAAGTCTTTCCAGGAAGGATGGAGGATACGGTAATAGCTCCAGCATTAATCATTGGATTAAAGGGCTTCCCTGGTTTATGCATCTCAAGGCGGTAGATGGAATTAAATGCATCACCAGTTGGCTCTACATCTACCCGATCCAAGACGTACGGAACGCCTCTTCCTAAACAGGCAGCTATAAAGCTGATGACTTTTGATATACTTTGCAGGGTAAAGGGAACGTCCCAATCACCATAACGTACAGATGATCCATCTGGGCCTATCACGCTGATACCAAGTTGAGAGGAATTTACTTTTCCGAGTGCTGGAATGTAGCCAGCGTTCTGCCCGTTTTTGTAATACGGACGTATTTCTTCTGCCCATTGATCAACAGAAGACTGGCATGCGTGTTGTGTATTATTAGAAATTGCTGTTTTCATACGATTCCTCCAATCAAAAATCAAAAAGTACCCTATTGAATTGGCGGATGACAAAAAATGCGATCAAATAGGCACGAAAACATGTTACACATCTTCAAAGAACTTGTCATGCGCTGCTTGTACCACTCCTTTACACCTAAATATATGTTCAAATGAAGGCTTTGGCGGCGAAACAACAAAAAGGGTTTTTAGTGAAAATTCAGAAAACGCTTACATATAGTTTCACTAAAATTGTTCATTCAATTTATCTTGGAAACTACACAATCTGACGAAAATCTACAGAAAAACTTACAAATAAAAATCAGTCTGCGTGTAATTGTCTAAACAATTCCCATTATTGTAGACAATCTCCAAATCGTAGAATAGCTGAAAGGTCACCATGCCTTCTCGGAGAATAGTCATAAAAAATGATTTTGAAGAGAGAAGTAGCCGTGAAAATAATTTTTTTGCTCATTGTGAAGCAAAGAGTCTCCTTGTATACTGTGGCTATGTAAACAGGGGAAGGGATGTCAGTCATTTGAGTTTAAACCAGCTTGTCAAAAAAGACGCATTTATTTTGATTTTTATGATCGTCATTGTGCCGCTTGCGGGAGAGCTGAAGTTTTATCCTGTGAATGAAACATTTCGTATTAGTTTTGGGGCACCTGCGTTTTTCTTTTGCTTATTACTTTTAAGAAAATCAAGACCATTGCTGCCAGGATTTTTAACAGGCGCAGCCATTGTCCTATTTCGGGTAGGTTTAGATCTTATTCAGCAAAAAGCTGATCTGGCTCTGTCATTTTATCAGCAGTTTCCGAGCTTCTTTTTTTACTTTACTTATGCTTTTCTTTTCTTTGTTGTCCAAACAGGACGTTTCAAGCAGCGTTCCATTTTTATTGGGCTGATCGGACTGATGATTGAACTGCTTGCTGATTTTGTTGAGCTGTTTGTACAATTTTTAGTGTTTGATACAACCATGACTTTCTCAAAGCTGAGTGATATGATCCTCATTGCATTTGCTCACAGCTTCGTGGTCATCAGCTTTTTTAATATGATGAGGCTGTATGAGGCACAATCAAGAGAGAAACAAATCATGAAGCAAAATGAGCATATGATGATGGTCATTTCAAATTTATATGAGGAAACAGTTCATTTAAAGAAAACGTTAAATCATACAGAGCACATAACGCAAGAATCCTATCGGCTCTATCGTCTGCTGAATGAACATGAGGCAGGAAAGAAAGTGAGTCAGGAGCTGCTGAAGCTTGCAGGGGAAATACATGAAGTTAAAAAGGACAATCAGCGTATTTACGCTGGGCTTTCAAAGCTGATTTCAAAGGAAAACATGCAAGATTATATGAGGGCAGAGGATCTTGTTCAAATCGTGATTCGCATTCAAGAGAAATATGCGCTATCTCTCGGGAAGAACATTTCCTTTACATCTGATATAAAAGGCATTCACTTGCATGAGTATCATGTGTTCATTTTCTTATCGCTGATTAATAATTTAATGGCAAATGCAGTTGAAGCAATCAAGGATGATGGAGCCATCTCACTCGTATTAAAAGGCAGTCATGATAAAATAGAGATTCGGGTCGAGGATGATGGACCGGGTATCCCTGAGAAATTGAGAGAGATTGTATTTGATCCTGGATATACCTCAAAATTTGATGCATATGGAACACCGTCAACTGGGATTGGCTTATCCTATGTGAGAGAGCTGGTTCAAGAGCTGGACGGTCAAATCCAGATTGAGCAGAAAGAAACGAAAGGAACAGCTTTTCAGCTTGTCCTTCCGATAAAAAATTTAATACAGAGAGGGTGAGTGTATGCGATTTTTCATTGCAGATGATGATCGTGCAATACGCTCGATTTTAGGTCAGATCATTGAGGATGAGGATCTAGGAGAGGTCGTGGATGAAGCTGATGACGGCATTGGATTAGAAGCGCATTCATTGAACCTGAAAAAAGTAGACATCCTTCTGATTGATCTTTTAATGCCAGCTAGAGACGGCATTCAAACCATACGTCATATTCACCCTGAATTCAAAGGCAAGGTCATCATGATATCTCAAGTAGAAGCAAAAGAGATGATGGCAGAAGCCTATGAACTTGGAATTGAATATTATATTCATAAACCCGTCAATCGAATTGAGATTGTCAGTGTCATTCGAAAGGTCATGGAGCGGATCAAGCTCGAAAAATCAATTTACGATATTCAAGCTTCTCTTCGGCATGTGCTGCCATTAGAGCCAGTGATTTCTCATGAGACAGGTACTGGATCAAAGCGAAGAACGATGAAAGAGGCAGGGGAATTCCTCCTATCTGAATTAGGAATTGTCGGAGAGAGTGGCTCTAAGGATTTACTAGAGATATTGATCTACTTACATGAAACGCAGACAGCCAATTCTCATGAGGTGAATTTTCCGCCATTAAAGCAGCTATTTATCAAAACGGCGGAACGAAAGCTTGGTCGTGGTGCGGCGGATGTGGAAGTGATGCGGGAAGTGAAAGCAGCAGAGCAGCGAATTAGACGAGCCATCCATCATTCTTTAAATCATTTCGCATCACTTGGGCTCACAGATTTTTCAAATCCTAAATTTGAGCACTATGCGTCGAAGTTTTTTGATTTCACTGATGTCAGCCAAAGGATGAAAGAAATGCAGAAGACTTCTTCATCTGCTGGGTCAACAGGAAGAGTCAATACGAAAAAGTTCGTGCAAATCTTTTATTTTGAAGCAAAGCAGCTATTCGAAGGGATGAGCTGAGGGAAATCTATTGGAATGATTGGAGAAAATAAACAGAGACAGAGTGCTTTTGACTGTGAGCCGCCTTGCTCTTTTAGACGTCTTTGTTATTTATCTAATAATTCTGATTTTTCTTTTTTCTTGAAAATAAAACTCTCCTGTGCAATCGTTTGTTAAAATAGTGAGGTTAGACTAGAATGTCGGAGGTTTTATTTTGGGAAAAATTAAACGAAATGCGCTCTGCCCATGCGGAAGCGGAAAAAAATATAAACATTGCTGTGGTCAAAAGTCAGGCGGAGAACAAACGTCTGAGCTTGTGTTTAAGGAAGCTGTACAAGTTCAAAAGGATTTAATGAATTATGCGTTCTCTAAGCATCAGAGAGCGATCAATCAATTCATTAATGAGTTTTCTTTCCTAGCAGATATGGATAAAGAAACGCAACAAATCTCAGTCTTTCATTTGAGTGTATGGGGCATTTTCTTCCGCCCATTAACAGATAAGAAAGAGACTATCTTCCAAGAATTCCTGACAAAAAAAGCAGAAGATATTACCCGTCCTAAAACAAGACAAGTGGTTGAATCTTGGACAGACATGGAGCCATCTTTGCTTTTATTAAATGAAAAAACGGACGAGTCTCTTTACTTTGAGAATATGGTGACAGCTGAGAAGGTTGAAGTTGATGTGAAGCCGGATCAAACCGTGCTGCCAGAGAAAGGTAGTCTTGTTCTAGGTTTCCCTGTTCAGTTTGAAGAAAAAGCAGAGTTTTTCATTCAATATACGATGTTCGCGAAAGAGTTTACTGATACGCTTCTTCTTCAGGTTCGCCAGCTCGTTGAAGCACATGAGGCAAACGGAGGAGCACGTAGTACATTTATGAGAGAAGCCTTCCCTGAAGTGCTGAAGTGTATGTTTGCGAAGCAAGAAGTTGAAGAAATAGAAGCGCCTGCTCAAACAGAAGGAAGTACAGTAGGACTATCAGCAGATCGGATGGACTGGGCGAGTGACGTTCAGCTGGAAACAGCCAAGCTGATTGAAGACGGGATGAAAGAGCACGGTGACCAAAGCCTGACAGATGGCGCTTTAACAGTTTGGAAAGCTTACTGTGATCAGAAAGCACCTGTGATCCGTAAAGCGGCGTCATTTGCTGCGGGAATCGAATATTATATTCATTCACTTGCAAGCGATGCCCCGCTTTCTCAAGCACAAATTGCTAAAAAGTATGGCATTAGTGCGTCTACTGTATCGAGCCGATTTAAAGATATTGAAAAAGCGGTCAAAGAAGAGCAAGAGACGACTGTATCATAGCATGAAAAAAGACGCGGTACCTTTCAAGGAGCCAGCGTCTTTTTTTCATCATCTTGTTTTAATAAAACCACTCATGTATTGCTCTGTATTATAATCATTGAGGTCAATTTTCCACTGACCATCTCCGTTACGTTTCATTTTCACTTCATACTCAGCAGGGCTTGAGACTGGAGGAAGCTTTTCAAACTCAGATGCGTACATATTCAAGCTTTTCTTATACAATTCTTCTTTCGAACGGATTTTGCCGTTGTAAAACTCATCTCTTTGTTTGTCTAGTTTGTCTTTTAAGTTAGAAGCATCAATACCGGTTACTTGAGCGACAACCTTCGCTTCGTCATCTGAGATGGTTTTCACACTTGTTTCCACTTTCGCTTTATCCTTCATTGTATTTTGCATGCGTTTGTACATGGATAAAATATCGCGGTCACTGACTTCGTTTCCATATATGCCTGCACTTCTCTTAAAGTCTTTCACAAACATTTCGTGATATTTATTAACGACATCTGATTGATTGTCACCTGTTAATTCTGAGAATTGATCATTCTTTTTGTCAAAAACAATGAGATCTGTATAAGCAGATAGTGCTTTTGCTGGGTTATCTAGCTTTTTCGCTGTATCCAGTATCTTTTCGCCATCTAGTTCCATTTCGATCGAATCGCTGTTTTTCTTGATGCTATCTTGGTACACGAACTGATATTTTTTGCCTTTATCTACTAGGAAATAAAGAGCTCCTGATAGTGATTTCCCTTTGTTCAATGACCCTAGATCAAGTCGGTCTTTACTGCCGTAGAATTTTAAATCAGAGACTTTGGCATCGTCCTGATAAAGGGTGAAATCAGAGTTATATAGTGAAAGGGCTTTGTCACCTTTGTTGGTGATCGTCAGGTTGACTTTTAACACCAATTCATTGTCTCGCAAGGTAGTTGTTGAGTCTTCTGGTAACGTATATTCGTAGCTATTCACTTTTACCTCTGCTGTTTTTGTTGATTTTTGGTCAGCCTTTGTTGATTTTGCTGAGCTCTGGCAGGCTGCAGAGATGATCATCACGAATGAAATCATGAGGAGTGCACTTATTTTTTTAAGATTCACAGTTGATGCTCCTTTGCTTTTCTTTCGTCATTTTCTTCCCGCTATCTGACTGAGAAAAAAGAAACAGATAGAATGGTATATTCGGGTGTTAAAGGGGAAAATCTCCTAATGACGATTTGCACTATTCATTCTATCGAATTTCATTCGTGATGAGGAATAGGTTTTAGTCCCTATCTTTGATAGATTTTTACACAAATACCTATAAAAAACGGAATTTAATAAGTAGAATATACTAGTTAATAAGAATTAATTTATCTATTTATCATGAGTTTTAAATGTTTTGAGTGTAAAAATCTTGAAACGGAGGTAGTTTTCATTTCAAAAGATGTGTTAAGATTCACATCGCAAAGCTTTTCGTTTAAGTGTATCTTCATCATACGAATCTGTTTCTTTCAAAGCGTCCACCTTCAGATTGATTTTCAGAGAGCAGAATACTTGAATGTTGAAAATGATTCATGGGAAAATAAGGATGATTAAGCAGATAAGGGAGATGAGCTTTTGAAAAAAGTAACGCTTGGACGAACTGATTTACAGGTGAATCCGATAGGGCTTGGAACAAATGCAGTAGGTGGCCATAATTTATTCCCGAATCTGAGTGAAGATGCAGGGCGAGAGCTAGTAGAAACTGCTCTTGATCAAGGTGTCAATTTCTTAGATTCTGCTTTTATTTATGGGCTGGGCCGTTCAGAAGAATTGATTGGTGAGATCATTGCCAAAAGAGGCGGCAGAGCCGAACTGGTTCTTGCGACAAAAGGGGCTCATAAAGAAGTAAACGGACAAATCGAACTGGACAATAGCCGTGATTTCTTAAGACAGCAGGTCGAAGACAGCCTGAAGAGGCTCCAAACCGATTATATTGATTTGTACTATATGCATTTCCCAGACGGCCGCACGCCGCTGGATGAAGTGGCCGGTACTTTAAAGGAATTGAAGGATGAGGGGAAAATCCGGGCAATTGGGGCATCAAACCTTGATTTTGAACAGCTTCAAACCTTTAATCGAGATGGACACCTAGACGTGCTTCAATCAGAGTATTCTCTGCTAAAACGTCAGGCAGAACAAGACCTTCTCCCATACTGCGTGGAGCATGGGATTTCCTTTATCCCTTATTTTCCATTGGCGTCAGGCCTGTTGACTGGGAAGTTTACAAAGGATGCGACATTTGATGATATTCGAGCAAAGGACCCGCTTTTCCAAGGCGATGCTTTCCTTCAAAACCTCGAAAAAGTAGACAAACTGAAGACCATTGCGCAATCAAAACATGCCGAAACAGCCCATGTAGCGCTGGCGTGGCTGTTGGCGCAGGATGGCATTGATGCCATTATTCCTGGTGCAAAACGAGCCGAGCAAGTCTTACAAAACTTGAAAACAAACGATGTTCAATTAACAAAAGAAGAAATCAACGAAATCGATCAGATCTTTTCATAATATAAAAAATAAGGTGCCAAGTAGCACCTTATTTTTTATGCCATTGTGAGAGGAATCTTGATCACGAGCCTCAGGTTTGGAGAACGATACGTAAAATCAAGCGTGCCGTCTGCCTTTTCAACAAGCTGATGAATGATATAAGTACCCATACCTTGATGATCACCGCCTTTTGTCGAGCGGCCAAACGTCTTGAACAGATGATCTAATACGTGTTTTTCCATGCCCTTAGTACTGTTTTCACAATGAATCAAAAAGAGCCCGCTCCGGATGGAAGTCGTGATCGAGATGCTTCCCTCGTTCCCAGCTTGCTTCGCTTCAATAGCGGCGTCTAATGCGTTATCAAGCAGGTTGCCAGTAAAACTCACCTGATCCGCCTTAGAAAAAGGAAGAGAAGAAAAGGGTGCTTGAAGATCTAGTGAAAGGGCAATGTCCTCTTTTTCAGCCCGCTGGAAAAAGGAATGAAGGGTGGAGGCCAAATAAGCATTTTCCCCTTTGATCCAAGGGAAATGTTTCACGTATTGCTGAATCAAATCTTTGATCTCATGCTCGTCATTCGATGCGGAAAAGGCATTTAAATGTCTAGCTGTTTCATGGTGTTTACTTCGCAGCTCAAGCAGCAAGTCATTGGTTCTCGACTCAGCATGAATCAGCTCTTGAAGCCGACCATTTAATCGTTGCTCCGTTTGCATCACCTTGAAGGAAAGGAGATCGGCTGTCAAAATGATGATGACAGTTAAAAGATGGCTTAGTCCATTTCCGTGCGTGAGAAAAAGTGAAATGCCTGAACAGGTGATGAGCACAAAAGCGCCTAATATCACGTAACCACTCATACCTAGCCAAAACCTTTTGTAAATGAAAAAGGTGTAAAGGCACATGATGCAAAAGGTCAGAAGCCACACCATGCTTGATGACAAAGGCAGAACAGCTTTAGCAGCAGCTTGAACTGCAAGACCGAGCCAGATGAGCGTATATATGCGAAATCCAAGATAGAAAGCGTTCACGTTCGTTCTCCTTAAAAGTAGTATTTCTTAAAGTATTCTAATTGCTGCTTCGTCATCATGGCTTTTTTATCAGTCCCTTCAAAAGACACGATAAATGAATTTTTGGCATACGCCGAAAAGTTCTTAATGTAATGAATATTGATGATAAACGAGCGGTGGGAGCGGATAAAGTCTTTCTCAGCTAAATCACCTTTTAACTCGTTGAGAGTTTGGTATGTTTGAATATCTCCTGTTGTTGTGACAATGGTCGTCGACCTGCCAGTACGTTCAACAAAGATGACATCCTTTTTTTGCAGTACATGGATATCTGATTGCTGCTTGATGAGAAGCCGTCCGTGAATGCTTTTCTCCTGCTTGGTGGACATGTAGCGCTCTAAGGATTTGGCGATTCGATCAGCTTGATAAGGCTTCATAATATAATCATGGACATTCAAATCAAAGGCATGGACAGCATACCCACTGTTTCCCGTCACAAATACAACATCCACATTCAGTGCATGGGAGTGAATAAGGTCTGCTAATTCATAGCCAGACATGCCAGGCATCTCAATGTCTGCAAACAATAGATCAATGTCGCCCTGTTTGACCTTCTCATATGCATCCTCCGCTGACTGCGTCACAAAAACGATGTCAACGGCATCCATTCTGCCGACAATGGCATGCAGCTTTTCTAAATCCACTCGGTAATCATCGACAAGACCTACTTTTATCATAAAAATCACCTATGACTCTTCTTATTATTTGTCTATTTTACCATTTGTTTTTTAAAATGGATCATTTCAAGACAGAAAAAGGACGTTTCGCGACATTTTTATGTCAGACAGGCGGTATTTTTTCTATCATAGACGTAGATAGTCGAAAGGGGCGAACCAAATGATTACTCTCAGCGATTGTAGTTGCTGGTTTACAGATAAGAAAAAAGTCGTAAAGGCGATGAAACATATGACATTCTCCGTGAAGGAAGGAGAAGTCGTCGGCATCTTAGGAGAAAATGGAGCGGGGAAAACCACATTACTACGCGCCGTTGCGACATTATTGGAGCCTACTCATGGAACAGTCAATGTTGCAGGCTTTGATACAGTCAAAGAAGCAACTGAAGTGAAGAAGCGAATTGGGGTCTTATTTGGCGGCGAGACGGGACTTTATGACCGTTTGACGGCTCGTGAAAACCTTGAATACTTTGGGAAATTATATGGCTTGGATCAGCATGAGATCAAAGCAAGAATTGAGGATTTAGCAAAGCGATTCGGGATGAGGCAGTACATGGATCGCAAGGTAAAAGGATTTTCAAGAGGGATGAAGCAAAAGGTGGCGATTGCCAGAACATTGATTCATGACCCTGACATTATTTTGTTTGACGAACCGACAACAGGTTTAGATATCACATCGAGTAATATTTTCAGAGAGTTTATTCATCAGTTGAAACAGCAAAATAAAACGATTCTATTTTCAAGCCACATCATGGAAGAAGTCAGCCTGCTTTGTGACAGTGTCATGATGATTCATCAAGGGGAGCTCGTGTACAAAGGAACGCTTCCAGAATTATATGCACAGGAACAAAGTGAAGACTTGAATTACATCTTTATGTCGAAGCTCGCAAGGGGGAATGCATAATGTGGAAAACCGTCTTTTTAAAAGAAATGACAGATTCGCTCAGAGACAGGAAAACGTTGCTCTTAACAGTGTTGATCCCTCTTTTGACGATGCTCGGACTCGTGTTTTTCTACGAAAGCATGATCGCTGATCCAGGCGATAAAACGTATACAGTCGCAATCAATGAAAAGCTTCCGTCCGATATGAATGACATGATCAAAGAAGTGAAAAACCTGAAACTTGAAACATTTGATGACCCGCAGCAAGCCGTTAAAGACGGTGAGGCAAATGCTTATCTAGAAATACCAAAAGATGCAGGCGATATGCTTCAGCATCAAACATCGTTTGCCATTAAAGTCCATGGGTATCCAACAGATGATGATTCAGTGATTGCGGTTCAAATGCTGCAATCATTGCTGGAACAATATCAAAATCAAGTCGTAGAAAAGCGTTTGGCACAGGATCAGATCAAATCGTCAGTGATTCATCCGTTTGAGGTGCAATCGGTTGATGTGCAAGAAGGAGAGGACGGGGATGGAGAAAACGGGGTGACCACCATGCTGCTGTCGATTCTCCTTCCAATGATTTTAGTGACGTCTGTGATCTCAGGTGCTTTGCCAGCTGCGCTTGATATCGTAGCAGGTGAAAAGGATAGAAAGTCAATTGAAGCTTTATTCCTGACACCGGCCAGCAGACTTCAGCTTTTAATTGGAAAATGGCTAGCTGTTTCTATGTTTGGTATATTAAGTGGCATTGTGGCGATTAGCATGCTGCTGCTCTCTACATTGCTCTTTACAGAAAAACTGAAACAAGCGCTGAACTTCGGAGATCAAGTGTGGAGCATCATCGGCGTTATGTTTGCGGCATTAATTATCTTCTCATTCATGGTATCCATGATTGAACTGCTGCTAAGTGTCGTTTCAAGCTCAGTGAAAGAAGCACAGTCGTACATGTCCATGATCATTACACTAGGTGTGATTCCGATGTTTTTCACCATGAGGGCAGGCGCTACGCAGCTAGATACGTATTACTTTGCGATCCCATTCCTTAATATTCACGCACTATGCAAGCAATTGATGTTTGGCATCGTTGACCCGATGTCAATTGCCCTGACGCTCGGCTCCTCGGCGCTGACAGTGATGATCTTGTTTGTCATCGTGAGAAGTTTGTTTATGAAAGAGAAATGGATGCTTGCGAAATAGAAAGAACATTTCATTGATAGAAATGAAGAACTTGTAGATTTTTTCTACAAGTTTTTTGTTTTGTATATTTAAGTGAGTGATAAAAAAGGGATCACAATGTGAATGAGGTGATAGAATAAAAATGCTCAGTCATGTAAAATTGACTTCATTTTACTTAAAAGGGGTTTTGTATATGAGTGATCAATTAGAATATATATGCTCAGCAAACACATCATTTTGAAGCTTTCATTTTAGGGAATAAAAAAGGGCTGATAGAATTGAGAAATGCAATTGATAGAGCTTTAGAAACAGGTAGTTCTGTTGCACATTTATTCCAATCTGACTATGAAGGCGATGAGCAAAGGTTCGAGAAATTAATCACTCCTTATGTAGAGGAATATATACAAGAAGATGATGCAGTTGATCCGATTGACATCATAAAAGGATATGATGCTGAAAAGGGGAATTCATCTTCATAGTATGTTGTATCCTTTTGTCAGTATACGCCTTACAATAAGGAGGTGCGAAAATTGCCCGCAGTTTTCAGTTATGGAATCACCTGTTTCATCGCTTTTCTACTAATCATTTTCGTTCTCACCCATAAAAAACTAGAAAAAAAACTAGATCTCACAATTTTGATCGTAGTAGCCACCACATTATTGATGGTGAATGTCTTGTGGGTGTGGATCACCATTTTCTTCCTTACTTGTTTGTATGTCGGAATCAAATATAGACATCAATCAAAAAAAGACTAAAGAAAACCCCCGGGAACCGGGGGTT
>NZ_JBBOSI010000001.1:3175000-3795148 GCF_038005045.1 Bacillus sp. FSL K6-3458 | reverse complement strand
AGGCCACTACTTCTAATTGATTTCTTCTTTCTTCTTCACGTTTCGATAACATGTTCATCCCCCACAGAAATGTGTTATTACCCTTATTATACAAAAAAGCTTGTAGACTTTGTCTACAAGCTGAAACCCCCGGGAACCGGGGGTTTTTCTTTAGTTCTTGATGAACTTTTCAACCAATGAGCTTGTTTTGTAGTCGTTCAAATCAAGTTTCCATTGGTCGATATCGTTTTTCTTCATGTTCACTTCTACTGTTTCTTCAGAAGATGATGGTCCTAATTTTTTAAATTCATCTGGATAGATAGAAAGTAGATATTTCTGAGCATCATCATAAGATGCTGTACGGTTTTTGCTGTAGAATTCAGTTGCTTTTTCTTTTAAACGATCGACAAGCGGGCTTGCATCAATTGGTGTAAGTGTCACAGTCACGACAGCTTTATCACCGCTGATTGATTTTGTTTTCGTTGATACTTTTGATTTTTCAGCTAATGTTTCTTTCACAGCTTTTAGAAGCTTATCAAGGTTTTCGTCTTTTGCTGAGCTAGATGAAATACCAGAAGAAGAAATGTAGCCTTGTTTGAATGATTTATCAAATTCGTTTACGACAGTTGATTTGTTATCACCTGTTAGTTTTTCGAAATCGTCATTTTTCTTACCAAAGATCATGACATCAATATAAGAAGAAAGGGCTTTTGCAGACGCTTGAAGTGTATCTGCCTTTTTCATCAAGTCTTTTCCTTTAATATCGAATTCTAGTGTTTTGTCATCTTTTTTCGATCCAGTACCAGGCTCTGTGTAAACCAATTGATAGTCTTTTTCTTTATCAACCACAAAGAAAAGACCACCTTTTGATACTTTACCTGCATTTAGAGAGCTGGAAGATAATACTTCGTTGTAGTCATCAGGAGAGATGGTAGACACCTGAGCGTCATCTTGGTAAAGCGTAAAGTTGCTTTTATCCACATTCAATGGTTCTTTGCTGATGTTTTTTACAGATACATTCACTTTTAGGACATATTGATCATCCTGAACAGATGTATCGTATTGAGGTGGTAAAGTGTACTCAGCACTTTCTACTTTTACTTCAGCTGCATCAAGGGATTTTTTTGTATCGCTTTCTTTCGCAGCAGTTTTGTCTTTTCCACCACTACAAGCAGCAGCGACAACAGTTACACACAAAATCAGAAGAAACAGGGATAATTTCTTTTTAAACATGAGATGTTTTCCTCCTCGGGTTTTATGGTGAATTTCATTGGAAAGCTTTAGTTCATATCGTTCTTTTTGCACAAAAAGAAAAATACTGTATGTTTTTTACTGTAGAATGAAGCGAAAGTACTGTCAATACCTCAGTGCGTTCGAAAGGTTCATCCACTTCAAGTAGTAAAAATGACACTATGTTGAGAGGAGAAATGTATATTTTATTGTTTGAAATCTCCTGTAAAAACTCAACATTTTATATTTTAAGGTTTTGAGTCGGATTATTGAATAGGTTCAAATGACTGTTTTTGAAGAAGATGTAGCAAATAGAAGGATTTTTATGACTTATAAATGAGTCGTTAGTAATGAATATTTTTTCCTGTGATGTGTATGATCACTAGGTTTGTGTGTTGTTGACATAGAGACACTTGTCCAGCGAAATGTTGAGGTATTTAGACAGGCTCTCGACACGGAATGTGTCTTTTCCCTTCAAAATGGCAGTCATCTACACAGAAACCCTACATAAAATAAAAGAGAAATGAATGGGAGGTGGATGTATGGCAGTGGTAAGAGCGACAAGCTCTGATATTGATTTAATGGCCAGACTGCTGAGAGCCGAAGCGGAAGGTGAAGGGAAACAAGGGATGCTGCTTGTAGGAAATGTAGGCATCAATCGTTTGCGTGCCAACTGTTCTGACTTTAAAGGGCTGCGTACGATTCCACAAATGATTTATCAGGAGCATGCGTTTGAGGCAGTCACGCATGGCTATTTTTATCAGCGAGCACGAGAAAGTGAAAAGACACTTGCACGGAGGAACATTAATGGTGAACGATTTTGGCCTGCGAAATTCAGTCTTTGGTATTTCAAACCGCCTGGAAATTGTCCATCCACTTGGTACAATCAGCCGTTTGTGGCAAGGTATAAGTCACATTGCTTTTACCAGCCCACAGCTGAAACATGTGAGAATGTTTATAACACCTTTTAGCTTGATGAACAGCACAATCCTTTGTATTCAAGAGGATTGTGTTTTTCTTTTTTTCAAAATGGGTAACCATTGTGTATCAACAAGATGAAGCACGTGATTGGAGGAAATGAAGATGTATCAAGATTTAAAAGGGAAAACAGCCATTGTGACAGGTTCTTCTAAAGGGATTGGACAAGCCATCGCCTTGAGGTTTGGACAAGAACAAATGAACGTGGTTGTGAATTATAAAGGTGATGAAGAGGGTGCTGAAGAAACAGTACAAGCCATCCAGCAGCATGGAGGTAGGGCGGTGAAAGTACACGCAGATGTCTCCAAAGAGGAAGGGATTCAGGCGTTAATGGATGCCGCGCTGGAGAATTTTAACGCACTAGATGTGTTCGTCAATAATTCGGGATTTAATGGTGAAGAAGCAATGTCGCATGAAATGACGTTGGAACAATGGCAAAAGGTCATTGATGTGAATATCACAGGCTCATTTTTAGGAGCAAAGGCAGCAATCGCCTATATGATGGAGCATGATGTGAAAGGATCAATCTTGAATATATCCAGTGTCCATCAAGAGATCCCGCGTCCGTTCAATGTTCATTACTCTACTTCTAAAGGAGGAATGAATATGATGACGAAGACGCTGGCTCTTGATTATGCCGAAGCGGGTATTCGGGTCAATGCGATTGCACCAGGTACGATGGCAACGGAATCAAATGACGACCTTCAAGATGAACAGAAAAAACAAAAGCAGCTTGAGAAAATTCCAATGAGAACGTTTGGCGATCCGAAGGAGATTGGATCCGCCGCTGCATTTCTCGTATCGAAAGAAGCTGCCTATATTACAGGTACTACATTATTTGTTGATGGAGGAATGACACTTTATCCATCTCAATTAAATGATGAATAATAGAAAAACATCCGCCCCATTAGCCGGCGGATGTTTTTTCTTTGTAGCGGTGTGCTGACTTTGCTGGTTTGCCGAGCAGCATAGGATACTTGCTCAAGAAAGAGATACATGGCACCATGAGCAGCAATGTACCGATCGTATAAAAGAGCGTCCAAGAAAGCTGCGTTGTATCAGAGATATTGATGCCTAGTCCGTAATAAACAAATGCCTTCATGATATCGATACCGGCAAATTGCAGGACGAGAATCACAATGGAATGACGTCCGAGATACGTCAATATCGTGGACGTTTTCAATTTGAAGCTTAAATAAATAACAGCAGCTGAACCGAGCAGTGCACAAGCATAAAAAATGAATAGATCCCCATAGTCATTGACCCGCATATCAATTCGTGAATTAAAGCTTTGCATATATGCAGTCAGTACAAGCAGACCTGTACATAACAGAAGGGTAGGGTCTGTTTTTAATTCCACAAACCATTGTTTTGCTAAAAATCCGATTGAATAAAACACAACAGCCGTTAACGCAACGTTGGCATTCCAAGGGAGACTCTGGTTTAACAATAGCGTGGAAGCATATCCGGCTCCGCCGCAAAGGACGGTCAGTAAAATCAATACAGCTCGTTTTCCTTTTGTCAGACGATGCATTAAGAAAAACAACATTTCCACTAAAAAGAGCGTCGTTAAAAACCAGATGGCTGGGTTATGCGTCAGTCTTGCTTCATCGGCATTTGAAATGAAAATCCCTGTAAAAGGAACGAAGGGATCAATATCTGTTTGCCCCTTAAAGGCGAAAAATCGGGTCACCGTGAACCAGAAAACGTACGTAATAATGGAGAAATAGAGATAAGGTAAGAGCAAGCTTTTCGCTTTTTTCTGTATAAATGACATAGCAGGTTGTGAGGATGATCGAAACATCATACCTGATAGTAAAAAGAAGAGTGGCATATGAAAAGAATATATAAATTGCTTGAATGAATCAGGAATGGGTACATGTGCCATAACGACGAGCAGAATGCCGATTCCTTTAGCCGCATCCACCCAGTCGAGTCGCTTATTCAAGGCCAGTCATCTCCTTCCTTCTCAGCATTGTAAACCGTTACTTCATATGTACCTCTACTATATAAAAGGTACACCTACCATGCGTTTACAGTTCGCTAACGATTAGAAGACACATTTGCGATCAGATGACAGAAGGAAGCTTTTTGACATCTCGATGTTACATTTCCCATTTTTTATGACAATGTAAAAAAGAAGCCAATGAAAGATTGGCTTCAAAATAGTTCTGCGATTCGTTCAAAGGAACGCTGTTTTTCCATTGGATCAAATGAATTGTTTAATATCATGATCTCGTCCGTTTGATAGCGGTCCATTAAGATTTGTAGCTGTTCTTTCACTGTTTGCTTTGAGCCAACAATCATTCGCTGGCGGTTTTGTAACACTTTTTTCTTTTCTTGCTCAGTGTAATGATAGTTCTCTGCTTCTTCTATAGAAGGAACGCGACTGTCCAGCCCTTTTTCAACCCGAAGTAGCCATAAATCTGTACTGGTGGCAATGCGGCTTGCTTCCTCGTCTGTGTCTGCGCAGATCACAAAGACAGCAAACATAGACTGAGGCTGACGTGAGAAAACGGATGGAGAAAAGTGTGACCGATACGCTTCAAAAGCTTGCCGGCCTCGTGCAGGATGAATAAAATGTCCGAAAATATAGTTGATTCCAAGTGATGCCGCCTGGATGGCACTGTTTTCCCCGAGTCCAAGCAACCAGACTGGCGGATAAGAATCAACGAGCGGAGCCGCTTTCACTCCTGCATGCCGATGACCAGAAGGCAGGCTGTCAGATAAGTAAAAAAGTAGGTCCTCCAGCTGGCGGTCAAATTGAGATAGTTCTTTCTTCACGCCGTCTGTCAAAGCGAGTCTCGTCCGTTCAATTCCGCCTGGGGATTTACCAACCCCGATCTCAATCCGCCCAGGGTAAAGGGCTTCAAGCTGGCGGGTGACTTCTGCTACTTTAAAAGGGCTGTACTGCGGGAGTAAAATACCCCCAGAGCCTGTGCGCAAAGTCGATGTGTGTGAAGCAATATGTGCCATTAATATTTCAGGCGCTGTACTCGCGAGTCCTCTCGTGCTGTGGTGTTCAGCAAACCAATATCGCTCATACCCCAGTGTTTCCGCAAGCTTGGCCAGCTCTGTCGTATGAACCAATGTTTCTTGTGCGGACTGGCCTTTAGGGATGGCGACTTGATCTAATATATGAAGTGATGGCATCATCAACACCCTTTCATCAATACGTTGAATTCTATTCATAAGTATAAAGAAAGTCAGGAACGGAAGGAAATGAAAGGGTTTATCACAGCTATGTACATCAATTTTCTATATCAACATATGAAGTGGATGCGCGCCCTGTTTTTAAGCGAGAGGCTGTGTAACGGGAACATTCGACAATGTTTCACATGAAACACTTCTTTTACGACATGAATCATTTTTGTCATGGATCTTTCTTTAAAAAAATATCATCATATTGAAACCTCTTTTATACATAGATCGTATATACTAGTAAATAGAAAAAAGAGTAAGAGGCTCCAATGTCATTTCATGAATTTTGTCGAATTTTCATGTATGATGATTTTAATAGGGTCCATCGCTTAATAAATAGATTTTTATTATGCTGGAGGAGTGATTGATTTGGCGATTACATTAGAAAAAGGTCAACGTATTGATTTAACAAAAGGAAAAGCAGGACTAACCAATATTCTAGTTGGACTTGGCTGGGACCCTGTGTCACAAGGCGGCGGTTTTCTTGGAAAGCTGTTTGGCGGCGGAGGCGGCGCTGATATTGATTGTGACGCTTCAGTGCTGATGCTGAAAAATGATAAGTTTGTTGAAAATAAAGATTTGATTTACTTTGGTAACTTGAAAAGCAAATGCGGTAGTGTTGAGCATACAGGTGACAACCTAACAGGTGAAGGAGACGGAGATGATGAACAAGTCCTCGTCAACTTAAGCAAGGTGCCAGGCAATGTGAATAAATTGGTGTTCGTTGTGAACATTTATGATGCACTTAGAAGAAACCAACACTTTGGTATGATTCAAAATGCTTACATCCGAATTGTTGACCGTTCAAACAATCAAGAATTAGTGAAATATAATTTGAAAGATGAATATGCAGGTAAAACATCATTAATCGTTGGAGAGCTTTATCGCCACGAGAATGAGTGGAAGTTTGCAGCTGTAGGAAATGGTACAAACGATGCGAAGCTTGCCGATATTACGAGAAACTACATTTAATTAGAAGGGAGAGGTTCCTAGTGGGAATTTCTTTAGCGAAAGGTCAAAAAATTGATTTAACAAAAACGAATCCAGGTTTAACAAAAGTAGTCGTAGGTCTTGGCTGGGATGTAAACAAGTATGATGGCGGACATGACTTTGATCTAGACGCAAGCGTATTCCTTTTAGATGCAGCAGGGAAAGCAAACTCTCCATCTGACTTTGTCTTCTACAATCAAACAACTGGCGGTGGCGGAAGTATCGTACATACAGGCGATAACCGTACAGGTGAAGGAGACGGAGATGACGAGCAGGTCAATGTTGATCTTTCAACTGTACCAGCAAGTATTGAGAAAATCTCCTTCGTCATTACAATCCATGATGCAGAAGCACGCAGCCAAAACTTTGGACAGGTGTCTAACGCTTACGTCCGTATTTTAAATGCGGCATCAAATGAAGAGCTCATTCGCTATGATTTGGCAGAAGACTTTTCAATTGAAACAGCGATTATTGTAGGTGAATTATACCGTCACGGCGGAGAGTGGAAATTTTCAGCTGTTGGATCAGGCTATCAAGGCGGACTTGCCCGCATTGCAACAGACTTCGGCTTAGATATCGGGTAACGCCCGTTTTCATATTTTCAGAAGATAGGAGAGATACGAATATGGCGATTCAGCTTTCAAAAGGACAACGTGTCGATTTAACGAAAACCAACCCAGGGCTGACAAAAGTGATGATCGGACTTGGCTGGGATACGAATAAATATTCAGGCGGAGCCGAATTTGATTTGGACGCTTCGGCTTTCTTAGTAGATGCAAACAATCGTTGTCAACAAGACACAGACTTCGTGTTCTATAATAATCTGCAGCATCCAAGCGGCAGTGTCACTCACACCGGTGATAACCGTACGGGTGAAGGAGATGGAGATGACGAGCAAATTCTCGTTGATTTCTCGAAAATTCCTGCTAACATTGATCGTATCGGAATTACAGTTACGATTCATGATGCAGAGGCACGCAGCCAGAATTTTGGACAAGTCTCTAATGCATTTGTTCGTGTTGTAAATGAAGAGGGCGGGGAAGAATTGATTCGTTTTGATTTAGGCGAGGACTTCTCAATTGAAACAGCTGTCGTTGTATGCGAACTATACAGACACGGCAGCGATTGGAAGTTTAACGCAATCGGAAGCGGATTCTCTGGCGGACTTGCAGCTCTTTGTCAAAATTATGGGTTAGAAGTGTAAAGAGAAGAAACAACTTCATTCAAGAGACGCTGCCAATGACTCATATGAGGGTATTTTCCAAAGTGAGAAAGAAACAGCGATCAAGAATAACAGCAGGCGAAAGCCTGCTGATGCTTCTACACTTATAGGAGGAAAACCAGTTGGACATTTTGAAACATATGTTGGACACGTATGCCTCGTTTTTTGATTGGCATATGTGGGCAGAGGTATTAACAGACCCTGTCTCTTGGGGGCTTATCGGGACCCTTGTCGTGCTTGAAGGTTTGTTGTCAGCGGATAACGCACTTGTATTAGCTGTTATGGTGAAACATTTACCTGAAAAGCAGCGTAAAAAGGCATTAACCTACGGATTAATTGGCGCTTATTTCTTCCGTTTTCTATTCATTGGCGTAGGGATGCTGCTTATTAAGTTTTGGTGGATTAAGGTTCTAGGCGCTGCATACTTAGCTTGGCTGGTCATTAAGCACTTCTGGTTAGGTGACGGAGATGACGAAGCGAAGGAATTGAAAAAAGAAGGCTGGATGATTCGTGTATTTGGCGTCTTCTGGGCAACTGTTATTTCTGTAGAAATTATGGACCTTGCCTTCTCAGTAGATAGTATTCTTGCTGCATTCGCTGTATCTGAGGAAGTATGGATTCTTCTTTTAGGTGGAATGCTTGGCATTCTCATGATGCGTACAGTGGCACAATTATTCCTTGTGCTCATCGACCGTATACCAGAGCTTGAGAATACGGCATTTATTCTCATTGGAATTATTGCCATCAAAATGGGCTTAAGTGCTGCTCATATTGAAATCCCGCATCTTGCATTCTTTGCGATTATTATCCTAGCGTTTATCGGAACGTTTATTGTTCATAAAATCAATAAGAAGAAGCATCAAGGTGTAACAAACGAAGCTGCGGCTTCAAAAGAAGAATAGGACGATCAAAAAGGAATGGAGTTGACTAGCGGCTCCATCCTTTTTTGAATCATCAAGTCATTACAACAGGAGGTGGCACTGCATGCGATATTTTCGTTTTTTATCAGAGACGAGGCAGCACGATATTTTTTTAAAGCGGCCGGCGGCAGTTCATTCATTGACGCCAAGGCATGTACTTGCGCATGCATTAGGTGCTACTTTGTATATGCCTGCGACAAGACAGGATGTAGCAGACATGCTGCTTTCGCAGAAATATGAAGCGCTTTGCTCTGTTGTGTTTTGCTTGGAGGACGCCATTGGTGATCAGGAAGTGGACATGGCTGAACAGAATATAGTGGCACAATTGACCTGCCTTTCTGAGACAATTCATCACTCTCCAGAAATAGCTGAGCATTTGCCGCTTTTATTTATTCGGGTTCGTTCGCCCAAACAGTTGCTCAAAATGGCAGATTTGCTCGGTCCCTCTCTTCATTTACTGACTGGTTTTGTGTTTCCAAAGTGCTCCGTTCACAATGCAAAGGAATATGTGGACAGTTTGAAACAGGCTTCAGCACAAACTCAGAAAACACTATACGGAATGCCCATTTTAGAAACACCAGATTTATTAGAAAAAGAAACGAGATATCAGGTGTTGTCTGAATTAAAGCAGATCATGCTGAATGATGAGGAATATATTTTGAATATTCGCATTGGGGCAACGGATCTGTGTGGATTATACGGCATTCGCCGTGATCGCGAGACCACCATTTATGAGATCAGAGTCATTGCTGAGTTGATCACAGATATCATCAATTATTTTGGTCGTTCTTTTGTGATATCAGGAGCTGTATGGGAGCATTTTGGACCGGCACGAAAAGAACAAAATCCATTCATCCGTGCAATTTCTAAGAGCGGTGAGTCTTCCTCATCTGAACTCGATCATATGCAAGGTCTGCTCAAAGAGACAAGGCTGGATGTGGTAAACGGTATTCATGGCAAGACAGTCATCCATCCAACGCATCTCAAGCCAGTTCAAAGCATGTACGTTGTCACAAAAGAAGAGTACATGGATGCATTAAGTATTTTAGAGCATGCAGATGGTACAGTCGGCGTGATGAAGAGTACCTTCTCTAATAAAATGAACGAAACGAAGCCGCACTATCGCTGGGCGGAAAACATTTTAATGAAGTCAGACATTTACGGGGTGTTTCATGAAAATAGAAGCTATATCGACATACTCACAGAATCAGAAGCCGCATACGCTGAACATCTTGGAACATATGGAGGTGGAGCTTAACCTCCAAGAGGGTACGCTTCAGCTTGAAAAAGAACATCTTTTTGACATGGCGGCACGGGTGAACAAAAAGAGAGCCTTTTTATTTGTTAGTAAGGTGCTCGGGAAACATATGCCTGTTCACCCGTTGAAGCCACTCCTCGTCTCAGGTCTTTTGGCAATGGCTTATGCAAAAGAACAAACAGGCAAGACGCCCCCGCATCAAGACGATGTAGTAGAAGCACTAAAAACGAATGATCATGTTAAGTTAACTGAAGCCTATGCTGCGCTCAAAAAAGAGAAGCTTTCGGCGGTAAACGAGCCGATTGTGATCGGCTTTGCTGAAACGGCAACTGCGCTTGGTCATGGTGTGTATGACGTCATAGAAGGAGCATCTTACATTCATACGACACGTGAACAGCTGTTGGATCTTGATCCTTCACTCGTATTTGAAGAGGAACATTCTCATGCGACAGATCAGCTTTGCTATGCAGACGACGCCTTACTTCGGACGGATCGTCCGATTGTGCTAGTAGATGATGAGGTCACGACAGGCCAGACAAATATGAATATCATTCGGGATCTGCACGCAAAGCACCCTAGATCCTCTTATACGATTCTATCCATTTTAGATTGGAGAACAGAGGAGCACGAGGAAGCGATGCTTCAGCTTCAAGAGGAGCTAGGGGTAAATATCACATCATTATCTTTATTAAAAGGGCAGATGATGTTTCGGGGGACAACGCTGGATGAGCCTGCTTATTCGTATGAAATTGCTACGCAAGAGAAAAGACCTGAACTCTCTTTTCATTCTCTTCAACCCTTCTTTAAGCAAGTGCCATATTCACTTTCCCATGCAGTCAATCCGGCGGGGCATTCGCCGTATATCCATGAAACAGGTCGTTTCGGTTTAAACGCAGCGGACACGGACGCCATTGATCAAGCAACTGCTGAGGCTGGGCTGAAGCTTCAGCGAGAACGAAAAGGAAAACAGACACTCTGCTTAGGAACAGGAGAATTGATGTATGTGCCGATGAGACTTGCAGCTCATATGGGCGAAGGTGTCCTTTTTCATTCGACGACAAGAAGTCCGATTCATCCGGTTGAAAAGGAAGGGTACGCTGTTCAAAACGGATTCGCATTTTTGAGTCCAGAGGATGCCCGCATTCAGCACTATGTGTACAATATCCCTAAAGATCAGTACGATGATGTCTTTTTGTTTTTTGAGAAAAAGGTGTCTCAAGAAGCTTTGATGCCGCTGATCCACTTATTTGCTGAGCGGCATGTGAAGCATGTGCATATTGTGACTTTATCAGATGAGGTGAAGGTGAATGGCTAACGTGTATACAAAGATGGGAAGCTATCCAGAGCAGGACGTAACCTTCTTACTCAAGGATTTATCGTCGATTGAGATGGAGAAAAGTACTGAGGAGCGGGAGCGCTCTATTCAAAGTGGTGCCCATTACTCAGAAATGCTGCCAATTGAATATAAGCCGACGGCATCTTATATGGACTTATTCTATCAATCTCTTGAAGAAAGTAAGCAAAAGGTAGCGGAAGCCGTAGCGGTTGTCGCAGAACAAATTGTGAAAAAGCGAGGCTTTCAAACCGTTCTTTGCAGCTTGGCACGGGCTGGGACACCAATCGGGGTACTCATTAAACGGTATATCAGAAAGACGTATGGTCTCGATTTGCCGCATTATAGCATCTCTATTATTCGTGACCGTGGAATAGATGAAAATGCGCTACATTATATCCTCAAAGAACATCCAGGTTTTGAGATTGCCTTTATTGACGGCTGGACCGGAAAGGGTGCTATTTCCAAAGAGCTTCAAAAAGCGGTGCTTGATTTTGAACAGAAATATGGAATTCGTCTTTCGAGTGAGTTAGCTGTGCTTGCTGATCCTGGTTATTGTACGAGTGTTTACGGAACGAGAGAGGATTTCCTCATTCCAAGTGCCTGCTTGAATTCAACGGTCTCTGGCCTAGTTAGTCGAACGGTGCTAAACAACCGCTGGATCCATGCCGATGATTTCCATGGGGCCAAGTATTATGAAGAACTCATTGATGAGGATGTCTCTAATCTGTACGTGAATACAATTGAAGAAGCATTTTCTGAACTTAAGGCAAATGTACAAGAGAAAGCAGAGACCCTGCTCGCACAAGGAACGCCTCCTGACTGGCGGGGGATGACTTCCATTGAAGCAATTGGTCAGGAGTTCAAAATAGACAATACACATTTGATTAAGCCGGGCGTCGGTGAGACGACCCGTGTGCTGCTCAGAAGAGTCCCTTGGAAAATACTTATTCAGCCTGGATCTCGGGAAAAGCTCAAGCACATTTTACTACTCGCAGAGGACAGAGGCGTGCCCGTCATTGAATATGCCAACATGTCCTACACATGCTGCGGACTCATCCGCCCGTTGGAGCAATCGTCATGAAGAATATCGCATTTGCCAGTGATTTAGACCGGACACTGATATACTCACATCGAATGCTTGAGCAGTATGCATACAAGGGAGCATACGAATTAATTGAGGTGCTGGACGACCGGCCGCTTTCCTACATGTCTATTGAAACGAAAGCCTCCTTACAGGCAATTCATCAAGCAGGCTGGTTTATCCCAGTGACGACAAGAACGACAGCACAATTTGAACGAATCACTCTTTTTCAGCAAGAGATCAAACCAGAGTATGCCGTCACGACAAACGGCGGCTGTATTCTTCATCACGGCAAGCCGCTTGAGGAGTGGCTGGCGATTGTAGATGAGAGACTGCAAGAGTGTATGCCAGTGATAGATATGCTGCGGGCGATCTCTGAACTTCCGGTTGCCGCTTGGGTGAAACGTACTCGAACAGCTGAGGGAAGATTTCTTTATTTAATTATGAAAGACGAGTTTCTTTCTCATATTCCGCTCGCTGAATTAAGGCTGTGGGGTGAGGAGAGAGGCTGGCAAGTTTCCCTTCAAGGCCGAAAGCTGTATTTTATTCCAAAGCCGCTCAATAAGTGGGCTGCTGTTGCTTTTCTAAAAGAAAGGCTACACCTTGAATATGTATATGGTGCGGGCGACTCCTTGTTAGATGCTGATCTCATACGTCAAGCGGATAAAGGCTTCGCTCCGAGTCATGGGGAAGTCTTAGATGTTGATTTATCGCTTGAACCGACGACAGCCTCTGGCATGGCGGCGGCAGACGAAATCGCCGCTTCTGTCGCAAAGAAGATGAACACAGCAAAAAAGCCTTCGATTCGATAGCAGAAGTAGAAGGCTGAATGATATGATAGTAGTAGCTTTCGAGAAAATATAGGAGAAAGGAAGGAGCGGCGTGAGCTATAAAGAAATCAACGTAACCCAGACACGGGCGAAACAGGAAGCCTGGAAAAACCTGCTGAAAAAGCCGCTCCCTGAACGAGACGGCTACGTCAAGGACGAGCACACTTTATCCTTGCCGCGTCTCGCTGCCCGCGTCCTTGGAACTCCGCATGATGCAACCGATTATTTTATTTATTTACATGAATTATACGAAACTGACGGCATGCATATTTTAAGTGAAACCCTCAACCGGCATATTGAGCCGGAGCACTTTCAAGCGCTCCAGCGGATTCATATGATCAATCAGGAAGAAAAGGGATTGTCCGTGAATCGATTTGTGGCTTTCTTAGACGGTGAACAGCTCATTGTCCGTCATCCAAACCCAGTGATGAACCGGCATATTCGCCTTTCGTTAATCCAGGTGTTTGAACATTTCAAGCAGTTGCACGAAGGGGGATTCCAGCATCCTGATTTCCGCCGCGTGCTGCTAGATGTAGTGAAGTTTTCAAATAATCATCTAGGACCATGGCTGAAGGAAGTCAATTTGGAAGAAAAAATGCCAGCTGTCATTTGGTATGGAGAGGCGAATAAAAGTCAGCTTTATTTTCTTTACTATGTCATGCTGATTGGCTGTGATGTGGTGCTATTTCATCCAGAAGGCAAGGATCAATTTCGTGAATTAGATCCAGAAGAAAAGCTGACTTTTATTGATCAATATCCAGGGACGTCAAAGCTTGAACCGTTCCCTACTGAAAAGCCTGAGAGGAAATCAACGGTGGCGTATCGTTCGACAAGAGAGCTTGAAGAGGTACTTCACACAGAAGATTCCATGCTGTATAAGCCATGGCAATTTAGAGATCATACCCCTCATTCTATTACGCTAAAGACAACGTATGATGAGCTGTTTTTAATTGCAAAGGAACGGTCGTTTATCCGCCCGAATTTCAAAGCAGACCGCGACACCATACAGATTCCGAATCTATTTACGAAGATGATGGGGGTGACGAGAGACAAGCGAGAATATTGGGACCGTATCCATACGCTAATGGAGGGGAAAGAAACGAAAACGATTCGTCATTTCCCTTTCACACAAGAAGTGTCTTCGAATTATCAATTTCATTATCAGCATGCACTCTCTAAAGCAGGAGAGGTTGACCCTGATTTGTTAATGAAAAGCAATGTGTGGCAGTTCTCGCATTTATATGAGGGCACGCAGCGTGCGATCGCAGAGGCCATTTCTCGCATATGTCAGCATCCGAAGCTGTTAAAAGAAGGCCATGAGACCGAATTAGATGTACGTATTTATTTATTCAAGCAGCTTTTGCATATGAATCAAGATGTAATTGAACTCATTCAAACCTTTGATTATGCCCAGACTGTACCGAAAGTGATTTTATACCATACGGAATATAATGGTGAGCTGACTCGTTCTGATGCGGCTGCCCTGATTTTCCTAAATGAAATGGGTGTGGATCTCTTCGTCTATCATCCCGCCGGCTATCAGTGTATAGAGCGGTATATAGACGATCAATTATTTGATACACATTGGCTTGATGAAATGGTCATGAACCAAGAGTTTAAAGAGCCGTCCATTGTGAGAAAGTTATTTCAATCCATTAAAAACCGATAAGGAGATCAAAGCTTATGACAAATACAAACGGAAATGACATCATTTCAATTGATAAAGAGGAAATCACGATTGAAAAGGCAGACGATATTCGCGTTCAGCTGCGCAATGAACCAGAAGTCCAAAACATTGCGAGACAGATTGATGCCAAAAATCAGCTGGAACTGCTTGAATACGGAAAACAGCCGGCTGTCGAAATCTCTAAGTTTTCTGACCGTATTCTCTCTATGATGCGTTCAACAAGTGTCACAGACTCAGGAACGATGCTTACACAGCTTGGAAAAATTATGGATCGTTTTGATAAAAATGATTTTGACGAGCCAAAGGGCGGTTTGTTATCAAAAATCTTTAAACGCGGTGGCAGCATGATCGAGAAGATTTTCAGCAAATATCAAACGCTCGGTGCAGAAATTGAAAAAATCAATGTGGAAATTAGTAAATACAAAGATGAAATGACCAAATCGACGGTTACGCTTGAAGAAATGTATGAGCATAACATTCAATACTATATGGAGCTTGAAAAGTATGTCGTCGCAGGGCAAATGAAGATCGAAGAATTAAAACAATTGGTTCCTTCTTATGAAGAAAAAGCGGCGGGGGGAAACCAGCTGGCACAAATGGAGCTAGATACGCTTCGTAATGGAATTCAAGCGCTTGAGGAACGTGTATATGATCTTGATATGGCACGGATGGTGGCACTTCAAACGGCACCGCAAATCCGTTTGCTGCAGCGTGGTAATACGAAATTAATCGGGAAAATTAACTCTGCCTTCATCATTACGATTCCAATTTTCAAAAATGGAATCATTCAAGCGGTAACAGCGAAGAGACAAAAGCTTGTGGCTGATTCCATGAGTGAGCTGGACAGAAGAACGAATGAAATGCTGAAACGAAATGCTGAAAATATCTCAAGTCAAAGTGTTGAGATTGCTAAATTATCAGGTCGTCCAAGCATCGACATTGAAACGATCGAATCATCCTTTAATACGATTGTACAAGGGATGAAAGAGACGAAGCAGATTGAAGAAGAAAACAAACGATTACGTGAGGACGGAACAAAACGTATGCTTGAACTTCAAGATAATATTAAGAGAGCTGCCCTAGAGTCCTAAAAAAACAGGCTGTCTGTAACGAAAGTTGCAGGCAGTTTTTTCATGAATTTGATTAAAATTTGAGAAAAAAGGTTTTTATGTGACCTTTTTCGGGTAAATCCTGTTCAGGGGCATGGTTCACCCATGAAAGAAAAAGCCCGCTACCACAAGGATTCGACTTATTTTTTAGCACAATAAGGAATTTCCAGTAAAATATTGTCTGGTGAGAGAAAATACCCCGTAAAATATGTAGTTTATGAAGCATTCTATAGGATTTACGAGTAATACGGCGTATAAACTGTAATCACCAGACCTCTATATGGAATTCATACATATTGTACGGAAATAAGCGAATTCTAAAGATTGTTCGCATCATAACGCTTATGTTACGGTTATAAAGATGCTAATTTGGAGGGAAAAAATGAATTCTGAAGAGAGAAAGATCAAAATCAAGATAAATAATGTATCTAAAATTTTCGGTAAAAATGCTAAAAAAGCATCTCAAATGCTTGAAAAAGGGAAGACAAAGAGAGAAATCCTAAAAGAGACCGGCGCAACAGTTGGTGTCAATCGAGCAAATTTTGATGTGTATGACGGCGAGATATTTGTCATCATGGGGCTATCAGGGAGCGGAAAGTCCACACTTGTGCGGCTGCTGAATAGGTTAATCGAACCAACCTCCGGCGAAATTTATATTGATGGGGATATGATAACAAATATGTCAAAGGATCAATTGCGTGAAGTCAGACGGAAAAAGATCAGCATGGTCTTCCAAAACTTCGCATTGTTCCCGCATCGTACCATTCTGGAGAATACAGAATACGGGCTTGAATTGCAAGGTGTAGAGAAAGAACAGCGCCGCTCTAAAGCGCTTGAATCTTTAAAGCTTGTTGGACTTGAAGGTTTTGAAGAGCAGTACCCAAATCAATTAAGTGGCGGTATGCAGCAGCGTGTTGGATTGGCACGCGCACTAGCTAATGACCCTGATATTTTGTTAATGGATGAAGCGTTCAGCGCACTAGATCCATTAATTCGTAAAGACATGCAGGATGAATTGCTTGAGCTTCATACGTCTGTAGGAAAAACAATTATTTTCATCACGCATGATTTAGATGAAGCGCTTCGTATTGGCGACCGCATTGTCCTCATGAAAGACGGGAATATCGTTCAAATCGGAACACCAGAAGAAATTCTGATGAACCCATCGAACGAGTATGTTGAACGTTTCGTTGAAGATGTAGACCTTTCTAAAGTATTAACCGCTGGTCATATTATGAAACGTGCAGAAACAGTTCAGATTGATAAAGGGGCACGTGTTGCGCTCACGCTCATGAAGAACCTTGGTATTTCGTCTATCTATGCAGTAGATAAGAAAAAGCATTTATTAGGTGTTATTTCTGCACAAGCAGCGAAAAAAGCGGCAGAAACGGGTGCGTCGCTAGAAACTGTTCTTGATAAAGAATTTACGACAGTATTGGAATCAACGTATTTAACAGAGATCTTTGACGCGGTGTCTGATGCGAACATTCCAATTGCCGTTGTAGATGAGAAAAACAGAATGAAGGGTATTGTGGTCAGAGGTGCATTGATTGGTGCATTATCAGGTAATGATGAATATATCAACATGTCTTCTAACAAGCTAGAGGAAATTAAAGCACAAGAGCCTTCTGCACAGGAGGTAGAATAAGATGTTTAGTATGAGTGATTTACCTAGAATTCCGTTCGCGGATTATATCGATCAATTTGTTGACTGGTTAACATTAACCTTTGGTGGTTTCTTTGATGGCATCACAAATGGATTAGCTGGAACAGTAAATGGAATTGTGGCTGCACTTGGCGTCATTCCATCTATTATTTTAACGCTTATCTTTGCCGGCATTGCTTGGTGGATCAGTACAAGAGGAGTTGCTCTTTTCACACTTATTGGATTCTTACTGATCGACTATTTAGGCTACTGGCAGCCAATGCTGCAAACACTTGCGCTCGTTCTGACAGCTGTGGTCATTTCTATCGTGATCGGGGTTCCGATCGGTATTTGGGCATCACAGAAGGAAACAGTGCGTAAAATTGTCACACCTATTTTAGACTTAATGCAGACAATGCCTGCATTCGTTTATCTTTTACCAGCGATCTTCTTCTTTAACATCGGAGTAGTACCTGGGGTTGTGGCATCAGTTATTTTCTCTATGCCGCCAACGATTCGTATGACCATTCTTGGGATTAAACAAGTACCATCTGATTTAATTGAAGCAACAGAAGCTTTTGGTTCAACGACATTCCAGCGTTTGTTCAAAGTTCAGCTTCCACTTGCTACAAAAACCATCTTAGCTGGGATTAACCAAAGTATCATGCTTGCTCTATCCATGGTCGTCATTGCGGCAATGGTTGGTGCACCAGGACTTGGTTCGGAAGTATATAGTGCAGTAACGCAGCTGAAAACAGGGATTGGTTTTGAAGCTGGTATTGCCATTGTTATCGTAGCGATTACACTGGATCGTATTACACAAAACATTAAAACGAAAAAAACCAGGGGGAATGCTTAATGTGGAAAAAGTCTCTCTACATTGGGATGACCGCCCTGCTTGTCTTTTTACTAGCCGCTTGTGGTGCAAAGTCGGACTCAAATGCGAGTGCAGCACAGCAAGTGAATAAAACCATTATCGGTATTGATCCGGGTTCAGGTATTATGGCGCTGACGGATCAAGCGAAAAAGGACTACAGTTTAGAGGATTGGACGGTTGTGTCTGCCTCAAGTGCAGCGATGACAGCGACATTGAAGAAATCGTATGACCGTAAAAAACCGATTATCATCACTGGCTGGAATCCTCACTGGATGTTTTCCCGCTACGATTTAAAATATTTAGATGATCCGAAAAAATCATATGGTGAAGAAGAAGAAATTCACACCATTTCACGTAAAGGATTTGCGAAGGATCAGCCGGAAGCAGCCAAAATGCTCAGTCAATTTAAATGGTCTCAAGATGATATGGGCGAAGTGATGCTTGATATTCAGGATGGCGTCAAACCGACGGATGCTGCTGTTAAATATGTGAAAAAGCATAAAGATCAAGTAGCGAAATGGACAAAAGGCGTGAAAAAGTCAAACGGTGACAAAATCAATCTTGCCTACGTTGCGTGGGATAGTGAGATTGCAAGTACCAATGTGGCCGCAGAGGTATTACGTGAGCTTGGTTTTAAAGTGACCTTGACTCAGGTTGAAGCAGGCCCAATGTGGACAGCAATTGCAACCGGAAGTGCTGATGCATCATTATCTGCATGGCTTCCAAATACGCATAAAACGTATGCAGCGAAGTTTAAAGGAAAATATGATGACCTCGGTACAAGTATGAAGGGTCTTCGCATGGGTCTCGTTGTTCCGACTTATATGAAAAACGTCAACTCGATCGAAGATTTGAAAAAATAGCCAATTGTATAACAGTTCCCTTATAATAGAAGGGAGCATATGGAAAAAGCAGTCTGCTCAAAAAGCGACTGCTTTTTCTTATATATAAGGATGGTGGATGAGTTGTCGATGGTGGAAAAACCAATGATGATTTTCCTGCACGGTGGAGGCGTAAGCAGCTGGATGTGGCAGGAGCATATGGAAATATTCAAGGAAACGTATGAATGCTATACCCCTGATTTTATCGGTCACGGGACAAGAGCAAATGAAACGTCGTTTTCCATGCGAGAAAGTGCTTTTGAAATCATTTCATGGATAAAGGAGCATGCACATGGTCGTACAGTCATTCTAATTGGCTTCTCTCTAGGTGCACAGGTAGCCGTTGATGTGTTATCGAGAGAGCCAGACATCGCAGACATCGCCATTATCAATAGCGCCCTTGTGTTGCCATTACCATGGCTCTATTTGATGGTAAGGCCCATTTTACCTCTTACATATCCGTTATTAAAAAAAGATTGGTTCATCCAGCTGCAAGCAGAAAAGATGGGACTTCCAAACGATGTACTGGATCATTATGCAGCGGATTCCAAACAATTGCAGAAGAAGACGCTGCTTACGATGTTTCAAGAAAATCTTCATTACAAGCTCCCTGAGACGTTTCAACAAGCGAAGGCACGGATTCTTGTGACAGTGGGAGAAAAGGAAAAGGGCATTATGACTAGATCAGCAGAAAAAATCACGAATGCACACCCGAATGCAGCTGGGTTCATCGTTCCTGACATTGGACATACGTTTACTTTTGAAAAGAAAGAACTTTTTGTCAACATGATCAAAAGCTTTATAGAAGAGCGTGCGTTACCAGCGGAATTAAAGAAAATAAGGAAGCTAGGCCATTTAGAAAGTGAAGATGAGCATAAAAGGGGCAGGCATGTATAAGACATTGTATGATATAGGTATAAAACGCTTACAGATGAATGGGTGTATGGATGGAAGCTTGTAAGTGAGCCATGAAGGAGGAAGCATGAGTAAAAACTATATCATATTTGGTGCGAGTCAAGGATTAGGGGATGCCTTTGTAAAAGGTCTTCCTTCAAGTGGAGATACAGTATGGATTGTGTCACGAAGTGAACCAAGCAGTTTGAATATAGATGACGGAGTGCGTAGAATCTGGCTGAAGATCGATTTATCAAGCCAAACCCATATCCCTTTTATGCTCGAAGCATTGAAGAATCAAACAATTGATGTACTCATTTATAACGTCGGTTTATGGGAAAAACGCGGCTTTGAAGATGATTATTCTTTCGATCTTGATCAACCGGAGGATATCGCTCATTTAATCAATGTGAACGTTACCTCAACGATTACCTACATCCAAGCTCTGCTTCCGCACGTAAGGACATCTGAGAATGGAAAGATCATCGTCATTGGATCTACTGCGGGACTTGACCATACGAATTTGCCTCAGGTTTCTTTTGTTGCTTCTAAATTTGGGCTTCGTGGTATTGTGAACGCACTAAGAGAGCACGTGAGGAAAGATAAAATATCCGTTACCTGTATCAATCCAGGAGAGCTGGCGGCAGAAGTTCCGTACGAAGATGGCGCTGAAAAAGCCATTGCTCTGTATGATGAAACGAGAATACCTGTACAAGATATTGTCGAGCTGGCGAGATGTGTCATTCATCTATCAAGGGTGTCCTGTGTGAAAGAAATCAATGTACCGGCAATGACAGATGTGAATGCGTAAAATAAAGGAGGCCACCCGCTTCAGGAAAGACGGGTGGTTTTTTTATTTTACGATGAATGCTGCTGAAGTGTTTCGGATACAGCTTCCGTCAAAATCTCAATGCCGGTAAAAATCGCAGAGCGATCGAATGTCATATAAGGGTGATGAAGCCCAGGTTTTAAATCACAGCCTAAACCGAGCATCGTCGATTTAATATGAGGAAGCTTTGCTGCATAAAAATGAAAGTCCTCTCCGCCTGTCGTCACGATCGGTGGATCGAGCTGTTCTTTGCCTAGCACTTGCTCTATGGCATGTGACATGATCTCCACAGCTTCTTCATTTAATGTCGCAGCTGGAAGACGATGATCAGTTGAAAGTGTGATAGAGGCGCCAAAAGCATCCGCTACAGAATGGCATGCTCTTTCAATTTCCTTTTCTAATTCATCCATCACTTCGTTTGTCTGTGCCCGAACGTCGAGTGTAAAAGATGCCTTGCCAGGGATGATGTTGGAGCTGCCACCGCCTGCATTTAAATTGGTCATTTTCACAGAATGGGCGACTCGTGGATCGACATGGATATGCGCCAGTCTCTGCACAAGCGTAGATGCAACTTCGATGACGTTGACCCCAAGGTGCGGGCGTGCACCGTGTGCTTCCTCCCCTAGAATGGTCCCGACGTAATGATTACTTGATCCGTGCAAAATGGCAGGAGCGCAGCGTCCGTTTAAGGTTTCTTGAATTGGGCGCACATGCACCCCGTATAAATAATCGACGTCAGCTAACACACCTTTTTCGATCATCTTTAAAGCGCCGCCTCCTCTTTCTTCGGCAGGCTGAAAAATGAATCGGATCGTGCCACTTGGGAGTTTTTTTTCTTTCAATGCCATGAATGTCCCAAGTGCCATCGTCATATGTGCATCGTGTCCGCATGAATGGTTGGCTTGAAATACACCATCTACTTCCTGCCACAGTGCGTCAATATCGGCTCTCACAGCAACCACTGGTGCGCCTTCCCCAATTTCACCGATTACCCCTGTACAGTCTTCAAATGTTCTCGTTTTACAGCCTAATTTCTTTAATAGAGCTTCAATATAAGCTGTCGTATTTGTCTCTTCCCAGCTGATTTCTGGATGGGCGTGCAGATGTTCAAAGATGTCTGTCACGGTTTGTTTCATCTCGTTTGTCAAAGTTGTCATGAGAAGCCTCCTTGCTGACAGATAATCTGCCAAAACATTCTTTTAGTGAAATAATATTGATCTTAAATATCATCAGTGTTTATAATATAACACATCATTTGATTATTCAGAAAATTAAGTGAAATTCCGATCGGGACAAAGGGGTTTTGACAGATGAAAACAGCGACAGTATCAGCACCTGAGAAACAAAAAAGAAAACTTCAGATGCCGGATGCATATGTACTCTTATTTATGATTGCTTTAATTTGTACGATCGCAACGTATTTTGTACCAGCCGGTGAATTTGATCGGAAAACGTCAGGAGAGATCACAACAGCTGTTCCTGGCAGTTATCACCGTATTGATCAATCACCAGTTAGTCCGGTTGGTTTTTTTACAGCGATTCAAGAAGGGATGGTTGGTTCATCCTCTATTATTTTTCTGATTCTTTTTACTGGCGGAACCATTGCAATTTTGGAAAAGACAGGTGCCATTAACGGGATGATTCACAATGTCATCAGCCGGTTCCAAACGAAACAGCTGTTGTTTATTTGTATTGTTGGCGGATTGTTTTCTGTACTTGGGACGACCGGAATTGTGGTGAACTCAGTCATTGGCTTTATTCCTATTGGGATCATTGTGGCACGTTCTTTAAAGTGGGATGCAGTGGCGGGAGCGGCGGTTATTTACATCGGCTGTTATGCAGGTTTTAACGCAACTATTTTGTCTCCATCTCCTTTAGGTTTATCACAAACGATTGCAGAACTGCCGATTTTTTCTGGTATTGGGCTGCGTGTCATCATTTATCTTTGTTTTCTCCTATCTAGTATTGTGTACATCTATTTATATACAAAACGCTTGAAAAATAAAGAAAAGGGGAGCCTGCTTGGTGACGAGTGGTTTCCAGCTAAAGGGCTAGGAGGAGCTGATGCGGAATCTGTGGACAAGCCTGAATTCACCGGTAGACATAAGCTGATTTTAGCGGTGTGCGGTTTGTCGCTTGGGGGGTTCTTATATGGTGCGCTTCAGCTTGGCTGGACCGATAAGGAAATGGCTGGTGTATTCATTTTCATGGCAATTGCTGCTGGTCTGCTTGGGGAATTAGCTGCCAATGATATTGCAAAAACGTTTATTGTCGGCTGTCAAAGCCTTGTATACGGCGCACTCATTGTCGGCATGGCACGCTGCATTTCAGTCATTTTGGAAAACGGCAAGCTGCTTGATACTGTGGTGAATGGGCTTGCGAGTATGCTGACAGGGTTTAGTCCAATCGCTGGTGCGATCGGCATGTATATCGCCAGTGCGCTCCTTCACTTTTTGATTTCATCAGGATCAGGAGAAGCGGTTGTCTTTATACCGATTCTTGCGCCGCTTGCTGATTTAATGGGTATCACGAGACAAGTAGCGGTAGAAGCAGTGATGCTCGGTGAAGGGGTGGTCAACTGCGTGAATCCGACTTCAGGTGTGTTGATGGCTGTCTTGGCTGCAAGTGGGATTCCTTACGTGAAATGGCTGCGTTTTATGGTGCCGCTTGCGCTCATCTGGTTCGTCATCGGCCTTGTCTTTATTTGTATCGGTGTCATGATCAATTGGGGACCTTATTAAATAAGAAAGAAGCTGCCAAAGAGTGTTTGGCGGCTTTTTTCTTATGAGAAAATGTATGGGGACAGCAGTTTAAAACCACAATAAGAGTGTTCACAAAATGGCTACATTATTTTTTTGAGCAATCCCCTTGCAAAAGTTTGTGAAGTATTGCACAATAAGAATGTGAAATACTTCACATATGAAAAACAACCTAGTTTTACTCAGGAGGATGAGATAAATGACAAACGAAAAAGTAAACAAAGTAGCACTTATTGGAGCAGGTTTTGTCGGCAGCAGTTATGCCTTTACATTAATAAATCAAGCGATCACAGATGAATTGGTAGTCATCGATTTGAATCAAGACAAAGCAATGGGTGATGTCATGGATTTAAACCACGGGAAAGCATTCGCCCCGCATCCTGTGAATACTTGGTATGGAGATTATGAGGATTGTCAGGATGCTGACATTGTATGTATCTGCGCTGGTGCAAACCAAAAGCCAGGTGAAACGAGACTTGATCTTGTTGAGAAAAATTTAAATATATTTAAAGGCATTGTAGACAATGTGATGAAAAGCGGATTCGATGGTATTTTCTTAGTTGCTACGAACCCAGTTGATATTTTGACATATGCGACTTGGAAATTCAGCGGACTGCCAAAAGAACGAGTGATTGGTAGTGGAACAACGCTTGATACGGCAAGATTCAGATACATGCTTAGTGAGTACTTTGAAGCAGCGGCGCACAATGTGCATGCATACATCATTGGAGAGCATGGGGATACAGAGCTTGCTGTTTGGAGCCATGCGAATATCGGAAGTGTACCAATCACAGAATTAATGAAGAGAAATGACCAATACAAACAAGAAGATTTAGACGACATCATGGAAAATGTCCGTCATGCTGCTTACCAAATCATTGAGAAAAAAGGCGCGACTTATTACGGCGTAGCGATGAGTTTAGCCCGTATTACTAGAGCCATTTTACACAATGAAAACAGCATTTTGACTGTCAGCACTTATTTAGATGGAGAATACGGAGCAGAAGATGTCTACATTGGTGTACCTGCCCTTGTGAACCGAAATGGTGCAACAGAAATTATGGAGCTCGCACTGAACGATACAGAAAAAGAAAAATTCGCACACAGTGTGAATGTGTTAAAAGAAATTTTAGCTCCTCATTTTTAATCAATCAAAGGCAACCTATCTGAGCAGAAAAGGATGAATCACTATGTGGCAGCAAATATATGATCCGTTTGGTAATGAGTTCGTCAGTGCATTGGTGGCCATGCTTCCAATCTTGTTTTTCCTACTAGCATTAACTGTATTTAAGTTAAAAGGGGTATTAGCCGCTTGTTTTACCTTGATCGTCAGTTTTGTAACAGCTTTTTTCTTCTTTCATATGCCAATTGAAAAAGCATTATCTGCTGTGGTGCTCGGTGTATCTAATGGGCTGTGGCCGATTGGATATATCGTCATCATGGCCGTATGGCTCTATAAAATTGCTGTGAAGTCTGGAAAGTTTGATGTCATTCGTTCTAGTATTGCAGGAATTTCTCAAGATCAACGGTTACAGCTCTTATTAATTGGTTTTAGTTTTAACGCATTTTTAGAGGGAGCCGCTGGATTCGGTGTACCGATTGCGATTAGTGCCGCTCTTTTAACAGAGCTTGGGTTTAAACCACTGAAAGCCGCCATGCTCTGCTTGATTGCAAATGCTGCGTCTGGCGCTTTTGGTGCAGTAGGTATTCCAGTTATTACTGGAGCACAAATGGGAAATATGACGCCGCTTGAGCTGTCTCAAACCCTTGTGTACACCATTCCGTTTATTTCTTTCTGTATCCCGTTTCTGCTTATTCTCATTGTAGACGGCTTTAAAGGGATCAAAGAAACACTTCCAGCCTTGCTTGTTGTAAGTGGAAGCTATGCGATTCTACAGGCTGTTACAATGGTCACGATGGGCCCTGAGCTTGCCAATATTATTTCAGCTTTAGCGAGTATGGGAATTTTGGCTTTATTTCTACGAAAATGGCAGCCGAAACATATTTATCGTGAAGAAGGGGCACCAGCCATTGAGAAGAAACAAACGTATAGCGGGGTTGAGGTGCTGAAAGCATGGTCTCCGTTTTATATTTTAACTGCCGTCATTACTGTATGGAGCCTACCAGCTTTTAAAGCATTATTTGCTGAAGGAGGACTGCTCAACTGGACAACCATTTTAGTGAAAATGCCGTTTCTGCATCAGCAAATTGTGAAATTACCACCTATTGCTCAAACAGAAACACCGATTGATGCGATCTTTAAAATTGATGTTATTAGTGCAACAGGTACCGCCATTTTAATTGCGGTGATGCTGACAGGATTGTTCAGCAGACATATTACATTAAAAGAAGGGGCTGCCTGCTTAAATGCAGCGGTCAAAGAGCTTTGGGTCCCTGTTCTTACGATTTGTTTTGTCATGGGCTTTGCCAACTTGGCGAACTTTGCAGGTCTAAGTTCTGCTATCGGACTAGCGCTTGCTAAAACAGGCGATTTATTCCCGCTTGTCAGCCCAGTGCTTGGCTGGATCGGCGTGTTTATTACGGGATCTGTTGTGAGTAACAATGCCTTATTCGGCAACCTTCAAGCAGTCACCGCTTCTCAAATCGGCTCTCAGGCAGGTTTGTTAATCGGGGCAAATACGACCGGTGGTGTGATGGCGAAATTAATTTCCCCACAATCCATTGCCATTGCAACAGCAGCTGTTGGAGAAACAGGTAAAGAATCTGAGCTCTTCCAAAAAACAGTGAAGTACAGCTTCATATTGCTCGGCATCGTATGTATATGGACATTTATTCTTGCTCAATTTATATAGGTTGATCGATTGATTGAAAAATGGAAGACTGAGAGATTTCTCAGTCTTTTTTATGTGGATTCTCGTGTGACAAGCCGAGTAGGTAGCTGAATATGTTCACGTTGTAATGGTTTTTGATCTTGGAGCAGCTGAATCATTTGTTTTACAGACTGCTGGCCAAGCTCGACGATGGGGATGTCGATGGTCGTGATCGTTGGAGCTGTCACCTCGCAAATGTCTTGATTGTCATAACCGATCACCGCTAAATCCTTAGGAATGTGATATCCATATGAAATGGCTTGTTTAATGAGGCCTGCTGCCACTTGATCATTGCCGGTGAAAATCGCATCCGGCGCATCCGGCATCCGGTGGATTAAGTCCATTAAACGAAAGCCGTCCTCAATGGTAAAAGCCTCGCCGAACAGCCAATCTTCTTTAAGCGGCAAACCGTGATCAGAAAGCGCATCAAGATAGCCTTGCTTTCTTTGTTTTTGCGCTTCACTGCTTTCTGTATCAAAGCAAAATCCAATGGATGTACGCCCTGATTGAATCAAGTAGTCAACCGCTTTATAAGTAGCTTCCCGCTCATCATATCCGATAATCGGAATGTCTGCTGTTTGATGATACTCATTTGCCATGACGATCGGGCCGTTTGCTAAAAATGGCTCGATTGTTTCCCACTTATTTTCTAACGCCCCCAAAATGACACCATCTACTTCTTTTCTTTTTAATAATTGAAGCCCTTCAAGTTCTACTGATTCTTGATAAAACGTCTGGAGCACGATGGCTTTATACCCTTGATCCAGTGCTTCCTTTGAAATGCCTTTAATCAATTGTGCAAAAAAAGGATGGTCCACAGCTGGAACAGACACAGCAATGGTTTTTGTCTGATGTGACCGAAGGGTGCGGGCTGCTGAGCTTGGTGTATACTCCATTTCCTTCATCACCTGTAAAATGTGCTGGCGCTTTTCTTCTGATACATATGGATGGTTGTTCAGCACCCGAGAAACAGTGGTCGTTGAAACCCCGCAGCGTTTGGCAATTTCATAAATTGTACACATATTAACAAATCCTTTACACAAAGTTATTGTTCTGAAATCGATAACATCATTTACAATGTGAAACAAGTTAAATATTAACAAATGGAATTGATTAATTGGAGGGAATGGAATGCAAATATTGACGAAGATATCAGGTAAAAGCAAGGATTATCTACCGTTGCTGGATATGATCAATCAAGGTGTTCAAGTAAAGGCTGATTCAGTTGAAAAGAATCTAGCGAATGATAAGCTTGCTGCGTTCCTTGAGCAAGATATTGCGCGTACAGGTTTGGAAAAAATTCTCTTCCATTATAAACAAAATAAGGAAAAAAAGATACCGTTCCTGCCGGTCGATAAACTGATTTCGGAGGATGAGATCGATGACATTATGCAGGTGCTGAAAGAAGTATTAAGTTCAGGCCGTTTTACATCAGGCCCTTATATTCCAAAGTTTGAAAAGACGCTCGCAGCATACTTAGGGAAAAAATATGTCATTGCCACATCAAGTGGAACAGATGCCTTGATGATCAGTTTAATATCAGCAGGCGTCCATCCTGGAGATGAGGTCATCCTGCCTGCCAACAGCTTTGCTGCAACAGAAAATGCAGTGCTTGCGATTGGTGCGGTTCCAGTCTATGCCGATATTGATCCAGACACCTACTGCCTAGCGCCGAATGAAATAGAAAAGCATATTACAGATAAGACAGTATGTATTCTCCCGGTTCATTTGTATGGAAAGCAAGCGGATATGAAGGCCATTTCGACAATTGCGAAACGGCATGGTCTATCGATCATTGAGGATGGCTGTCAGGCGATTGGCAGTAGCGAGCTTGGGGCATTTGGGGATGGACTTGTTCTCAGCTTTAATCCTTACAAAAACCTTGGAGTTTGCGGAAAGGCAGGAGCCATCGCGACAAATGATGAAGCCCTAGCCGAAAAATGCATGGAAATCAGCTATCACGGCTTTGAAGCAGGAAAGAAAAACGTGAAGCGCAGTGACTATGGCTTTAATTCTAAGATTGATAACTTACAGGCCGCAATCGGGCTAGAACGAATGAAATATTTAGGTTTACAAAACTTTAAACGCTTTTACTTGGCAAAGAGATACATAGATCAGCTGCAAACGCTGGAGGACGAAGGCTACATAAAGCTTCCGAAGCTAACAGAGGATCATGTATGGCATCTATTCCCGATCAGAGTGGTGAAGGGAAGCCGAGATGAGCTGGCAGAGAAATTACTGGAAATGGGCATAGAAACAGCCGTCTATTACCCAATTTTATCGCATCAGCATCAAACGAATCTTGTTTCTCAAAAGTATAAACAAACGGCACTTCCACATACGGAAAAAGCCGTACAGCAATTACTCCATTTGCCGCTTTATCCAGGTATGCCGCTGCAAGATCAGGAGAAAGTCATCGAGGGGGTCCATCATGTTATCAAATCTTCCATTCAATAAAAAGCTGGTGCATCAACCGCAACATCCGCAGTGGATCGTCTTCTGTGATTTCGATGAGACCTATTATTCTCACGGAATGACCGAGGAGCAGAGAGAGGATGTAAAACGGCTGGAAGCTTTTGTGGCAGAAAAGAGCGAAGCCGGACAGCTCATGCTGGGCTGGGTGACGGGAAGCAGCCTCGATTCTGTTACGAGCAAAATGGAGAAAGGCGGTTTCTATCAATTCCCGCATTTCATTGCGTCGAATTTAGGAACTGAAATCGTGTATACATCAGATAGGAAATTTGGACAGCCGGATGCAGAATGGATGAAACGGCTTGATGCACAGGGCTTTTCAGACGAAAAAATTGAAGATATTCTGCAAGCCGTACGTGAAAAGGGGATCACCCTTAGGCCGCAAACGCAGCTAGGCAGCTCTGGGTATAAAAAGAATTTCTATTATCAGGAGCAGGATGAACGAACAGATCTCCATCATCTATCATTCATCCAAACACTTGCGAAGGAGCGAGGAGTGGCGGTGAACATCAACAAATGCAACCCACTTGCGGGTGACCCTGCGGATTGCTATGACGTTGATTTTTTACCAGTGGGAACAGGGAAGGATGAAATCGTTCGGTTTATGCTGAATCAATATAACCTGTCAAAAGATAAGGGCTTTGCTTTTGGTGATAGTGGGAATGATCTGCGGATGCTTCAATCCGTCACGCACGGCTTTCTTGTCCAAAATGCAACAGCCGAAGCCAAACGGCACCATCATCAAATTTGTCATCATGGGTATGCAAAAGGAATCTATGAAACATTGAAAACAGTGATGTATAAACATGAGGAGGCACATTCATGAAGAAAATTGGAATTGTTGGAGCAGGGAATATTGCAAAAGCACATGCTAGAGCATTATCAACGATCAAAGGTGCAGAATTATCTGGGGTCTATGACTTGCACGAATCCGTCGCACAAGGATTTATTAAACAGTACGGCGGACGGGTGTATGCCAGTATCGAAACACTAGCGGATGCATCAGATGGATTGATCATTGCTTCCCCTAACTTCTGTCACAAGGACCATGCCCTTCAGGCGCTTAGAGCAGGACAGCCGATTTTATGTGAAAAACCGATGGCTGTATCGTTAAAAGAAGCGAAGGAAATGGTGGAGACAGCCAAACAGTTCCAGGTTCAAGCCAGTATGGGCTTTAACTATCGCTATTTATCCTTTGTGAATATTTTGAAGAACTTGATCGCCAATGGTGAATTAGGACGCGTTTTGACAGTACGGACACATTTTAAGAAAAATAGTGCCCTTAGAAGAAAGACATTTTCGTGGAGAGACAGCGGCGAAAGTCTGCGTACAAGCGGTGCATTAGGAGATTTAGGGATTCATTTGATTGATATGCTGTGGTACTTATTTGGCAGTGAAATGAAAAAAGAATCCCTTAATACGAAGATGCTGACACATGTAAAGGAAAAGGAAGAGAAAAAGGTACAGGTCGATGACCATACCGAAATTTTTGGGCAAATGGAGAATCAAGTGTTCTTTCATTTGGTGACGTCCAAAAGTACGCAGCCGGAGGAATGTGGATTTAGTGTAGAAGTAGTGGGGCATGACAAGGTTTTTAAATACCATACAAACATGAAAAACGAATATGAGATCAGTGATGGCTTGTGTGTAGAGCGTCATCAAATGCCACAAACATTGCTGACAGATCCACCAAATGAATTTTATGGATGGTCTGATACATTCCGTGATCAGCTGATGCATTGGGTAAATACAAACTCATATCCATCTCATATGAAGGTAGCTGATTTTGAAGATGGTTATCGCGCGCAGGCTGCGCTGAATACGTGCTTCGAGAGGGAAGAGGCTGTCGTCTCTGCCCGCGCATATTAATGAAGAGGTGGAGCGGAGGATATCATGACTCCGCTCCTTTTTAGAGGAAGTGAAAAGATGAAAAAGGTGTTTTATTTTGGCTGTATCTTTTATTTTTTTATTGGGACCATTCATGTGTTTTTTGGCAGTTTAACGCCTTATTTGCTGTCTAGTTATGATAAGGGTCCTGGGGAATTATCTTCTTTAATCTTCTTTCAGTTTATTGGCTTTTTGACAGGCGTTCTTTTGTCGCCCATTCTTGTGAGGAAAAAAGGCTACGGCGCTGTTCTGACGATGGGATTGCTGCTGATGATCGGAGCGCTTCTTCTTGGCCTTTTGGTACCAGGTTGGACGATTCTTGTGGTGGCAGGTTTTTTCCTTGGGAGCGGTGCTGGCAGTCTTGAGACAACGGCCGGGGCGTATGTCATTTCAATGGCAAACAGTGCAAAGCGAATCAGCATCATGGAGGTCTTTTTTGGATTAGGTGCATTATTATTTCCTCTATTGATTCTGCTGACTGTGACAGAGGAAACGTGGCATTATGTGTTTTTATTTCAAGTCGGTGCACTGACTTTTTTCCTTATGCTCTGGCTTACTTTTATGAATAAACTCCCTCGTGGGCAGATGGCGGCTCCTATTCAAGACATGAAGAAACCGTCCTTGCTGTTTGATCGAGGGAATCGGATGATTGTGGTGCTGATGATCTGTTTTGCGTTTTTCTACGCAGGAATTGAAACGAACTTTGCGAACTTTTTACCGTCGATCATGCTAGAAAAAGGGGGAGACAACTGGGGTCTTTTTGCGGTCTCTACTTTTTGGACAGCGATCGTCATTGGCAGAACTGTCATTGCGAGAAAAGCCGATCAGCTGCATCCGCTGCGTTTTTTAAAGTTAAGCGCAGCGCTGATGATTGTGCTGCTCGCCGTATTTGCTCTAGCCACCCACATCGCCGCGCAGCTAATTCTTATCTTTTTCATCGGTCTGTGCGCAGCTGGCATGTTCCCTATTGCCCTGACGGCTTCTGCATTAATGATTGAAAATGCCATCGACGAGGCCACGAGTTATTTTATTGCCGCCGCTAGTTTAGGTGGAGCTTGTTTGTCCTTTTTGATTGGGTTTAGCCTTGAGTGGGCAGGTGCGGCAAGCGCCGTCTTTGTTTTCGCCTTTTTAGCTGTTCTCCTTTTTGCGGCTGCCATTCAAATGAATCGATCTCGGAAAAAAGAAACCATACCCACACAGCCGCCGGCGATGAAAGCAGATCGATAAGCAGCTGATCTGGTGGCTCCTCCTTTTGTATAGCTTATCTTCAGAAAAGGTGACGAAGGACTTGTACTAAAACAACGAAAGCGTGAATAACATGTACAAGTCAGCATCAAAAGGAGGACGTCTATGTGGCGGTGTTTTTTGGTTATATCTTTTTAGGGTTGTCACTTTCAGCGCCTGTTGGGCCAGTCAATGCAGCCCAAATCGACAGAGGGATTAAAAGTGGATTTTGGCACGCTTGGATTTTTGGTGTGGGGGCTATGGCTGCGGATATTGTCTATATGCTCCTCATCTATTTTGGTGTCGCCCAGCTTTTGACTGCACCTCTTGTGAAAACCTTTTTGTGGCTGTTCGGCTTTTTCGTTCTGACCTATACCGGTATTGAAAGCCTTCGTAAAATCAATTTGCAGGAAAGCCCAAAGAAGGACGGAGGAAACACGTCGATCGGGCATTCGTTCATGACGGGATTTTTTATTTCTCTTTCCAATCCGCTTAGTATTTTATTTTGGCTTGGAATTTATGGAAGTATTTTGGCCAATACGATTGAAAAGTACGGGGCATCTCAAATGCTGATTTACAGCATCGCTATTTTCATCGGCATGCTCTTATGGGATTTCTGTATGGCGCTGCTCGCCAGTACGTTTAGACGGTATTTAAATGAACGAATGTTGCACGGCTTATCCGTTCTGGCAGGTCTCTCTTTACTTGGCTTCGGTGCCTATTTTGGATATCAAGGGATCATGGCGCTCATTGGATAGAATGGTAGATAAGAAAAAGGGCTAAAATCTAAATCATTTTAGCCCTTTTTCATATTTGACAGAAATAGGACACTCTTCAATCATGATGGAAGATACATAAAATTGAAGGAGTTTTTGCCATGCGTATGTTCCTGCCAGCATTCAACTATGTGTGTATGTTGATTTTGTCTGTGATCACAGCGACATTTGTTTATACCATGTTGTTTGCGCCACCTGAATCCGGATTCAGTTATGTGGAGGTCACCAGTCTTTTCATTTTGATCGCTTATGTCCTATTTGCTACACCTATCCAAATGGTTTTACACCGTCATCCTGAGAAGTTTCGACGCCGTGATTTATTGGTTTATTTTATCGGGGCGTGGGTGGTTTGTACGGCGCTCGCATTATGGATTGATTATGGTGTTGTCGTCTTTATTAGCTACAAAGTTTATCTATTTAGCTTTTGCGCGGCCTTTATTTATTGGCTGCTTGATTCCGCCTTTTTAAAGAAGAAACAATCATAAAGGCTTTTCCCGTTTTTTCTCTTGAACATGAACGTGTATGACCTTCGAGAGTCCGCTTGATACAAAAGCAAGAGCCGTCATCAGAAGGACCCAATATAGATTGCTAAGGTCAAATCCAGTATAAGCGAAGATGAAAATCATCGAAATCACGGACGTTAATATGAGGACAGGCCATATCCGTTTAAATAGCAGATAACCAACAAATCCCCAAAGGAAAGCCATCACTGGTAGTGTAAATAAGATTAGATACATCGGATGGAGAAAAAGAAGACGCATGTCATTCACCCATTTCTTTTATAATGACCAACTCTATTAGATAGAGGCGGCTAAATGATGATATGCAGAAGCATACTCATACATGATTAGATAAATGGAAGTGAATTCCTGCATCATCCGGCAAATCAACCACCTTGTGAATGTCCAGTGAAAGTCGTTGAAGGACAGTCACCACAGCTTTTTCCTCCTCATAGGCTATGGAGAAGACGCTAAAACGAGGTGGAAAAAAATGGCCCAGCTGTATGCAAAAAGTTGCCTTGATCAAAATCTACGATCACTAGATGAATGGAAGCAGGATGCTTTCACACAGTTTGGAGAAATGGTCGGTGATGAGGCAGATACATTTCCGTGTGTACCAGGCAGACAGGGATTTTTTCTCGATCATTTACGCTATGGATTTGTCGGTGATCTGCGGGGAGACGGGGCAGTAAATGAGTTAGCAGAGCTGCTAAAAGAATATCAAGGCTGCGCTAAACAAACTGGTCAATACGCTTCATTTATCTGCTTTTTTGAAACTCCGCAGGATTTAAAGGAAAGCCCAATTGAAGAATTTGAGCAGCAGTTCTGGTCATTGCTTCAACGGTTACATCAAAAAGATGCAGTGCCATGGCCTGAAGAGGTTCCACTGGACCCTCATCACCATGAATGGGAGTACTGTTTTCATGGCGAGGCTTATTTTATTCTGTGTTCGACACCAGCTCATAAGCTCAGAAAGAGCCGCCACTTTCCATATGCCATGATGGCATTTCAGCCTAGATGGGTGTTCGAAAAATTGAATGGATCGACCAAGTTTGGACAAAAAATGAGCCAGCTCGTTCGCAAGCGGCTCAAAGCATATGATCAAGTTGACGTCCATCCATCATTAAAATGGTACGGTGATCCAACAAATCATGAATGGAAACAATATTTTCTCTCAGATGATGAGGCGGAGAAACCAGCCTCCGCCAAATGTCCATTTACTGCTTTAAAAAACATGATGAAATTATGATGCGGCCTGATCCTGTTTCCACTTTTTTCTCATAAAGAGTACCATGATGCCAATCACGGCGATGATCCCAAGGCTTATAAAAAAGCCGGGTCGTCCGCTTGCCTCTGTCAGAGTGCCTGAAACAGCCGCACCAATCAAGAGCAGGGCAAGAATCGTTTCGCACGTTTGGCGAGTGGATGGCTTTGACAGCTTTTTGCTCGAAAGCAGAATAAACACCCATGTGTATAAAAGAGTTAAACCGGCTGCTGTTGTGAGATGCTCATATATGTGTTTGGACAAAAAGAGTGCCAGCAAAATCGAGACAATCAATCCAGCAGCAGTTAACAAGATCGAAGACCATCTGACATGAGATGGTTCTTTTTGTTTAAAACAAGCAGGTGCATCGTGATGTTCCGACATCGTGCCAAGCAGCGTCGTGACTGCATAGAGGGAGGCAACCAATGTGGAAAACCCAGCAATAATGAAAATGCCATTAAAGATATGAAGGAAAATCGATAAATGAAATGGCTCCAGTGATGTAATAAATGGACTGCTATTCTCGTTAAAGGCTGTCACTGGAACAAGCAAAAGCGCAAGTCCGATGGAGACGATATAAATGACAGCAAGAATGATCAGCATCACACGTCCAGATTTTGCGGCGTCTTTCGGGTCTTTTAAATGAACCGCCATCAGCCCCATGACTTCAATTCCCCCGAAAGCATAAAACGCATAAATCAGCCCATTCCATAAACCGAGCGGGCCGAGTGGCATCCATTCATGGTCTTTATTTGGCAGGTGGAGGGTGGGCCTATGCTCTGTGAGAATGCCGCATAAAACAAGAACGGCAAGGACGACAAACAATAGGATCGCCCCGGTTTTCAGCACGGCAAGGACATTTTCCGTCTTTTGAAAAGAAGAAAGCCCAATGATAATCACAAGCAGGGCAAGAGCGGAATAAATCGCTGAAAACACCCATAGTGGAATGGATGGAAACCAGTGACGAGTAAAAAGAGAAATCGCCGTCAGTTGACTCCCTGTGATCAGCATTTCTGAAAACCAATACACCCAGCCATTACTAAAACCCGCCCAGCGCCCATAGGCTTTTCGGGCATAGGAACAAAATGATCCCTTATCTGGGTTCTCGGCTGTCATCGCAGCCAGGTGTTTAAAGACGAGATATGTGCCGACTGCCGCAAGCAAAAATGAAATGCAGACGGAATAACCGGATTTTGTAATAGCGATGCTGGAACCAAGGAAGAAACCAGTGCCGATTGTACAGCCGACTCCGATAAGTGAAAGCTGCCACCAAGATAAAGATTGTTCTTCTTTCAATGCATGTGCAACACCTTTCTGATTCAATAGCATTAGCTTGTGACCGCCTCTTTTTTTTATACATGATCAAGAGGACGATTTGGGCATACTGTCAACATGGAAAGGAGTGCATGTGATGAACGGAGAATACGTGATTTTACCAAAGGATGGATTTGGTTTTCGGTTAGGAAAAGGACAATGTATGCGAGTGGTTGATGTCGAAGGGCAGCAAGTAGCAGACGTGATGGCCTATCATGAAAAGGATTTTTATGAAAAATTTGATCAAGGCGCTACAATGGATAGCCTGTTCTCTTCCAAGGTGAAAAAGGGAGATCAGCTTTATTCTAATTTATATAAACCAATGTTTACGGTCATTGAAGATACAGTCGAATGTCATGATTTATATATGCCTGCGTGCCGGCAAGAAATGTATCAGCTCTTATACGGCAGGACGCACCTAGAGGTCATGCATACATGCTACGATAATCTCAGAACGGCTTTTGAGCCATTCGGGATTCCAAAGGAGGATATGTATTATCCTTTTAATGCGTTTATGAATACAGTTATTGATGAGAAAGGAAAACTGTCTGTCGAGCTACCAAAATCGCTCCCTGGTGATTACATTCGTCTGCGTGCAGAAATGGACCTCATCGTCGCAGTGTCTGCATGTCCTGCCGACATTGGAAAATGCAATGGCTCAAGCTGTACATCCATTCGGGTGGAGATTGATTGAAAAGGAAAGACCAGTCAAAACGGCTTGGTCTATTTCGTTTGTGAATGTTTGATCATTTATGAAAAAGGGGAACGTCTAAAAAATATCTTTTTTCAAAACATGATATAATAAAGTGGCTAAAATCGTAGGTAAATCAATTGAAATGGAAGTAAAACCTGTTCTCTTCATGTAGAGGATGCTTAGGAGGAAAAGTGTATGAGTTTGCAGAAAAAAATCAGCCAAGAGTTGCATGTGCAGCCCTCAATTGACCCAAAGCAGGAGATCGAAAAACGGGTTGGATTTCTAAAGGCTTACTTGAAAAAGACCGGTGCAAAAGGATTCGTTCTCGGTATTAGCGGCGGACAGGATTCAACGCTTGCCGGCCGTCTCGCTCAGCTCGCTGTAAGTGAGCTTCGTCAAGAAGGAAAAGAGGATGCTGTCTTTATTGCAGTCCGCCTTCCGCATGGCACGCAGCAAGATGAAGACGATGCACAGCTGGCTCTATCATTTATTCAGCCGGACAAGTCTTGGAAATATGATATCGCACCTGCCGTGACGGCATTCAGTGAACAATATCAAAAGGAAACAGGCGGTGCGCTGTCTGATTTTAATAAAGGGAACGTCAAAGCACGCATGAGAATGATCGCACAGTATGCCGTCGGTGGACAGGAAGGCTTACTTGTCATTGGAACGGATCATGCAGCTGAAGCTGTGACGGGCTTTTTCACGAAGTATGGTGATGGCGGTGCAGATGTTCTCCCGCTCACAGGTCTGACGAAACGCCAAGGACGGACGCTACTAGAAGCGCTGCAAGCACCAGAGCGTCTATACTTAAAGAAACCAACAGCCGATCTGCTGGATGACAAGCCTCAGCAAACGGATGAAACAGAACTTGGTATTACGTACAATGAAATTGATGATTACTTAGAAGGAAAACCAGTTTCAGATCAAGCAGCAGAAGCGATTGAAAAACGCTATGTTCAATCAGAACATAAACGCCAAGTACCCGCTTCCATGTTTGATGACTGGTGGAAATAAAATAAGTGACCTCTCCAGAAGATGGAGAGGTTTCAGGCTGTCGAGAAAATCTCGACAGCTTTATTTTTTCCTTAAAGTTTCCATCTCCAAATTTTATAATAGAGATAAGTCCACTAAAGGAGGTGTTTTTTCTTATGTTCCACACTAGAAATACTTCTCAGCACGAAGCCGAATTTGTATTACTAGATCAACTGATCGAAGGATCACCTGCTTCGTAAAATTGATCAGTACATTGATTTTTCATTTATCATAGACAAATTCAAACCTTATTATAGTGACAATAATGGTCGTCCTTCTCTTGATCAACTTATTTTGTTTAAAATGAAATTTATCGCATACCTGTACGGTATCCGTTCTGTATCTTGATCGATTGGATCACCAAATCACCCGATTTGATTTTCAAGTAGAAGCGGTTACCATTGATTCTGGTTATTTGACAACATCAATCTGTAAAGGATTTATCCGATCGCCGCATTTTTGGTGTCATCGCACATAGACGCTTTCATCGAACAAGAGGAAATTCCAGTATCATTTTGAACATGATCATTACATATGCCCAAATGGTGAAAAGCTATCATATACGACAACTGACCGAAAAGGTTATAGGTACTATAAATCAGACCCTAAAAAATGCGTTTCTTGTCCTTTCCTTGAAAGCTGTACAAGATCGAAAAATTATCAAAAAGTGATCTCAAGACATGTATGGGAGGAACAAAAAGAAAAGATTAGACAAAATCGTCTGTCTATCTCTGGAAAAAATTATATAAAAAGAGAAAAGAAAAAATAGAGCGAAGCTTTGCAGATTCAAAACAACTGCATGGGCTTCGCTACTGTTGGTTGAGGGGAAAACAGAATGTGAGTGTGCAAGTTCTCCTCACAGCTACGTGCCAGAACATGAAAAAGATTGCCACAGACCTAGCCAAGCTAGCTAGGTCTGTGGGAGGCCTTTTTTATTTATTGTTGCTTAACAGTAATTTTTAAGGTATTTTTACAGTATATGCTAAATTAACAAACATAATATTTACGCCTACATCAACTTTCTTATATTTGTTTTTAACTGCCCATGCAACAGCACCAGAAGTTCCAGCAGTAATAGCCGCAGCGGCTCCAGCACCCCATGGTCCAGCAGCAGCAATTCGACTTGTGTACCAACCGATATATCCGGCTGCAAATCCACCTGCTACTATGGCATTCATGCTTCTAACTTTCGGTCCTAATTTGAGGTGTAAACCTACAAAACCTAATGTCTGCATGTCACCTTTTTTCTCATTCTCTTCAAAACTAAATTCTTCTGATTTCATTGAAGTCATTAGTAGACTGTCGTGTTCTGAAATTCCCATTTCCATAAGGGTTTCTTTATCAGCTGTAAAATGAATATTTCCATCCGCATCTAATTCAAAGAAATTAGATAGTTTCTCTGCTAATTCCAATTGTTTTTTATCTACACTGACTGGGGGGTTCTCATTATTACCTTGACTGGCATGACTAACCATTGGAGAAGAGAAACCAAATGTAATAGTAAGCACACATAACACTACTAGAAATTTTTTAAACATAGGTACCACTCCTATTTGTTTTTTGGGGTAACGCATACATGATATTTCCTTCTATTGGGGTGGAATACTTAGAGGTTAAGGAGAGTAATAAAATGTATTTATTCTTATTTACTTTGATTTATTGTGTAATCACACAAATGTTGAGTTTTTCCTTTGAGATGTCTTTTGGTGTGTACTTGATAGGGTTAGCTTTAATCAAAGGAATTTCCAGTGGGGAAATTAAAGACATCTTTAATTTCAAAAAGACAAGGGATGTGTTCAAAGAAAACAGATTTATAGATTCTTTGATGGAATTGTTTTCTTTGGTAATAGTGTTTATTAATGCATACTTAATTGATTATGAACCATTCTCTCCCTTTGAGTTTGTTTATACTTTTTTCTTGCTTGTAGTTCTGTACAGGTTCCTATTTTGGGGGATCATAAGAGAGTCTAAAAAATGGTTGCATAAAGAGTCATAAGAGACATGGGCTTATAAAAATCACTCACTTTCTTTGATACATTCCAATGCTACCATTTATTTCTTTATAATTGGTAATTTGATGGGAATTTTATTTTTCAGTTGCGGTGTCCGCAATTATGGTTCTTTTAATTGGGAGGAGAAATTTCGAATAGAGAAGAATTAGATTGTCAATTATCGCTAATGAACAGGCTGGAGAGCCTGTTTTAAAAAAAAAATATTATGTTTTTGTTGAAAAATCCCATTTTGCTTGCGGTGTCCGCAAGCATTTTTTTTATTTTTCAGTGCTTCATTTTGACGGATTTTTTTGTGATAAAATCCAGTCACTGCGGAGGTGAATCATGTGAAGATAGAAGTAGGAATAAACCTGTTTGAGATAGGATTTCTCATTCTAGGTGTTTCAGTTTTGTTTTTAATCAAAGCTAATGAGGAACGAAAACGAAAGAGAAAGAGCTAGGGTGCTTCTTGAAAGGCGCTTGACGGAAATCAAGAGATTTTAACACTTACATAGAGGTTTACTTAAAAATTTCAGTTGAGATCGCTCAGATTTGATTCTGATCGCTTTTTTGTTTAGGTATTAAAAGTAGGGGTGGTGTGTCAAAAACGCTTATAAGGGCTTTAAATGTGTTTTTTCGTTTTGGCTACTGAAATCAGTTTGAAAATCTGTTTGCGAGATACCGAAAATTTTCAAAATTGGAACCAAAATGGGTTTTGGACGTATTTCATGTGCTAGGATTTAACATAAAACGGCAAAAATTGAGGGGGGATGAATGAATGGCAGCTGTATCTTCAGCGAAAATCGGTCAGAAGATTAATGAATGGTATCAGAATATCAAGAGGCTGAATGTAACAGATGCGGAAATGCTTCGGAGTGAGATCAGAAGGGATTTAGACATCATGGAGGAAGATGAGCAAGCTGTTCTTTATTTTCAGCTTATGGAATTCCGCCACGAACAAATGCTTGAATACATGAATCTAGGAGCTCGGAAATTAAACAAAGCGGAGTACCTGCGATCAGTTGAAGGGCAAGGGCGGAAGCTTACTGGAATCCTGGAATACTATTTTAATTTTTTCAAAGGGATGTATGAGTTTTCGCAAGGTGATTACATTACTGCGATTACTTTTTATCGACAGGCAGAAAAACGGTTGGATCGAGTGGCGGATGAAGTTGAAAGAGCAGAGTTTTACTTCAAGATGGCAGAGATTTTCTATCACATGAAGCAAACTCAAATGTCTATGTATTACATCATGCTAGCCCTTGATACATATAAGGCGCACCCGACATATCTTGTCCGAGAAATTCAGTCTCGTTTTGTTGTTTCAGGAAATTATATTGATCTTAACAGTTCTGAAAAGTCTCTCCCGCATTTAGACAAAGCATTAGAAAAATCACATGCGATTAAGGATGAATTAATGATTGGTATAAGTTTGATGAACTTGGGTCACTGTTATTCTAGTTTGGAAAAATATCAGTTGGCATTAGATCATTTGGAGGAAGCTGAAATTTATTTGAAACGTCATTCTCACATACGAGCAATCCTTTATCAGCAGGCTCTGATCCATTTTAAATTGGGTAACGATGAATTGGCCAAGGAATATTTGCAGCGTGGCATAGATTATCTAAAATCAAACCCTGATCAATTATTCGAATCTTTGTACGATTTTCTTGTAAACCTATATATAAAGCCACTTAATCTTGATGATCTCAAGGATATTTTGAAACGATTTGATAACATTAGGGGTTATCCATATTTAGAAGAACTGGCATTAGAGTCCGCAGAATTTTATACTAAATGTGAGCGTATGGAGGAATCTGTATATTTGTATCAGCAAATGGTGTACGCTCAAAAACAAATTCGAAGGGGCGACTGTTTGTATGAACATTAGAAAAAGCTTTGTTTTAGCTGGTCTTGCGATCATGATGTTGGTTGGTGGTTCATATCTGAATCATACTGAGACTGCTATGGAGTTGGCTATTCGATTAGGTACATGAAAAATGGCAGACCTTTTGGGTCTGTCTATTTGGAAATTCTTCTGGAACAACACCAATGCACTAACAGACACTCAGAAAAAATCCCTTCCAATTGGATAGGGATTTTTTGAGTAAGCTGTGATCTAATTCAAAGTTGCATAACCCTAATCAACAACAAACAGTACTGCCGTTCCATCTTCGTATTCATTTAGTTGATGGGACACCCAATATCCCGCACCTCGATTGTCTGAAAGAGATATTTATTCTATATCGGCTCCTGCACCGCCTTCTTCACACATAGCCATAGGGAATTCATCTCGATCATATTCCCTTTTTACTTGTATGTTTTTCAATGATTCTTCTCCATTTTTATCGGCACCTTCTTTATCAATCGTGCAGACGGCAGAAGCGCCCTTTTTTATAGCATTTTTTATGTCTCGTGCTGTTTCTGGATACTTATCAAACGGAAACTTCAATTTCACATCATACTGAGACCTCTCCAGAAGAAGGAGAGGTTTTTTTATGTCGAAGTGGGTTTGACAAAACAACCAAAAATTCATTAAATTAGTAGAACGATCTACTTAAGTCCATTTAACTAAATATCAATTTTTTTGATTAAAAAAGAAAACATAATTAGTTCGATTCACTTAATTTCACTTCTATTGACAGTATTTTCAGAAAAAATGATTGACGATAAAAACGAATGCGCTTACAATGAAAACACATTCCAAAAAGTGAAATTGAATTCCACTAGACGGAATAAAAGGAGTCGTTCATCTCCAAATAAGTGGCTAAAGGAATGATTCACACAATGAAAAATCGAAGTGCACTGGAAATATACAAAGAAGGAGGCGCTTGGTGGGAGACTGAGATTAGTCATATTCAAAAAAATTCAATTGAACTTCGGGGCTATCCAATTGAAGAGCTTATTGGTCAATTATCGTATCCACAGATGCTTTATCTACTGCTTGTTGGTGAATTACTAGATGGTTCGAAGGCAGCTCTTTTTGAAAGTGTTCTTGTCGCAGGTGCGGATCATGGGCCAAGAGCACCGTCTATTGCAGCGGCAAGAATGGCGGTTACGTGCGGCATTTCGTTTAATTCTTCTGTTGCAACAGGGGTGAATCTATTAGGTGATATTCATGGCGGAGCTGGTGAAAAGGCGATGCGTATGTTATACGAAGCCAAAGCAGCCTACGATGAACACAAGGATATCAAGTCTGCTGCAAAGCAAGTATGTCAGACATGGTTAGCCCGCAAGGAAAAAATTCCGGGAATCGGTCATCAGCTGCATGACGATGATCCGAGAGTGAGACGGCTGTATGAGCTGAGTCAAACATATGTGCAGCAAGGTGATATCAGCGGAACGTACTTACGGTTAGCTGAGGCGATTAGACATGAACTTGAACAATTAAAAGGGAAAAAAATTACGATGAACATAGATGGTGTATCTGCTGCGATCCAATGTGAATTAAACATTCCGGCTGAAGCGGCAAAAGGCATCTTTTCATTATCCAGAGGAATGGGCATCGTGGCGCATGCATATGAAGAGCTGACAAAAGGTGCCCTAGTGAAAGGTCCTTGTCCGAATGAAGAAAGACTTGTTCGTTATGCGGGGGTCGGGACGCGTCACTTGAAGGAGGGTGAGAGAATTTGAGTGAATTGAAAGCGTTGTCATATATAAACGGCGAATGGCTGGATGCAAACCATGTCAAAGAAGACATTATCAATCCATACTCTGGGGAAATGATCGGTACATCCTATCTTGCCTCCTCAGAAGATATAGAACAGGCGCTTTCTATTGCGCAGCAAGCTAAAAAACAATTAGCGGCAATATCAGCATTAGAACGCTCAACGCTTCTAACAAAGGCAGCTGCCTTATTGGAAGAACAAAAAGAGCATTTTGCAAAACTCATTTCTTTAGAATTAGGCAAACCGCTTAAAAATACAAGAGATGAAGTCTCACGATCAATTGAAACGCTGGCGCAGTCAGCCGAAGAAGCCAATCGACTAATCGGTGAGACCATTCCTGGCAATGTATCTTCCCGTGGACAGAGAGCAATGGCGATGACATTTAAAGTGCCGGTTGGGGTTGTGCTGGCGATTACGCCTTTTAATGCGCCTCTCAACTTAATTTGTCACAAAATCGGTCCAGCTTTTGCAGCAGGGAATGCCATTATTTTAAAACCAGCACCGCAAACATCAGCTGTTGCCACAGCGTTTGTTAAGCTCCTGCTTGAAGCAGGGTTTCCTGAAAAGAGCCTGCAGCTTGTGATTGGAGGAGTAGACGCCGGCAGACAGTTAGTCACTGATGAAAGAACCAATCTTGTTTCTTTTACTGGCGGTGCGGTGGGCGGAGAACATATTTCAAACTCTGCTGGATTAAAAAAGGTACTACTGGAACTCGGAGGAAATGGAGCGACGATTGTTCATCATGATGCAGATATCGAGCAAGCCGCATCTCTTTGTGCCAAAACGGGCTTTAGCAACTCTGGTCAAAGCTGTATTTCTGTTCAAAGAATTTATGTTCACAAGCAAATTATGTCGTCATTTACTGAGACACTTAAACAAAAAGTAGAACAGCTCGTCGTTGGAGATCCGCTGTCTAGTGAAAGTGATATCGGCTGTATGGTTGATGTACAGGCAGCAAAACGTGTGGAGGCTTGGATACAAGAGGCAGAGAAAATGGGTGCCGAGCTTCTATCTGGAGGACAACGAAATGGCGCAAGCATCACACCGGCTATTTTGCTAAACCCGCCAAAACAAGCCAAGGTCGTCTGTGAAGAAGTGTTCGGTCCAGTTGTCAGCATTCTCCCATATGAGGAGCTGGATGAGGCAATCAAAGAAGCAAACGATAGTCGATATGGTTTGCAGGCAGGCGTCTTTACGAATCAGCTGGATGTTGCGTTACACGCAGCAAAAGAGCTTGAAACTGGTGGCGTAGTCATCAACGGGACATCGAATTTCAGACTAGATCACTGGCCATATGGCGGGATTAAACGAAGTGGTATTGGAAGGGAAGGCCCGCGTTTCGCCATCGAGGAGATGACCGAAACCAAAATGGTTGTGCTGCCAAATGGTCTATAAAGGGGGCAGATGGTTGTGAATGTCTTTCAGCAAAAGGTAAAGAGTGCGCAGACAGGCGGTCAGCCGATGATTTGTACGCCGCTCATTGGACAAACAAAGGAAGAATTGTTTCTTGAAGTTGAGGTGTTAGCTGAGAAGAAGCCTGATGTGATAGAGTGGCGAGCGGATTTTTTCAATCACCTCAATGACAAGGAACAAGTCATTGCCACCCTGAAAGGGATGATCGAAAAGGCAGATAGCATCCCATTTTTATTCACCATTCGTTCTGAAAAAGAGGGCGGCGAACGCATCTCACTCTCAGAGGATGAAAAGGTTTCCCTGCTTGTCGAGCTTTGTGCCACTCAGCTTGTGGCTGCCGTTGATTTTGAATTAATGCATGATGTCTCGCATATCCAGCAAGTCAGTCAGGCGGCTAAGAGAAACGGGGTCATCTTGATTGTGTCGTACCACGATTTCCAGCGTACCCCTGCGGCGGATCGGCTTGTGGAGCTATTCACCCATGCAGAATCGGTTGGCGCCGATATCGCAAAGATCGCCGTCATGCCGCATTCCTATGAGGATGCATTGACACTGCTTTCTGCGACGGGCAAGGCGAACAAGCATCTGTCCATCCCCGTTATTTCGATGGCGATGGGGGAATATGGCGCCTTCACAAGAATGGTAGGTGGACTCTTTGGGTCTGTCATGACCTTTGCTGTAGGGAAAGAAAGCTCGGCACCTGGACAAGTTGCGATACAGGATTTGAATACCGTTCTATCGATTGTGTTTTCAAAGAATCAGTGAGTAGCAGATTCATAGCTGCACCGTGAGAGGAGAGAAACATGAAGAAGAATATATCTACACAGGTCATTCAGTATTTAGAAAATCGAGGAGTTGAGCATATCTTCGGTCTGTGCGGTCATACGAATATTGCTTTTTTATCAGCGCTAGAAAAAAGCCGTATTCAATTTGTGAATGTCAGACATGAACAGATAGCGGCGCATGCAGCAGACGGTTATGCACGAGCGAAAAAACAGACGGCTGTTGTGCTCAGTCACTTAGGTCCTGGACTCACCAATGCGGCAACAGGCGTAGCGAATGCTGCACTCGATTCCATTCCAATGGTTGTCATTGCAGGAGATGTTCCAAGTCATTACTACGGAAAGCACCCACACCAAGAAATCAATCTTCATTCCGATGCTTCTCAATACGAAATTTATCGCCCGTTTGTGAAAAGAGCATGGCGAGTCGACATTCCAGAATTATTTCCAGAAATTCTATCAAAAGCGTTTCAATTAGCTGAAAGCGGCCGCCCTGGGCCAGTCCTGATTTCAGTTCCGATGGATGTGTTCTCAAAAGACTTAGATGTGTCGTTATTTGAACAAATCGCTCATCATACACACACCGTTGAAAAACCATCTATTGATGATCAAACAGCGAATCGGATATTAGATCGATTGCTGCAGGCAGACAAACCGCTTTTATATGTAGGGGGAGGCATTTTACTAGCCGATGCAGCAGAAGAGTTAAAGGCATTTTCTGACCATTTGAGTATCCCTGTTGCCCATTCTTTGATGGGGAAAGGGGCGATGCCGGATGATCATCCAATGACCCTTGGGATGACAGGGTTTTGGGGGACGAAATTTATCAATGATCAGTGTAAAGCAGCGGACTATATATTGGCTTTAGGCACCCGTTTTGCTGAAGCAGATGCGAGTTCGTGGGAATCGGAGTATACGTTCAATTTCCAATCAACCAAGCTCATTCATATTGACATTGATCCGAATGAAATTGGCCGAAATTATCCTGTGGAAATTGGAGCGGTAGCAGATCTCAAGCAGGCGTTGACCGTACTCAATCGTGTGGCGAAAGAAAGGCTGCCAGAAGGTCTGGATCGCCCTCAATTGAAAAAGGACATTGCGGTATATCGTGAGGAATTTCAGAAGAGCAATTTGACGAATATTCAAGACGAGTCTTTCCCGATGAAACCACAACGTATTTTGCAGGAAGTGCGGGAAGTATTGCCGCCTGATGCCTTCATTACAACCGATGTTGGCTGGAATAAAAATGGGGTCGGACAGCAATTTCCTGTATTCACCCCAGGCACTATTTTAACCCCAGGTGGTTTTGCGACGATGGGATTTGGCGCTCCCGCTGCACTTGGAGCAAAGATTGCCCAGCCTGACCGTGTCGTTGTATCACTTGTTGGGGACGGCGGCTTCGGTCAAAATCCATCTGTTCTCGCAACAGCCATGGAAGAAAACATTCCTGTCGTGTGGATTGTGATGAACAACAGTGCGTTTGGGACGATCGCCGGTTTGCAAATGGCACATTATGAAACGACTTACGGCACTGTTTTTAGAAAAGATGGAGAAAGCTATTCGCCTGATTTTGCAGCCATTGCAAGAGGTTATGGGATGAAGGGGATCAAAATTACGGCGGCTTCTGAATTCAAAGAAGCTTTGGCTGAAGCGATCGCTTCTCAGGAACCGTGTGTCATTGATGTAGCGATGAAAAATGATCCTGTGCCTACTGATGGACATTGGAACATTAATGATATTTATTCACCAAATACAAAACGTTCACATGTCAGTGTGAACTAAACATGACTAGGGAGGAATCAACAATGAAAATTAAAGTATTAAATCCATTTCAAGACGGTCATCCATTATGGTTAGGTTTAGATCATCCAGAAGAGAACATGATTCGGAAGGTGTTTCAAACGATCACACCAGATACCGTTGGATCAGAGCATATGATGGCAGGTCTCACTATTTTTGAGCCGGGAGAAGCAAGCTCAGTACACAATCACCCAGGTTCAGAGGAATTTGATTATGTGATTAAAGGGTCTGGCGAAGTCATTTGCGATGGAGAAAGACAATCATTTAAACAAAATGACTTTATGTTTATTCCAGACGGTGTCTCGCATCAGCATGTGAACACAGGGGATGAACCTTTATGGCTGATTTGGCTCTATACACCGCAAGGGCAGCTTCCGAAGGACTAAAGAAACCTTGCACGAGAGAAAGAAGAAAAGGGGCTAAAATAGAAAGCATTTTAGCCCTTTATCAATTGAACGAAAGGGAGTCAAGCAATGAATAAGAATACACCACTTGAAGGAATCAAAATATTAGATGTTTCAACGATGATTGCTGCACCATACGGCGCGGTGCTTCTAGGAGATTTCGGTGCAGAGGTCATTAAAGTCGAGATTCCTGGAAAAGGGGATACACTGCGGCATGTTGGCCCTTTTGCAGATGGTGAACCTTTGAGATGGTCAGGGCTTTCAAGGAATAAGAAATCTCTTACACTCGATCTACACAAAGAAGAAGCAAAAGACATTTTTAAAAAGCTTGCAGCGCAGGTTGATGTGATCATTGAAAATTTTCGTCCGGGCACACTTGAAAAATGGGACGTTGGGTACGATGTATTAAAAGAAATCAACCCTCGTTTAATTATGATTCGAGTTTCGGGTTATGGGCAAACCGGTCCATTTAAGGACAAGGCGGGATTTGGTACACCTGCGACGGCATTTAGCGGCTTTACATATATTCAAGGGTTTCCAGATCGGCATCCAGTCAGCCCGTCCTTTTCCCTTACGGATTATATCGCAGGAATCTATGTGGCGTTTGCCACTGTGACAGCGATGTATTACCGTGACACACATCCAGAAGGAACAGGGCAAATGGTGGATTTGGCTCTCTATGAATCTGTGTTCCGCATGTTAGAATTTTTGGTTGCAGAATATGACAAGCTAGGGAAGGTGCGTGAGCGTTCACCAGGGTTAAGCGGTCATTCAAGCCCTGCCGGTACCTATGAGACAAAGGATGGGCATTATTTGGTTCTTGTGACGAGTACAGATTCGACCTTTAATCGATTGGCAGAGGCGATGAATCGCTTAGATTTACTAGAGAACGAGAAATTCTCTGTGAATGCAGCCAGGCTGAAGCATAACGATGAAATGGATGCGATCGTCTCGCAGTGGATTGCGTCCAAAACAAGAGATGACGTCCTAGACATTCTAGATACACATGGTGTGCCTGTGAGTCCGATTCTAAGCATTCGGGATATCTTTGAGCATCCGCAATTTAAAGCACGAGAAAATATTGTCGAGGTGCATCATCCGCGTCTTGGAAAAGTGAAGGTGCCTGGAATCATTCCGAAGTTTGAAAAAACCCCCGGCCGTATTCGCCATATTGCGCCTGATTTAGGTGAACATAATTATGACATTTTAACGAATATGCTTGGCTTCACAGAAGAAGAGTGTAAACAGTTAGAAGAAAAAGGGGTCATTTAAGACACTCAACCGATCCGCACGCTGCGGAAACAAAGGAGGATGGTTATGAAAGTGCATTCAGAACTGAAGGGGAACGACTTGCGACCTGCTTATGCGAAACCAACAAAAGCTCGTTTCGGCATCTTGATTCTGTTGTTTTTTATTACCGCTATTAACTATATTGATCGAGCCAGTGTATCCATTGTTGCACCTGCGATTCAGTCTTCATTGCAATTAAACCCTGCCTTATTAGGCCTCATCTTTTCAGCATTTAGCTGGACCTATACAGCCATGCAGATCCCTGGCGGCTTTATTCTTGATAAGTTTGGATCAAAGGTAACGTATGGAATATCACTCATTACTTGGTCTATTTTCACCGGTTTACAGGCGTTTGCGAACAGCTTTGCCTTCTTATTTGGCTGCCGTTTGTTTATCGGAATTACAGAATCTCCCGCATTTCCTGCGAATAATCGCATTGTGACCACATGGTTTCCAAGGCGGGAACGCGCATTTGCAACAGGGGTTTATACCGCTGGAGAGTATGTGGGGCTTGCATTTGCGACACCTCTTCTTTTTTGGATTATGACAACTTTCGATTGGAGAACCGTCTTTATTACTGCTGGTGCGCTCGGTATTATATTTGCTTTCTTTTGGTACAAGTTTTATCACGAACCGAAAGAGCATCCGAAGATCAATGAAGATGAGTTAGAATTGATCCGTCAAGGCGAAGGACTGACTGTGGCATCACAGGAGAAATTGAAATGGGCAGACTTTGCCGCACTTTTAAAATATCGTAAATTGATTGGACTCTATATTGGTCAATTTTCTGTTGCGTCTACCCTCTTTTTCTTTTTAACATGGTTTCCGACCTATTTAGCAGAGGCGAAAAATATGGCCTTTCTCAAAGTGGGTTTTGCGGCATCCCTGCCATACATCGCTGCATTCTTTGGAGTGCTGTTTGGAGGCTATGTGTCTGACTGGCTGCTTAAAAAGGGTGTATCGGTCAATGTAGCGAGAAAGCTGCCTGTTGTGGTCGGTCTGCTTCTGACAAGTACCATTGTTTTAGCGAATTTTACAACGAATATCCCGCTTGTGCTGACTATTTTATCCATCGCGTCCTTTGCGCAAGGACTGTCTAATATCTCCTGGACCATGCTGTCTGAGGTGGCACCAAGAGAAATGGTCGGGCTGGCTGGCGGCGTATTTAACTTCTTTGCTAACTTATCCGGCATCATCACCCCGCTGATTATCGGATTCATTGTATCGGCGACAGGCTCTTACAACGGCGGTATTTTATTCGTCAGCCTAGTGGCATTAGGCGGAGCGTTGTCGTATATCTTTATTGTAGGTAAGATTGAACGGATTCAATTAAAATAATAGAGAGTAAGAAAAAGAGAACTCATTGGGTTCTCTTTCAGCGTGTAGACAAACCCTCGCATTCGGTGTCAGTCCTGTGTGCCGGTGCTCACGAATGTCAAATTCGCTCCGCGCCAGTACTCGTCCTTCCTAGGGCTACAAAGGTTTTCTATCACACTGAAAAGAAGACAAAGGGCTAAAATCAAGTTCATTTTAGCCCTTTGTCAACAATCTTGAAAGAGAACTCATTGGGTTCTCTTTTTCTATGAATAAAAGATGACGGTGATGATCGTTGCACATGCGATCCCCATGCTGATATAAAAACCAGCAAACCAGATATTCCATCGAGTGATTCGGTAAGGGTTGACCTTCATCAAATCGGCTAATAGGGAGACAGATACATTATACGGGCTAAACATGACCGTTGAGGTTCCAGCGATAATGAGCATGATTGCGATGGGAAGGGCAGGCAGTTCATGAATGACAGGTGCCATCAAGCTCACTAAGAGAGCAAGCGAAACGAGCGGGTGAAAACCGCAAAGAGCGGTGATGAGAAAATACAGCCCGATGACCCCATAAACCCAAATGGCATGATCTGATATACTGACGATAAATGCTTGAATCGGCTGCAAGCTGTTTGTGACAAGCAGCATATCGACAAAGAAGCCCGCGCTTAAAAATAGACACATATAATTGGAGAGCTGGCGGGTCCGTTCTTTCCAATGGGGAATAGAGACGGCTACATATTGTTTTCGTTTTTTGATGATAGACGAGAATAATAGAGCGAAAGGAATAATCGTCAGCACAACAGCGAACAGATAACCTTTCCCAATCCAGGCGTCAACAAGCGAAACGACTGTCATAAAACTGAGCAGCATGAAAGCAAGCTGAATGGTTTTTCTCTTGATGCGATGAGGGTTGGAGTGAGCTTCTGCCGGCTGGATGATATGCGGCAATCGTTTGCTTTGACGAGAAAACAGCAACCAATCCGTCAACAGCACAAGCACCATTAAACAAAAGGTAACGGGTGCAATCTGATAATATTTCAATTTGGTTGCATCAATGGTGACACTCACCAGTACTTCGACAGGACTCCAGCTAAGACATAGCGCATATGACCTTAAAAGATTGCGCGTATAAAGGTGCTGTTTGACTTGTTCCTGAAGGGCGTTCAGCGACGGTTTCAAGGATGTATATAATAAGGGAATCGTTGCGATATTTAAAAACATGCCAAGAACATGAGTGACAAATGAACTCTTGCGATAAAGCTGATTTGTACTCGTTGTATGTAAGGTAAGCAGTTTATTTAATTGAGTATCGAAATGTCCAACATGTATGAGAGAATGAATAAATGGCAACATGAAAAATAAAGAAAGCAAGCCTAGCATGGAATGAAAATGAAGGAAAAGCGTATGCAAAGGCTGTTCTGACCAGAAAAATAACACCAATCCAATCAAGAGAAACATAGCACCCGTTTTCAAATAAAGCCCATTGGCCTTCTTGAAGGAAATGGTAAGCGAAGCAGCCGCCAGCAGACCAACCAAATAGGAGAGAATGGGAGCAGGGAATAGTTGATGAACGATGTATAAGCTAATAAGAAGTGTGAAAATGAGCAGGTAGATCATGATATCTCCTCCATCAAAACATCTATCGGTTTTATTCCGTACAGTGGAATTTGTTTTCTTTTAATGGAACATTTAAAATGGATTATAGCAAAATTGGTCAATCATGTCGATAAGAAATCAAAGGGGAAAAGGAGAAAGTGAACATGGCTGATAAGAAGTCAAAAGAAGAATCAGGATTGCGTACCGTTCAGCGGGCTTTGGATATTCTTTCTTGCTTTAGCGAAGAACGTCAAGAGTTGACGCTAACGGACATTTCAAAAGAGATGAACTTAGCAATGTCTACCACAACGAGACTGCTCAAGGCACTTGAAATGAATCATTTTGTGGAAAAGAACCAAGAGACAATGAAGTACCGGCTCGGTCAAAGACTTTATCTTCTCGGTTATATTGCTGGGAAGTCCATCAAATTGAGGGAACTGGCAAAACCGCTCATGTACACACTTCGTGATGAAACGAAGGAAACCGTCAACCTGTATGTGCTCGATCACAAAAGCAGGGTATGTATTGAACAAGCCGAAGGGCTGCAATCGATTCGGCATCTTGTGAAAATCGGTGAGAAGCTGCCGTTATACGCTGGTGCTGGTGGAAAGGTGCTGCTTGCTTTCCAAAGCGAAGAGTTTCAACAGCAAGTTTTCGCGTCTGAGGCTGATCACATGACGATGGAGGAATGGCAAAAAGAATGTCGTCATATTCTTGAAACGCATACCGCTTGCAGTATTGATGAACGGGAAGTCGGGTCGGCGGCAGTGGCGGCACCGATCTTTAACATTCATGGGGAGGTGCAGGCATGTTTATCCATATCTGGACCGACCCAACGATTTACTGAAGATGTCATCCCTCAATTGCAGCAAAAAGTGAAAGAGCATGCCGAGAAGCTCTCCGAACAGCTCGGTTACGTCGTCAAACACAATTTTTAAGAATGCCTATCTTTTCTCAGTCCATTTATCATATAATAGAAACATTATGTAGCATTCCTTGTCGTAAGGAGGACGTGTCACGAACATGAAAAACAATAGAGAGATTCCTGTGAGACAGCGAAATATTGTCCTCATTGGCTTTATGGGCGTTGGGAAAACAACCATTGGGCAGCTGGTTGCCAAAAAGTTATATAGAGATTTTATTGATGTTGATCAGGAGATTGAGAAAAAGTACAACATGACGATTCCAGAAATGTTTCAGCAAAAAGGAGAAGCGTTCTTCAGGCAGGCTGAAAAGGACTATATCGTTGATTTATGTGAACATACTCAGCTAAAGATCGTGTCTCTTGGAGGCGGTGCGTTTAAACAGGAAGAAATCAAACGATCTTGCTTAAAGCATTGTACGGTTCTTTTCCTTGACCTATCTTGGGAGAATTGGAAACAGCGGCTGGATATTTTAATTGAAAACCGTCCTGTTCTTCATAACCGCACGCTTGACGAGATGAAAGAGCTGTTTGAAGAGCGCCGGGAAATTTATTCCCTTCATAACTCAAGAGTGGAAACAGATCATCTAGAAGCTGAAGAAGTCGCCAATTATATTGTCGACACACTCAAGCTTGGCTGGGATCTATATTCGAAATAAAAAAGTCTATCCTAAGGGGGTAGACTTTTTCTATTAGATCAGGAGTAGTCAAAGAAATCACAGTCTAAGTTGGATGATGGATGAAAAAAAAGAATAAAAGATGTTTTTTCCTTCGTCATTATATCAAAATGTATGCATCCTTTATGTGGTGTGTCTAGCCGTTTGAAAAAAGTGGTGATTAGACTACAACGAGTTCAAGATGACGAGGTTTTTTGATTGATGTGGGAACCGAAATATATCTCTTATTTTCTTTTTTTGAAAAAATAAAATAGTATCTAAATTCTAATAATCATTTTTTGAATTATTATAATTTTAAAAATATTGTTGACACCTTCGGTTAGATCATTCTATGATTATTAACGTAAACGCTTACCGTAAACGTTTACTATAACGGATGGGGAGGAATTTATTGATGAAAAATAAAGAAAAATGGAGCGGTGTATTCCCGGCAGTCTTAATTCCTTTTAAAGATGACTATTCAATTGATGAACCTGCTTTTCGTAAGCTTGTTCGCTGGGTGGCGGAGCACGAAGGGATTAATGGGATCGTTGTCAATGGACATACTGGCGAGATTATGACTTTGCTGCCACATGAACGAGCTGAAGCTGTGCGTATTGCAGCCGACGAATTAAAGGGAGAAATTCCTGTCATTTCTGGGGTTTCTGCTGAAGGGACAATTGAAGCGATCCAGCATGCAAAAGCAGTGGAGGAAGCTGGCGGAGAAGGTATTCTTCTTATGCCGCCACATTCATGGCTGAGATTCGGTATGCAGCCTGAGTCACCTGTCCAATTCTTTCAAGATGTTGCAGAAGCAATTGACATTTCAATCATCGTTCATCAATATCCAACATGGACAAAAACCTCTTATACAACCAGTCAATTATTAGAAATGTCGGAGATTCCAAACGTTGTCTCATTTAAAATCGGTCAAAGAGACATGGCGCAATATGAAGTCGATGTGCGCGCACTGAAAAAGCATGCACCAGATGTATCGTTGCTCACATGTCACGATGAATATTTATTGCCAACATTAGTTCAAGGAATTGATGGGGCGCTTGTAGGTTTCGGCTGTTTTGTCCCAGATTTGATTGCTGAGCTTGTGAAATGTGTGGAAGAACAAGACCTTGTAGCGGCTAATAAAGTGTACGATAGAATCTTTGAATTAAAGCATGCTGTGTATAAAATGGATGAACCTTCTTCTACCTCTCATCTGCGAATGAAGGAAGCGATGTTCCAGCGAGGTTTGATCAGCAGTTCGCTTGCGAGGAAGCCAGTATTACCTTTAACTCAAAAGGAAAAAGAAGAGATTCGTCAGGGCCTTCAAAGTGTTGGTTTACTTAAGGAAAACGTTAGTAAATAACAGACCATTGATTTCATGATGAAGGTGAGTCAGGTTATAATAGAGTATAAAACAACAGACTCCCGGAGGTATGAAATGTGTCAGTAAGTATTAAAGATGTCGCATTGAAAGCTGGAGTATCTATCGCTTCTGTTTCCCGAGTATTAAGTGGCAAACCAGGAGTAGGTGCTCAAACAGCTGAAAGAATCAAACAAGTGATTGATGAATTAGGCTATCGTCCTAATTTAGGAGCTAGAGGGCTCGTTAAAAGAAAGACTGGCAATATTGCTGTCGTGGTTCCTCGTGGTTCATATATTTTGAATAATCCATTTTTTTCGACGATTTTAGATGGGATAGCGAAGGAATTAGATGAGACTGAATTCAATATGTTGATGTCATTTACATCTGTGCAGCAGCAGCGATTACTTGAAACGCAAGCTGTAGATGGTGCCATTTTATTTTCTCCAAGAAATGAAGAATTGAGCATGGATTGGTTAAAAAGTTTAGCTATTCCCATTATCGTTGTCGGAAGTTACTTAGAGGATTCTCCATTTCCATGTGTCAGGCCAGATGATGAGGAAGGTGTGTGTCAATCTGTCACGGCCTTATTTGATAAAGGTCATCGAACCATTGGACTGGTCAATGGTCCAATGAGTTCGATGCATAGTGTGAGGTATTACAAGGGGTATGAGCGTACACTGAAAAGTTTAGGATTAACAATGAACAAAGAGCTTGTGTTTGAGTTAGATGAATTTGATGGGGGAAAAGTAGTAGAAGTGGTTTCTCAATTTCTCCAAGGAAACCAGCACATGACTGGAGTTGTTTGCTCTTCAGATTTTTTGGCGATAGGGGTCATGAAAGCGGCAGATATCGCAAATGTGTCAATACCTCATGATTTGTCTGTCGTTGGTGCTGATGATGTGCCCATTGCAAGTTTTCTAACCCCTTCTTTATCTTCTGTTCATGTTGATTTAGTTGGAATGGGAAGAAAAGCGGTTTCTTTACTAACGCAGTTAGTAGAAGGAGAACAGTTAGAGAAGATGGAACATATCTTCCCGATGTACTATGTAGATCGTGGCACCACGGGAACGCCAAAAAAGAAATGATAGATGCTGAAAACTCATATGATCGCTTTAGAATGTCTCTTCATTTAAAATGTAAGCGATTTCTTTTGTGCTCATCAGCATGTACTTTTGCATCATTTCCTCTATTAAGGAGGAGATATCATGACGTTAGAACTCAGCGGAAATTCAAATTCTCATGATGAGCAAGTTGTTGATAGAGCTTCGCAACTATTGACTAGGATGGAAAGTGTACCTTTTTCGAGATGGCATTTAAAACCTCGTATCATTATGGGATCTGCTACCTTTTTTGATGCTTTTGATGCACTATCTTTAGCGTTTGTTCTCCCAGTTCTCATCGGCATGTGGAATTTATCACCTGCTCAAATTGGTCTTCTTATTGGGTCTGGTTATATCGGACAAGCGATTGGTGCTATTTTCTTTGGATGGTTAGCAGAAAGACGTGGCCGTGTATTTAGTGCAAAGTGGACTGTATTTCTCATGTCTATTATGAGTATCGCATGTGTATTTTCAGGTAACTTTATGGCCCTTTTTATTTTTCGTTTTATACAGGGGATTGGAGTAGGAGGAGAAGTGCCAGTAGCGGCCTCATATATCAATGAGTTGTCCCGGGCCCAAGGGAGAGGGAGATTTTTTATGCTCTATGAGATGATTTTTCCATTAGGATTAATGATCTCAGCTCAAATTGGTGCATTTGTTGTACCTAGCTTTGGGTGGAAATGGATGTTCTTGATTGGTGGAATTGGCGGTTTAATCGTCTTTGTCTTCTTTTTCATGTTACGCGAGTCTCCAAGATGGCTTATTTCAAAAGGCAGGTTAGATGAAGCCGAAGGAATCATTGAAGAGATTGAAGCTAGTACAGACAAACGAATGCCTGTTGCAAAGCAAGTGTCCAGCAGCACTGAAAAAGGCGACTGGAAAGAGCTCTTTTCTACTTTTTATCGTAAAAGAACATTGATCGTATGGGGACTATGGTTTTCTGCCTACTTTGTATCGAATGGATTAAATAACTGGTTACCGAGTCTTTATAATACGGTTTATAATTTGCCAGTTGGAGATTCATTAAGGGCAGCCTCTCTCACAAATATTTTACAGACCATAGGGGTATTCGCTTGTGCATTTTTAATCGATAAAGTAGGACGGAAGCGTTGGGCAACCATTGCATTTATCGTAACAGGTGCTTTATTAACGGCTTTATGGATCAGCGGAGCAAATTCTCCAGAAAGCGTTATTTATTTAGGGTCCGCTGCCTACGGAATGATGGGGACAATTACAGTTCTTCTCTATTTATATACACCTGAAATCTATCCAACCCGTATGAGGGTAATTGGTACGGCATTTGCTACAGCGTGGCTTAGGCTGGCCTCAGCGATTGCTCCTATTATGATAGGTTTTATTTTAGAGGTGAGCGGTGTTTCAACTATTTTTATTCTTTTTGCAAGTGTGACTGTAGTGGGAGCAATTCTTGCTTTTAAAATGATCGAAACGAGAGAGAAAGTATTAGAGGATATTGCACCGTAAGTGATGCATGCAGTGAAGAACTTATTCTAAAGAGGGTAGGTTCTTTTTTTATTCAGAGGATTTACGTACACTTTTGAAAAAGCCTAACCTACCTCAGTTCAATTATCTTATAATAGAAACATTATCAGCACTCCTTGTCACGAACATGAAAAGTATATCTATCAGATAGTGGAAATGTATATTCATAATATAAAAGTCTACCGGCTAGGGTAGACTTTTTCGATCAGTTTAATGTTTGATCCCTTGAAGCAGTGTGGCTTTTAGGCAAAAGGATGTTGGCTGACGATGTTCGTCGAATTGCAGTTGAAACAGCTGTTTCGTTTCATCGTCTGCAGCATGAAGGTGGGCAACGATTTCCTTTTGAACATTCTCTGGTGTACGTCCTCGTATGATCCAGTCCTGATAATCAATATGCAGATCCCAGTAACGGATTTCTTCTTTCGTCAGATGGTTGTCAGCGAAAAGCTCTTTCCATTCTGATAACGAGCTTTCTCGCACATGGGAGGGATCTCTCAGTCTATTTAAATGATTAATAAAGTCATCCTGTGCTTGGTTTTCAGGTGCATAATGATCGACAAGTAGAAATTTGCCGCCTTTCTTTAAGACTCGGCTGATTTCAGACATGGCTGCCGGGAGATGTGGGAAGTGATGAGCAGCAAATCGGCATGTGACCAGATCAAATGATGCATCAGAAAAGGGCAATGCGTCTGCGGATGCCTGCTCAAACGTAATGTGGTTCAGTTGGCGCTCTTCCGAAAGTGCTGTAGCAACCTCGATCATTTTGTGTGTGACATCAATCCCGATTCCTTTAGAGATGACGTCTGAAAAGGAGAAAACGGTATGACCTGCCGCGCAGCCGATATCAAGTAGATGCTCATCGCCCTTTGCCTTCGCCGCCGTTTTCATCCATTCAAGTTCTTTTCCAGCTGCAAAGATGGGTGAATCTCGGTAGTTCTCTGCATTTTGTGAGAATTGTTTCTCGGCTTTTGAATATGGATTCATTCCTTTACCCCCTTTTTGTTGTTTCTTTATCGTAGGGTTCTTCCCGTGATTTGTCTAAGACATAAAAGATATGATATGAATAGTTAAAACCTATGAGGTGAGAGAAGTGGATATACGAATGATGGAATATGTCATGGAAGTGTACCGGCAGCAAAGCTTTACAAAAGCAGCGGAAAAACTTCACATTGCACAGCCCTCGTTAAGTCAGCAAATTAAAAAACTTGAGGAGGAATTAGATACTCCTCTGTTTATTCGGAAGTATGGACAAGTCACTCCTACACCTCAAGGAAACCGATTGATCAAAAGAGCAGGAACCATTTTGAAGGAACGAGATGATTTATTGCGTGAGATGGGGGAAGCTGCTTATGAGGTAGGGAAAGAACTGATGATCGGTGCGCCAGCTGTCACAGGGGGATATGTCCTGCCAAGTTTATTAAAAACCTATTGTCAAACGTATCCGCACGTTCACGTTCATTTGATAGAAGAATCGCCTCGTGAGCTAGAAAGACGTTTACTCGCTGGGAAACTGGATCTGGCGATTCTTTCTCTGCCTGTCGAGCATGAATCATTGAAAACAAAACAAATGCTGACAGAGCCGCTTCTCCTCGCCATTCCGCAAACGGCTCAACCGTGGTTGACGGATGAACTCAATCAAATCATCAATCAAGCGGATCAAGAAGGGTCTATCCCGTTTCATCTTCTGGAAGATGCCCCATTTATTATGCTGAAAGAGGGATATGGCTTTCGGCAAGTGGTCACGGAACTGTGCCGTCATCATGGCTTTCGGCCGAGGATTGCATTTGAAACAAGTCATATTCAAACAGCTCAGGCATTGGTTGAAAATGAGCTAGGTGTGACGGTGGTGCCGAAAATGGTGGCACAAGAAGAAAGGAAAGCAGTCACTTATTTACACATTGATTCATGCCCAACCCGCACACTTGTGTTTGCATATGTGGAAGAAAGATATTTAACGAAAGCCGCTCAAGCCTTCATGGACCTTCAACAGAATCAAGGAAAAGCTTAAACAAACGTTTAATTAAACGTAAAAAGCAGGGGAGTCCCCTGCTTTCTAATATAAATCCAGCCGCTGATCTGTCATGACGGGGATTTGTTGTCTCACTTCATCTACGAGCTGAAGATCAATGTTTGCATAATAAATGTCTTCTTCATCATTTGTCTCAAGCAGAATGCGTCCGAGCGGGTCAATCACCATGGAGTGACCAGGGAATTCAGTGTCTCTGCTTGTGCCCGTCCGGTTCACCGCAATCACAAATGACTGATTCTCAATGGCTCTTGCGATGAGCAGACTGCGCCAATGGTCCACTCTTGCTGACGGCCATTGAGCGGTATTAACAAGCACCTTCGCCCCTTTGTTCACGAGCGTCCTAGAAAGCTGAGGGAAGCGGAGGTCATAGCAGATCATCGCACCAATCGTTACATCTTCACCATAGTCAAATAAACCAAGCTGATCACCAGCGGTTAAATAGTTATGCTCATCCATTAAGCGGAATAAATGAATTTTATCATAATCTAACAAAAGCTCACCTTGGCGGTTAAAGACATACATTGTATTGGTGATGTTTTCATCTTCTGTCCTCTTATTTAAAACACTGCCTGCGATGAGATACACTTGGTGCTTGCGGGCAAAGGAAGAGAAGAGTTGTTTTGTTCGCTCGCCATCTGCATCGGCAAGCTCATCCGCTTGCTCTAACGCATAGCCGGTATTCCACATTTCAGGTAGAATAATCACATCAGGCTGCTGACGGATGGCTTCTTCTAAAAACGCTTCTGCTTTCTGAAAGTTTACATCAGGTTCTCCTATTTGTACGTCCATTTGAATCAGGGCGATGTTCATGTCGGTCTGCCTCCTTTATTCGTTTCATGCAATGAATGGTTCGGATGATATTGCCTGAAGCATCTAGTCTTCAAGCCAGTTTCTTTATCATAAAGCTTTCCGCCATCTTTGCCAATAGAAATGTCAGAAGGTTTTGTTAAATGACTTTCTCAATCAAGAAATGAGTGGTATGATACTCATAACTAATAAAACAAAGGGGAATAGTATGATATGCAATTGTTCGATTTATCACTAGAAGAGCTAAAAAAATATAAACCAAAGAAAACAGCACGTCCTGATTTCTCAGACTTTTGGAAGAAATCGCTCGAAGAACTGCGCCAAGTGGAGGCAGAGCCAACACTTGAATCTTATGACTATCCAGTGAAAGGCGTCAAGGTGTACCGCCTGACGTATCAAAGCTTTGGACATTCTAAAATTGAAGGCTTTTATGCTGTGCCTGATCAAACTGGTCCGCATCCGGCGCTCGTTCGTTTTCATGGCTATAATGCCAGCTATGACGGCGGCATTCACGACATCGTCAACTGGGCGCTGCACGGCTATGCAACATTTGGTATGCTCGTCCGTGGTCAAGGTGGCAGTGAAGACACATCAGTGACGCCAGACGGGCATGCATTAGGATGGATGACAAAAGGCATTTTATCGAAGGATACGTACTATTATCGAGGCGTTTATCTAGATGCTGTTCGTGCACTTGAAGTCATTCAGTCTTTCCCCGAAGTAGATGAACATCGTATCGGCGTGATCGGTGGAAGTCAGGGGGGTGCGTTAGCGATTGCGGCCGCAGCCCTTTCAGACATTCCAAAAGTCGTTGTGGCAGACTATCCTTACTTATCAAATTTTGAGCGTGCAGTTGATGTTGCTTTGGAGCAGCCTTATTTAGAAATCAATTCATACTTTCGCAGAAACAGTGATCCAGAAGCTGAAGAAAAGGTATTTGAGACATTAAGTTACTTTGATTTAATCAATTTAGCCGGCTGGGTGAAACAGCCAACATTGATGGCAATCGGTCTGATTGATCAAGTGACACCGCCATCCACCGTGTTTGCGGCATACAATCATTTAGAAACAGATAAAGAGCTGAAAGTGTACCGATATTTTGGGCACGAGTTTATTCCTGCTTTTCAAACAGAGAAGCTGTCCTTTTTACAAAAGCATTTGCTTCTATCAACATAAAAGCATGACAAAGAGCTAAAATGACATTCATTTTAGCTCTTTGTCTTTTTCAGCTATTGGAGCGATCAGCTTAATAACTGGTGTTCTGTCTTGTTTTTTCATCAGGCACTAATGCTGTAACGATCAGGGCAAGGGCTGTGATGATGTGAAGGATGAATCCGAGAATCGGAATCCATGCAAGGCAGGATGTGACAATTCCAATGATACTTCCAATCATTGGTCCCTGGTCTCGCTTCGATAAGACGAGTGTGATAATATGCAGAATAAGCATGACCATGAGCGGTGAATAGCCATTGCTGATAACGAATAGACCTCCGATCACAGGGATAGCAAGGCAAGCTTCAAAAATCCCAGTGATCCATTTCATAATGCGAGATATAGACATCAGATCCAACTCCTTTTTCATATATGTCTTATTCGTATTTTCCCAAAAGGTGAAGAAGTCATGCAGAATTCTATAGAAAGAGTTGATGGACACTTGAGAGAGAGAATTAAGAAAGAGCTGAAAATCATCGAAAAAACGCATGACGTCAAGATTTGTCTTGCCGTCGAATCAGGCAGCAGGGCATGGGGTTTTCCCTCGACCGATAGTGATTATGATGTTCGCTTTTTATATGTTCCCCGGAAAGAATGGTATTGGGCGATGGAAGAGCATCGTGATGTCATAGAACGACCGATTGATGACATGCTTGATATCAGCGGCTGGGAGCTGCGAAAGGCGCTGCGTTTATTCAATAAATCGAATCCGTCCATTATGGAATGGCTGTCTTCTGATATCATCTATGCTGAATCTTTCTCTTTGGCAAAGGAGCTAAGAGAATTAAAGGATCGAGCGTTTTACCCTGCGGCTTTGATGTATCATTACCTCAATATGGCGAAGCGGAATGAAAGCCGGCATTTACGAGGAGAGCAGGTGCGAATCAAGAAGTATTTCTATGTGCTTCGTCCGCTGCTTGCCTGTCAGTGGATTGAACGTTACCGAACAGTTCCACCAATGGACTTTCATGAATTACTCAAGGAGCTAGTGGAGGAAGGCCCGCTGTTAGCAGAAATTCACGAACTGCTCAAACGTAAAATGGACGGAGAAGAAATGGATGTAGAGAACCGTCTCGCTCATGTCCATCCATTTATTGATCAAGAGCTGGCGCGTTTTGATGAATTGGTGAAAAGCTACAATCAGCCGAAAGACAATCTGATGCAAGAATTAAATGAGCTTTTGCAGTCTACCCTTGATGAGGTGTGGGCGTAGGAGGGGAGAGTCAGCCGGATAGCGGCAGACTCTTTTTTTATCACCTATTGTGATAAAACCACAAAAAAAGTCAGAATTTTTGTCATCTTCAAATATTGTAGCGGACAGCTCATGAGCCTTACAATAAAGACATAGCTTACAAAGAGTGGGAGGTGCCCTTTATGGAGTCGGTCACAAGAAATTTCTTCTTGTTTTTGTCAAAGAGCAGTCTCTTGAACCATATTGCTCGTAATTGGGGAAGTGCTGTTGCATCAAAGAAAATCATCGGTGGGAAGGATTTTGAGAGCGCTATCCCTGTCATCAAACGGTTAAACGATCAAGGTATGGCCGTAACGGTTGATCACCTCGGTGAGTTTGTCACAAAGGCAGAGATTGCAAATGAGCGGACGAATGAGTGTATTCAAACCATTCAGCGAATTGCAGAGGCGGGACTCAATTCCCATGTGTCACTTAAAATGACATCGCTTGGCTTAGATATTGACGATGATCTCGTGTATCGCAATATGAAAAGCATTTTAGATACGGCAGAGAAACACCGTATTATGGTGACAATTGATATGGAGGATGAACAGCGCTGTCAAAAAACGCTGGACATTTTTAAAGAAATGAAATCTCAATATGAGTATGTCAGTACGGTTTTGCAGGCGTATTTGTACAGAACAGAACAAGATCTTGATGACCTAAATGAGTTGCAGCCATTTTTAAGACTTGTAAAGGGTGCCTATAAGGAATCCGCCGAAGTGGCGTATCCAAACAAAAAAGACGTCGATCAGAATTACAAGAAGCTGATCGAAAAGCAATTACTCTCAGGGAACTATACAGCCATTGCGACACATGACGATCAAATGATCGAATTTACGAAACATATTGTGAAAAAACACAATATACAGACAAGTCAGTTCGAATTTCAAATGCTGTATGGCATGAGATCAGAAACGCAGCAAGCACTCGTGAAGGAAGGCTATCAAATGAGGGTCTACACCCCGTATGGACGAGAGTGGTATGGCTACTACATGAGACGTCTTGCAGAACGACCAGCAAACATTGCATTTGCTTTAAAAGGGATGACGAGAAAATAATTTGAAACGGGAGCGTGACAAAGATGACAACACCTTACAAGCATGAACCATTCACGGATTTTAGCCAGGAAGAAAATCGCCAAGCGTTTGAACAAGCATTAGCCAAAGTAACAGAATCACTTGGGCAAACCTATCCGCTTGTGATTAATGGAGAAAGAATCGAAACAACAGACAAGATTGTCTCGATCAATCCGGCGAAGAAGGAAGAAGTCGTGGGTACCGTATCAAAAGCTGGGAAAGAAGAGGCAGAGCAGGCGATTCAAGCTGCGGCAAAAGCGTTTGAAACATGGCGCTACACGTCTCCAGAAGAAAGAGCCGGCGTCTTATTCCGCGCTGCGGCAAGCATTCGCCGTAAAAAGCATGAGTATTCAGCCCTTCTCGTAAAAGAAGCAGGGAAGCCTTGGAATGAAGCGGATGCAGATACAGCAGAAGCCATTGACTTCCTAGAGTATTATGCCCGTCAAATGCTAGAGCTTGCGAAAGGCAAACCGGTGAACAGCCGCGAAGGGGAACGCAATCAATATGTGTACACACCAACTGGCGTGACGCTTGTCATTCCACCATGGAACTTCTTGTTTGCAATCATGGCAGGAACAACGGTTGCACCAATCGTCACAGGGAATACAGTTGTATTAAAGCCAGCAAGTGCGACGCCTGTCATTGCTGCCCGCTTTGTAGAAGAACTGGAGCAAGCAGGTCTTCCGAAAGGTGTTGTCAACTTCGTGCCAGGTAGCGGAGCAGAAGTTGGAGATTACTTAGTAGATCATCCAAAAACAAGCCTCATTACATTCACTGGATCAAGAGAAGTGGGCACACGTATTTTTGAACGTGCGGCAAAAGTACAGCCAGGACAACAGCATTTAAAGCGTGTCATTGCTGAAATGGGCGGTAAGGATACAGTCGTTGTAGATGAGGATGCAGATGTCGAATTAGCCGCTAACGCCATTTTCACATCAGCCTTCGGGTTCTCAGGTCAAAAATGTTCAGCTGGATCTCGTGCTGTCGTCCACGAGAAGCTGTATGACCAAGTCGTTGAGCGAGTGAAGGAAATCACAGAAACGAAAACAACAGCGAATCCGTTATCAGCTGATGTGTACATGGGACCTGTCATTGATCAAGCTTCCTTTGACAAGATCACGGAATATATCGAGATTGGCAAGCAAGAAGGTCGTCTAGTCACTGGCGGAACAAGTGATGATTCAGAAGGGTACTTCATTCATCCAACCGTGTTTGCAGATCTAGAGCCAACATCTCGTTTAATGCAAGAAGAAATCTTTGGACCTGTCCTAGCTTTCTCAAAAGTCTCAAGCTTTGATGAGGCGCTTGAAGTAGCCAACAACACAGAATACGGGTTAACCGGTGCGGTCATTACAAATAATCGTGATCACATCAACCGTGCGAAGCAGGAGTTCCATGTCGGGAACCTTTACTTTAACCGTAACTGTACGGGAGCGATTGTGGGATACCACCCATTTGGCGGCTTTAAAATGTCAGGAACTGATTCAAAAGCAGGCGGACCAGATTATCTTGCTCTGCACATGCAGGCCAAAACGATTAGCGAAATGTTTTAATATGGAAAAGCATGAACTCGTGCAGGCGAGTTCATGCTTTTTTTACCTGTCTACGACTTGTTTCTATACAAATATGACTGGAAAGAAGTATGATAAATGTATCACTTATTCAGGGAGCAATCGGGATGGAAGAGATATTAGAAAAGCTTCATACATTTTTTGATGTCGATAAATTAATTGCATTTATTAGTGGGTATTTAAAAAAACCAGTCATTTTAGAAAGTACTGAATGTCAGCTGCTTGCTTATAATTCTTACAGCATCCAGCAGTTCGACCCAGTCAATCAGCAAACCATTTTCTCAAAGGAATGTCCGGGAGCTGTGGTGGATTGGTTAAAAAAAACAGGGGTCATTGAGCAGCTATATACAGATTCAAATCCTTTTTATGTGAATGGTCATGAGGAGCTCGGGTTTAATCGACGAGTGGCTGTGAGCGCCAAACACAAACAAGAGGTTGTTGGCTTTATTTGGGTGCAGGACATTGAAGATTCTCTCTCTCAAGAGGAACTGCAATTTTTACACGAGGCATCGTTTCAAGTTGGAAAAGTTATTTATAAAAATAAGAAACAGTTGGAGAAAAAGGAAGGCAAGATTGAAGAGTTCTTCAAAAAGGTCATGGATGATCATTTTTATACAGAAGAAGAGCTGAAATGGGAAGCTGAGAATTTAAGCATTCCACTGCCAGCTGTCTTTACTGTGATGGTTGTTCATGCCGCCGATAACAAAAGTGAGACGGCAGAAGATGTGAAGGATGTGATTAGAACCTATTTACAGCTAGAAGACAAGGTCAATCACGTCTACTCTGTGCAAGCAGACATCGTCGTGATATTAGGCAGTTTGTCAGATCGCCACTCACCAAAAGCGACCGCTGCGGATGTCGTCGCCCATCTTCAATCGAAAACGCATACACACCCATCTCCTTTATATATTGGGATGGGAAGAGAATATCGAGATGTCATGAAAATGAGCACAAGTCGATTTGAAGCGATAGAAGTCGTGAAAGCAGTGAAGATTGTCGGCGGACAGGAATTGATTCCATACGATTACGAGCATTTGGGGGTCTTCCGGTTCTTAGACTCGATTTACAGTCACCAAAAAAAGAAAAACGACTTTAATCCAGATTTGTTGCGCCTAAAGGAAAAAGACCGTGACAGCCAAACATCATTTTTAAAAACCTTAGAGGTCTACTTATTGAATAATTGCAAGCTAAAACCAGCTGCAGAGCAGTTGTTTATTCATCAAAATACACTAAACTATCGAATGAAACAAATTTTTGAAATGACGTCTATTGATTTAAGTCATTTTAGCCAGCGATGTGAGTTATTTATTGAATTGATGCTGATGAAAAAAGATCAATAGGCGTGGACTCCGCAGGTGCAAAGGATGACCTGCGGATTTTTATGCGAGATCATAAAATGGCATACAATTGCCTTATTTCGTTGTATGATAGATAAAGATTTTATGAGGAAAGTGAAAGGAGGGCCACCTTTGGGATCAGTCACCTTGGCCATTTTAATTTTCATCATGACCCTCGTCCTTGTCATTTGGCAGCCAGGACGTTTAACCATTGGATGGTCAGCGTGCGGGGGAGCGATTCTTGCTCTTGCTTTTGGGGTCGTTCATTTGGGCGATGTATGGGAAGTTACCCAAATTGTCTGGAACGCCACCTTTGCATTTATTGGAATTATCATCATTTCATTGATTTTAGATGAGATTGGTTTTTTTGAATGGGCGGCACTTCATATGGCAAAAGCCGCAAGAGGGAACGGGGTCCGCATGTTTATTTATTTAACATTGCTCGGCGCTGTGGTAGCAGCTTTTTTTGCCAACGATGGAGCAGCACTTATCTTAACCCCGATCGTTTTATCTGTGGTCAGAGCGCTGAAGCTGGATGAGCGTATGATCCTGCCATTTGTCATGGCAAGCGGCTTTATTGCAGATACGACGTCTTTGCCATTTGTCATTAGTAACTTGGTCAATATCGTATCAGCCGATTATTTTCATATTGGCTTTCTTGAATATACAGCAAACATGTTCGTCCCAAACCTTGTATCGCTTGGCGCTAGTATGCTTGTGCTGTATGTGTTTTATCGGAAACTCATCCCGAAAACGTACGATGTTTCGCAGGCGAAGGAACCAGCTTCGGCCATTCGTGATCTGCGCATGTTCCGGTTATCTTGGTATGTGTTAGGGTGCTTGCTTGTTGGATATTTTGCTGGGGAATTGGCAGGCATTCCGGTGTCAATCATTGTAGGAGGCATTGCCATTGCTTTCTTATGGCTGGCGAAACGGAGTCCACAAGTAGCGACAAAACGAGTCGTCAAAGAAGCACCGTGGTCGATTGTGTTTTTCTCTATCGGCATGTATGTCGTGGTGTATGGGCTGAAAAATGTCGGCCTGACAGAAATTTTAGCGGCGTGGATTGAACAGGGGGCGTCACACGGTTTACTTGCGGGAACGATGTTTATGGGGGTTCTGGCAGCAGTGCTATCTTCTGTCATGAACAACCTCCCAACCGTTTTAATTGATGCGATTGCCATCGGTCACACAGATACAGCAGGTGTGATGAGAGATGCACTGATTTATGCCAACGTCATCGGCTCAAACCTTGGTCCGAAAATGACCCCAATCGGTTCATTGGCGACATTGCTGTGGCTTCATGTCTTGAAGAAAAAAGGTGTGCATATTTCTTGGGGAGCATACATGAAAGCTGGAATCATTCTAACCATACCAACGCTGATCATCACGTTATTGGGGTTGTATGTGTGGTTATGGTTGATACATTAAAAAGCAGATCCAATGGATCTGCTCAGCGTGAAGACAAACCCTCGCATTCGGTGTCAGTCCTGCGCGCTGGTGCTCACGAATGTCAAATTCGCTCTGCTCCAGTGCTCGTCCTTCCTAGACTGCAAAGGTTTTCTTTCACGCTGAAAAGGAAACAAAGGGCTAAAATCAAGTTCATTTTAGCCCTTTGTCAACAATCTAAGCAGATCCAATGGATCTGCTTTTTGTTGTTATAGATATTTTGCATAGCGTTTTTCCAAAAAGTCTTGGAGCAATGAGACCACACTGCATATGCCCCAGTAAATCAAGGCAACCAATATATACATGGTCATATAATCGAATTCTCGTCCACCCACAATTTTTGCTTGCTGGAAGAGTTCGGGCACAGTAATCATTGCCGCTAGTGAGGAAGCTTTGATTAAATCAAGCATGACGTTGGTCAGGGGCGGCAGTGCAATGCGCACGGATTGAGGCAAAATGACTCCGCGCATCGTTTGCCAATAGCTGAGACCAAGTGATTTGGCGGCTTCCACTTGACCACTTGGAACAGAGGAGAGAGCCGCCCGGTTTATTTCGGCAATGTATGCAGCACTATTGAAGCTGAATCCAATAATAGCAGCAGTGACAGCTGTAAATTCAATGCCGATGTAAGGGAATCCGAAATAAAGGATAAACAAAATGACCAGAATGGGAACCCCTCGCATGAATGAAATATACAGCCGTGCAGGCAGCCGAAGGAACCACGTATTTGCCATTCTAGCAAGGGCAATAAAAAAGCCTAGAATCGTACCAAAAAACATGCTCACAAAAGAAATGAGCAGCGTCAGCCAGATGCCTTTCATCACAAACGGAAATGACGCTTTTGCCAGTGCAGGATTAAAGATATATTCTAAATGAATATCTCCCACGTCTGCAGCTCCTTATTTAGAAATGTCGACATCTTCGACATCAACATCAATTTTCTTTGAGACGTCAGCATGATTAAAGAATTTCTCTGAAATCTTTTTCATGGTTCCATCTTTTTTCATCTCTTTTAATACACGATTTAATTCTTTTTGAAGCTCTGTATTGTCTTTTTTCATCACAAACCCTTGTTCATTCGGCATGTATTTTAAGTCTGGATGGATCGTAATATTTAGCTTAGGGAATGCAGCAAGCGCCAGTGTTTGTAAGTAATAGTCATTTAAAATGACATCTGTACGGCCGTTTGCGACATCCTTTAAATATTGCTCGTTTGTGGCATTATCATAAATGACTTCTTTTGCACCATACTTACGGGCAACATCCATATAAATGGTCGTTGCAGCACCTGCTGCTTTCTTTCCTTTTAAATCCTTTAGCGTTTTAATACCTGACAGATCATCTTTTCTAACGATAGCGGTTCCATAGGAGTATTTATAAGGTGTTGAAAAGGCGAACTTATCTTTCCTGTCATCTGTGATGTCGATATCGTTTGCAGCGGCATCCACCTGACCTGAATTAATGGCACTGAGCATACCGTCATAACCCATTTCTTTAAATTCTACTTTTACGTCAAGGCGCTTAAATGCTTCTTTGACGACTTCCACTTCATAGCCAGTCAATTGATCCTTGCCGTTCGATGTATCATGGTAAGACGTAGGATACAAGGTGCCTGAAGTAGCGACCACGATTTTCCCTTTCTTTTGAATCTGATCCCACTTTGATTCTCCAGACTGAGATGAGCCTGATTGATTGCAAGCAGACATGACAAGCATGAGAGCAGACACAACAAGCAGCACCCATATAGGTTTTCTATGATAAAAACGACTCATTTAAGAATCCTCCTCTATTTTTTATACAAAACAAAACATAGCACGCTTTTTCAGTTAGGACAACGTTTTCAGATGAAAAGCGAAAAAGTAAGAATATTATGTGCAATTTGATGCTGTGAATAATGTATAAAAAAGGAAAGAGTGTGCAAATTAAAATCGAATAAAGGAGGGAACGACAGAGATGAAAAAAACAAGTGGTTTGATCTTACTAACGATGGTGCTATTATTTGGTTTTCAGGTGAATACGGCTCATGGAGAAACACCCCAAATGGAAAAGCGCCCCGTCACGCATCAAGTAAAATTAACGACAGAGCAACAAAAACAAATTGAAGTACTTGAACAGCAAATTTTGTCTAAACGAAAAGAAGTGATCGAAAAATACGTTCAGTATGGTGTGTTAACGAAGGAACAAGGCACGCACATCACAAAACGAATGGATGAACATTACAATCACTTAAAAAATAACGGGTTTGTTCCATTACTAAAAAAACCACAGCACCATCGACCATAAGTTTAAGAAAACCGGCAGCAAGGGGCCGGTTTTTATTGTTTATGTGTTAAAAGGTCAGCGTCTCACCATCTTGAGGGACAAAAATGGCCTGATCTGCATGTTTCTCTTGAATGTAAGATGTTAATGCGGCTCTTGTTAATAAACAATGATTCACGGCTTCAAGGTGACAGGCGATGATTTGAGCTTGTGGTTGAGTATGGTGAATGTCTACAATCTCTTCTTTTGTCATCGTAATAGGGTCTCCCTCTAAAAATTGGGCAGCCCCACTATTGACCACAATAATATCTGGCTGGCATGTATTCACAACCTCTTTCGGCTCATCACACCAAATGGTATCTCCTGCAATATAAAGAGTAGGCTCATCAGGATGAGAGAAAACAAAACCGCTCACTTGTCCCATCCGTTTAGCGGTTTCTCCTGTCCCGTGCTGCCCGCCAGTTCGTTTCATATGAACACCGCAAACATCCATTTCATCTTCAATGCATGTAACATGCTGAAATCCAGCTTCTTTCACTATCGTGCGATCTTTCTCTGATTGAGTATAGATCGGCAAAGTTTGCGCTAACCTCTTTTTTGCCTCGTCGTCAAAGTGATCTACATGTAAATGAGTGAGCAGGACAGCATCCGGCTGTAATATCTTGTCCAAATCAATGTTTGCAGGCAGATCCACAATTGGATTGTTTACATGTTGATTGGCAGTATGTGGGAACGGTGGATAGGTTCCTTTTACTGCTAAAAAGGGATCGATTAAAAATGTTGACGGACCATATTGAAGGTATAAAGTAGCATTACGAATGAGTGTTATTTTCATTAGAAGGCCTCCTTTTTTTCTCATTAAGTTTACAGTATATTAAAAGAGCTTCATGTGACAGAGGATCATGAAAGTCTTTCAGCGGAACGACTTGATTTTTGAAAGAGGTGAGCCAATGCTAGACAAAACAGATATGGATATATTAAAAGAACTCTCAAAGAATAGCCGATTGACGATGAAAGCACTTGGTGAAAAAGTCCATTTAACTGGTCAAGCTGCTAAAAATAGAGTTTTAAAGCTTGAAGAAGAGGGGGTTATTGAAGCCTATACCATTTCAATTAACTGGCGGACACAGCAGAACATCCAAACATTTTTACAGCTCTTTACCCGAAGTCATGATCATGAACCGCTTTTATCGTTTCTCCATCAAAAGGAAGAAATCAAAAACCTGTTTAAAATAAGTGGAGAGGGCTGTTATATGGCTGAAGGACATTTCTCCAGTCATGATGAGCTTGATCAATTTTTAACGGAGCTAACAAAGCATGCAAATTATAAATTGTCTATCGCTGTGAAACGTCTCACTCATCAAGAATAGATGAGACGCAGGAGGAAATAACCGATGAAAAGATTAATTGAACATCAGGCTGAACCCATCACAAAGGAAAGAATCAAAGCGGATTTGGTTCAACTTGGTGTAAGGAAGGGCATGATCTTATGTGTCCACTCATCCTTGTCATCTATTGGCTGGGTGAATGGAGGAGCTATAGCCGTTATACAAGCTATGATGGATATTTTAACAGATGAAGGAACACTGATTATGCCGGCACAAACATTAGAGCTGTCGGATCCTGCTGATTGGATCAATCCGCCTGTTCCTTATTCTTGGTGGAAACCGATCAAAGACACGATGCCTGCATTTGATCCGGCTTACACAGCTCCAACAGCAATGGGAAAGGTAGCGGAGACCTTTTGGAAATACCCAGGCGTAGAAAGAAGCAATCATCCTCATTTCTCATTCACCGCCTGGGGGAAAAGGAAAGATGAAGTGTTGAAACACCATGCGCTTCCTTATGGTTTAGGAGAAAATTCACCTCTTGGACGTATGTACGATCTTGATGCAAAAGTGCTGCTAATTGGCACGTCATTCGAGAGTGTGACAGCTTTTCACTTAGCTGAATATCGAATCTCACAGCAAGACCTCATGACACGAGGGGCCCCCATTTTAGAGAATGGTTGGAGGGTGTGGAAAGAGTATCAAGATATCATCACAAGAGAAGAACTATTTGAACAGATTGGTCGTGATTTCTTACAATCAGGATGTAGTTATAACCACAGTCAAATCGGGCTAGCCAATTCGTATTTATTGCCGATGAGAGAATCGGTCGATTTTGCGGAAAAATGGCTTGAACAGTACGACCAGGCGTGATCTAAGCAGTCTGAAAATCAAAATAATAGAGATCTTGATCAGGGTGCTCAGATATATAGCAGGTGAGCTGATAGTCTCCTTTTGGAATGGAGAAAGACAGTACCTGTGCCATGACGCTTGTCAGATAAACATGATCACTTGAATGAGTAAATGGCACTGTGATGACTCTATCAACGGATGATGGAGGCTCATGGCTGTTTAATGTCACGATAATAGAAGCTTTTCCGTTATTGATGCCTTCAAAAGAAATACCTCGATCCCCAGTTGCGAATCCTTGAAGAATATCGTCATCTGTCCAATCAATCACAGGTGGCGTCGTGCTTCCAGTGTATACGGTGATTTGGTGATAGGAGATAGATAGGGGATACGTTTGATTTAAATCATTCATATAGATAACTCCTTTATTCATAAGATTTGTCCAGCTGGCGATCATGTTGAAAAGTGAATGTTTGAAAGTAAGATTATTGAAGAGAATGTTAGGCAGCAAGACGATTGTCGCCGTCTTGCGCTACTGTTTGAGGGATCTAGATGTGAAATTGCGAAACCATTTCTTTTAGGTCTCCTGCTAAATGGGCAAGAGCCTCTGATGAAGCTGTTACTTCTTCCATTGCTGCAAATTGTTCTTCTGTTAAACCTGCTACTTGTTGTGAATGTTCACTCGTCAGTTTAACGCCTTCTGTGATAGAGGCAAAGGTTTGCTTCGCATCATTTGTATAAGCTGCGATTTTTTGGGATGCATCTGATAAATGTTTAATGCCTTCTGCCATTTCCTTCATTGACTGCTGAATGTCAATAAATGAATCCTCTGTATGAGAAATAAGAACAGCCCCTTGAGCCGCTTCCTCTCGTACTCGTTTAATGGCACTCGTCGAATGATTCATCTCTTTTTGTATTTCGGAAATGAGATGTGAAATCATGTTGGATGATGTTTGCGATTCTTCTGCGAGCTTCCTCACTTCGTCTGCCACAACGGCAAAACCTTTTCCATGTTCACCTGCGCGTGCTGCCTCAATGGCCGCATTAAGAGCAAGTAGATTTGTTTGGTTAGCGATATCTGTAATCACTTTGGAAATTTGATCAATCTCGGCTGAACGTGTTTCTAGCGCTTGAATTGCTGTGCCGTTCTCTTCAATTGATTTTGCAATAGATGTCATTTGTGAATTGACTTCACCGATATTTTGTACACCTTTTTGGGCCATTTCTTGTGCGGACTGGCTTCTTGTTGCCATTTGTCCCGCATTTTCAGTGATGTTTACCAGCTCGTTAGATACTTGTCTCATCGTGTGCTCACTAGCTGTCATTTGGGACGATTGCTGTTCAGACGATTGAGCGACTTCTTGAATGGTATGGGTAATTTTTTCTGATGCTGCACTCGTTTCTTCTGCGCTAGCTGACAGCTCCTCAGAAGAGGTGGCTACTAATTCAGATGTTTTGATCACATTTAAAATGGTTTGATTTAATTTCTCACGCATCTTATTAAAGTGACCTGCCAGCTCAGAAAGTTCATCGCCTGTGTGATCTGTCACGTTGATGGTTAAATTTCCTTCGCCTGCACTCTTAATAGCAGATGCCATATGTTTGAGACGTGTCTGAATCCGCTTTGTGAAAATAGAAATAATGATAACAGAAACAATTAAACTTAACAGTAAAACCGTGACAAATTGAATAAAGAAAGACTGAAGCATTTGTGAAATCATGCTTTGATTTGCACCGGTATAGAAAATACCAATCGTTTCCCCTGTATCATTTTTGATGGGCATATAAGCCGTTTGGTAGTCTTTACCCGCAACATTGGCTGTTCCGTAATAATTTTCGCCTTTATCCAAAACAGCGGTCTTTACTTCAGGTGAGACTTCGGTTCCTACAGCTCGTTTCCCGTTTAACATGACATTTGTGGCAACGCGGGTATTTCCTTGGAAGATCGTGATTGTATCACCAGTATATTCGGCTAATTGATCAACCAATGTGTCATGGTTATTGATTTGAGTATTTCCTTTGTAAAGCTTGCCATCTTTTATCTGCCACGAGCCAGCAACCTTTTCAGTTAGGTAAGCGTATCCTAGCTTTAGATCGCCTTTTGCTTTTTCGGTGGCCATTTGCTTAATGTTCTCTGTCATTTCGCGGTTCACTACATAACCAACCACTGCTGAAAATACGATGAGGACACTTAAAAAGATCAGCATTATTTTGGCGCCAAGCCTCAGTTTTCCTTTTTTCTTCATGCTTTTTACTCCTTTAGGTATAAGGTAGGGTATCCCTCCTTAAAGATTATCGGCATGAAAAAAATGTTTGATATACGTGAATGCACTTACACAGAAATTTTTGTTATGAAAAAAGGAAAGATCGTGCTACTCGATAATAAATTGGATTCTTGTGCCATCAGGATCATCTGATAATTGATGACTTACCCAAGAGCCTGCACCCCTATTATCCGAAGGACGTACATATTTGACAGAAGCCCCTGCTCCACCTTCTTTACACATCGCCATTGGCCATTCATCACGATCATAACCACGCTTTGTTGGAATGCCATGAAGTGATTTGTCTCTTTGCTCATCACTATTTTTTCGATCAATGGTGCAAATGGAAGAATGACCTTCGTCAATAGCTTCTTCTATGTGCTTCGCAGTTTCTGGATAACGATCTGATGGAAAGTGAATGGTTTTGTCATAAGAAGAGTTTGTCGTCTCTTGTTTATGTTGCCCTAGTTGGACATAGCCTGTCGCTATACCAATGACAATCAATAAAAGCAAGAGAATGGTTTTAAGAAGTTTCATAGATGCTAGCTCTCTTTCTCTTTAGCGTATTTTGTAAACAGAAGTATAGCAGAATTACTTACCAATTTCTCCTCGTTTTGAAAAAACGTCTTTTAAAGTTCGAAAAACGTTTTTTACCTGTTTATGCTCTTTTCCTATTTGAACAAAAATCACAAAAATTTTAATTTTGCTGCTCATATTACAATTCTGCTTATGTAAAATGGCTTTATCACAGGTTTTTAGGCTAATTTCAAGATTTTAACACACAGAAATTTCAAAAAAATAAAATTGACTAGACCGATATGCTTTAATAATATGGAGTCAAATATCAAAAAATGTCGTAATTTATCAAAATATGATTCCATTTACATGACAGGAGGGAAGTACAAATGGCGGATGTCTCTTATCGGCTCGGAATAGACATAGGTGGAACATTTACTGATTTATCGCTGATGAATGAAGCAACAGGGGAGCTGACTGAACTCAAGACACCTACAGTGACAGATGACCCAGCTCAAGGAATTATCAATGGGCTAAAACTTCTAAAAGAAAGAGGTGTCGATTTATCCAAAATCCAATATCTCGTACACGGCATGACAATCGGTCTTAATACATTATTGCAGAGAAAGGGAGCAGATTTAGCCCTTTTTGTAACGGAAGGTTTTCAAGACATTTTGTCATTACAGCGTTTACGTCTACCCATTCCTTATGACTTCAATTCTCAATTGCCAGAACCATTGATACCACGAAAACATGTATATCCAATCTCTGAAAGGCTCATACACGATGGTTCGATCAAAAAACCTCTCCAACTGCAGCAACTAGATGATGCTGTCCAGCAGGTCATCTCTAAAAAACTAGCAGGCATTGTCATTTCTTTTTTACATAGCTATCAAAATCCAGTTCATGAATTACAGGCAAAAGCCTATATTCATCATCATTACCCACAGTTAGAAGTCCTGACATCATCAGAATTATGGCCACAAATGAGAGAATATGAGCGGACAGTGATGTCTGTTGTCAATTTGTACATTCAACCAAAGGTGAAACAATATTTACAAACGTTGAAAAACCGCTTGAAAGAAGAAGGTGTACCAATTTCTCCATACATTACCCAATCAAATGGTGGTTTAATGGATGCAGAAAGCGCAGCCACTTCACCCGTTAAAACACTTTTTTCTGGCCCGGCAGCTGGAGTAATTGGTGCGGCAAGAATTGCAACATCTGCAAATGAACCCAATTTAATTACGTTTGATGTTGGTGGCACAAGTGCAGATATCTCGATCATTCAAAATGGGCAGCCTACAATGGCTCAGTCGAATCAGCTTTCAGGATTTCCGATCATTCTTCCATCTGTTGCAATGTATTCGATAGGGGCTGGCGGAGGTTCTGTTGCATGGCTTGATCAAGGCGGGCTTCTTAAAGCAGGACCGGAATCAGTTGGCTCGCAGCCTGGGCCTGCTTCGTATGGAAAGGGAAAAAAAGCTGCTTTAACCGATGCATTTCTCATATGCGGTTACCTCAATCAAGAACGGTTTGCCGGAGGACATTTACAATTGCAGCGGTCTGCAGCGGAAATAGCCTTTCAGCCAATTGCTGATCAGCTTCATAAAACGGTCGAACAGGCGGCTGACCAGTTGATTCAAGTGGCTGTTGCCAATATGTACACAGAACTAAGCAATGTCATGGAGCAGCAAGGGTTTGATCCTAGAGATTTTAGTTTGCTAGCATTTGGCGGGGCAGGGCCTGTTGTCGCGAATTTCCTTGCGAGAGAAATTCATGCGAAAAATGTGGTCGTCCCTCCAAGTCCAGGGACATTATGTGCGCTAGGTGCACTTACAGCCGATTTTATCCATGATGCTGTGTTGTCTAAGAAAATATGCTTACAAGACTATACGATGGACGAATTAAAACAAGATTATGAAATGCTTTCTCGCAAAGCAACGGATTGGTTCAGCCAGCAAAACATTCAACATATCAAACAAACGTCCATTTTGTTATTAGCAGATGCCCGCTATCAAGGACAGGCATTTGAGATTGAATTGCCATTATCGGTGGATTGGCTAAAGCAGGAACAAGACGTCTATCATCTGATTGAAGCTTTCCACAGCCTGCATGAGCGTCAATATGGCCATAGAGATGATCAGGCGAACATTGAATTTACTCATTTGCGAGTTCGGGTTATAGGTGAAACGCCTCCACTGCCTTTCTCTTCTGTTGATGAAAGCAGCGGACAGCCTTTAATACCACAATCATACAGACGAATCTTTATAGAAGAAAAAGAGTACGAAGCATCTGTTTACAATCGGAGTACTTTGTCATTAGGTGCTGTTGTGAATGGACCTGCCATCATTGAGCAAGATGATACGACAACATTGATTCTGCCAAACTGGGCAGGCAGCATAGACCATTCAGGAAACTTGGTGATTTCAAGGGAGGCGGCTTTACATGGGAACTGATCCAGCAAAGCTTGAGATGATGAGGAGTTATTTTAATGCGATTGCATCAGGCATGGGACATGTCATTGAGCGGACATCCTTTACAACATTCGTAAAAGAATCGGCGGATTTTGCCACAGCATTAGCCACGCCTTCTGGAGATTTCTTTGTTTACCCAAAAACAGTCGGTGTCACGATCTTTTTAGGGCTGAGTCTCAGAAAAGCGATTGAAGAAAGCGGACCGATGCAGCCGGGTGACATTATCATCACAAATGATCCTTATACGACAGACGGTTTAGCGACTCATTTGCCAGATGTCCATATCATCAAACCCATTTTTATAGAAGATGAAATTGTCAGCTATGCCTGGTCTTTTGTTCATGTAAGTGATGTGGGAGGTCTTGTCCCTTCAAGCATTTCTCCAACTGCCACGGATGTTCATCAAGAAGGATTAAGAATTCCGCCAGTGAAAATCTATGAAGGTGGAAAAGAGAATCAGGTTGTTCGTACCTTTTTAAGAGCTAATAGCCGGGCGAGTCATTTAAATGATGGCGATATTAATGCGATGATTGCCGCTGTTAATACAGCAGAAATCAGACTAAAAGAAATGATCGAGAAATTTGGAAAAAACGAAGTGAAGCAAGGAATGATTGATCTGCTGAAGCAAGCAGAGGATCGCGCCGGAAAAGTAATTGAAGCCATCCCTGATGGAACGAGTGAATTCGCTGATTACTTGGATGATGATATGATTTCGGACGTGCCGATCCGATTAAAGATCAAGCTGACGGTCAAAGGGAAACAGCTGACACTGGACTTCTCTGAGTGTGATCCGCAAGTTAAGACAGCTTTTAATCTTGTCACCAATGGTCAAAAGCACTCCTTCTTATATCAAGGATTGATTAATTACATCATTAGTAAAGATCCTTTTATTCCGATTAATGGTGGGATTACGTATCCGATAGACGTGATTTCACCTAAAGGAACGCTTGTCCATCCAGAATATCCGGCTTCTGTCGGTATTCGGCATTCCATTACAATGAGACTGTATAATGTCGTGCTAGGTGCTATTGGTAAGCTGTTGCCTGAAGCAGTGCCAGCGGCAGGTGCAGGTCAATCCGCTATCGTCGTTCTCTCTGTTCCTGATGATCAAACAGGAGGCAGAAAAATGTCTGTGGTTGAACCGTTAGGCGGAGGCGGCGGTGCTCAAAAAGGGACTGATGGAGTCGATGGAATTGATCATTCGTCAGGATTTTTAAAAAATACACCTATCGAGAGCTTGGAACAGCATATTGATATTCATGTACACCGATATGAACTGTTGCCGAACACAGGTGGAGCAGGGGAACATAGAGGGGGACATGCGATTGGTTTAGAATTTGAAATGATCAAGCCAGAATCGATGGTGACGGCACGAGGAATGGAACGAATGAAGTTTCAACCTTGGGGGTTAATGGGTGGCCGAGCAGGAGCAATTGGTGAGGTGAAATTGACCAAACCAAATGGGGAGACACAAAACCAGCCGAAAATTGATGTTATGCGTCTTGAAAAAGGCGATATTGTTCAATTGGTTTCACCAAGTGGGGGAGGATGGGGGAATCCATTTGCTAGAAAGAAAGAAAAAGTCCTTCATGAAGTGGAAGCAGGGCTATTAAGTGAAGAAAGAGCACTGCAGCAATATGGCGTCAAAGTCTATCGAGACCATAATGAATGGAAAATTGATGACGAACAGACGAGCAGGCTTCGTGAAAAGATGAATGATGCTGATGCTGTCGCTTGGGATTTTGGAGAGCAAAGAGCAGCTTATGAGAAAGTGTGGACGGACGAAGCCAGCAGTGAGCTTGCTGTGCAGCTTCGTTCATACCCAGCAAATGAGCGTACGCACTATAAACATGCGGTTCATTCTCATTTTGGTCATAGACAGGAACCGTTAACAAAGATGGATATTATTCAAGCACTTCATCACTTGAATCAACAAAAAGGGGGAAATGAATCATGAAAAGAAGAGTAATCGCCATATTTGCAGGTATCCTATCCGTCATGTTACTGCTGTCTGCATGCGGTGGAAATGGGCAGGACCAAAGTAAACAGCAGCAGACTGTGATCGTTGGTGTCTACGGAGGGGATTGGGAAAAGAATATTAAGCCAATCCTCGAAAAGTTTGAAAAGGATACAGGCATTAAAGTACAAACGGTCTCTGGGGCAGATTCTGAATGGTTTACAAAATTAAAAGCATCTAATGGTAAAAATCCACCGTATGATTTGCTTATTTTACAGCCTGATACGATTCAAAGAGGTATTGCGGCAAACGTTCTTGCGCCTATTGATGAAGATCAAGCACCAAATGTGAAAAAGCTTTATCGTTCTGTTCAAAAGAAACTCACTGTTGATGGAAAACAATATGCAGCAGGCTTTAGTATGGGACAGCTTGGAATTGCTTATAGAAAAGATCTTGTCAAACAGGAGCCAAACAGCTGGACAGATTTATGGAGCGATCAGCTGAAAGGGAAAGTGGCGATTTCTTCCCCAACTTATTCAGCGGGCTTGCAATTTTTCTCTGCACTTGTCCATGCTCAAGGAGGGACAGAATCAAATCCTAAGGATATTGATAAAGCATTTAAAAGCCTCGCACAATTAAAAGGGCGTGTAGCTGCTTTTCCTGATAACCCAGGGTCTATTCAAACGCTGTTAGAACGTGGTGACGTGACGGCAGTTCCATATTGGGATGGCCGATCATTTGCACTTGAAGAAGAAGGGATGGATATTGGATTCTCATATCCGAAAGAAGGCGCTGTGGCAGCAGTTGCGAGCTGGGCGTTAACAAAGGGAAGTCAGCATGAGGAAGCGGCTTATAAGCTATTAAACTACCTTAGCGGGAAAGAAGCTCAAGAAGCCTTCTCAGAAAAATCTTACTATGGCATGTCGAATTCTGATGTGAAATACGGAGACAAAATTAAAGGGAAAGTGAAAGTTGGCGAAAATTATTATAGCAAGCTGACTTGGGTAGATTACGAAACAGCGACTTCAGAGCTCGGTCAATGGACAAATCGATGGAATGAAGTATTAGGCGGAGGAAAATAGGTGATCGCATGAGTGGAATCAATTTAGAACATATCAGCCAGCATTTCGGCGAACAAATTGCTCTTGATGATGTCAGTCTTACGGTAAAAGAGGGAGAGTTCTTCTCCCTTCTTGGCCCTAGTGGCTGCGGAAAATCAACTTTACTCAATATCATTGGCGGCTTTTTAGAACCGACAAAAGGAGTCGTCTATATTGGTGATCAGGATGTGACGACTTTACCTCCTTATCAAAGGAAAACGGGGATGGTCTTTCAAAGTTATGCACTTTTCCCACATCTCACCGTATTTGATAATGTTGCATATGGGTTGAAGGTTCAAAAGAAAAAGAAGGCGGAAATCAAGCAAAAGGTGATGGAGAGCTTGTCTCTTGTGCAATTAGAGTCATTTGCCAAACGTATGCCGCACCAATTAAGTGGTGGTCAGCAGCAACGGGTCGCAATTGCACGGGCACTTGCTATCCAGCCGGCTGTTCTCCTTCTGGATGAACCACTCAGTAACCTAGATGCAAAGCTAAGAAAAAATATGCAGACGGAGCTGCGAAATATTCAACGGAATGTCGGAATTACGACTATTCTTGTGACGCATGATCAGGAGGAAGCCTTAAGTCTTTCCGACCGAATTGGGATATTAGGTGAGGGGAAAATTCAGCAGATTGGGACACCTTTAGAAGTATATCGTCAGCCAAATAATCGTTTTGTTGCTGAATTTATCGGACAGGTCAATCTATTTGAAGCGGAGTATGATGAAGTTACTTCCACATACACTGTTCCACATTTCACTCAATCAAACGGGAAGCAAGTTCAGCTAAAAGCTGCCGCATTTAAAGAGAAGAGCGAGAAGCATTTACTCATGCTGCGTCCTGAGAGAATCAAGTTATCTTCTGGCGGGGAGGAAGTTCAGCCAAATCATGTCACAGGAATGTTGGCAGATGTCAGTTATATTGGGCACTCTTTACGTTTGGTCGTTGGGCTTGATCAAGGTGAAATCATTGTCCATGCATCAGACGCAGCATTTCCCGAGCTGCCTCGAGTTGGAGAAACTGTGCATATTCATTGGCAGCCTGAAGATATTGTTTTCTTAGATTCGAAGGTGCATGCGTGATGCGAATCAAAAAAAAGAATCAGCGCTTTCATTGGTTTATGCTGCTGCCAGCTTGTTTGTTTCTAGTTGTATTCCTTCTTGCTCCGCTTGTGATGATGTTTGTCCTCAGTTTTCGTGATGTGGATTCGATGATGAATACGTTACAATCCTATAGTTTGTCTCAATATTTACATGTATTTACGACAGATGCATATGTGAAAGCAATTGGAAGTACTGTGTGGGTGGCCTTACAGACAACGGTGATTTGTTTATTGATGGCATATCCTGCAGCTTATGTGCTAGTGAAAGCACCTCATCCAAGATTGCGGGCTTTTTTCTATATCTTACTTGTATCGCCGCTTTTGACGAGTGTCGTCATTCGGACATTTGCATGGATCGTTCTTCTTTCGCAAAATGGCTTGATCAATGGCATGCTGATCGATTTACATCTGATTGAGAAACCGCTATCGATGCTGTGGAATATGAATGCGGTCATTATTGCTTATGTTCAAGTGATGCTGCCTTTTGCAGTGCTGCCTATTGCAACGAGCTTAACTGATATGGACCGTCACTTAAGACCGGCTTCTATGAGTCTTGGTGCTGGGCGTATACGGACATTTTTTCATGTGACCTTGCCGCTTACGATTCCAGGCATGATCACCGGAGCAATTATTGTCTTCTCACTTGCAGCAGGAAGTTATATTACTCCTCTGCTAGTCGGCGGACGGATGCAGCCGCTCTTGCCACTGTCCATTTATCAGCAGGTCATGCAGGTGTATAATTTGCCTCTTGCCGCTGCGATGTCTTTTACTTTATTGATTTGTGTGCTAGCGGTCGTCAGTCTATTAAGCTATCTATTGAAGCGTTGGGAGGCGAGGATGCATGCGTAAAAAATCAATAAGTGACCGTTTGCTTTCGGTTCTGATATGGACCGCAGGCTCACTCGTTTATCTCTTTTTAACCGTACCTGTTCTTGTCATTGTTCTTTCTGCTTTTAGCCCGAATGCCTTTCCTGAATTCCCGCCGACTTCATTTTCCGTTCGTTGGTTTCATGAGGTCGTGTCGAATCCAGAATGGATGGAATCTTTGCGTATCAGCGTGATTCTGTTATTGATTGTGACGCCGCTTACTGTTCTTTTAGGAACGATGGCTTCTTATGCTTTAGCAAGGCTTTCTTTTAAGGGAAAGGAAGCTGTTCAAGCCTTTATTTTGTCACCTCTTATGATTCCTCAGGTGGTATTAGGGATTGCGATGCTGTATTTGTTTACGGCTATGGGTTTTACAGGGTCTTTGTGGGCATTAGTCATTGGGCATGTCATCATTGGTTTTCCTTATGTGGTACGAACCGTGGGTGTCAGTGTTTCAAATCTTGATCCGCGTCTTGAGCTAGCTTCCATGAATCTTGGTGCAGGGCCCATACGTACTTTCTTTCGTGTGACACTGCCCTTGATCAAGCCGGGCATTATCGCAGGTGGAGTGTTTTCTGCTGTGACATCATTTGGTGAAATCTCGATTAGTTTGTTCGTTTCTTCACCTCAAACCATTACGATTCCCGTGAGGACGTTTAATTACATTGAGCAAACTTTTGATCCGAGTGTCAATGCGATATCTGTCATATTTATTATCATTTCTATCATTGCGTTGCTCATTATTGAGAAAACGATTGGTCTGTCTAAGGTGATGTAAATATAATGAAGAAACAAGGAGCTGTCATTTGAAATGACAGCTCTTTTTGTATTGTTTTTTATGGTAAAAATATTCAAAGTTTTAGGGAATATAGTTCTTAAGATTTAAGAAAATGCGAGGCGTGATAGGAGACCTCTCTCCTACATTTTCGGTCATATTTGCAAAATTTAAGGAAAAACATGAAATTTTTGCGGTAATTGGTCATTTATTTTCGGTGGAACGCAACTATTATTAGTTATTTTCGGTAAATATCGTAAATTATGATGTGATCCCTTCGGCATAACGCATGAATCTTTACACCCATTTTTCGGTGAAAAAAACAATAATTTCATATAAAGTGGACGTAAATAGAAAATATCTAAAAGAAAAGAAGAAAAAGGCAAATCTATGGAAACATAGAGACGCAAAGCCATGTCCTAAGGTAAAAGTTTCTTTTTTACTATGGTCGGCAGGTTACCGAATCAAAATGGGAGTCCCTCCGTTTTATTCGGGGTGGGCTCCTTTTCTGTTATTCGTCTATTTTGATGAAATAGACTTGGTTCTTTTGATATAGAGGGTGCAGGGTATCACATTTGGTGGAGAAAACATAGAAGAGCGGAGGATAAGAATGAGTACAGTTTATTACCCCTTAACACATGCGCAAAAGCGAGTATTCTACACGGAAAGATTTTATCCAGGCACAAGTATTTCTAATTTGGGTGGGTTTGCCAAGTTAAGATCGGTATCAGGTCTAAATCCTTCTTTGATCGTTGATGTGCTTCAAGCGTACATTCGTGAAACTGATTCTCTTCGTTTAAGGCTGGTGTATCAACATGAGCAGGAGGAGCCCGTTCAATATATCAAGCCATATGAAAAACAGCCGATTCGTTTGGTGAAAGGATGGAGTGAAAAGGAAGTCAGGGCGTGGGCGAACGAGGAGATTCGTGAGCCGATGGAACTGATTGACCGTTCCTTAATCGAATTTACGGTCTTTCAAATCAGTGATCAAGAGTGCTGGCTGTTCTGTAAAGCACATCATATTGTGGCTGATGGTATTTCAATTATCTTGATGGGAAACCGAATCATTGATCTATACCATGACATGCTGCAGGGGACAGACATCTCCCCAATTGAAGACATTTCCTTCGTTGATCACATCATGAGTGAGCAAACGTATGAATCTTCTAAACGTTTTCAGAAAGACCAAGCTTTTTGGAACGAGCAATTTGCCAATATTCCAGATTTCGCTTCTTTAACACCGCATAAAGGTTACGAGATGAGTTTACATGCGGAGAGATTTTCAGGGGATATTCCAGATGCTTTAAAGGAGAAGCTTCGCGTTTTTTGTGAAAAAGAGAAAGTCAGTATGCTTTCTATGTTTATGTCCGCTGTCTATATTTACTTGCACCGATTTAGCGGCATGGAGGATGTGGTCCTTGGAACCTTTATGGGCAATCGGACAAATGCAAAGGAAAAAAAGATGATTGGGATGTTTGTGTCGACCATTCCGATGCGCGCATCTGTGCAAGGATCCCTCACGTTTCTTGATTTCGTGAAGCAAGTCATGGCGGATCAGATGAAGATCTTGCGTCATCAAAAATATCCTTACAATGTGCTCATGAATGATTTAAGGGAAAGAGATGGATTTACAGGACGCCTGTTTGATATTTCTTTAGAGTATCAGGTCATGCAGTGGCAGAAAAAAGAGAATCTTTCGTTCATTACGGAGCCGATTTTTAGTGGAAGCGGAATGAATGATATATCGATTCATGTGAAAGACCGCTGGGATACAGATACATTGACCATTGATTTGGATTACCGTACAGATCTATTTAGTGAAGACGATATGAGTAAGCTGTTTGATCGATTGATGATTTTGCTGGAGGCGGCAGTCTCTCAGCCAGATCAGCTGATTGGGGCTCTCTCTTTACTGCCAGCAGATGAACAAAAGCAGCTGCTTCAATTATCTAAGGGAGAAGCATTTGATTTACCAGGAGCGAAACCAGTTCACCACTTATTTGATGAGGTAGCTAAAAAGTATTCAGAACGAGCAGCTGCGGTAGCGGAAAATGGAACGTTCACTTATGGAGAGCTGTATCAAAAAGCGGACAAACTGGCACGGTTTTTACAGATGAAAGGTGTCTCGCGTGATGTACCAGTTGCCGTTTTAATGGAACGGACGGCAGATGCGATGGTTGCCATTTTTGGGATATTAAAAGCTGGCGGTGCATATGTACCGATCGATCCGGCATTACCTGAGGAACGCATTCAATTTATTGTAGAAGATTCTGGTGCTTCTATCGTTTTAACAGAAGAATCGTTTGTTCAGCGATATTCATCCATTGCCGAAAAAATGGTTGTCCAGCAGCATATGGAATTAGAAGATCGTCCGCTGCCTGAGCTGATCGATCAGACGACATCACAGGATTTGGCTTATCTCATTTATACATCGGGTACGACTGGAAAGCCGAAGGGAGTGATGATCGAGCATCTTCAGCTGCATCATTTGGTTCATGCCCTGCATCACGAATTGTATGAGGGGGCAAATCAGCTTCAAGTGGCGCTTCTTGCACCATTCCATTTCGATGCATCTGTTAAACAAATCTTTGCTGCTCTTTTATTTGGACATACGCTTCATATTGTGCCAAGAGAAATGACACGAAACGGTGTACAGCTAGCGGCTTATTACAAAGAACATCAAATCAAAGCAACAGATGGAACGCCAGCACATGTGCAGCTTTTACTTGCAGTGGATTTGGATGGGCTTGCACTGACTCACATGCTGATTGGGGGAGAAGCACTCCCTGCGAAAGCAGCGCAGGCGCTGATTGAAGCTGTCCGTGTCAGCCAGCCCGATTTTGCCTTGTGGAATGTGTATGGTCCGACAGAAACGTGTGTGGATGCGACGGTTCACCGTCTAGATCTCAGTGAGCTGCAGAAGTCACCAGAACAGCGCTATGTGTCAATTGGAAAGCCATTGGGCCATCATCGGATTTATATTTTAAATGAACATGAACAACTACAGGTGCAGGGAGCTGTGGGAGAACTATGCATTGCGGGAATAGGAGTGGGACGGGGCTATGTGAATCAGCCTGAATTGACGGAGAAGGCATTCAGACCAGATCCATTTTTTCCTGAAGACCGGATGTATCGCACAGGTGATGTAGTGAGATGGCTTCCAGATGGCACTATTGATTACCTTGGAAGAATAGATGACCAAGTAAAAATAAGAGGTTACCGCATCGAAACAGGTGAAATTGAGGCAGTCATGGAGCAGGTAGACGGAGTCGATCAGGCTGTCGTGCTTGTCGTGGATGAACCGGACGGTGGAAAGGCTTTAAGTGCTTACTATCAAGCACGACAAGAATTTCTTTCCGTGGACACCCTGCAAGCCGCTATCAAACATCAGCTGCCAGCTTATATGATGCCGCTTTATTTCAAGCAGCTGGAGGCATTTCCACTGACAGTTAGCGGGAAAGTCGACCGGCGTGCGCTTGCTGCTTTAAAAGGAGACAAGGCTGTCAGTGCTGTTTATGTAGCGCCTAGAAACGATGTAGAAACGAAGCTTGTTCGTTTGTGGGAAGACGTTCTTCATCAAGAGAACATAGGTGTGTACGACTCATTCTTTGACATAGGCGGACATTCACTCAAAGCGATGAAAGTTCTTACACTCGTTCAGCGGGCTTTTCAAGTGGAGGTCCCTTTATCGGTTTTATTTGAACAGCAAACAATTGCAGCACTTGCTGTTTATATTGAACAAGCGGAAAAGTCTTCGCAAGTGGTTATACCGAAAGCACCGAATGCCGCCGATTATCCATTGTCACCAGCGCAGCAGCGTGTTTATATGGTGACTCAGTTGGAGCAGAGCATCGCCTATCATATGCCTGCCGTTGTGAAATTAAGAGGAACGCTGCAACGAGAGAAATTGGAGGGAGCTTTTGAAAAACTGATCGCACGTCATGATATGCTGCGCACTTCTTTTCATACAGTCAAAGGAGTCCCTCGTCAGCGGGTAGCTTCATCCGTTCCATTTCAAATAGAACAGGTGACAGGCAGCACGATGGAAGAGAACATGCGTCAATTTGTCCGACCTTTTTATCTTGAGCAGGCTCCGCTTTTGCGTGTTGGGCTACAGTCTTTACATGATCAGGAGCATCTTCTCTATTTCGATATGCATCATCTGATTTCAGATGGTCTTTCAATTGATTTGATGCTGCGTGAGCTGTCTAACGCTTATGAGGGATCAGTGAAAGCGCCATTGAAGCTTCAATATCAAGATTATGCTGTTTGGCAAGAACAACAGGCAGAGCAAGGCGGTCAAATAGATGAAGCATTCTGGCTGAAAGAATTTTCAGGAGATATCCCTGCTTTGCAGCTGCTAACGGATTATCAGCGTCCGGCTGTCCAGTCTTTCGCTGGAGATCGCGTTCTCAGAAACATCGATGAGACGTTAACAGGCCGTTTGCAGGAGCTTGCAGCGAATCATCATACGACGCTGTATACCGTGTTGCTTTCTGCTTACTATACATTGCTTGCGAAATACACAGGTCAAAAGGAGTTTGTGGTGGGGACGCCAACAGCAGGCAGGGTGCATGCAGATTTGAATGACATGATCGGCATGTTTGTCCAAACACTTGCTTTACGTTCAGAGGTAGATCCGAACGCTTCAATGACACAGTTGATTGAGCAAGTAAAGGAAAAGACGATGAGGGCGTTTGAGCATCAGCAATATCCATTCGAGCGGCTGCTTGAAAAGCTAAATGTGCAAAGGGATTTTAGCCGCCATCCATTATTTGATACGGTCTTTACTCTAACGCCAGATCATTCAACAGCCCAGCATATTGGAGAGATGAAAGTCGAAGTCGAGGAAACCAATTTCCATATTGCGAAGTTTGATCTCACACTTCAAGCGACGGAGTCAAATCATGGTCTTTCCTTTGTTCTCGATTACAGTACGGCGTTATTTAAACGAAGTACTGCCGAGCAGATGCTCAAGCATTATGTTTATCTTCTGGAGCAGATGGTTGAAGTGCCGGAGCAAGCGATTCAATCATACCGCTTACTGTCTGAACAAGAGGCAGCGGCTCAATTGAAGATGTGGAACCCGTTACCTACGCCTTATCCTGCGGAAGAAACCATTGTGACGCAATTTGAATCACAAGTACAGCAGCATGGTCATCAGCCTGCTTTGCAATGTAAAGATGTGGTTCTTTCTTATCAAGAGCTGAATCGCAGAGTGAACCAGCTGGCTCATTATTTACACGAACATGGTTTTGAAAAAGGGATGAAAGCGGCTTTATTCTTTGAACGTTCCAATGAGATGGTGCTGTCGGTTTTAGCTGTGCTAAAGGCTGGCGGTGTCTATGTGCCAATTGATCCTGACTTCCCTGATGAACGTATCAAGCACTTTTTGACAGATAGTGGTGCACAGTTTGTCCTGACCCATCAGGTGCTGCGTCATCGTTCTGTGCTTACTGCATTTGAAGGGAAAATCATAGAAACAGAAGATCAAGCCGTTGATCAGCAGTCAGAGAGCAATCCAGTTGTATGTGTTTCGCCTTTGGACTTGGCGAATTTGACCTACACATCTGGTACGACAGGCAAACCTAAAGGGAACATGGTGACGCATCGGAACATTTTGAGAACAGTGAAGCAGTCGAATTATCTCACCATTCATCATGAAGACACGGTGATGAGCCTTTCAAACTATGTATTTGATGCATTTATGTTTGATGTGTTTGGTGCTTTATTGAACGGAGCGAAACTCATTGTTTTGCCAAAGGATCACATTTTAAATATGAATGAGCTTTCTGGCGCGATTGAGAAGGAAAAAGTCAGTATTTTAATGATCACGACCGCTCTATTTCACTTACTGATTGATATGAAAAAAGGCAGCCTGAAAAACGTCAGAAAAGTGCTGTTTGGCGGGGAACGTGCTTCTGTGCCGCATGTTGTGGCAGCGCTTGAAACGGTTGGAGAAGACAAACTCATTCATATGTATGGACCTTCTGAAAGCACGATTTTCACAACGTATTATCCGGTGAATCACATTGAAGAACAAGCACTGTCGATTCCGATCGGAAAGCCGGTGAGTCAAACGGCTGTTTATATTGTCGATGAGTTTGGACATGTGCAGCCGCCGGGAGTTGCTGGAGAGCTTTGTGTTGCAGGTGATGGACTGGTCAAGGGGTATTATCACCAGCCAGAACTAACGAACGAAAAGTTTGTTGAAAATCCTTTCCGATCTGGTGAAGTCATGTACAAAACGGGCGATCTCGCACGATGGCTGTCAAATGGAGATATTGAATTCATTGGGCGAATAGATCATCAAGTCAAGATCCGAGGTCAGCGTATCGAGCTTGGCGAAATTGAACACCAGATATTGCAGCATCCGCAAGTGAAGGAAGCCGTTGTCATTGCGATATCAAATGATACATTGTGTGCATATTTCACAGCAGAAGGTGCTGTTCCGCTGTCGGATTTACGTGAGCAAGCAGGACGAGAACTCCCCGTTTATATGATGCCAGCTTTCTTCATGCAATTAGACGAGCTGCCACTAACGGGGAATGGCAAGGTAGACAGACGGGCATTACCGGTACCTGATGTAAGTGAGCAGGCGGCAAATGAATACGTCCCTCCTCAATCAGATACAGAGCGTATATTGGCACACATTTGGGAGGAAGTTCTTGAGGTGCCGAAAATCGGCAGACATGATCATTTCTTTGAATGCGGTGGTCATTCACTGCGCGGCATGAAAATGCTGAACAGGCTCTATGAAGAGATGCATGTGGAATGTCCTTTGAAAACATTATTTGAATCACCTACTTTAGAGGCGTTTGCCCTTGCGGTGGATCAAACAGATCGAACTGAAATCAGGCGAGTGGAAAAAGCGGAAGAAGCGGCTTTTTATCCTGTGACATCTGCTCAGAAAAGATTGTTTGTTCTGCAAAAAATGACAGATGCCGAGCAGAGCTATCATATGCCAGCTGCTTTAAAGCTTGAAGGTGTATTTGATGAAAAACGATTTAAAAAAGCCATTGACCAGCTTGTTCATCGTCATGAAGCATTCCGTACGAGCTTTGACTTCGTTCAGGGTGAACCTGTTCAGCGAATTGAAACGAATGTTTCTGTGAACATTGAAAACATCGAAGGGAACGGCCGAGACATTCAGCAATTAATGAATGATTTTATTCGTCCATTTGATATAGAAAAAGCGCCGCTGCTTAGAGTGGGGCTTGTGTCTGAATCGGAGAGTGTTCATTATCTGTTGATTGATATGCACCACATCATTTCAGATGGTGCGTCTGTCGGTATTTTAATTGATGAGCTATCGATCTTGTATCGAGGAGACGAACTTGATGAATTGCCTATTCAATATAAGGATTATGCGGTTTGGTCAACAAGTGAAAAATTTCTTGCACAAAAAGAGGCTGAAGCGGCGTTTTGGTTGGAACAATTACAAGGAGAACTGCCTGTTTTGGCGCTGCCTGAGGATCTCCCGAGACCAAAGGTTCAGACGTTTGAAGGGGGCCGCGTCGAATTCTCTATAGATGGTGCGCTTAAAGCGCAATTGGATGAGCTGGTTAGATCACTCAACGGTACAACGTATACAGTGCTGCTTGCTTGCTACAGTACGCTTTTAAGCAAGCTTTCGAGACAAGAAGACATCATAATCGGTTCTCCAGTGGTGGGCAGAACCCATCCTGATATTCAATCAGTCATCGGCATGTTTGTGAATACGCTGGCACTCAGAACAAAACCAGAAGGACATCAGACATTTTCTCAATTTGCGTCAACAGTTCATGAGCTTGTGTTAGCGGCAAATGAACATCAACTTTACCCATTTGAAGAATTGGTGGACCAAGTGCAAACGGTTCGCGACACAAGCCGCCATCCAATCTTTGATGTGGTGTTCTCGATGGAAAATGCAGATATTCGTGACCTGTCGATGGATGGACTTGATATCATTCCCCAGCCGTTCAATGAGAACATAGCGAAATTTGACTTAACCTTAACTGGAAACGAATCTGACGATCAAATCGAGCTTGTGTTTGATTATAATTCTTCTATCTTTGAACGTTCGTCGATTGAGAAGTGGAAGGAGTATTTCCTTTACTTGATCGAACAAATGGTGTCAGCACCAGATCAATTATTAGATCAGATGCAATTATTATCACTAGCGCAGCAGCAAAAACTGCTTGATGAATGGTCCGGACCTTATCTAAATGTCCCGACAGATCAAACGGTTCATGCATTGATTGAGGCGAAGTCCCAGGAGGTACCTGATCAAAAAGCTGCAACTTTCTGCGGCACAAGCTGGACGTATGAAGAACTGAACAACCGGGCGAATACAGTCGCCGCAAGACTTATGTCCAGTGGCACAAAACCGGGAGACCGCATCGGCATTCTCACGCGTCCATCGCTTGAGATGACAGCCGCTGTTCTTGGAGTTCTCAAGGCAGGTGCGGCATTTGTGCCGATTGATGCCGATTATCCAGCGCAGCGCATTGCTTATATGCTTGAAGATGGCAGGGCAAAGGTCCTTCTGATTCAGAAAGGGCTCACTGCACCACCTTCATTCACAGGTCATACCCTCTTCATAGAAGAGGCAGTAGAAGGAGAAGCACACGAGATTCAGGTTCCTATCAAACCAACGGATCTCGCTTATATGATTTACACATCTGGAACGACTGGACAGCCGAAGGGTGTCATGGTCGAGCACCAGTCTCTTGTCAATCTGGCCTACTGGCACAATGATGCCTTCCAGGTGACGAAACAAGACCGAACCGCTAAATATGCCGGCTTTGGCTTTGATGCCTCCATTTGGGAGATGTTCCCGACATGGATGGCCGGCGCAGAGCTCCATATCATCGACGAAGCGATTCGCCTCGATATGATCAAGCTCAATTCGTATTTTAATGACGAAGGCATTACCATTGCGTTCCTGCCAACACAGCTATGTGAGCAGTTTATGTCGATGGACAATCATTCTCTCCGTTACTTACTGACAGGCGGGGACAAGCTGAAACAGGTGAAGCCCGTTCCATACAAACTCGTCAATAACTACGGCCCAACAGAAAATACGGTCGTGGCGACAAGCGGGATCATTGATCCAGATCAAGGCACGCTTCCTATCGGAACAGCGATTGCCAATACTCGTTTTTACATTATGGGTTCGTTATATGACCTCTCGCCGCAAGGCGTACCGGGTGAGCTCGTGATTGCGGGGAAAGGACTGGCAAGAGGCTACTGGAATCTCCCAGGGGAAACGGACAAACGATTTGTCCCAGATCCGTTTTATCCTGGAGAGCGCATGTACCGTACAGGCGACTTGGTGAAATGGACAGAGGATGGCGAGCTGATCTACCTCGGTAGAAAAGACCATCAAGTGAACATCCGCGGATTCCGGATTGAGCTATCAGAAATTGAAGCGCAGCTCCTTGCGCTAAATGAAGTGAAAGAAGCCGTCGTGACAACGCTCAAAGACGCAAGTGATCAAGACGCTCTTGTCGCTTACGCCATCACAGATAAAGAAACGGATACGCTGAAAGATAGCTTAAAGCGCACCTTGCCTGAATATATGGTGCCATCATGGATCATCAAGCTAGACCAACTGCCGATGACGGCAAATGGCAAAGTGGATCTCAAAGCACTGCCAGCACCTGATGTGGAAGCGAATCAAACAGCATACGAAGCCCCAAGAGATGAAGTGGAAGCACTGCTTTGCGGCATTTGGGAAGATGTGCTTGGCGTCAGCCAAGTTGGTATTCACGACCATTTCTTCTTCCTTGGCGGAGATTCGATTAAAGGCATCCAAATGGCAAGCAGACTCACGCAAGAAGGCTGGAAGCTCGATATGAAACTGCTTTTCCAATATCCAACGATTGCGGAGCTTCGCCCATATATCGAAGAAGCGGACCTTCTCACAGCCGATCAGTCAGCTGTCGAAGGAGAGGTTATTTTAACACCGATACAGCGCTGGTTCTTTGAACGGAACTTCAGCAACCAGCATCATTGGAATCAGTCCGTTATGCTCCATGCGGCAAATGGTTTGGATGAAGCACTTGTCAAGCAAGTGCTCGAGCAGATGATGACCCATCATGATGCTTTGCGATTGGTTTATCCGATAGAAGAAGGACGCATCATCCAGCGTCATCGTGGAGTAGACGAAAACGATGTAGCGGTGGACGTGATAGAAGTACAAGGAGAACGATCACAGCAAATCCAGCAGGTAGAAAAGCTAGCAAATGAAGTGCAGGCGAGTATTTCTTTAACAGAGGGACCATTAGTCAAACCTGCGATTTTCCGTACGGATCATGGAGATCACTTATTGCTCGTTGTACATCACCTTGTCATTGATGGTGTGTCATGGCGTATTTTCCTTGAAGACTTCATGGCTCTTTATGAGCAGGCGAAGCGTGGGGAGGAGCTGACACTTCCTGAAAAAACACATTCATTCCAAGCATATGCCCAGAAGTTGACGGAATACGCAGTGTCAGATGAGCTGCTGGCAGAAAGGGACTATTGGAAAAAGGTACTTGGGCATTTAACTGCACCTCTGCAAAAGGATCATGTCACAGAGGATCAAAGAATGCTGCATACAAAAACCATTCGCTTTACGCTGTCTGAGGAAGAAACACGCAGCCTACTGACAGAAGTACATGAGGCGTACCACACGGAAATCAACGACATTTTGCTAACCGCTTTAGGATTGACCTTGAAAGAGTGGACAGGAGAAGACAGACACTTTATTCACCTTGAAGGACATGGAAGGGAAGACATCCTTCCGGCGGTCAATGTGTCGCGGACCATCGGCTGGTTTACGAGCATGTATCCTGTGCTGCTTGATTTGTCGCATGCGGAGGATCTTTCGTATCAAATCAAGCTTTTGAAAGAAGAGCTCAGACACATTCCGAACAAGGGAATCGGCTATGGCGTTTTAAAATACTTAACGCCTGACAAAATGAAGGACGGTCTCGCATTTGATGTCACGCCAGATATCAGCTTTAACTATCTTGGTCAGTTTGATGAACAGATTGGCGGAGGTGAACTAAGTCGATCCACTTGGCAGGCAGGTCAATCATTAAGTCCAGAATCAGAGAAACCTCATGCATTAGATATTGTTGGTTTCGTAGAACAGGGCATGTTCCAGATGACGATGTCCTATCACCAGCTTGAATTTGAAGAGCAGACGATGGAACAGTTCAAGGACCTTTTAGAAAAGAACGTGAAGGCGCTTATCTCACATTGTGTATCACAAGATGAAGCGCAAATTACGCCTAGTGATGTAGGAGACGATGACCTGACCATGGATGAACTTGAAAAGCTAATGGATATATTTTAAGCAAACGAAGAGGTGGACTATGAGCAAACAGAAGATTCAAAAGGTATATCCTTTAACACCAATGCAAGAAGGTATGTTATATCATGCCATGCTAGACCCTAATTCGTCCTCTTATTTCACACAGCTGGAGCTTGGAATAAGAGGGGAGTTTGATCTCGATCTTTTTGAAAAAAGTCTCAATGAGCTCATCGGCACATATGACATTCTCCGTACAGCCTTTGTCTATCAGCAATTACAGAAGCCGCGTCAGGTTGTACTGGCAGAGCGCAATCTAGATGTGTATAGAGAGAATCTATCTCACCTGAATCATCAGGAACAGCAAAAGGTACTAGATCAATATAAAAAGCAAGTGAGAAAGCAAGGCTTCCATTTAACGAATGATTTGTTATTGAAGGTCGCTGTTTTTCAACTGAATGAAACAAACTGGCATCTCATTTGGAGCAACCATCACATCATCATGGATGGTTGGTCCATGGGAGTTTTGATGAAAAAATTGTTTCATTACTACGAATCTTATCGGAACGGCAAAACGCCGGATCGCTCACAAGGAAAACCTTATGCAGATTATATTCAGTGGCTTGGCAAGCAAAATCAACAAGCAGCGGAAGGCTATTGGAAGGATCGCTTAGATGGTGCGATTCAGCATCAAGGGCTTTTGCAGCAAAAAGAAGCGAACGGACAATATGACCATCAGGAATGGACGTTCACATGGGATGCTGAAATGGTCAGCACCATTCAAGAGATCGCAAGGAATTGCCAAGTGACAGCACCAAATCTATTCCAGGCTGTTTGGTCGGTTCTTTTAGGCACTTACCATGCGGCACATGATGTCACTTTCGGAAAAGTCGTATCTGGCAGGCCGCCAAGTGTGGCTGGTATAGAACAGATGGCAGGGCTTTTTATCAATACAATACCGGTCAGGGTAGAAATGAATCAGGAAGACACCTTCAAACAGCTGTTTCAAAAAGTTCAGCAGCATGCGCTGGAAGCGGAAAACTATGATTTTATGCCGCTTTATGACATTCAGCAACAGACAGCTGCAGGAGGACAACTCTTCGATCACTTGGTCGGGTTTGAGAACTATCCTTTAGATCAAGAGCTATCTGGTGACACCATGTCGGAACGTCTAGGGTTTTCCATTGATGTAAAAGACGGATTTGAACAAACGAATTTCGATCTAAATGTCCTTGTATATCCAGGTGAAACATGGACATTGAAAATCAAATACAATGCGGTGGCTTTTGAAGAAGAGGTCATTGAAAAAATATCGAAACACCTGACCAACCTCATGAAGCAGATCATCGAGAATCCGGAAGTTCGCCTTCATGACGTGACGTGTATCACTGAAGAAGAAAAACAGCAGATTGAAGCATGGAACAAGACAGAACGAGATTATCCAAAGCATCTGTCTATTCCTGAGCTTCTTAAAGAACGCATTCAAACGCAGCCAGACCATCTGGCGTTAGTCGAAGGAGAGCGGGCATTTACCTATGAAGAACTCGGCCAAGAAATCCATCGTGTTGCGGGATATTTGATTGATAGCGGAGTGAAACAAGAAGATGCCGTCGCAGTGTATATGAATCGATCTGCTGAAGCAGTAATCGCCATTTTAGCGGTTCTTCAAGCAGGGGCTGCTTATGTACCAATTGATCCAGCCCAGCCAGAGGAGAGAATTCGCTTTATGCTTGAAGACAGCGGCGCATCCGTTTTGCTCTATGCGGACAGCCAGCCGCTAGTTCATGAAAGTATCCAAGCCGTTCGTGTGTCGGACATATCGAATCATTCCAACGGACCATTCGAAGTCGAGACCTCTCCTTCGCAATTGGCGTATATCATGTACACGTCGGGGTCAACCGGCCAGCCAAAAGGGGTTCAAATTGAGCATCAGCATATTGTCAGATTGGCATGTTCTCAGGAGACACTGGGCTTGAACAAGTCGGATCGTATGGCACATACAGGAGCAGTCAGCTTTGATGCCATTACTTTTGAAATTTTCACCACACTGCTGAACGGTGCAACGCTTTATCCTGTTGACCGTGACACGTTATTAGACATCAACCGGTTTGAACGCTTTATCCAAACGAATCAAATCTCGGCGCTCTTTTTAACAACTGGTTTGTTTAATCAACTCGCTCAGCAGCGACCGCATATGTTTAAGGGACTGTCCAAATTGATCACAGGCGGTGATGTGATCAATGTGAAAAGTGCAGAGCTTGTGAAGAAAAATCATCCATCACTTGTTTTACTGAATGCGTACGGCCCAACAGAAAACACCACCATCTCGACCATTTATGAGGTGAGAGGGGATGAAACGGGTACGATTCCAATTGGTCAGCCGATCAATCATTCGTCCGCTTACATTTTAGATGACAATCAAAGACTTCAGCCAATTGGCGCGCCAGGAGAGCTGTATGTTGGCGGAGACGGTGTCTCAAGAGGATATCTCCATCGTCCAGAATTAACAAAGCAAGCATTTATCGCTGATCCTTTCAAGGCAGAAGGGCGTTTGTATCGAACAGGAGATTTGGCTAGGTACGGTTCAAATGGTCAAATCGAATTCCTCGGACGGACAGATGATCAAGTGAAAATCCGTGGTTTCCGTATTGAGCTCGGTGAAATTGAAACGATTCTTCAACAAGAGACGGGGATCGATGATGCGGTTGTGCTTATCCATGAGTCTCCTTCAGAAGAAAAAGAAATGACCGCTTACTATACGGGAACGATCACGGAAGAAGAAGTGCGGGCTCTATTTAATCAAGCACTGCCAGCATATATGGTACCTCATCACGTCATGAAGCTAGATGTTTTTCCGCTTACCACAAACGGAAAGGTTGATCGAAAAGCTTTACCAACGCCTGACGAAGCTGATCGTGAAGAAATCAGGATCATTCCACCTGAAACCGAGACGGAAAAGGCGCTTGCTCAAATTTGGGAGGAACTGCTTGGGAAAGCGGTGGGAATAGATGAGCATTTCTTCATGACTGGCGGACATTCACTCAAAGCAATGATGATGTCAGCCAAAATCCAAGAAGTGTTCCAAAAGGAAGTTCCGATTCAAGTGATATTCGAAAAGCCAACGGTTCGATCGCTTGCGTCATACATTGACCAGGACGGTCAAGAAGAACAAGGACATCCGATCTTACCCGCAGCGAAGGCGGAGGACTATCCAGTGTCATCAGCTCAGCGGCGCTTATACATTTTACAAACACTTGAACCTAAGAGTACGAACTATCATATTCCGATCGTCTTAACGCTTGAAGGTACGCTCGATCATCAGCGGCTCACCTCAGCATTTGATGAATTGATTCAAACGCATGAAATTTTAAGAACGAGTTTTCATATGAAAGGCGAGAACATCGTCCAAAGGGTACATGAACGAGCGGCATTTGACCTCCCTGTCCATGATGTAAAGGAAGAAGAGGCTGAGGCATTTCTTGCTGAACGTCAGGCGCCGTTTGATTTGACAGCCGCTCCCCTCCTGCGGGCACAGCTGCTCAAAGTGAGTGACGACCGTCATCTTTTAGTTCTGGAAGCACATCACCTGATTACAGATGGCAGCTCCATGAAGACGTTCATTCAGGATTTGGCGAAAGCCTATGATGGAGAACCGCTTGCAGAAAGAGCCATTCATTATAAAGATTACGCTGTCTGGCAGTTAAGTGAAGAAGAAACAGAGAAACAGCGTGCACATGAAGCGTATTGGCTGAAACAATTCCAAGGAGATGTACCGGTTTTAGATTTGCCGACAGACTACCCGCGTCCAGTGGAACGTGATTTTTCTGGAGAACGGGTGATGTTTGGCTGTGATCAAGCGACAACTCAGCGTATTCATGAGCTGCTCAAGAAAACAGATACGACGTTGTACATGTTCTTGTTATCTGCATTTCAAGTGCTGCTCGCATCCTACAGTGGACAGGAAGATATCATTGTCGGATCTCCTGTTGCGGGGCGAACACATCCAGATATTCAGGACATGCCGGGGATGTTCATCAATACCATTGCGATGCGCGGGAAACCGGAACAAACAAAGTCATTTTTACAGCTGCTTGAAGAAATAAAAGAAACGAGTGTAGATGCTTTTGCACATCAAAGCTATCCGCTCGAAGAGTTAATCGCGCGTCTACCGCTTGATCGTGATACAACCCGAAGCCCGCTCTTTAGTGTTTCGTTTAATATGCAGAACATGGATGTTCCTGCACTAAAGCTCGGCGATCTGAACATTTCGCCTTATGCAATGCAGCACCGATCCGTCAAATTTGATCTGTCTCTAGAAGCATTTGAACGTGAGGGAGAAATAAAACTAAGCCTAGACTATGCAACGGCATTATTTAAAGAGGAAACCATCCGCCGGTTCGGAACACATCTTCTTGCGATTATTCGTGAGGCGGTCCAGCATCCGAATGAACAAATTGGCTTGTTCAACCTCTTGGATCAGCATGAGCAAATGGAGCGGTTGGAGAAAAGGGATGGGGAACAAACAGGTCAACATGAGCCGTACCATGTGCAATTTTCACGTCAAGCCATGGAAACGCCTGATGCCATTGCGGTGATGGATGGTGAAAGGAAGCTGACCTACCGTGAACTAGATCACATGTCCAATGCTCTTTGCAGTGAGCTGAAGATGCAAGGCGTAGAGAAAGAAAGCACAGTCGCACTTATTCTTGATCGCTCTGTCTATGTCATTGTCTCCATGCTAGGTGTAATGAAAGCAGGCGGTGCATTTGTACCAATTGATCCAACTTTTCCTGCGGAACGTATTCGTTACACATTAAAAGATTCAGGGGCAAAAGTCATCGTGGCAAATGAGTCTCTTGGCGATTCGTATCAGCATCTCAAGTCGATTCAGGTCGTACATGTGGAGAAAGCCGTCCAACGAAACGATTCTCTAGACCTGCCGGACGTATCGGTTGATCAACTGGCTTATGTGATTTACACATCTGGAACAACAGGGAAGCCAAAGGGTGTACAGCTCACGCATCGTAATCTATCACACTACGTCAATTGGTTGACACATGAAGTGACTTTACAAGAATGCGATCGAACGGCACTCCTGTCTTCTTATGCATACGACCTTGGTTACACAAGCATTTTCCCGGTTCTAAAAGCAGGCGGGACACTCTATATTCCTCATGAAGACGTGTATACAGACCCTGTACGTCTCATGCGTTTTATTGATGAACAAGAGCTGACTTATATCAAAATGACACCATCCTTATTTCATATGATGGCAGATTCGAAGGGGCATACATTTGACGCTTTACGGCTTGTGGTATTGGGAGGAGAACCGATTGTCTCTGAAGATGTTGAGACATTTATGAAACAGCATCCATGCGTGGCAGTGATGAACCATTACGGTCCGACAGAAACAACGATTGGTACAGTGAGCAAGCTAATGACACCGCATGAGCTGGACGCTTTAAAGGAGCGTTCTATCATCGGAAAGCCTATTGCTCATACAAGAGCGCTCGTATGCAATCGCAAGCAGCGCCTTGTTCCTTATGGTGCACCGGGGGAGCTTTATATTTCAGGTGATGGTGTTTCAAGAGGTTATTTGAATCAGCCTGAATTAACAGCAGAGCGTTTTCTTGAAAATCCTTATTTCCCTCAAGAGCGGATGTATCGAACGGGAGATTTGGTCAGACAGCATGCAAATGGGGAGATTGAATTCCTTGGAAGAGTAGATGATCAAGTGAAAATTCGCGGCTATCGAATTGAGAAACAAGAAATTGAGCATGCCGCACGTGCCCTTTCAACCATTCAAAAAGTGTATGTCAAAGTGATCAAAACATCTCGTTTACCGGAGCTGGCGTTATATTATACAGCACCTGATCACATTGGAACGCTGACATTTAGAGAAAAGCTTTCAGAGACGCTGCCGGATTACATGATTCCTACTTATTTTGTCAAAGTGGATCATATGCCGCTGACACAAAACGGAAAAGTAGATGCAAAATCTCTGCCGCTTCCTCATGAGGCACATATGAACCGCACGGCACACGCAGCACCTGAAACGGCGCTTGAGCAGACGCTTTGTGATATTTGGTCAGATGTTCTTGAGATTGAAAAAGTCGGCATTGATGACCATTTCTTTGAATTAGGCGGCCATTCTCTGAAAGGCATGGTGCTCATTTCGAAAATGCAAGCCAAACTGAATCAGCATGTTCCACTCAAGGTTCTTTTTGAAAAGCCAACGATACGGGCGATAGCTGCCTATTTGGAAGAAGCTGATGCTTCGCTCGTCACATCCATTCAGCCAGCGGAAAAGCAAGATTTCTATCCAGTCTCTTCCGCACAAAAGCGAATGTACGTATTACAGCAGCTGCATCCAGAATCTGTCACCTACCATATGCCAGCCGTTTTCATGATGGAAGGAAACCTTGATCTGAAGCAGCTAGAAGGAGCGATTCAAGCTTTAATTGATAGACATGAGTCATTGCGGACAGCCTTTGTTGAAATTGATGGCAGTCCCGTCCAAAAAATCTATCGCCGTGTGCCGTTTACGTTACAGATGGTTGAAGTAGAAAGCGATCAGGTACAATCCGTCGTAGACAACTTCATGACACCATTCTCATTACATCAAGCACCTCTAATGAGGGCGAAAGTGGCAAAGCTGTCTGATGACAAATATGTGTTCATGATGGATATGCACCATATCATCGCAGACGGAGTGACACGCAGGCTACTTATTCAAGAATTAGCGGAGTTGTATGAGCATAAGACGTTACCGCCAGTTCAGTTGCACTACAAGGATTATGCGGTATGGCAGCAAGAGGAAGAGCAGCAAGCAGCACTTGAAAAACAGCGGCAGTATTGGCTGGAGCAATATGCACAGCCGCCAGAAGACTTAGCACTTCCGCTTGATTTTCCGCGGCCTAGTGTGCAGTCATTTGCAGGAGATCGGGTTGATAGATGGCTGTCTGCTGAAAAGGCGCAGCATATCAAAGCGCTCATGGCTGAAAAAAATGTGAGCTTGAACATGGTGATGCAAACGGCCTTTGCCATTCTCCTTCATAAATTGACTGGGCAGCATGACATCGTCATAGGGGCTGTAACGGCTGGACGTACACATGCGTCAATCGAACGGATTCCGGGCATGTTTGTGAATACACTGGCCCTTCGACATGACGTTCAGTTAGAAGAAACTGCAGAGCATCTGCTAGAAAAAATAAGAGATCACAATCTATCAGCTTATGAACATCAAGGGTTCCCATTTGAGGATTTGGTCGCGCAGTTAGACCTTCCGAAAGACACGAGCCGCAACCCGTTGTTTAGTGTCATGATGACAACGGATGAGCGTGATCTGACGTTACCGGAATTGAATGGACTTACGCTTTCGCACAAACAGCAAGAAGCCGTTCAGGCAAAATTTGATTTAACGCTCGGTGTCTTTGAGGAACAAGATCAAGTGGGCTTGCGCTTTGAATATGCAGCGGCATTATTTAAAAAGAGTACCATTCAGCGATGGAGTCAATATTTTGAGCGAATCATAGACGAAATGCTTGCGAAATTGAATCAGTCGATCTCGACCATCTCCATCTTAACAAAAGAAGAAGAGCGACATCTGCTTGATGATTGGTCAGGACCTGTCCTAAATGTCCCGACAGATCAAACGGTTCATGCATTGATTGAGGCGAAGTCACAGGAAGTACCTCATCAAAAAGCCGCCGCCTTCTGCGGCACAAGCTGGACGTATGAAGAACTGAACAACCGGGCGAATACAGTCGCCGCAAGACTCATTTCCAGCGGCACAAAACCGGGAGACCGCATCGGCATTCTCACACGTCCATCGCTTGAGATGACAGCCGCTGTTCTCGGAGTTCTCAAGGCAGGTGCGGCATTTGTGCCGATTGATGCCGATTATCCAGCGCAGCGCATTGCTTATATGCTGGAAGATTGCGGGGCAGAGGTCCTTCTGATTCAGAATGGGCTCACTGCACCACCTTTATTCACAGGTCATACCCTCTTCATAGAAGAGGCAGTAGAAGGAGAAGCACACGAGATTCATGTTCCTATCAAACCAATGGATCTCGCTTATATGATTTACACATCTGGAACGACTGGACAGCCGAAGGGTGTCATGGTCGAGCATCAGTCTCTTGTCAATCTTGCTTTTTGGCACAATGATGCTTTCCAGGTGACGAAACAAGACCGAACCGCCAAATATGCCGGCTTTGGCTTTGATGCCTCCATTTGGGAGATGTTCCCGACGTGGATGGCGGGCGCAGAGCTCCATATCATCGACGAAGCGATTCGCCTCGATATGATCAAGCTCAATACGTATTTCAATGACGAAGGCATCACCATTGCGTTCCTGCCAACACAGCTATGTGAGCAGTTTATGTCGATGGACAATCATTCTCTCCGTTACTTACTGACAGGCGGGGACAAGTTAAAGCAGGTGAAGCCCGTTCCATACAAACTCGTCAATAACTACGGCCCAACAGAAAATACGGTCGTGGCGACAAGCGGGATCATTGATCCAGATCAAGGCACGCTTCCTATCGGAACAGCGATTGCCAATACTCGTTTTTACATTATGGGTTCGTTATATGACCTCTCGCCGCAAGGCGTACCGGGTGAGCTCGTAATTGCGGGGAAAGGACTGGCAAGAGGCTACTGGAATCTCCCAGAGGAAACGGACAAACGGTTTGTCCCGGATCCGTTTTATCCTGGAGAGCGCATGTACCGTACAGGCGACTTGGTGAAATGGACAGAGGATGGCGAGCTGATCTATCTCGGTAGAAAAGACCATCAAGTGAACATCCGCGGATTCCGGATTGAGCTATCAGAAATTGAAGCGCAGCTCCTTGCGCTAAATGAAGTGAAAGAAGCCGTCGTGACAACGGTCAAAGACGCAAGTGATCAAGACGCTCTTGTCGCTTACGCCATCACAGATGAAGAAGCGGCCACTTTGAAAGAAAGCTTAAAGCGCACCTTGCCTGACTATATGGTGCCATCATGGATCATCAAGCTAGACCAACTGCCGATGACGGCAAATGGCAAAGTGGATCTCAAAGCACTGCCAGCACCTGATATGGAAGCGAATCAAACAGCATACGAAGCGCCAAGAGATGAAGTGGAAGCACTGCTTTGCGGCATTTGGGAAGATGTGCTTGGCGTCAGCCAAGTTGGTATTCACGACCATTTCTTCTTCCTTGGCGGAGATTCGATTAAAGGCATCCAAATGGCAAGCAGACTCACGCAAGAAGGCTGGAAGCTCGATATGAAACTGCTTTTCCAATACCCAACGATTGCGGAGCTTCGCCCATATATCGAAGAAGCGGATATTCTCACAGCTGATCAATCACCTGTGGAAGGGGAAGTCATTTTAACACCGATTCAGCGCTGGTTCTTTGAGCGTAACTTTGATCACCAGCACCACTGGAATCTATCAATGATGCTTCATGCGCCAAAAGGGTTTGACTTGGCTGTCACAGAACAAGTTCTGCAAAGACTACTCTCACATCATGATGCACTGCGCATGGTGTTCAGACAGGAGCATGATGACATTCTGCAATACAATCAGCGGGAGCTATCAGAACCATTTTCAATTATTTCTTGTGATGTTTCAAAAGCGCAAGATGTGAAACAGGCGATTTCAACATACGCCAATGAGTATCAGCGTCAACTGAATCTTGAAAAAGGTCCATTGATGAAAGTGATTTGTTTCCATACAGAAAACGGTGATCACATACTCATCATCACCCATCATCTTGTGATTGACGGCGTTTCTTGCCGGATTTTACTAGAAGACTTTATGTCTCTTTATCATCAGGCAGAAAAAGGAGAAACGATGGTTCTGCCGCCAAAAACGCACTCTTTCAAAGAATGGGCAGAAGCGGTTGAACGATACGCGCAGTCGCAGCTGCTAAAAAACCAGAAGGAGTATTGGGCGGCGATTGAAAATAGACCGTTTACGACTTTACCTGTTGACCATGAAGTAAAAGAAAGAAAAGTCGCGGATACGAAAGCGGTCAAAATGCAGCTGACAGAAGCAGAAACCGAGCATCTGTTAACGAATATCCATCTTCCGTACACAACAGAAATGAATGATATTCTTCTATGTGCGCTCGGGCTGGCCGTTCAGGAATGGACAGGTCAATCTCATGTACATGTACAGCTTGAAGGTCATGGAAGAGAGGACATTTTATCAGGATTAGATATATCCCGCACAGTTGGCTGGTTTACGAGCATGTATCCAGTCGTTCTTGAAGCGAAACCGAATCAGACCATTGCAGACGCTATTAAAGGAACGAAAGAGATGCTGCGGCGTGTACCGAATAAGGGGATTGGTTACGGTATTTTAAGATACATGACACCATCCGAACCGTCAGTCAAACACGTGCAGCCTGAAATCAGCTTGAACTATCTCGGGCAGATTGATCAGGAAGTGACGACAGAACTCTTTGGGCCCTCAACCTATGATATGGGCCGTCAAGCAAGCCCTGAATCAGAAGCTGTTTATAAGCTGAACCTCAGCGGTCTTGTTCAGCACAATCAATTCATTCTGTCGTGCTCATATTGTGCAAGTGAATATGAAGAACAAACGATACAGCAGTTCATCGCATTGTTGAAGGAGAAAATCAGATCCATCATCACTCATTGCTTAGCGCATCAAGAGCGAGAATTTACGCCAAGTGACTTCTCGGCTGCAGACCTTGAAATGGATGAAATGGACGATATCTTTGACATGCTAGAGGAGAAATTGACCTAACACCACTAGATCAGTCATGAAGAAGGAAAGGAGGAATGAAATAGATGAGTCAATTTAAAAGGGATCAAGTTCAAGATATGTACTATCTGTCACCGATGCAAGAAGGAATGCTGTTTCATACCCTCCATCATCAAGAAAAAGGCTTTTATGTAGAACAAATGGATATGAACGTGAAGGGGACACTTCGGTCTGATCTTCTTGAGAAAAGCATGAATATCATCGTGGAACGGTACGATATTTTTCGTACCGTGTTCCTCCACGAAAAAGTGAAGCGTCCTGTCCAAGTTGTATTAAAGAATCGACCTTTCCAGCTTGATATTGTGGACATACAGGATCTTTCTGAAAGTGAACAGCTTGAACGTATCGATCGTTTTAAACAAAAGGATCAGCTAAGAGGATTTGATCTCTCGAAGGATCTGCTCATGCGGGCCTCTGTTTTTCAAACGGGTCCTTCAAGCTATCGCTGGATATGGAGCTATCACCATATCCTTCTAGATGGCTGGTGTTTTGGCCTAGTTGTACAGGAATTGTTTGCGATTTATCATGCACTTTTGCATGACATCCCTTACAGGCTGGAGCCAGTCAAGCCATATAAAGAATATATTCAATGGCTGGAAAAACAAGATAAACAAGCCTCACTTGAATATTGGACGCAATCTTTGGCGGGCTTTGAGGGGCAATCGACTTTTAAAGAACAACGAAAGCAAACAAATGAGCATGAATTAGGCGAAATCGAATGGGCCATGAGTAAAGAAGAAACAGCTGCTTTATCAGAGTTAGCCTTGCAGCAGAATGCCACGTTAAGCAGTGCGCTTCAATCGGTTTGGTCTATCTTACTCAGCAGGTATCAGCGCTCAAACGATGTGTTGTTTGGAACGGTTGTGTCAGGACGTCCGGCAGATTTGGCTGGTGTGGACCGGATGGTGGGATTGTTCATCAATGTCATTCCAAGACGAATTCAGCTGACAGACCAAATGACGTTCCGTTCTCTATTATCAGAAACGCAGCAGCAGTCTTTAGCGGCTGAACCGCACCAATATATCCCGATTTATGATATTCAGGCTAAAGCAGGTCAGCAGCAGCTCATTGATCATATTGTGGTGTTTGAGAATGTCCCTGCTGCAAAGAAAGACGAGCAGGAGTCACTGCTTGGCTTTACAGTAGAAGACATGAATGTCTATGAAAAATCGAACTATGATCTCAATTTACTTGCATCACCTGGGGAACGATTGCAGCTGAAGCTGGCCTTTAATCAGCGTGCATTTGATCCTGCATTTGTCCATAAATTAAAGGATCAGCTGACCCTTTTGATCAAAGGGACCATCAAACATCCAGATCAGTCAGTTCATACACTGACACTTGTGACTAAGCAGGAAAAGCAGCGAATGTTAGAGGAATGGAATGCACCTGAGCTGGAGCATGATCAGCTTTATTTGACAAAGTGGTTTGAACATAATGTCCGAAAACAGCCGAATGCAGTGGCATTATCAGCAGGTGATCACACGATGACATATGCGGAGCTGAACGAACAAGCCAATCGACTGGCAAGGCATTTGCAAAAAAATGGGGTCAATCATCAAACGGTGACCGCCATTTTAGCAGAGCGGACACCTGAACTCATTGTCAGCTTACTCGCTGTCTTAAAAGCAGGTGCCACCTATGTGTCGATTGATCCAGATTATCCAGAAAGCCGTATCCAATATATGCTGAAAGACAGCGGAGCGACGCATCTTCTGACTCATTCATCCTTTATCAGTCAGACGAGGTCACTCGCATTTGATGGCACGTATCTTTTTGCAGATGACCAAGAAATTTTACTGATGAGCTCAGAGAATCTGCCACTTGAAGCTGGTTTAGATGATACGGCATACATCATGTATACATCAGGAACAACCGGACAGCCAAAAGGCATCATGACGACCCATTCCAATATTGCCCGGGTGGTCAAAAATACGAATTACTTAACTATTTTAGAAACAGATACATTGCTGTCGTTATCAAATAGTGTATTTGATGGCTTTACATTTGATGTATATGGTGCGCTTTTAAACGGAGCAAAGCTTGTCCTGCCGCAAAAAGAAACCATTTTAGATATGGAGAAGCTCACTGAGCTGATAAAAGGTGAGCATATTTCTGTCATGTTTGTTCCAACCGCTTTATTCCATCTTCTCGTTGATGAAGGAACAGATTGGATGCGCGGTGTGCGTAAGGTGCTGTTTGGGGGAGAGAGGGCATCGGTTCAGCATGTGAGAAAAGCCTTTGATGTGATGGGAAAAGGCAGATTGTTGAATGTATACGGACCAACCGAATCAACGGTTTTTGCCACGTATTATCCGATAGATGAAGCGATCCCTTTAGAGTCACATTCTATTCCAATTGGGAAGCCGCTCAACCAGACGGGCGCTTATATATTGAGTGAGCACAGGCAGCTTCAGCCGATTGGAATGGTTGGAGAGCTTTGTCTGAGCGGCAAAGGACTGGCAAAAGGATATTTGAATCGTCCTGATCTGACAAAACAAGTGTTTATTCCTCATCCTTTCGCTTCGGGTGAGCGCCTGTATCGCACAGGGGATTTAGCTTACTTTCGAGAAGACGGTCTGATTGAGTATGCAGGCAGAATTGATGATCAGGTAAAAATTCGAGGACACCGAATTGAACTGACCGAAATTGAAGCCAACCTTCTCATGCACCCAGGTGTAAAACAAGCTGTACTCCTAGCGGATCATGATGAAACCAATCATACAAGGCTGCTTGCCTATATCACGTGTGATGATGCATGGAAAGGCAAACTCGATGACATCAAATCAAGGCTGAAAGAGCGTCTTCCAGCTTATATGCTGCCTCATGAGCTGATTGAACTGGAGAACCTCCCACTTACGCCAAATGGGAAGGTTGATAAACGCCAGCTACCAAAACCAGAGGCGCCGCAAGGAAACCGCCGTGTGAAACTGCCCGCAAATGAAGTGGAACAAAAGCTGTTGGTGATGTGGCGGGAAGTACTTGAACGAGAAGATATTAGCACAGATGACCATTTCTTTGAGCTTGGCGGACATTCTTTAAAAGCGATGTCTCTTTTGTCCAAAGTATCAAAAGAGTTTGAGGTTCAGGTGCCGATCCATTTGTTGTTTGAGACCCCGACGATTGAAGCGCTTAGTCATTATATTCAGCATCAGGACGGGGAAACCGCTGGCTATCTTGTATTCAATGAATCTCAAACATCAACAGTCTTTGCTCTTCCGCCGTTACCAGGCTACGGCTTTATCTATCAGGAAGCAGCAAAAACGCTTGATGATGTCCGGTTGATCGCCTTTGATTTTATTGAAACGAATAACCGAATGGCGCAGTACGTTCAGCATATTCAGCACCTTCAGCCAAAAGGGCCGCTGACGTTGATGGGGTACTCAGGCGGGTGTTACCTCGCCTTTGAGCTTGTTCAAGCGCTTGAACAAGGAGGGCGGACAGTCGAGAAGGTCATCATGATCGATTCCTATAAGAAAATTGGAGAAAGTGATTTAGAAGGGCGATCCATTGATGATGATATTGAAGCGATTGTTCATCAAACGAAACAAAGCGAACTTGCTCAAGGAGAGATCGTTCAAGAAGCGCTTGCCCAAAAGACGCGCGCCTACTATGAAACGTTTGTTAAGGGGGTGAATCAAGGCAAAATACAGGCAGATATTACGTTCATCCAATCTGAAGAACAAATAGCGATCCCGGACTGGATGGAAGAGTGGACACAGGCAACGGCCGGATCTTTTACCCAATACCAAGGCTATGGCCGGCATGCTGATATGTTTAAACATAAAGAATGTGCAGCTCAAAATGCAAAGCTGATCAAACATATTGTCAATCAAACAAATAGAGAACGAGTCTTGTAAACTTTAGATTAGGCAGGATGCAGCCTTGCAGTCCTGCCTAACAAAAAAGGAAAGGAACTCATATGAAACCATCAACCATTAACCAAACGAGTATACATGAATCAATGGATGCGATTTTACAAGATGTAAAGACAACCATTTTACAAACCAACGAAATCGAACGCTTCGCTGTTTTTTCACGTGAAAAAACCATTCGACCGCGGCCGTATCACCTCTCTCATTTATTTCTCGACAAGCACATTGAGCAGGAGGCCGCAGCGGAAGCGATACAGACGCAAACGGCTGTACCTGCTTTGGCCGACATGCCACCCGCTCTTTCTTATGGAGGGGATCTCGACGTCACACAAGGCGCACAGACCTTACAGGAAGTCTTAACAGAGGCTGCAAAAACGACAAATGGGCTTACGTATATCGTGAATAGCAAGAACGAACTCACACAATCTTATGCACAGTTACAAGGAGACGCCGAGAGGGTTCTGACTGGTTTAAGGGCACTGGGGCTTAAGGCAGGCGATCCTGTTTTCTTTCAATTCTCATCGAATCATGCCATGGTCACTGCCTTTTGGGCATGTGTATTAGGCGGATTTGTTCCAACGCTTGTGTCAGCTGCCCCAACCTATCGGGAGATGAATGCTGCAGTGAAGAAGCTTCATCATGCTTGGAAGCTGCTCGAGCATCCGCTCATCCTAACAGATGACTCACTGATCGAGGAGGTGCAAGGGTTAGCCTTATTGTGGCATACAGACCAATTACGTGTCGCAGCAGTTGAGCCGATGCTGACATTAGAAAGAGATACAGCTGCTCATCCTGCCGCGCCGGATGATTCCGTCTTCTTTATCTTAACGTCTGGAAGTACAGGGATGCCAAAGTGTGTAGAGCATTCCCATAGAAGTGTGCTGGCGAACGTCAAAGGAACAGTAGCAGCGAATCAATTTACACAAGAGGATGTCTCGTTAGACTGGATGCCTTTAGATCATATTGGTGGCATTGTGATGTTCCATCTTGTCAATGTGTACACAGGCTGCGAGCAGATTCGGGCAAGAACAGATGACTTTATCGCTCAGCCGCTGCGGTGGCTTGACTGGATGGACCGCTACCGTGCAACGAAGACGTGGGCACCTAACTTTGCATTTGCGATGATCAACGATTATGAGAAAGAGATTTCATCAGGGTCTTGGGATCTGTCGGCGATGACCTGCATGATCAATGGGGCAGAGGCGGTCGTTCCAAAAACCATCCACCGATTTCTACACCTGCTTGCTCCGCACGGCTTAAAGGGAGATGTGATTAGACCGGCTTTCGGCATGTCTGAAATCTCATCAGCGGTTGTTTTTTCCTTTGCGATTGAGCGTGGAGATGAAAACAGCGGGGTTCTGACCTTTGAGGAAACGTCGCTGACAGAGCAGCTAAGACCAGCAGAAGCACGTGAGACAGGAACCGTCAGCTTTACAGAGTTGGGCAAACCGATTCCAGGTATCACGATACGCATCGTCAATCATCAGCATGAGCTTCTTCCAGAAGATCATATTGGCCGTGTGCAAATAAAAGGCCCAACCACCATGAAGGGCTATTACCGGAATGACGAAGCGAATCAAGAAGTATTTCAAGCGGATGGCTGGTTTCACACGGGTGATTTAGGTTTCCTGCACGAAGGAAGGCTGACACTAACCGGTAGAGAAAAAGACATGATTATCATCAACGGGAAAAACTATCACAACTATGAAATTGAAGCCATAGCAGAGGAAGTACCGGGAATAGAAACGAGCTTTGTGGCTGCTTGTTCCGTCCGAATGGAGGCTTCTGCATCCGATGAACTGATTCTCTTTTTTACACCGAAGCTGTATGAGCCGGCTTATATTATGAGGGCAAGTCAGCACATTAAATCCCATATTGCAACAAAAATGGGCTTGTCTGCATCTCGCATCATTCCTGTCCAGAAGCATGCATTTCCCAAAACCAGCTCTGGAAAAATAGAAAGGGCACAGCTCAAGACAAGATGGCAAGAAGGCGAATTTGATGAAATGATCATGGAAATGGATATGAGACTTGAAAATGAACATACCTTGCCTGATTGGAGTTATCAAAAGAAGTGGATACCTGCTCCACTTGATGCAGCTGACAAGCAGATCATAGGGGACGTTGTGATCTTTGCAGATCCATTAGGACTGGCAGATCAATTGAAATCTTTTGCAAACAGTGAACAAACATACATTACGGTTGAACCGGGTCAAGCGTTCAAACAACTCACACACACTCACTTCATCATCCACCCGAATCGGCCGTCTGACTACGAACAACTCTTTGAGACGCTCCGTTCGTATGGCGTTTCGGTGAAACACATCATTCACCTTTGGAACTATACAAACCAAGAAGACAAGCTTTATGTGGCCAAGGCGAAACAAGCGCAGAAAATGGGCAGCATGAGTGCATTATTTTTAACAAAAGCCATTTCCGTCTATGAGGAGCAGGTGGCCATCACTTTTGTCTCAGCCCATGCGATGAATGTGCCGGAGGATCATATCCACGATGTAGAAAAAGCAACGACAGCCGGACTGATGACAGCAGTTCAGCATGAATGGCCGTTTATCAAGGTGCAATGTCTTGATTTTTCACTAGCAGAATCGGTATCTAGTCATTCCCATGCAATGGCGATTATGGCAGAACTCACACATGACCAAGACCGTCATGTCGCTGCTTATCGTCAAGGTGTTCGTTATATTCCCTTTTTAGCACCTCTTCATTTGGAAAAGGAACAGAAAAGGAAAGAGCCGCCATTTGAATCATCTGGGCTTTATGTCATAACAGGCGGGCTGGGCGGAATTGGACGTTTAGTCAGTGAACACCTACTGACATCTTATCAAGCACATCTCGTGTTGCTTGGAAGGAAAGAGAGAAAGGCACTTTCTAGTGACCAGCAAGAGACATTGTCTTTGCTAGAAAAGCAGGCAAAAGTGCATGGCGGCAAGGTTCTTTATGAGAAAACAGACATCACGGCTGAAAAAGAGGTGGAAGCGATCATCTCTAGACATGAGGTCGCTGGTAATCAAAGGCTGGATGGCATCATTCATTTCGCAGGTATCATTCAAGAAGAACTACTTGCTGATATGACATCTGTGTCTCTGAATGACATGTACGAAGCGAAGGTATATGGAACGATTGCGCTTCATGAAGCTGCCTCCAAACGCAGGAATGTTTTATTTCTTTCCAGCTCGTCAGCCCGAACGCTAAAGGGCGGTATGACTGTCGGCGCCTATTGCGCTGCCAATGAGTTCGTGGAACAATTTGCTCATTATCAGAAGCTGACATCTACAGTGAAGCCATATTGCTTTAGTTTCAGCATGTGGGACGAGATTGGCATGAGTGAAGGCTCCATGATAAAAGGCATTTTAAAAGAAAGAGGTTATCTTCCAATTTCAAAGCAGGCAGGCTTCCAAACGATGCTCGCATGTCTGATGACAGATGCTCCGCTCATTTATGCGGGATTGGATCGATCGAAGAAAGAGATTCACGAGATGATCCATGCGGATGCGGAGATGCAAACAGAGCAGACCTTTTACGTCTTTTTCAAAACGGATCAAACAAAGGCGGTGGAAGAGCGGCTGTATCAATCGATTCATACATGTTTACAGTCCCGTCTATCTGGTGAATATGCCGTGCATTTGTTTCCTGAGGAATATTGGAAAGAAACAGAAGATGGATCGCCAGACGAGGCATATTTTCATGAATTAATAGAGGAAAGCGGAATGGATGCAGACAACAGAGCACCTCACACAGAAACGGAGAAACTGCTCGCACACATTTGGTCAGAGCTGCTCGGTGTCTCAGATGTCAATTGCGGTGATCATTTCTTTCTACTAGGAGGTCATTCGCTGAAGGCGACGCAAATGCTGTCTGCGGTTAGGCAAAAAACAGGGTTTGACGTGCCGCTTGCTGTGTTGTTTGAACATACGAGACTCGGAGAATTAGCAGACTGGATCGATTCAAATGCCAAAGCAGATGAAGTGATTCCGATGAGAAAAATGGAGAAGGGTCAGGAAATTCCGATGTCTTATGCCCAGCAAAGACAGTGGTTCCTCTATCAATTAGAACCGGATCTGCCATTTTACAATAATACGATTTCGTTTCGGATGAATGGGCCTTTAGATATCAAGGTGCTTCTGGAAAGTCTGCATCATATGGTGGAAAGACATGAATCGCTCAGAACGTCCTTTACGATGAGCGGGGATGAACCGGTACAGGTCATTCATGAACAGATGGCCCTGCCAGAGCTTGAGGTGATGGACCTTTCAGGCATAGCGTCACAGGAAGAGAAAGAACAAAAAGCGTCTGAATGGGCGAAAGAAGAGGCATCCACACCTTTTCAATTAGAACACGAAGCGCTCTTTCGAGTGAAGCTGATTCGACTTTCATCCGCAGAGCATATCTTGCTTATGTCCATTCACCACATCGTGTCAGATGGCTGGTCGATTGGCATTGTTGCAAGAGAATTATCTGAGTGGTATACAGCGGCGATCGAAGGGCGGGAGCCTCACTTGCCGGCACTGCCTATTCAATATGCGGATTACGCACTGTGGCAGAAGGAGTATTTGACAGGAGAACCATTGCGTAAGCAGCTTGCCTATTGGAAGGAGCAATTTGCGGCGCCTGTTGAAGATTTGGTATTGCCGTATGATCATCCGCGGCCGGCCGTTCAATCCTACAAAGGGAAGACGAAAACATATCAACTGTCGAAGTCACTGTCTGAAAAGATTGATGAGCTATCTAAGAAAACAGACAGCACACTGTATATGACCTTGCTGTCGGCTTTCTCTACCCTTTTACATCGATTGTCTTCACAGGATGAGTTTGTCATTGGCTCGGTCATTGCTGGGAGAAATCGAACGGAAATGGAGCATTTAATCGGATTTTTCGTGAATACATTGGCGCTTCGGATCGACCATAGCGGGAATCCAGCCTTTACGGAATTATTAGAGCGAGTGAAGGAGACAACCGTCGGTGCTTATGCACACCAGGATGTGCCGTTTGAGATGGTGGTCGATGAATTGAATATTGTGCGTGATGCCAGTAAGCAGCCGCTGTTTCAGGTCATGTTTGTTCTGCAAAACTTACCGCTGGAAGCATCTCCAATGGGGGAGGCGACGTCGGTTTTAACCATTGAAGATAATGATACAGCGAAATTTGATCTCTCCCTGTTTGTGTTTGAAGGGGCTGAAGGCCTTCAGTTAAAACTGGAGTATCATGCGGATTTATTTTCTGATGACACGATGGAGCGATTCCTCGCATACTACGAGCACCTGCTTGAAAGCATTTGTGAAAATCCAGCGCAGCCGATCAGACAAGTGAATTTCCTGCCAGAGAAAGAAAAGCATCAATTGCTCTATGAATGGAGCGGCAAGACTGATCAACCAAAAGGTCCGCTACTTATGACAGAACGATTTGAAGCGCAAGTGAAAAAAACACCTCATGCAGTGGCGCTCGAGTTCAAAGGAGATGAGTGGACGTACCAGGAGTTACATGAGAAAGTCGATCGTCTTGCAGCCTATTTGCAGCAGCGAGGCGTGACGCCGCATGAACCAGTTGGACTGCTCATCGACAGATCGCCTGAAATGATTCTTGGGGTGCTGGCCATTGTGAAAGCAGGCGGGGCTTATGTGCCAATTGATCCTGAATATCCAGACGCCCGCATTGACTATATGCTGAGAGATACAGGGATTCAGCTTTTACTGACAAAAAATGAATGGCTGAAAAAAGTATCCATCCATCAAACGGAACTCATTTGTCTTGATCAAGGGTATGAAGAATTTTTACCAGAAGCAGAGGTCATGCCCGCTGCACTAAGACCTGATGGACTTGCTTATATCAATTACACATCGGGGTCAACTGGACAGCCAAAAGGAGTACTGATCCCGCATCAAGCGGTCGTCCGGCTTGTGTGTGAAACAGACTATGTCACCCTTGATGAACAAACGCGCATTTTACAAATCGCCAGCTTCTCTTTTGATGCATTTACGTATGAAATATGGGGAGCCCTTTTAAACGGGGGAAGGCTCATACTGACGGATCGAAATACCATTTTATCAATGGATACATTAGCGGAAGCACTAAAAACTCATCAGATTACAACAGGGTTCTTGACTGTGCCGCTGTTCAACCGTTTAACAGAAGAGCATCCAGAAGCTTTATCTGGACTTCATGCATTATTGGTCGGCGGAGATGCCTTATCAGCCGCTCATATCCGAAAAGCACTACCATATTTGCCTGAAGGGCTTTTAAATGGTTATGGACCAACAGAGAATACAACATTCTCCTGTGTGCATCACATTCGGGCACTGGAAGAAGATCAGGCGACGGTCCCGATTGGACAGCCTATTGCTTATTCACAAGCTTATGTATTAGATGACCAAATGCAGCCAGTTCCGCAAGGCGTCATCGGCGAAATTTATGTTGGCGGCACAGGGCTAGCACTTGGTTACCTTGGAGATGAAGAAAAAACAGCATCATCATTTATCCCGCATCCTTTCCAAGAAGGAGCGCGTTTATATAAAACTGGCGATATGGGCCGTTGGCTGTCAAATGGCATCATTGACTGTCTTGGAAGAATCGATCATCAAGTGAAAATTCGTGGACACCGCGTGGAATGCGGAGAAATTGAAGCCGCTATGCTGACATTTGATGACATCACAGAATGTGCTGTTATCCCGCATCAGCATGAGAGTGGTCATAAGCGATTGATCGGTTATTTTGTCCAAAAAGGCGGCATGACCACGCAAGACATTCGCCAAAACTTAAAAGACATTCTGCCAGATTATATGGTACCAAGCCTATTAATAGAGCTGGATGAATTACCGCTCACGCCAAATGGCAAGGTAGACCAAAAGCGTCTTCCGCCGCCAGAGTGGAGACAAGAAGAAGTAGAAACAGCCATTGACAAAGCAGCTACTGAGGAAGAACGTGTGTTAGAAAAAGTGTGGTCTCAGCTGCTAGGCGTTCCTTCTATTGGCGTCCATGATAACTACTTTGAGCTTGGCGGAGATTCCATTATTGTTATACAAATGGTGGCACGCTTAGCACAGGAAGGCTACGTCATCCAGCCGAGAGATGTATTTGAAAAACAGACCATCTCACAACTCGCACAAGTGATGAGAAAGGCAGAGGTCTCTATGGTCTATGATCAATCACCTGTGACAGGAGAGGTTCGTCTTCTCCCGATTCAATCTTGGTTCTTTGAGCAATCGATGACCAATCAAGATTATTGGAATCTATCGGCGCATATTGAAATGAAGCGATCTGTTCCACATGAACAGTTAACACAGGTTCTTTCAAAACTGGTCGATCATCACGATATGCTGAGAGCTATCTATACAAAAGAGGCAGATGGCACATGGATTCAAACCATTCGTGAGCCTGGTGTCACACCATGTGTCACATTCTTTGATGTGACGGATGTATCTCAGGAGGAAGCACGGGAACAAATCCGCTTGGAGACAAGTGCCTGTCAAGGAACATTGTCATTAGAGCGCGGAGAAGTGATCAAAGCGATTCTTTTTCATACAGGTGAAGACACGTCTGAGCTCTTTATTGCTGCACACCATCTCGTCATGGATGGCATATCATGGCGCATGATACAAGAAGATGTACTAAATGGATTGAAACAGCTTGCTGCTGGGCAGGACGTCGTACTTGCAAAGAAAACCGCCTCCTATAAGCAGTGGGCAGATGCCTTATATGAATATGCACAAACAGATCAATTACAAGCGCAGGCCTCTTTTTGGCAAAAAATCAAGGATCAAGAGGAAGAAGGTTCTCCTTTCCAACTGCCTGCGCTTTCTAATATAGAAGAACATGCAGAGATCCTGTCGGTTCAGCTCACAAAGGAACAAACAGATATGTTACTTAGACAGGCCTCACAAGCATACCGAACAGAGATTAACGATTTACTGTTATCAGGACTCACGCAAGCCATTGGAAAGCCAATGCTCATCACGTTAGAAGGGCATGGACGCGAGGATTTATTTGAACAGATGGATTTGTCACGGACAGTCGGCTGGTTTACAAGCTCTTATCCTATTTTTATTCCTTTTATACAAACCGATGTTGCAAGACAAATCAAAGACGTCAAAGAAACCTTACGAGCTGTGCCGCAAAAGGGAATCGGCTATGGTTTGCTTCAATACATGACAGAATCTCGTTTACTCAAAACGGTAACGCCGCAGATGAGTTTCAATTACCTCGGTCAGTTAGATCAGGCAGATGGCGAAGCCAAGCTTTATATAGCAGACGAACGAAATGGACATGTTCACGATCCGAAAGCAGAAAGACAGCATTTGATCGATGTGTATGGATATGTGACAGATGGTCAGTTGCAGATGAACTTTATGATCAATCGGGAACTGCTGCAAGATCAAGAGGTGCGGTTGTTACCTGAACGTTTTAAAGAAAAAATGGAGATCATCTTGACGCATTGTGTTGAAACGAGCGGCGGCTTTACACCATCTGATTTTCCAATGGTTCAGCTCACGCAAAAGCAAATAGATGAACTTCCAGACAATGTAGTCGATGTGTATCCGCTGTCTCCAATGCAGCAAGGAATGCTGTTTCATGCACTGCTAGATCAAGCCACACAAGCTTATTTTGGTCAGGTGCATATGACGCTCCAAGGCTTAACAAACGGTGATGCCTATGAACAAGCTTGGAACCTTCTTGTAGAACGTCATTCGATTTTGAGAACAAAATTCGCTTGGGAAGGGCTGAAGGAGCCTGTTCAGTTCATTCAATCAGAAGGAAGCATCCACCTCACTCAGCACGATGTGCGCCACCTGAGTGATGCGGAGCAAGAAGAGACAATCGAACACTTTTTAGTATCTGATCGTTCAAAGGATTTCAATTTAGACCATATAGATGAACCGCTGATTCGGATTGCTTTATTCCGTTGTGATGAGGAAAGATGCACGTTTGTCTTTAGTTTTCATCACATTTTAATCGATGGCTGGAGTTTGTTCAGTTTTATTCAGGAATCTTTTGCGCTGTATCGCTCTCTTGTGGATGAACGAGAGATCAGTCTTTCTACAGTCCGTCCATATAAAGATTTTATCGAATGGCTGCAAAAGCAGGATCAAGAGAAGGCGCAAGAATTCTGGCAGCGTTATATGTCAGGCGTAGAGGAAGCGACACCGCTTCCAGGAGACGGCGAAGAACATGCTTCAGACCAAGAAGCAAGCATGGCGCAGTCCAGCGTCAAATTGACGCCAGAGATGCAGCAGAAGCTGGAGAAGTTGACTGGCAAGCAGAAGGTCACGATGAGCACACTGATTCAATCAGCGTGGGGACTGCTTTTGCACCTTCATTCGGGCGCAGAGGATGTCATATTTGGGGTGACCGTATCTGGCCGGCCAGCCGACTTACCAGAAGTGGAAAGCATGACAGGGCTCTTTATTAACACATTGCCGCTTCGTCTACCGATCCATTCGGACTGGACGATTGCGCGATTGCTCGCCCATACACAGGAAACCGTTTTTCAGATGAGAGAATACGAGTATACCGTATTGCCAGATATTCAGCAGATGACGGAAATACCAAATGGAGAGGCATTGTTTCACAGCATTGTCGTGTTTGAAAACTATCCGATTGAGTCCATTGAGGCGTATGGCGTACGCATTTTAGACATCGCCAGTCATGAAGAAACAAATTATGACTTAACCCTTGTCGCAGTGCCGGGAGATACGCTGGAGCTTCGGATCACATACAACTTAAATCAATATACAGAAAAGCAAATACAAACGCTGATGCAGCAGCTGATTCACACACTTGAAGCCATGACAGAACAAGTGGATACACCGCTATCTTCCTTCACACTTGTGACAAATGAGGAAAAAGAGCGGATGATCAGTGATTGGGCGAAAAACGCACATGTCAGCGTGCTATACCCAGACCAAGAAGAAGTTTATGCAGGCGTACATGATCCTGCCTATGAAACGGAAATATATGTCCTGAATGAAGAACATCAGCTCATGCCGATTGGATTTCCTGGAGATATTTTTATCGGCGCCAAAGAGATCAAAGCACTTTTTGGAGAGCTAGCCGATTGGATGGAGGCGCATAAAATTCCGCATCCATTCAAACATCAAACAGGCGAATACCTTTATCCGACAGGGGATGTCGGCGTTTGGACGGAAGAAAGCAAGATTCAGATTTTGGATTGGATGTAGGAGGAGAAGAAGAATGCTAGTTAGAAGACGAAAAGGAAATGCAGCAAATCATATTGTCAGGATCAATGGAAAACGAATCGATCTCAAAGCATTAGAGAAAGTCTTCATGCTTCACTTTCCACTAAAGGAATGTGCGCTCATCCCGAAGAAAAATCAAGAAGGAGGCCTATCGCTTGTGCTGTTTGCACAGGCGAAGGACCCTTCGCTGACAAGAGAGGATTTGATGAAAGGACCACTTCATCCTGATGAAGTGCCAGCCGCACTCGTCCTCGTCCCTTCCTTGCCGCGAAAAGAAAGTGGAGCGGTCGATACCGAGGCGCTGCCTGCCATTAACGTACTAGATGAAGAGGAACGAAGAAAGATAGAAGAGCGCACGAAAGCCATAGATGGAGTAGAGGAAGCAGCCGTTTTGATAGAGAGACAGACAGAAAAACAAACACCCTATCATTTAGATGACCTCTTCCCAGATAGACAGCGTACAAATGGAAACGAATCGTTTTCAAAAGATGAAGTCAGTCAAACCATACAATCCTCCGTACAAGAAAAACCACCAGCTCTTGTTTATGGAGGTGATGTGATCAGAAAACCAGGTACACCAGTCACATTGACAGAGGTATTGATCCGAGCCGCCTTTATGTCACCAAATCGCGGAGTCACGTATCTCAAAGAAGGCGGTCATGAGGTGATCCAGACTTACCCGGAATTACTCACAGGAGCGGAACGTGTCCTATCTGGATTAAGGGCAGCCGGACTTTCAAACGGCGATCAAGTGCTGCTTCAATTGAAAGACCATCAAGATTTTATCACGGTATTCTGGGGCTGTATTCTCGGTGGAATCATTCCAACCCCAGTCTCTGTACCACCTGTGTATGATGAAATGAATCAAGGTGTGAACAAGCTCAAGGGCGTATTTCAGCTTCAAAATGAGCCATTCATTATTACAAATGAAGCGAGTGCTGAGGACATTGCAGGGCTGCGAGAAACGTTTGAAGCAAAAGCGATTCCGATTTTAACAATCGAAACATTACTTGCCTGTGACCCAGATGAACAGCATTATGAACCAGAGCCGGATGAGCCTGTGCTTCAGCTGCTGTCCTCAGGAAGTACGGGTGTGCCAAAGTGTATCCGGCACAACCATCAAAGCATTTTATCTAGAATCATTTCCTTTGAGCAGGCAAATGGTTTCACGCATGAGGATGTATCAATGAACTGGATGCCGCTTGATCATGTAGGTGGCATTGTCATGTTTCATGTCCATGATGTCTACCTCGGCTGCCAGCAAATTAGTCCATCCATTGATCAATTTATCGAACGGCCGATGGTGTGGCTGGATTGGGTAGAAAGATACGGTGTCACAAGGACGTGGGCGCCAAACTTTGCCTTTGCGATGATGAATGAATATGAAGACGACATTCTCAAAGGGAGCTGGGATCTCTCCACCTTGACCTATATCATGAACGCCGCCGAAGCAGTTGTTCCTAAAGTGACGCAGCGTTTCATGCACATCATGGGTGAGCACGGATTAAGCCGCCATGCGATGGTGCCGGCTTATGGCATGTCAGAAACATCATCAGCCATTGTCCAGTCAAAAGAATTCATGCGTCATGATGATCAGGGTGGACAACTGACCATTGATCAGACCTCATTAACAAGTGAGATTCAATATGTGACGCACGATCATCCGCACAAGATGACTTTTACAGAAGTCGGTGCACCCATCCCTTCTGTATGGATTCGGATTGTCGATGAGCATCACCAAGTGCTGCCAGAAGATCAAGTCGGCCGCTTGCAGGTGAAGAGTCCAACGATTATGATGGGCTACTATCAAAATGAGGAAGCCAATGAAGAAGTATTTGCGGAAAACGGCTGGTTTCATACAGGAGATTTAGGATTTATTCATGAAGGGCGCCTAGTCCTCACAGGACGGGAAAAGGATATCATCGTCATCAACGGAGCGAACTATTTGAATTACGAAATTGAAGCCGTTGTGGAAGAAGTTGAGGGGGTTGAAGTCACCTTTGCCGCTGCTTACGGCATTTACAATCCCGAATCAAGTAATGACACACTCGCCATCTTTTTTGTCACGCAGAAGGATTCGATAGAGGATCAAATCACAATGATTCAGCAGATTAGAGAGAGCATCATTCGCAAAATGGGAATCGAACCTGACCATATCATTCCGGTGAAAAAAGACCAATTTCCGAAAACAGAAAGCGGAAAAATCCAACGTGCCCAACTAGGTGCGGCACTGAAAGATGGGGTATTTCATGACATTGAACGTGCACTTGATCTTGCTTCGGAAAATGAACAAACCCTCCCAGATTGGTTCTTTAAACGTATTTGGGTAAAAGAGAATATCGGTCCATCTCAGCCAGTATCCACTGATCATGTACTCGTATTTGAGGATGAAAAAGGGCTTTATCAATCGCTTTATACACAATTTGAACAAATGAACCTGCCTTATGTTTCTGTGAAAAAGGGTTATGAATTTTTACGCCTGTCAAAAGGGATGTATCAGATGAACCCTCGAATCAAGGGGGATTACGTCAGGCTTGTGGCGGCGCTTGAAGCCGATGAATTAAAAATTGACCGTATGCTCCACTTGTGGAATGTATCAGACAGGGAGATGATTGCGAGCCCTGCGCAGTTCAAAGAACTGAATGCAAGCACTAGCCAATCCATTTTGTATTTGTATCAAGCATTGAGACAAGCAAATAAAGAGCCGATGCGTCTCGTTGTTGTCACAAAAGGTGGTCAATTTGTAAAACCGCAAGATGAGCTTCATGTGGAGAAAACGTCTCTTGCCGGATTATTAAAAACCATCCCGCAAGAATGGGAAGGGGCAGAAGTGTCTCACCTTGATATTGAAGCGGAGAATGTGGAACAGGATGCCAAGCATATTACGGACGAACTAGGTGCGATTCATTTGAAAGCAGAAGTGTCTTACCGGCATGACCAGCGCCTCGTACCAAAGCTGGAAAAAGTGAATATGATGACGGCACCTCAGACAGAAGGGTTTTTAGAATATGAAGGCTTGTACTTGCTGACTGGCGGGCTTGGCGGTATTGGATTTGAACTGTCTAAGCAAATGCTCCAATTTGGCTTGAAGCTCGTGTTAATTGGACGAACATCCCTTGAAGAAGACAGAGAAAAAGAGGCGTCATTCTCACAACTGAAAGATCAGGGAGACGTTCTTTATGTACAAGCCGATGTGACGAATTTATGTGACGTCGAGCGGGCGATTTATGAAGCAGAAAAGCATTTCGGACAGTCGATCCGAGGAGCGCTTCATTTAGCCGGTGCTGGCAATGTATCTGAGCACTTTCAGCATGTGGATACGTACACACTGGCTCATACAACAGAAGAAGATTTCGTCAAAGAACTTTCAGGGAAGGCAGATGGTGCTTGGGTGCTGCAAGAAGCCTTCAAGCATGATCCGTCAGTTCCACTCGTCTTTTTTGGATCAGTAAATGGCTTTTTTGGCGGCACCACATTTGGCGCATATTCTGCGGCGAACAGCTTTTTAGATGGACTCGCACATACTCTTACCTATCATGAGGGAAGAAGAGCGATTTCGTTGAATTTCAGCATGTGGGATAATCTTGGTTTGTCTAAGGGACATACTGGGGCTGCGTTAACCGTTCGCAAGGGCTTTCAATTGATTGGAAAAAAACAAGGACTCCATTCATTATGTCTAGGTGTTCGGCTGAATGAAGCGCATCTATTTATTGGCCTAGATGGGGCGAATCAAGAAATCGCTGAACATCTTCAACCAGCACCGATACCACATTTTGAAAAGAAACTGTACTATACGGTGCAATCAGGCAAAGAAGTGGATGCTGACAAGATCACAGGAATCATAGAGGGGAAATGGGACATCAGGCAAGTGGAAGATATACCGAAAAAACAAGATGGCTCTATTGATCACGAAGCCCTCAAACAGTTCCATCACAAACACGCACAGCCGTTTGAAAAGCAATTGCCAGAAACGAAGACAGAGCAGGTGCTTGCGGCCATCTGGGAGGATATTTTAGAAGTCGATCGTGTGTACAAAGAGGATCAATTCTTTGACCTTGGTGGACATTCATTAAAGGCCACTCAAACGATTTCTCGTATTAATCATGAGTTTTCAATAAAGGCACCGCTAAAAATATTATTTGAAAGCAAGAATCTGGCACACTTGGCACAAATGGTCGATGACATCAATGGAGCACCAGCTATTCAGGAAGCCAGCATTCCAAAGCTGGAAAAACGAACAAGCTATGAACTGTCACACGCTCAAAAGCGAATTTGGTTCTTATCTACATTAGAAAAGAGCCATCATTACAATATATTAGGTGCTTGGAAGCTGATGGGCCAATTACACATCCAAACGTTAACAAAGGCGATCGGTCTCTTAACAAAACGTCATGAAGCACTGCGCGCAACATTTCAAACCATTGGCGGCAAGCCGGTTCAAGTCATCCGTGAAGATCTTCCGCCATCAGTAACCGTTGCGAACTTCTCATTATTTAATGAAAAAACAAGAGCGAGAAGATTGGAACAGCTGATCCAGCAAGAGGCGAACCGCATCTATGACTTAGAACGGGGACCGCTTGCACAATGGACAATTGTTGATATGGGGAAAGAGGAATATTACTTGCTTTGTGCGCAGCATCATATCATTTCCGATGCATGGTCGCTCAGCCTGCTTATTCAAGAATTAGAAGTCGTGTATGGTGCGCTATTATTAGAGAAAACGCCTGAGCTACCTGCACTTGAGATTGAATGGACCGATTATGTTCATTGGGAGAATGAGCAATTAAAGAACCACCATGAGGCTCAGAGCTATTGGCTAGAAACGTTACAAGGAGAGTTGCCGGTATTAGAGCTCCCGTTTGACCGTCCTCGTCCGCCGGTTCAAACATTTAATGGGGCTACAGAACAAATCGTGATAGATGAACCGCTTGTTCGTCGTTTACATGCCTTGTCGAGGCAGCAGGGGACAACACTATTTATGACGATGTTGTCAGCCTATTATGTCCTGCTTCACAAGTTGTCTGGACAAACAGATGTCATTGTTGGATCGCCTATCGCTGGGCGTGATGTCGAACAATCAGAGAAGCTGGTCGGCATGTTTGTCAATACATTGGCGCTGAGACAGGACGTTTCAAAAGCCGATACCTTTGCCGATTTACTGGCAAAGGTGAAAGAAATGACGTTAAAAGCCTTTGAGCATCAGCATTATCCATTCGACAAGCTTGTGGATGACCTTTCAATGGATAGAGACCTAAGTCGTTCACCAATTTTCCAAGTCGCCATGGGGTATGTCACTGATTCGCTGGATATCAACCTAAAAGGACTGACATCGGAACAAGTGATGGTCCATCATACCGTCTCTAAATTTGATCTCACCTTGCATGTATTTGAGCAGGAGGACAAGCTGTCTATCCATGTGGAATATAATACGGATTTATTTGAGCAAGAAACGATCCACCGTATGATGAATTATTATCTCAATCTGTTAGATGGCATGACGGCTCAGCCTGAACGGACATTTGCTGACTTTTGCGTCATGGACAAAACAGAACAGAATGCCATGATCATAGGGAAAAATCAAACTGACACGCCTTATCCAAAGCGTACGCTGCAAGAATTATTTGAAGAACAAGTGCAGCGTGACCCGCACCGGATTGCTGTATCTTATATGGAAGAGCATATGACGTATCAAGATTTAGACGAGAAAGCGACAAAACTGGCTGCCTATTTACAGTCAAAGGGCGTTGGACCAGGTTCACTTGTCCCGATGCTGTTTGATCGTTCGTTTGACATGATGGTCTCAGTTCTAGGGATCGTCAAGTCGGGTGCTGCTTATGTACCGATGTCACCTGAGTATCCAGATGCCCGCATCGGTCTGATCGTTCGCGATACACAAAGCGATATCATCTTAACCCAGTCGCATCTGATCAATCGTTTAGACGATCTGAGCGGCACAAAGATTGAAATGGACAAGCCGTTACCAGAAACAGACGCAGTGTATCAAAGGGAAAAATCGATTGTAGGAGAAGACCAGCTTGCCTATGTTAACTACACTTCAGGCTCAACAGGCACACCAAAAGGCGTGATGCTTCCTCATGCAGGTGTGGTCCGCTTAGTGAAAGAAACAAACTATATTGAGCTTGGTTCAGAAGATAAAATGCTTCAGCTGTCTAACTATGCATTTGATGCCTTTACCTTTGAATTATGGGGAATGCTGCTCAATGGCGGTCAGCTGGTTCTGATCCCGAAATATGCTGCTCTGAATATGGACGAATTAACTCGTTTAATCAAAACGCATCAAGTCACAGCCAACTGTTTGCCAACTGCATTATTCAACCGGCTGATTGAGCATGATCCAAAAAGTGTGGCTGGATACCGTACATTACTCGTTGGCGGAGAAGCCATGTCTAGTGAGCATGCACGAAAGGCATTGCCACATATGAAGGGTGTGCTGATCAATGCTTACGGTCCAACAGAAAACACAACATTAGCGACCACTTATCAAGTCACACACGTACCCGAGGATGCAAGATCAGTGCCAATCGGTGTGCCAGTCGCCAACTCAACGGTTGTCATACTAGATGATCATCTCAATCCAGTACCTACAGGCGTCAAAGGAGAAATCTATATCGGCGGAACAGGGCTGGCAAAAGGATATCTGCATGACCCAGAGCGCACGCAGGAGCGGTTTATTGACAATCCATTCCCGGCATTAAAAGGGGACAAACTGTATCGTTCCGGTGACCTAGGGAAATGGCGGTCTGATGGCAGTATTGAATACCTTGGCCGAAAAGACAACTTGGTCAAAATTAGAGGCTACCGAATTGAATGTGGAGAAATTGAGACAGCCCTGCTCAAACACCCACAAGTAAAAGAATGTACCGTCATTGCTAAAACGTACGGCAGCTCAAAACGGCTGGCAGCCTACCTTGTCACAGATGGGGGAGAGCCTGTTCCCGGATGGAAAGCATTTTTACAGGAAAGCCTGCCAGGCTATATGATTCCAAGTTACTTTATCGTACTTGACGCAATTCCTGTCACAACAAATGGGAAGGTCGATCAAAAAGCATTGCCGGAGCCGACAGACGCAGTCTCTTCCTCACATGAAGACGATCAACCGGCAACAGAAACACAGCAGCTGATTGTGACAGCTTTCAGTGAAGTGCTTGGTGTCAAACGAGTAGGAATTCATGATTCATTCTTTGATTTAGGTGGAGATTCCATTATGAGTATTCAAGCCGTTGCCAAATTAAAAGAAAAGGGTGACCGTGTTGATCCGAAATGGATTTTCATGCACCCAGAGCCAGCGCAGTTAGCGGCATATTTGGACACAGTGCCAGAAACAGGCGAGCCTGTCGAAAGAGCGCCGAAAGACTATGTGATCGAGTTGAAAAAAGGGGATCTGGCTGAACCGAGAATTTTCTTTGCACCGCCTGCTGGTGGAACGGTGATGGGGTATATCGATGTGGCCAAGCTCATGACACATGAAGGAGCTGTTTACGCCTTGCAGTCTCCAGGCTTGTATGAGGATGAAGAACCACAATTCCTTCATTATACAGAGCTTGTCACCATTTTTATTGAAGCCATTGAAACATTCTATCGACCAGGCATTGATTATTTGGCAGGGCATTCCATGGGCGGACATCTTGCTTACGGAATGAATCAGAGACTCTGTCATGCAGGAAAAGCGCCAAAAGGATTGATCATTTTAGATACGGTTCCGGTATTAAGAGATGAGGCAGATCAAGCGCTTCATGCCGATATGAACGAAGAAGAAGTGAAAATGCTGGCCCTCGTCCTAGGTATGGGGAACCTCGTCGGCATCAAACCAGAAGCATTACAAGGGCTCAGCTTCCAAGAAGTGAAGCAGAAAATTCTCAAAGAAGCAGAAAAGGATGAAGTCGTTCATCAATTTATGAATGATCACTATTTAGATAAATACTTGCAAATGCAGACTCATAACACCATCATGTCACAAGCCATTGAATTAGAAAAAGACCCATTCTCTGTGCCGTTTTATATTATACAAAGCAGCGATCACGCCACAGATTTCCAGAAGAAATTTGCCGATTGGGAAGCTTACACGAGAGAAACGTGCTCGTATTATCAAATAAAAGGCGACCATGTGACCATGATGAAAAGACCGCAGGCAGATCAACTTGCGCAGATTCTTGAAACGATCGTAAAGGGGTAAGGACGTATGAACCAATTATTTAAAACCTTTGAAAAAAAATCAGATCTCATTCAGCTTATTTGTTTTCCTTTTGCAGGCGGATATTCCGCCTCTTACCGTCCGCTCTTTGAACAGCTGAAGGACACGGCCGAAGTGACAGCAGCAGAACCTCCGGGTCATGGAACGAACCTCATGCCGCTTGAAACAAGCATTGACCGGCTGGCTGAATTGTATAAAGAAGGACTGACAGGCAAATTAAACCGTCCATTTATTTTGTTCGGACATTCCATGGGCGGACTTGTGGTGTACAGGCTGACTCAGTTGCTAGAAAGGGAAGGCATCGATCCGGCAGCAGTTGTCATTTCTGCCATTCAGCCGCCGCAAACCAAAAGACAAATATTGACCCATTTATCGAATGAAGCATTTGTTCAGCATATTGCTGAAATGGGCGGGATTCCAAAAGAATTGTTAGAGAACAAGCCAATGATGGATTACTTTACACCATCCTTACGTGCCGACTATCAAGCATTAGAATCCTTCCAGCACACAGACAAAACAATCATTGAATCACCCGTTTATTTATTGAACGGAAAGCAAGATAAGAAATGTATTGAAGACGCAGACGGCTGGCTAACATGGGCAAACGCCATCGAACGCACTGATTTCGAAGGAGGCCACATGTATATCAACACACACCTCGAGCAGTTCGCAGAACATATGAGGCATGTCATTGAGCAGACAACAAAAAGGCAATTCATCAGCCAATAAAAGAAAACAACGGCCCCGTCAAACGAGGGCCGTTTTCTTTATGAATTCCCCTTCCTCACCACATTCCCGCCAATCACTCCGCCAATAACGAGCACAGCCCCGATGAGGTGAACCATATCAATCGTTTCATGTAAAATAAGGACGCCAGCGGCAATGGTAATGAAAGCAGAAAGATTGTTAAAGATACTCACCTTTGCTGCTTCAAGGTGGGAAAGAGCATAGTTTGATAAATACGCTGTGAGCAGTGAAGAGAGAATGCCTAAAAAGAGCATAGACCATACAAAGGATGGCTGCGTAAACGGACTGAAAAACTGCGGTAGTGTAGCATTTACCGAGTGCCGAATGAGAGCAGCAGCATTAAAGAAGACAAATCCAAAGAATGTCATCACGAAAGTCAGTTCAATGACATGGAATCGCCGTGTCATCACCCTGGCAAATACGCTATAGGCACTGGATGATAAGGCTGAAAGTAAGATCAGCACATAACCAATGAGATGAGAATGTTTCACATCAATTCCCTTCACCACAAAGAGGAGCATCACCCCGGACACAGAAAGAATGGTAAACAGCACCTGAATCGAGGTAGGGCGTTCCTTTAAACACCATGCTGCAAGCACCATTGTCAAAATAGGGATGGTCGCCTGAATAATGCCGGCCTCTGATGAAGAGGTAAACATCAGCCCCCACACTTGAAATGCAAAAAACAACACAGGATAAAGCAAGGAAAATGGCACAATGTAAATGAGATCACGCCATTGAATGGAAAAACGGTACTTTTTTCGTAAAAATGGAAATAACAAAAGAGCGGCTGCGAAAGAAACAGTAAATCGGTGTGCTAATACATCAATTGGATTCGCTGATGCTAAGGCCACTTTGACAAACAAGAATGAAAAACCAATAATACAGGCGTATGCGATCGAAGCAGCATACGCTTTTTGTTTTGACATATCCATCAGAATTCTCCTTACACGAGCATGCATGCTTCAGTTGAATTGACCGGTTCTGTCTTTTTATCGTAAACGGATCAAGTAAAGTGTACAATAAGAGTTATTCATATCTGTACCGGTACAAGGAGGGTAGTACTGTGAGAAAATATGATCAGCTTGTGTTGAATATAAAAAACAAAATCGAGAGCGGTGAATACAATGCTGGAATGAAAATTCCATCCATTCGTCACTTAGCGGCTCAATATGCTGTGAGCAAAAGCACTGTCATAAAAGCACTAGACACATTAGAGCGTGAACACTTGCTGTACTCTGTAGAAAGAAGTGGCTATTTTGTCGTGAAAACCAATCAGTCAGCCGTTAAGAAGGGCAGCACATGGATTGATTTTGCTTCCTCTGCGCCTGATCCCATTGTGTTTCCGTATGTCGATTTTCAGCACTGCATCAATCAAGCGATTGATCTGTATCAAAATGATTTATTTATTTATGGCACCACCAATGGATTACCATCTTTACTGCCAATCATTTCAAAGCGTTTAACGGATTATCAAGTGTTTGCCTCTCCAGAACAGATCGTCATGACTTCTGGTATTCAGCTGGCTTTATCGATTTTAAGCACCATCCCGTTTCCAAATGGAAAACAGACCATATTGGTCGAACAGCCAGGCTATCACCTATTCCTCCAATACTTAGAGAAAAACCAGCTGCCTGTCCGGGGGATTCAGCGGACGGAAAAAGGACTCGATCTTCAGGAATTGGAGCGTATCTTCCGAGAGGAGGATATTCGCTTTTTCTATACGATGCCAAGGTTTCAAAACCCGCTTGGAACGAGTCTGTCGAAACAAGAAAAAATAGCGATTGCAGCCCTTGCCGAAGCATATGATGTCTACATCGTTGAAGACGATTATTTGGCTGATTTAGAATTCGATACAAAAAGAGACCCGATCTATTCATATGATCAGGCGGGGAAGGTCATTTATTTAAAAAGCTTCTCAAAAATCATTTTTCCGGGGCTTAGAACAGGTGCTGTCGTCTTACCAAACGAGCTGATTGGCCCCTTTAGTGAACATAAACGGCTTATTGATATCGACAGCTCGATGCTCTCGCAGGCTGCTTTAGAAATTTATTTGAAAAGCGGGATGTTTGAGCGTCATAGAGAAAGGATGCAGGCGACCTATAGAGCTCGATCCAAACAACTTGTGGCCTGTTTGAAAAATGATCAAGGCGCTTATGCGCTGGGAGAAGAGGAGCCAGCTACCCATACCCACGTTCGTGTCGACCGGTCCATTCCGATGAATCAGCTCATTCAGCAGCTAAAAAAGGCTTCTGTGATGGTTCAGCCGATCGACCGCCATTTTATTTCTACTTATCAAAAGGAGCCTATACTTCAACTGAACATTTGGCATGTAAAAGAAGAGGAAATCGCACGAGGCGTCGATTTGCTAAAGTCATCACTTCAACAAATCACACGTTATTAAGGCGAGATAGCATGTTCTCACAAGTGAGTATCTCGACGTGCTCAGCCGCAGCAGGTTTTCTTGTACAAACCGCCATTTGGTAGGCAGGATCAAGTGAATATGTTTGGACAACGCAAGGGGCTTCGTGATCAGGTAATCTCAAAGTAGCCTGTCCATCCTCTGACAAGCGAGCGGTAAAGGATGAAAGACCATAGGATATTCCCTTCCCTGTCAGCTTGATAAAAGCCTCCTTCATGGACCATAAATGAAAGAAATAGGCTTCCTGCCGTTCTGCCGGCTGTGAGAGTAAATCTTGATATTCGTCAGCTGAAAAAAATCGTTTGGCAATGGCGAAATCAATCGGTTTAATCTCTTCAATATCAATGCCAACAGGCGCATCATCTACTGCGCCCACGACCCAATCACCAGAGTGAGAAAGATTAAAATGAAAAGAAGGAATTTGCCGGACAACAGGCTTTCCATTCCCTTCTGTTTCAAAAATGATCTGTTCCATAGGCAGTGCGTACATCTCATGAATGATGTGACGAATCAGGACCTCACCTAAAAGCGTTCTTCTTGCATCGATCAAAAAACGAAAGCGCTCAGCGGCGGCGCGTTTTTCAAGTGACACAAAAGGCTTCAGCTGTTCTATTTGGTTTCGTGCATTTTTATCATCTAAAGGTTGTAGTTGAATAGCGAAAATCTTCATAACGGACCTCAATTTTTTACATTTATTGTACCATTGGATGAACCTCTGCAAAAGAGAAACAGACATCCTGTTCAATGAAAGCACAAAATGACAGGAAGGTGCGGGCAGTTCTCGATATAGTGGAAAAGGAAGGAGAGGGAAAAATGATTCACTTAATCATGGATAGTATCAATTATATGGAAGAGAGGCTGGATCAGCCTTTGCAGATCGAAGAAGTGGCAGAGGCCGCCTGTATGTCTAAATTTCATTATCAGCGGCTATTCCATATGCTGACGGGAATTGCAGTAGCAGAATATATTCGCAAAAGACGATTAACCCTTGCGGCAGAAGAATTCATGACCAAGCAAGTGAAAGTCATTGATGCGGCGGTGAAGTATGGCTATGAAACCCCAGAGTCGTTTGCGAAAGCCTTCAAGCGGCATCACGGATATACACCGGCAGCAGTGAAAACAGGCGAGTATACAGTGAAAGCCTATCCCCGTCTCTCCTTCGAACTTCAAATAAAAGGAGTCGAACCGATGCATTATCGAATTGTGGAAAAGGATTCATTTTCAATCATGGGCAGAAGACTAAAGACAACAACAAAGAATAGCCAAAACAAACAGGATATTCCCGCCTTTTGGAAGCGTGTCAATCAAGAAGGATGGACGGATTCACTGGCTCATGCAGCTGGAGAACTCGGATATATCGGTGTATGTGCGCATTTTGATGAAACGCTTGAAACATTTGACTATATCATTGGGATTGAGCAAGGTGAGGAACAACCAGATTCGACCATGACAGTCGAGCAGATTCCGGCCAGTACGTGGGCTGTATTTCAGGCAAAGGGGCCTGTCGAAACCGCTGTGCATTCAACATGGACACGTATTTTCACAGAATGGTTTCCTGCCTCAGGATATGAGCATGCTGGGGGAATGGAGATGGAAACGTACCCTTTAGATGGAGAGATACATTCTCCAGATCATGTGACATTGATTTGGATTCCAATCCGTAAACAATCATAAAAAAGGCAGCGTATCTCGCTGCTTTTTATCCTTGTTTGAAGACGTGAACACCGTTTGGATCGGTCGTATTCATCCCATGAGAATCCATCATCTTCACTTCAAGTAAAGAGAGACGTTCTCCCTTTTTCCAATGAATAGGTTGTGTCAAACCGTCCAGCAACTGATCGACCGCAGGTGTATGAGTCAAATCAGGCACTGCGATCGTCATCTCGGCAATTGCTTCTTCACCAGTTTCAATCACATCTGTCCGCCGCTGCAATTCAAGCCTTAAGCGCATTGGTGTAGAAAGAAACGTTCTTCGCTCCCCGGTCTGGATTGCCCAGTTTCTCTTTTGCGCTTGTACCAGCAACTGATCATATTCATCATCAGTCACTAGAAAGCCGATGTGATCAAAAAGGACTTTTTTACTATAACCAAATGTGATATTGATCTGTCCCTTTCTCATCTCAATGATTCGGAAAGAGGGCTTCTTCTCTCTAAAATAATCCCATGTCTGCGGAGGAGGAAAGGAACCTTCCTTTGCGAAACGACCCTTTACTTCAAAGCCTAATGAAGTGTACGCCTGCTCCGTCTCCTCAACAAATGGTGTCCAGTAATGATAATGGAAAAGCTGCATCAGAGGATCATCTCCTGTTTTAAGAATATTGCGTCTATTTAGTTTAGCACAAAACAAGCCATTCTTTTAGTAGAATGGCTTGTTCTTATCGGGTAAGGGTTTGAACAGGTTTCTCCGCTGTTTTTGTAATGAGCAGCTGCAAGAGCCGTGTCGATTGTGGCAATGAAAAGCGAAGGACGAGTCCAGTAAAGATGGCCGTCAGAATCGTTCCAATGCCAATCGGGCCGCCGAGCATCCATGCAAATAGAAGCACGGTTAACTCAATACCATTTCGAACCCACTGTACGTTCAGCCCTGTTTTTGCTGAGATGAGCAGCATTAATGAATCCCTTGGCCCGGCGCCAAGATTAGCTGAGACATAAATGCCAACGCCATACCCAGACACAATCACGCCCGTAATAAATACATATAAAGCAGGTAAATACCCATGTGGTGCAGGTAATACTGCATTAAAGAAATCAATAAACACGCCAATCAGCACCATATTGAGAAGGGCGCCGATCTTTGGAAAAGATTTCGTGAAAACAGATGTCAGTGTCACAATCAGTGCACCAATAATGATCGACCATTGTCCAATGGTTAAACCAAAATGCTGAAACAGTCCATAATGAAAAGCGTCCCACGGACCAATGCCAAGGATCTTTCCCTTCACTGTCAGCGATAGTCCAAAAGCAAGTACAATCAATCCAACAAAATAAAAAAACCAACGTAAAAGATGTTCCCGCTTCAAAAGCTTTCCCTTCTTTCTTAAACACTCGATTTCAATCGTAACATACTCGCACGCCCCTTTAAATGGCTTTGCTCAATTGTAATCGCTTACTCGATAAAAAGAATTTTTTCCATAAAAAGAGCAGAAAACATCAAATTTTGGAGCAAGACTTTTGCCTTGTTTTTTTTAACAAAGTGAACCAATAATTAACAATTTTTAAGAAAATAAGAAAAAAATTCAATATAAAATGACAAAAAAACAACCTTTATCCAATTAAAGAATATTCAAGATAAATTAGAATAGATTGTATGTAAATTGCGCCGTTAGGCCTGTTTTTATTGATAGATAAAATATTTGATACACGATAAAAAAACTTGTTTTATTGGAAAAAACATAGATGGATCAGATGTCGAAAGCTGTATATGACAAAAGGGCTATTTTTGTCGAAAATAGTCTTTTAGTCATGTTGAGGGTTCTGAAATGTTACTGATATTCTTTACCAAAGTGTGGGAGGTGAACTGGTACATACCATTATGATTTAGAGCAGGGAAAAGGGGATGTCAAAAAATGAACATATTAAAAAGAACGAGTCAATTATTTCTAATATTGGTGCTGATTGCTGGGAATTTATTAACAGTTTCGCCACCTGTTACGAAAGCCGCTGGGACAGTGGTTGTCAATAACGCAGATTCCTACATGATTGGAAATGGGAAGTTAGTTCTTTATCAGCTTGATGGGCAAAATCCAACAAACGTAAAGGCTAGTGTACAGGTGAAGGGAATTAATTCGACTGTAGTGAACGGTGTTGCTGTGAATGATCAAGAAAACACTGTGTATGCAACTACGACAGCAAGTGGAGAGCCAGTTCTTTATAAAATAAATGCGACCACTGGACAAGCAGAGCGTGTAGGTGTTTTAGGCGGAAGAGCGCCTAATGCCGTTGTTTATAACGGTAAATATATTCATTCGTATGCGGTTGATGGAGAACCCTACCTTGCAACGTACGACTTAGCAACTGGTCAAAAAACGTCCAAGAAAATTGTCGGTTATGACGTTGGCCCTGGCATTGGCGGAGACATTGGCGGAGACCTTGTCGTCGATAAGGATGGCTATCTTTGGTTCGCATCTAATACCAGTGGATCTATTGCGCAAATGAATCCTGAAACAGCTGAAGTCATTCGAGTGATTCCAATCACAAATGCAGATGGTAAACCGATTGAGGGAGGAGTACGAGGAATTAGCTTTTTGCCAAATGGACAAATGCTATTACAATCAGGAAAAGATGACTCTATTGGTCATTCTACTCTTTTTACACTTGATGCGAAAACATTAAGTACAACATATATGGGCACTGTAGGTGATTCGTTATCTTACGACTTAGCTTCAAGGGTGAAGCCTGAATTTGATCCATATCCCCCTAACCTTGAATCAGAAAAATCTGTTGCTTTACAGAAAAAAGCAGAAGGCAACACAGATGAAAAGCATCCAGAAGTAGGCGACACTTTGCTTTATACAATTAGAGCAAAAAATACGGTGCAATTCGGCATTCTTAAAAACCTGATCATATCAGATAATCTTCCGAGCAGCTTAACCTATGTTTCTGGATCTCTTAAGGTAGATGGCACAAGCGTAACAGATGCAAAGGATCAAGACAAAGGTGATTTTACAAACGGTACTGTGACAGGTCAAATAGGTGATGTGAAAGACACCGATTGGCACACCTTGACATTTGAAGCGAAAGTAGCAAAAGGGCAAGCTGGCAAGGATATTCAAAATACAGCGAATGTCAAAGGGGAAAACACACCGCCAGACAATCCAACAACAAACATAGAAATTTATCCTCGTGATCCGAAGCTTGAATCAGAAAAATCAGCGGTCTTACAGAAAAAAGCAGATGGGAATACAGATGAGAAGCACCCAGAAGTAGGGGACACATTGCTGTATACCATTCAAGCCCGTAACGCTGTTGAAGATAGTGTAATAGAAGACCTTGTCATTTCTGACAAGTTACCTCAAGGATTATCTTATGTACCAAATTCACTTCAGGTAGATGGAAATCCAGTCACAGATGTAAAAGATGACGACAACGGTGATATGACAGATGGAACTGTCACTGGAACGTTCGGTGAAGTGAAAGATACGAAATGGCATACCGTGACGTTTGAAGTCACAGTTGAAAAAGGCCAGGCAGGCAAAGATATTCAAAATACAGCGAATGTCACAACCGGCAACACACCGCCAGACGAGCCGACAACGAATGTAGAGATCTATCCTCGTGACCCAAAGCTTGAATCAGAAAAATCAGCGGTCTTGCAGAAAAAAGCAGATGGCAATACAGATGATAAGCATCCAGAGGTCGGTGATACACTTCTTTATACGATTAAAACAAAGAATACGATAGAAGACAGTCTCGTTGAAAATTTAGTGATCTCAGACGAACTGCCGGAAGGATTAGCGTATGTGCCGGATTCACTTCAAGTGGATGGAGAGGCAGTCACTGACGCAAAGGATGACGATAACGGAGACTTCACAGATGGTACCATTTCAGGACAATTTGGTGACATTCAAGATACAGATTGGCATACCGTGACATTTGAAGTGACGGTTGAAAAAGGACAATCTGGCAAAGACATTCAAAATACAGCGAGTGTCACAGGTGAAAACACACCACCAGACGATCCGACAACAAAAACAGAAATCTATCCTCGTGATCCAAAGCTGGAATCAGAAAAATCAGCGGTCTTGCAGAAAAAAGCTGAAGGTAACAAAGATGAGAAGCATCCAGAAGTAGGAGATACCCTGCTTTATACAATTAAAACAAAGAACACGATAGAAGACAGCCTTGTGGAAAATCTAGTGATCTCAGATCAATTACCAAAAGGGCTGACGTATGTCGCTGGGTCTCTTGAAATTGATGGAGAATCTGTCACAGATGTGAAAGACGACGATAGCGGAGACTACACAGATGGAAAGGTCACAGGTTATTTTGGTAATGTGAAGGACACAGACTGGCATACCGTGACGTTTGAAGTCACAGTTGAAAAGGGACAGGCTGGTCAAGACATTCAAAACACTGCCGAAGTAACAGGTGAAAACACACCGCCAGATGATCCAACAACGAATACAGAAATTTATCCTCGTGAACCAAAACTAGCATCAGAAAAGACAGCGAGCATTCAGAAAAAAGCAGAAGGGAACACAGATGAAAAAACACCACAGGTAGGAGATACCCTTCTGTATACGATCAAAACAAAGAACCTTGAAGAGGACAGCATCGTCGAAAATCTCGTGATTTCAGATCAACTGCCAAAAGGTCTTGAATATGTCGAAGGATCATTAAAAGTAGATGACCAAGCCGTCACAGACGCAAAAGATGACGACAACGGAGATTACACAAAAGGCGCAGTCACCGGACAATTTGGTGATATCAAAGACACGGACTGGCATACTGTGACGTTTGAGGCGAAAGTAGCCAAAGGACAATCAGGGAAAACCATTCAAAATACAGCAAAAGTAACAGGCGAAAACACACCGCCAGATGAGCCGACAACCGAAACAAACATTGATCCAAGAGATCCAAAGCTTGAATCAGAAAAAACATCTGAGATTGCTCAAAAAGCAGAAGGCAATACAAATGAAAAAGAAGTACAAGTAGGCGACACTCTTCTTTACACCATCAAAACAAAAAATAGTGTAGAAGACAGTGTCATCAAAGATTTAGTCATCGCAGATCAACTGCCAAAAGGTCTTGAATACGTCGAAGGGTCACTAAAAGTAGATGACCAAGCCGTTACAGATGCAAAAGATGACGACAACGGAGACTACACAAAAGGCACAGTGACCGGTCAATTTGGCGATATCAAAGATACGGACTGGCATACGGTTACTTTCGAAGCAAAGGTCGCGAAAGGATCTGAAGGTAAAACCATTCAAAACACAGCAAAAGTAACAGGCGAAAACACACCGCCAGATGAGCCGACAACCGAAACAAACATTGATCCAAGAGATCCAAAGCTTGAATCAGAAAAAACATCTGAGATCTCTCAAAAAGCAGAAGGCAATACAAATGAAAAAGAAGTACAAGTAGGCGACACTCTCCTTTACACCATCAAAACAAAAAATAGTGTAGAAGACAGTATCATCAAAGATTTAGTGATCGCAGATCAACTGCCAGAAGGTCTTGAATATGTCGAAGGATCATTAAAAGTAGATGACCAAGCCGTCACAGATGCAAAAGATGACGACAACGGAGACTACACAAAAGGCACAGTGACCGGTCAATTTGGCGATATCAAAGATACGGACTGGCATACGGTGACTTTTGAAGCGAAGGTCGCGAAAGGAACTGAAGGTAAAACCATTCAAAATATCGCAGTTGTGAAGGGTGATAATGTTGACGAACCAGACAAACCTGAAAACTCAACAACGGTAGTACCGCCGCATGTGCCAGAGGTGCCAGCAAATCCAGAGCAGCCTTCTCATTCAGAACCGGATACACCTGGTCATCATCTTCCGAACACTGCAACAGAGATGTACAACCTTTTACTAGCAGGATTTGCACTTGTACTAATAGGTGCATCCCTTATTGTATGGAAAAGAAGAAAAAGAAACGGATAATCGTCCATGTTTCAAAAAATCATCTCAGCTCTATTGATTACAGCAGGTATTTGTCTTGTGATTGTAGGATATATGAAAATCGTTGATGGACAAAGACAAGTAGATCAATCATTCCAGTCAGCGCAAGCAGCCATCCAGCAAAAGGGGAAAATGGATTCCTCTTTTGTGCCGGAGGCTGGTGAAACCATTGGGCTCTTGCACATTCCAAAGTTAAACGCTGAGTTACCAATTGTAGAAGGAACAGCGGCGGAGGATTTGGCAAAGGGAGTGGGTCATTATCACGAGAGCTATTTTCCTAACGAACAGGGACAAATCGTTTTATCTGGGCATCGTGATACTGTGTTTAGACGAACAGGAGAACTTGTGAAAGGGGATCAACTTGTCATAGAGCTTTCATACGGTCGGTTTACCTATGAAATTGAGAAAACAAAGATTGTGAAAAAAGATGATCAAAGTATTATTACACTACAACAGGAAAAGGAAGAACTTGTCCTCACCACATGTTATCCTTTTTCTTTCATTGGGCCTGCGCCAAACAGATATATTATATATGGGAAGCGTGTTTAGCCACTGGAGCAGCCTGCAGCTCATTCTTTTCATTAACCGATTAGAGCGCTTAATCCCTTGATAAACAGGGAATCTTCTATATCATATCTAGAGATGCAGGGGGGGTCAATTTGTTAAATAAAGAAGATGTAAAGTATATAGATAACGTTGGAAGAATTGTCCTGCCGACAGATATAAGAAAACGGTTGAAAATTCATCCACAAGATTTTATTGAAATCTATCAAGAAGAAAGTCACATTGTGATAAAGCCTTATTGGCAGGATAAACCTTGTATCGTTACAGGGCAAGTCACCTGTTCCAATAAGGCGCTGTCAGGCGGTGTAGTTGTCAGCCCAGAGGGAGCGAGACTGCTCCTGCAAGATTTACTAGCGCTGCGGCTGCAAAAAGAGATATAAAAAAAGGCTGTTCTCACATGATGAGAACAGCCTTTTTGATCATACTGGATTCAAAATCCGATTTAAGAATTGTTTTGTTCGTTCTTCCTTTGGTCGTTTGAAGATTTCTTCAGGAGGACCTTGTTCGACGATCACGCCGCCATCAATAAAAATCACTTCGTCCGCCACTTCTTGGGCAAACTTGATTTCATGTGTGACAACCGCCATCGTCCAGCCTTCTTTCGCTAAATCTTTCATGACCTTTAAGACTTCTCCGACAAGCTCAGGATCAAGCGCAGAGGTTGGTTCATCAAAAAGCATAAGCTCTGGCTGAATGGCAAGTGCACGGGCAATGCCGACACGCTGCTTTTGACCACCTGACAGCTGGAAGGGATACAAATCTTTTTTATCCTCAAGTCCTACCTTTTGCAGGAGCTGAATCGCTTCTTTTCGCACCGCTTCTTTCGGACGGCGCTGGACTTGGACTGGACCTTCCATCACATTCTCAAGAACAGTGCGATGTGGGAACAGATGATAATCTTGAAACACCATGCCTGACTTCCGGCGAAGCTTGAGCAAATCAGCTTGTTTATTTTTTTTAGAAAAATCAATCGAGAAATCATCGAAGGTAAAGGAGCCGGCATTTGGAATTTCAAGTGCATTTAAACAGCGAAGCATCGTTGTTTTTCCTGAACCTGATGGACCAAGAATCGCCACAACCTGCCCTTTGTTGATCGTAAAATCAATCGACTTTAAAATCTCATTTTCACCAAAGGATTTGTTTAAGCCTTTGACTGTTAGCATGTCGTTCCCTCCTTACCTTGCGACATATCGATCAAGTCGTTTTTCAATTTGGTGTTGAACGAGCGATAGAATGAAGCAGAATACCCAATAAATCAGGGCTGCTTCCATATAAATAAATAAAATTTGATCCAAGTTCGCCGCAGCAATTTCCTGTGATTTACGGAACATCTCTGCCACGAGGATTTGGGAGGCAAGCGATGTATCTTTCACCAAACTAATGAATGAATTAGACAGCGGCGGAATCGATACACGCACTGCCTGCGGTAAAATCACGCGGACGAGCGTTTTGCGATGGGTCATCCCAATCGAATACCCCGCTTCCCATTGTCCTTTTGGAACAGATAGGACGGATGCACGAATAATTTCCGAAGCATACGCACCTACGTTTAAAGAAAAAGCGATGATAGCACTTGGATATGGATCAAGTGTGATATTAAATGTCGGAAAGAAATAGAAAATAATAAACAATTGCACAAAAAGCGGCGTTCCGCGAACAGCCGACACATAGATAGAAAAAATCCATCTGAGCGCTTTGATTTTAGACATTCTAGCAAGAGCTGTCACAAGCGCGATAAAAAGACCAATGATAAAAGCAATGATGGCGAGGGGAATTGTATAATAAATTCCCTGCATCACCATTGGCCAAAAAGATTGCTGAAGAAGATCCCACGGAATGACGACTCCGAGGATATTATTTTGTAACATCTTCACCAAACCATTTCTTAGAAATCTTAGCGAGTGTACCATCTTTCTTCATTTCTTTTAGTGCGCCATTCACTTTGTCAACGACTTCGCCGCTGCCTTTTCTGAAGGCAAAATACGTTTCTTGTGGATCTCCTGTTTCAAATGCAACTTTTAGGTTTTTGTTACCGCTTGTTTTCAAGTAATTCAAGACAGCCAATTTGTCATTGAACGTCAAATCAGCACGCCCTTGCTGAATCAATTGAATGGATTGTGCAAGACCTTCAACCCCTTCAATTTTAGCGCCAGCATCTGTAGCTAATTTGTTATAGTTACTTGTTAATGATTGTGCTGCTTTTTTGCCTTTCACATCAGAAAGTTTCTTGATGTCATTGTTATCTGATTTTGTCACAACAATGGCTTGAGATGTTGTGTATTTATCAGAGAAATCATATTGATTTTCACGTCCAGTTTTACCAACTTGGTTCGCTACCACATCAAAACGTTTTGAATTCAGACCAGCAAACATGCTGTCCCATTGTGTTTCTTTGAATTCTGGTTTTAAGTCAAGACGTTTTGCGACTTCTGTGATGACCTCGACATCATAGCCAGTTAATTTATCTGTCTTTTTGTCATGGAAGGTGAAAGGAGCATATGTACCTTCTGTACCGATGGTTAATACGCCTTTATCCTGAATGGACTTCCAAAGGTCACCTGATTCCTTAGACCCAGATTGTTTATTTGCGCTGTCGTTTGCAGCTGATCCACATGCTGTGATCAATGCAACACAAGCGCCTAAAATAATGGCAAAGAACATTTTTTTCATTTTATTCCCCACTTTTCTTGTTGGTATTTACAACATATGATCTTACAGAGAAGCAACCTAAAAGTAAAGCATTTGAAACTAGCTTGAGCGAATCTCACCAACTTTATGCCTTGAACTGGTTGAACGGATAAACGATAGAACTATACCCAAAACAAAAGGTGGATAAAACCAAACGCATTCTCAAACGATGATGAAGAGAGTTCGATTGATGAGAATGTGAGATAGACTACTTAATGGTAAAATATGCTATGATTTTCACATCAAAAGAAGTTTATGTGGGTGTTGATCAGTCGACTTAAATGACTTTTTAAAGTACACGATTCTCCAGTGAACAAACGGAATAAAAGGGAAGTGTGATCATTTGCATACATCGAAACAAAAACCTGTCATGATTTTAGTACACGAAATATACGGAATAAATGATCATATGAAGAGTATGATCGATCATTTTGACAAAGCTGGTTTTGAGGTTTATTGTCCTCATTTATTAGGACAGGCTAAACACTTCCCTCATGCCAGTGAGAATGAGGCATATGACTACTTTATGAATAAAGTTGGTTTTGATGAATCGGTAACGATCGTATTGAATGTGGCAAAAGAGTTAAAAACGAAAAATGCAGAGAGAGACATATGTCTGATAGGTTTTAGTGTGGGGGCAACAATTGCTTGGCAATGCAGCCAATATGATCAGTTGTTTACCGGAGTCATTGGATTTTATGGTTCACGGATAAGAGATTTTCTCGATATGACGCCTGCCTGCAATACACTGTTATTTTTCCCGGAAGTTGAAGTATCTTTTAACCCTCGGGAAGTTGCGAATGTTTTGGAGAAAAAGGAAAAGCTTTGCGTGAAAATAGTAAAGGGGCAGCATGGGTTCGCCAATCCAGATTCTACGACTTTTCACGCTGAATCTAAAAATCGCTGCTTTCAAGAAATAGATGTTTTTATCAAAGAGTATCTACAAAAGAAAAATGACTCATGACTGTTTGAAATGAGACTCGAATAGAGGGAAATGAAACCAGTGTGTCATGTAAGTTTGCATGCTGGTTTTTTCGTGCAATTCTTTTGGATATAAGGCATCCTATCAAATGATCAGAATCACCGTATAGTTGTGCGAACATTACTAAAATAAAGACTTTGTAACAGTGACGATAGAAGGAAGCATATTTATTATAAAAGATGTATAATTAGTAGGTTGTTTTGAAAATGGAATAATCACATGGAGACATGTTTTGATAACAGAACATCTTAGAAGAAGGAGGGCATCATTGTGGATGTTGGACAAAATCAGCCCGAACAATTGAAAAGGGCGATGACCTCCCGCCATTTATTTATGATTTCTCTTGGCGGTGTCATTGGGACAGGCTTTTTCCTTGGAACAGGCTATACGATTGGACAAGCAGGGCCAGTTGGAGCTGTTCTTTCCTATATAGTGGGCGGATTGATTATGTATTTAACCATGCTGTGTCTTGGAGAGCTGTCAGTCGCGCTTCCTGTGTCGGGGTCGTTTCATACGTATGCGACGAAATTTGTGAGTCCTGCAGCAGGATTTGCTGTTGGCTGGATTTATTGGCTTGGCTGGGCAGCCACCGTGGCGCTGGAATTTTTATCAGCAGGGCAGCTGATGAGACGCTGGCTTCCACAAGTGGATGTGTGGATTTGGTGTCTCATATTTGGGCTGTGTTTGTTCTTATTAAATGCCAGATCAGCGAAAGCGTTCGGGGAGTCGGAGTTTTTCTTCTCAACCATTAAGATTGTTGCCATCTTACTATTTATTGGCGTAGGTGGAGCGGCGATGTTTGGTTTTATTCAAACGACGAGCGGGGAACCAGCTCCTTACTTTAGTCATTTTGTGAGTGACGGCCTGTTTCCGAATGGCTTGCTGGCCGTTGTCGTCACGATGATCACGGTGAATTTTTCGTTTCAAGGGACGGAGCTGATCGGGATTGCGGCAGGAGAAAGTGAAAATCCGGAGAAAACCGTACCTCGCTCGATTCATCAGACGGTTTGGCGCACCCTTGTCTTTTTCGTTTTATCTATTTTTGTCTTAGCGGGTATGGTGCCTTGGAAAGAAGCGAGTGTGCTGCAAAGCCCATTTGTCACTGTGTTTGAGAGAACGGGCATTCCTTATGCGGCAGATATCATGAACTTTGTCATTATCATTGCTTTATTATCTGTGGCGAACTCTGGCCTATATGCCTCTACGAGAATGCTGTACTCTTTGTCGAAGGAAGGAATGGCAGGGAAGGCGTTTAGACGAGTCAATCAGCGGGGGATCCCGATGAATGCCTTACTGCTCACTTTCCTGTTTACAGGTATTTCGTTATTATCAGGATTCTTTGCAGAGAAAACCGTTTTTGCTTGGATCGTGTCTATTGCGGGCATGAGTGCCCAAACCGGCTGGATTACGATTACATTATCACAGCTGCTTTTCCGCAGAAGATATTTGAAAGCAGGCGGAAAGCTGGAAAACCTAAAATTTAAAACCCCTCTTTATCCGGCACTGCCGATTATTGCGATCACGCTGAACTCGATTGTGCTAATCAGTCTTGCCTTTGATGCGGAGCAGCGGATTGGGCTGTATGTCGGCGTACCGCTCATGATCATTGGATATGTTGTCTATCACCGCTATGTGAAAAAACATCAGGTGAAAAGTGAACCGCTCCAGCTGCAAATCCACGGAGATGATGAGATTCGGTTTTAATTCAAAAAAAGAAGCCTTCCCATTTGGGAGGCTTCTTTTTCAATTTAATGCACGCCCTTCATCGCTTTCTTAATCACCGGTGTAAGCAGGAGCATAGCGCCACATAAAATGATGGCGAGCATGCCGATGATCCCGAAATAGACGGTTTCTGGCACTTTATCAAATAGCTTGACCACTTGCGCATTGATGGCCTGTGCCATTGCATTTGAAAGGAACCAAAGGCTCATCGTTTGCGCTGAGAAGGCAGCAGGTGCCAGTTTTGTTGTGGCTGACAGCCCAACTGGTGATAAGCAAAGCTCTCCGATGACGACAAGGAAGAAGCTTAGAACGAGCCATAGTGGGCTTACAAGTGTATGTGGTCCAGACATGTAGGCAGGAATGATCATGATGATAAAGGATAATCCTGCGAACAGAAGGCCAAGTGAGAATTTAATCGGGGTAGACGGCTGTTTCTTACCGAGTCTGACCCATAACCAAGCAAATACTGGTGACAGGAGCACAATAAAGATTGGGTTCAATGATTGGAACCAAGAAGAGGCTAATGTCATGCCAAGGAAATTCAAGTTTGTTCGCTGATCTGCATATGTGGCTAAAATATTTGAGCCTTGTTCTTGAATGGCCCAGAACATCACCGCAGCTAGGAACAATGGAATATAAGCGAGTACCCTCGACTGCTCCACTGCACTCGTTTTTTTACTAAAATACATCACAATAAAATAAACAATTGGAATCAGCACACCAAGGACACTGACAAACCAAGTGAATAGATTAATCGTGAGCGCTCCTGTTTGAATACCGATGACAGCAAAAACAGCAAGTACAATCACGATCAATGTACCGAAAATTTTGAAGTTCTTGCGTTCAGCAGCTGATAGTGGATTTGTGACATAAGTGCCGGCAAGTCCAAGATTCGGCTTTTTCGTGATGACAAACGTAATCAGTCCAACAAGCATACCAACGGCAGCGAGTGAGAAACCAAGGTGGAAATTCACTTTTTGACCGAGTGTTCCGACAATTAATGGGGCGATAAAACCACCCATGTTGATCCCCATATAGAAAATACTGAATCCAGAATCCCTGCGGGGGTCTGTTTTTGTATACAGGTCACCGACTATGTTTGATACGTTCGGCTTTAGGAGACCTGTTCCAATAATAATCAGCCCCATACTAATAAAGAGCGCTGTTGCTCCGCTAGGCAGTGCCAAAATGACATGACCAAGCATAATGAATACCCCGCCATAAAAGACCGTACTGGACGAACCAAATACCCGGTCGGCAAGCCATCCGCCAATAATGCCTGACATGTAGACAAGCGCACCATAGACAGACATGATCGAATTAGCGGTTGTCTGGTCGAAGCCAAGACCGCCTTTTGTCACCTCTGTGTACATATAATAAATAAGCAGTGCACGCATGCCATAATAAGAAAAACGCTCCCAAAATTCAGTGAAAAACAGTGTGTAAAGTCCTTTAGGATGTCCAAAAAACCCTTTTTGAGGAACACTTTTAACAATTTTATCGTGGTCAATTGTAGACATGGCATAGATCCTTTCTTAAAAAAAGAGATATGAGAAAAATGATATTCTTGTATAGTTCTTGTGTCAATATAAAACTATTCTAAAACAGGAAAATGTTAGTTCAATAGGCGTAAAGACTCAAAAAGATGAAAAATTCGCTCAAGTGAAAATCATCGGAAAGTTATTCCAGAAGAATTTATATAAAATTTGAAATATCGTACAAGCAAACCTTTCCCACATGCATAGGATGACAAGAGGACATGTGTAAAAAGGAGGGGTTTTCATTGGGGGATGTAAATGAATCTGATCTGAAGAAACCCATTGTCAATGTATTAGACTTTGGCGTGATTGCTGACGGGAAAACGGACTGTACAGCGAAACTGAACGAATGCCTGGAATGGACAAAAGCACAGGGCTACTCCCACGTCTGGTTGCCGAGTGGAACGTATCTAATAGATGCGGTGTACAGGGGGGATCAATTTTTTCCTTTTCGTCATGCCGGCATACGAGTGCCAAGTCATATTTGTATTGAGATGGCATCAGATGCCGTCATCAAAGTGAAACCAAATGATTCGTGGGGATATGCAGCCTTTTATATAGGAGAGGTAGAGCATGTGACCATTCGGGGCGGGCGGATTGAAGGCGACCGTGATGAGCATGTGTACAAGGCGCTCCCGCCAGAAAGAAAAACACATGAATGGGGCTTCGGGGTGTGTATTGAAGGTGCTTCCCATGTGAATATCGATCGTGTTCAAATCAACAATTGTACGGGAGACGGTATCATTGTCAGTCCGCACGGTTTATTGACCCATATCGAATCGTACTCGCCTGCTTCGTCAATTCATATTTCTGGCTGCACCATCACTGATTCAAGGCGAAACAATATTTCTATTACAGGCTGTGATGGTGTCATTGTGGAAGACTGTTTGCTTGAAAGGGCAGGGGTAAACGGGGTCGAGCCAAAAATGGGCATTGATATTGAAGGATACGGAGAAAATGCGACCAACTTGGAGGAACCGCTGAATATTCAAATTCGAAACAACATAGTCAGAGGCGGCGCAGCCAGCTCTATCTATAATTTCAACGGCTATGGTGTGATCATTGAAGGCAATCAAACGGACAGCAGTATCTCCTATGGCTTCGCCACTGAAATGATCATTGCGAATAATTTGATTCGTGCAGTGGGAGGGGGCGTGACAAAAGCAGGGATTACGAGCTTAGGCGTGCCGCTTGATCAATCGGAAAACAATGTGATCATTATTGGCAATATGATTGAAGGATTTGAAAAGGGTATTGATGTGAGGGGAGACAGCGTGCACATCACAGGTAATAAAATCAGTCTTTTTGAAGATGCGGCTGTGTCTGTCTATATGGCCAATCGTATTTTAATAGAAGGAAACCATATTGAGTCAGGGACGAACACACGGCTTAGAAGTACATCGCTGCGTATTTATCAATCAGACAGCATTGTTTTTTCAAACAATACCGTCTACTCTGTCATCGATGCGGCGATGGTCAGAGGAACGAATATCTTAATTCAGCATAATCAATTCAAGGAATTCAGTCGAGGGATATGGGTGCAGGAGGGAGAAGCGGGGATCAACGGCAATCACTTTATTCAAGAAGGACATTCACAGCTCGCATCTTCGTATACGATCAGCGTGACAGGAAATGCAAAGGCTTTCATATGGCAGAATCGTTTTAAGCACTTTCAAAACTACGCCGTTTACAGCAATACGACCGCTCCTTTAGAGATTAAAGACAATTCCTTTGAAGAAACGTCCTTATATGTGGTGATGTATATTAAAAATGGCTCACCCCAAATTGGTGATAACCGCTTTTATTTAAATCGTTCAATCGGACAGCCGACAGCCGTTTTTCTTGATGAAGTTGTCTCAGCACGTGTGCTGCGGAATAACATCATTAATCTCTCTCCTCAAAAAGCGATTGCCGTCCGCACCACATCTTCCACTCATTCGGTGATTGCCCATAACGTACTAGAGCGCAGTCAATTGATGACACACTCCACGGACCGGCTCATCGGAAATATTGAAATTGATCCACCGTAAACGCCTGTGAATCCCTTTTTTTGGAGGTTCAGAAGGCGGTTGACAATCATGTAAAAAGGGCATATAGTAATAATTATTTTTCATTTTTCACAACATTTGCCCTTTTTTTATGGATAAAACCGATTAATTCAATCAGAAAAATGTATCTTGTAAAATAATCACTTGATACAAGGAAGATATAGAAAGGATGAAGAACAAGTGTCACAGCCGAAACGGAAGCTCAAGCTAGGCGTATTCATCGCGGGAACTGGACATCATGTCGCCTCTTGGAGACATCCGAAAGCAGTACCAGACGCAGCCATGAATCTTGATTACTTTAAACAATTAGCGAAAAAGGCCGAGGAAGGGAAGCTGGATTTGCTCTTTTTAGCCGACAGCTTATCAATTAATCATACATCTCATCCAAATGTATTAACGAGATTTGAACCGCTCACCCTGCTTTCTTCGATTGCAGAGTCTACCTCAACAATTGGTTTAGCAGCAACAGCATCAACTACATACAGTGAGCCATTCCATATTGCAAGACAGTTTGCCTCACTCGATCATTTATCAGGCGGACGAGCAGCATGGAATGTGGTCACATCTTCTATTGAAGAAACAGCGAAAAATTTTAGCGGAGAAGAGCATTTAGCACACCACAAACGATACGAACGAGCTGAAGAATTCGTCGATGTCGTCAAAGGTTTGTGGGATTCTTGGGAAGAGGACGCACTTATCAGAAACCAAGAAACAGGAGAATTCTTTGAGCCTAGTAAGCTTCATGAGCTGCAGCACAAAGGTGAATTCTTCTCCGTACGGGGTCCGCTTAATGTATCACGCACCCCTCAAGGACAGCCAGTGATCATTCAAGCAGGGTCTTCTGAAGATGGTCAAAAGCTTGCGGCTAAAACGGCTGAGCTTATTTTTACGGCACAAAACGATCTCGACAAAGCGAAGGAATTTTACCAAAGCTTGAAGGGAAAAGTAGAGGCTGCTGGACGAGCTAGAGAGGATGTCAGCATCATGCCGGGCATCTTCCCAATCATTGCCGATACAGTAGAAGAGGCAAAAGCGAAGTATGAAGAATTACAAGAGCTGATTGTTCCAGAAATCGGCCTTAGCATTTTACAAAACTACTTAGGGGGTATTGATCTTTCGCAGTATCCACTAGACGGACCGCTTCCAGAGATTGATCCAAGCGCGTCAAATGCCGTGAAAAGCCGCTTTGACCTTGTGATGAATATGGCGAGAAAGGACAACCTGACCATTCGCCAGCTCTACCAATCTGTTGCAGGGTCCCGTGGGCACCATATCTTCATTGGAACACCAGAGCAGCTAGCAGATGTGATGGAGACATGGCTCGTTGAGGAAGCAGCTGACGGTTTTAACGTGATGCCGCCATTATTGCCAGAAGGACTTGATGCCTTCGTAGACCGCGTCGTTCCGATCCTTCAGGAAAGAGGCCTGTTCAAAACAGAATACACAGGAAAAACTTTACGAGAAAATCTCGGATTAAAACAGCCAAAAAATCGCTACACGACATAAAGGTGAGGTGACTAACGTTGGGATATACGTTTCGTCTGGCAACTGAGGATGATATAGAAGCGCTGCTTGAACTGACAACAAGAGCCTATGAACCGATTCGTGAGCTCGGCATCCAGTTCCAAGCAGCACATGCAGATGTCGCCCTCGTTCAGAAAAATGTACAAAAGAACCTTTGCTATGTAATGGAAGAAAACGGAGAGCTTCTCTCCACCTTATCACTCCGTATGCCTTGGGGAGAACAGCCAGGACCATTCGGCGTTCCGCATATATGGTGGTTTGCTTCAGAACCAGCGGCAAAAAAAGGCACAGGCTCAGCCTTGCTTGAGTGGGTTGAAACTGAAGTGCTAAGGGACACACTAAAGGTACCGTTTGTCTCTCTTGGGACAGCTGATAAGCATCCGTGGCTCATGGACATGTATGAGCGTAAAGGCTATATCAGAGCAGGTGAAAAGGATCTAGGCAAAGGCCATATCACCATTTATTTTAAAAAACAATTAAGATCAGATATTACACAACCATAAGAGGAAAGAAGGGTGTACGAACATGAAAAACAAAAAGTGGCTAGTTGTTTTATTTGCGGCAATGCTTGCGGTGTTAGCGGCATGCGGCGGGGGCAATCAGAGTGAAGGCAAAGACGAGAAAGTGCTTAAAGTGGGCGCTACAGGCCAAAGCTATCCATTTGCTTATAAAGAAAACGGCAAACTAGTAGGATTTGATGTCGAGGTCACAGAAGCCATTGCGAAAAAGCTAGGTTACAAACTAGACTGGCAGCTGAGTGAATTCAGCGGACTGATGGGCCAGCTGACATCTGGTAAGCTGGATACCGTATCAAACCAAGTTGCGATTACAGATGAGCGTAAACAAACGTTCAACTTTACAGATACGTATGCATACGCAGGAACACAAATCATTGTCAAGAAGGACAACAAGGACATTAAAGGACTTGACGACTTAAAAGGAAAAACGGTGGCGGCTGTTCTTGGCTCAAACCATGCCAAAAACCTAGAGAGCAAAGACCCAGACAAGAAAATCAACATTAAAACATATGAAACACAAGACGGTGTCTTAAATGAAGTCGCAAATGGCCGTGTAGATGCTTACGTCAACGGACGCAGTGTCTTGTTAGCTCAAATTGAAAAAACAGGACTTCCACTCAAAATCGTCGGCAACCCAATCGTATATGAAGAAGTCGGCTACCCATTTGCCAAAGATGAAAAGCACGACAAGCTAAGAGAAGAATTCAATCAAGCGATCAAAGAATTAAGAGAAGACGGAACACTGAAGAAATTGTCTGAGAAATATTTCAAAGATGATGTCACAGTTCCAATTAAAAAATAACAACAGCGGCGGTGAAAAGCAGACATGAATCACATTGATTGGCAGTATATGGTGACGGTTTTTCCAACCTTGATTCAATACTTGCCGATAACGATCTTCATGGCGATTGTCTCCATGGTATTTGCCATTATCATTGGTGTGGTATTCGCGCTTATAACGAAAAACCGGATACCTGTCTTATACCAATTTGCCAAGCTGTATATTTCTTTTTTCAGAGCGGTTCCAACTTTGGTTCAGCTCTTTCTCATTTATTTTGGTCTTCCGCAGCTATTCCCTGCGATGACCTCAATGGATGCCTTAACAGCGGTCATTATCGGTTTAAGTATTAAAAACTCAGCGTACTTAGCAGAAATTTTTAGAGCGGCTCTTAATTCAGTGGATGAAGGGCAGCTTGAGGCCTGTTTATCTGTCGGCATGACAAGATGGCAGTCTTACGTCAGAATTATTTTCCCGCAGGCCGTCAGAAATGCCATTCCAGCGACGGGGAATACCTTTATTGGACTTTTAAAAGAAACATCGCTTGCCTTTACCATTGGGGTGGCAGAAATGTTTGCGCAAGGGAAAATGATTGCATCGGCCAACTATAAGTACTTTGAAACGTATTTAGCGGTTGGCATTGTGTATTGGGTACTCACCATCATTTATAGTTTCCTACAAGACCTATTTGAACGAAAAATCAGCAAACCTTACCGGAATTAAGGAGGTGTGGACATGATCAAGCTCACCAATTTGAAAAAATCATTCGGCGACCTTGTCGTCTTAGACGGAATTAATCTTGACGTGCAAAAAGGGCAGGTTGTGGCCATTATCGGACCTTCTGGCTCCGGTAAATCAACATTGCTGCGCTGTCTAAATCTATTAGAAACGCCAGATGAAGGTACGATTGAAATTGGCGATGCGAAGCTGAATGCGTCTAAATATACACGTAAAGAAGCCCATCACCTGCGTCAGCAAACGGCCATGGTGTTTCAAAACTATAATTTATTCAAAAACAAAACAGCCCTGCAAAACATTACAGAGTCACTGCTTGTGACGAAAAAAATGACAAAACAGCAGGCAAATGAGATCGGTATGAAGCTATTGAAACAAGTAGGGCTAGAACAAAAAGCTGACAGCTACCCGGTCACACTATCCGGCGGTCAGCAGCAGCGAATCGGGATTGCCCGAGCCTTAGCGGTTGATCCACATGCGATTTTGCTGGATGAACCAACATCAGCACTCGATCCAGAACTTGTCTCAGGTGTGCTTCAAGTCATTAAATCCATTGCCATTCAAGAAACAACGATGATCATCGTGACACATGAAATGGCGTTTGCAAGAGAAGTAGCAGATCATGTGATTTTTATGGCAGATGGTCATATCATTGAGCAGGGAACGCCAACCGAACTATTTGACGAAACGAAGAATGAACGAACAAAACGATTTATCCAAAAAGAAGCAGCGGCTGAAGAAGCATAAGCTGCTTTTTACTCTTTAGAGGGGTGAGTATCAGTGAAATCAATAGAAAATGAAGCTTTAAACAAACGTTTAATTAACATACGCCGAGCGCTTCATGAGCATCCAGAGCTAGCATTTGAAGAGTATGAAACGACAAAAAAACTACGAGGCTGGTTAGAAGAGGAAGGGATCACAGTGCTCGATTTCCCAGACCTTCAAACAGGGGTCGTTTGTGAAATCAAAGGAGAACAAGAGGGACCAACGATTGCTCTGAGAGCCGATATTGACGCACTTCCAATTGAAGAAGCATCTGGCGAACCATTTTCTTCAAAGATACAAGGGAAAATGCATGCATGCGGCCATGATTTCCATACCGCTTCGATTTTTGGTGCGGCCGTCCTATTAAACGAACGGAAACATGAGCTCAAGGGAACAGTCCGCATTTTGTTCCAGCCGGCTGAGGAAGTGGCGCAAGGAGCGAAACACGTCATAGAGGCAGGCGTCTTAAATGGAGTGGATGCGATATTTGGTATGCACAATAAACCTAACCTGCCAGTTGGCACCATCGGGATAAGAGAAAAAGCATTAATGGCGAGTGTCGATCGCTTTGAAATTGACATTCAAGGAACGGGTGGTCATGCTGGAATTCCAAATCACACAATTGATCCGATTGCCATCAGCGGTCAGATCACAAGCGCCCTACAGCAAATTGTCAGCCGCCGCATTAGTTCTTTACATCATGCTGTTGTCAGCATCACACGTATTCAAGGCGGCACATCATGGAATGTGATACCTGATCGCGTCGAGATGGAAGGGACCGTTCGGACGTTTGAACCTGAAGTGAGAGCGATGATTCCAGATCTCATGAAACAGATCGTGAGCGGTATCGCAGAAGGATTTGGCGCAAAGGCAGAAGTGAAATGGCATCCGTATTTACCTTCTGTGATGAATGACGAGCGTTTGACAAAGGTTGTGGAAGAAACGGCAGGAGCGCTTGATCTCGCAGTAGTGGAGGCAGAACAGTCACCAGGCGGAGAAGACTTTGCCCTTTACCAAGAGCACATTCCAGGCTTTTTCGTCTGGATGGGGACGAGCGGTACCGAGGAATGGCATCACCCTGCCTTTACGTTAAATGAAGACGCACTCCCTGTTGCCGCTGCCTTCTTTACCGAGCTTGCGGTTCGGGCATTGGAGTCAAGATCATGGAACTAACGAAACAGCTCGCAGAGGCAGTGCTCTCTGCTGATCCGCTGCAAGATCAACAGGCCGTTCAAATGGCTCGAAACGGTTTGTTAGACGCTGCGGCAGCAGCGCTTGCTGCAAAAGAGGATGAAGGGATTCAGAAGCTCATGGCGCTGGTGGAACAAGAAGGCGGCGCGGCTCAAATTCCTGTCATTGGACAAGGGAAGAAGGTCAGCCGTCAATCCGCGGCCATGCTAAATGGCTACCTGATTCACGCCCTTGATTATGATGATGTGCATTCTGATGTGAGAGGACACCCAAGTGCGGTCATCATCCCGGCCTTGCTTTCCCAGCTGACCAACGGGGAGGCGTACAGTGATCGATTTCTAGCAGCCTACATTACTGGCGTCGAAGTAATGGCAAGGCTAGGTGAATCCATCGGCAAGTCGCACTATGAGCGGGGCTGGCATAATACGGGAACTCTCGGAGCCATTGCAGCAGTCTGTGCGATTGGTTATTTGAAACAAGTTTCACAGAAAGAGCTGGCGAAAGCGATCGGCTTTGCAGGTGCGCAATCAGCTGGAATGCGAAAGCAGTTTGGGACTGATATGAAACCATTACAAGCTGGCCTCGCCGCTAAAACAGCCGTATGGTCCATGGATTTAGCTTGTTCAGGTTTTGGCGGGAGTGAATCGCTTCTGGATGGAGAGCTGGGCTTCTTTTCTCTCTATGGGGATCAGAAACTAGCGGAAAGACGTCTGCTAGACGACTATGGCACTGCGTGGCGTATCGTGTCGCCAGGCCTATGGTTTAAAGTGTATCCGTTCTGTTCAGCGGCGCATCATGCAGCTGATGCGATCGAGTCATTGGTACAAGAACACTCTTCCTTACAGGGGAAGATCGAACAGGTCGACATCATGTTTCCGCCTGGCGGAGATGCCGCACTCACGGAGCGGACACCTTTGACGGGAGAAGAGGGACGATTTAGTGTCGAGTATGTCATCGCACTAGCGGTGTTTGGACAACCTTTATCACTGGATGCTTTTACGAAAAAAGCCATTTCACCAGAGCTGCGGACATGGATGAAGCGGGTAAATAGAGTATATGATCAAACGATAGAACCCCATCCAGACGCAGTGCCAAAAGGACGATTTACGATTGTAAAGCTCACCTTATCTGACGGCACCACCATCAGCAAACGGGTCGATATCCCTCGGGGAGCACCAGGCTGTGCGTTATCGACAGAAGACATCATACAAAAGTTAAGCAGCGTCACCAGCACATCACAGGCAAAGCAGCTTTTACAGGCGGTTGAAGAGGGGAATGACGCTGCTTATCTGAAGTTGCTCGTGTGATATGAAAAAAGCTCATCTTTGGAGATGAGCTTTTTAAATGTCCTTATTCTTATAAGAGTGAATACACTTATGACGTCAAAGAAGATATTCTCTTCGTCAGGTAACAATTGATCTTGATCTACAACAATCACATTTAAAAACGATCCTATTCTATGACAGAGGCAAAACGAGTTTTATCTTTTAGGTGTATTTTTAAAGGTATCAAATCGCAAATCGACGAATTTAGTAGTACGATTAAAGATTTAAATCATTGAAATGAAGGGAGTATGAAATGTTAACGATTCGTCGTATCTATCAAAAAAATTATCCTAAAGGAAAACAAGTATATTATCAATATACATCTGAAAAATACTATGATATTCATATGGAAACCAGTCACAATGGTTGGAACATCTCCCTTACAGAAGAAGTATTTGAAGCGCCAGTTAAAAAAAATTTAAAAGAGGAGATTTTCGATCCATATAAAGAGGGTTCAGAGGTTTACGTGTCAGAGATGAATGGTGAAGAAACTGGAATTATAGTCATTCAACACATGAAATGGAATAATACATTACTCATTCATGATTTATATGTGGATAAACAATTTAAAAGAAAAGGTATTGGCAGCACTTTCATTAAAATGGCAAAAAAACGCGCTCGTGAATTGAGAGTTAGAATGATTGTATTAGAAACCCAATCATCCAATTTTCCAGCTATCCAGTTTTATTTGAAAAATGGCTTTCAACTGATTGGATTAAATGTCAACTCTTATTCAAATGAAGATATAAAGAAAAAGGAAATTCGCATCGAAATGGGGTGCCTTATAGAAAATCACAATTAGCTTCGTTAGGACATACCGCCCTCGATATGCATGACCAGTTCCAAACTGTTTTATATAGACCATTTATAATGATCAGGAAGCGTGTCATTTCATTCTTTTACTTCATGGGAGACTTCTTCTTCTCAAAGAACGTAAATGACACTGTCCTCATCTTAGACTATCCTCTACAATTCCTTCATTTTTCCATTCTACGATATTAAAAAAGAACAATGTGATTCCCCAAAATGTCAACTCCATCAAAAAGTATGAATAAAAGATGACCAAAGCATGATAAGTTCATGAAATCGTATCAATCCAATTGAGATTTGAGAAGGAACATGTAAAATAAAGCTACATAAAGAAAAACAAAGGCAACAGCGGAGGCTGATGATGAAAATATTAATGATTGAAGATAACCAGAGTGTTTGTACAATGACGGATATGTTTTTTCAACGAGAAGGGTTTCAAGCGGAATTCGTCCATGATGGATTAGAAGGATTGAATCGATTTAAGCAAGAGGAGGATTGGGATCTGCTCATCTTAGATGTCATGCTTCCTTCAATGGATGGTCTGACCATTTGTCAAAAAGTACGCCAGATCAGTGATGTTCCGATTATTATGCTGACAGCAAAGGAAACGGAATCTGATCAGGTGCTGGGCTTCGATCTTGGGGCAGATGATTATGTGACAAAACCCTTTAGTCCGCTCACCTTAATGGCAAGAATCAAAGCAGTGAAACGACGTTTTGCTCAAACAACATCTACTGAAGAAGGAGCGAAAGAGGATGAACGGCTAGAGACCGAACATTTTCAGTTAGATAAAAAAACGAGAGAAGTGTTTCTAGAGGGGAAACGGATCGAAAATTTAACGCCAAAGGAATACGATCTGCTGTGCTTTTTTATTCAGCATCCTCGGCAAGTATTTTCACGAGAACAATTGCTGGAGCAAATTTGGGGATACCAATTTTATGGTGATGAACGAACAGTTGATGTTCATATTAAACGATTGCGCCAAAAAATCGGAGACGGACCTAAGCCCTTTCTGTATACGGTATGGGGCGTAGGGTATAAGTTCGATGAAGATTAAATATTTTTACCAGTTGCTGATTAGTCACCTTGGGTTATTGCTCATTGCCATCATTATTATCAGCACCCTCATGTCTCATTTTGTAAAAGATATTGCCTATCAAAATAGGGTAGACGAAATGAGTTCGTATGGGAATGAAATTTTGGAGAATTTTAAACAACTGTCGAAAGCCGAGATGAACTTCCGTTTGCGTCCATTTGAAGACATTCTTTCGACAAGACAAATCCGTTTTTTCGTCTTTGATGAAAAAGGGACTGTGTTGTCTCAGCAGCAAGAGATGCCACCGCATGAAGCGTTACTCACAAAAGATTTGTGGGCCAAGCTTGCAAAAGGAGAAGAAATCATTGTCAAGCGAAGTGATTCGCGCCGGCTTGATCAAGAAGCATCACTTGTGGCACTTCCTGTCATGGAAGACGGAAAGCTGAAGGGCGGGGTGGTGCTCATAGCTCCTATTCAAGGAGCAGAAGAGCTGATTGCTCAAATGAACCGGTATTTATATATCATCGTGTTTGTGGCATTGACGATTACCTTTATTCTCAGCCTGTTTCTGTCGAAGTTCCATGTGAATCGTATCAAAAAACTGAGAGAGGCAACTGAGAAAATTGCGCATGGTGACTACAACATTCATCTTGAAAACAAACACCTTGATGAAATTGGCACACTAGGTGAGGATTTTAATATGATGGCCAATCGTCTTCAACGGTCAAGAGAGGAAATTGACCGGCTTGAAAAACGGAGACGCCAATTCATTGCGGATGTGTCTCACGAATTGAAAACACCGCTGACGACCATTCGAGGATTGGTCGAATGGCTGAATACTGCGGATGTGCCGGCAGAAGAGAAAGAGAAATGCTATGCGCTCATCACTGATGAGACAAAACGAATGCTGCGTCTCGTCAATGAAAATATGGATTATGAGAAAATCAGGTCGAATCAAATCACCCTTCAAAAATTTCACTATCCACTCATTGATACGTTTGAAGTGATTAAGGAGCAGCTGAGCCGAATGGCTGAAGAGAAAAACAATCAGCTCATGGTAGAGGTTCACCCTGAACAAAAGGTATACGCAGATTATGACCGGCTCATTCAAATCCTCGTCAACATCACAAAGAACGCCATCCAATTTACAGAAGGCGGCCGTATTTCTTTGAGAGGGAAAGAAGAGAATGGGGAAACGATCATTGAAGTAGAAGACACGGGAATCGGCATTGCACCCGAAGAAGTCAAACACATTTGGGAACGTTTTTATAAAGCGGATATTTCGAGAACGAATACACCATATGGAGAATACGGACTTGGCCTGTCGATTGTCAAGCAGCTTGTGGACTTGCACGACGGACAGATTGATTTAAAAAGTGAAAAACATAAGGGAACAACATTTATCATTCGTTTACCGCTTCCACAGGAAAAGGGCTAAACTCTGTTTAGCCTCAGCGTGTAGACAAACCCTCGCATTCGGTGTCAGTCCTGCGTGCCGGTGAAATTCGCTCCGCGCCGGTACTCGTCTTTCCTAGACTGCAAAGGTTTTCTATCACGCTGAAAAGAAGAAAAAGGGCTAAACTCCGTTTAGCCCTTTTTGGTGTATCTTCATCATTCTGTTTTGGAGAACGTTAGGCCGATATGAGCAAGTGCCTGCGGTAAATCCTTACGAATGGTGATGTCTTTAAATGAAATATTCGATTGAATCGCACTCAGCGCAAGGTCTTGCTTAATTCCTGTTAAAACAGCTGAAATGCCTAACAGTCTTAACGTTTGTGCATAGCTGACCAAGTATTGAATGCTTTGTTCATTGAGTCGTTTTGTCCCTGAAACATCAATGACCAAATGAGAGAGCGACAGCCTGTAACTTTCCTGTAAAATGGTTTCTAAAATATGCTGCGCACGTGTCTCTTCGATATCACCAAGAAGAGGGAGCACGGCGACACCGTCAACAACAGGTACGATCGGTACAGATAATTGCTGAATCTGCCGATTGGCCTGGTCGAGTTCTAAGACGTAACTCAACAAAGATGCCATCGTTTCAAACATATGAACATGCTCTTCTGTAAATTGCTGCGGCCTTAGGTCAAGTCCACAAATGGTTCCGTAGTTCGTACCATCAGTAAAATCGATGGGAACCCCAATAAATGAGCCGCCTTGCAGCTGTTTCGTGACGTCTAAGTTTTTTGAACGCTCGTCCAAGCGGATATCAGGGATCAACAGCGTATCGCGATGATCGACCGCCAGCTTGCAAAATGTCTTCTCGTAAGGATTTTCTTCCCCTTCTTCAAGAAGCTGCTCGTCATGATTTAGCACCTTCACAATCTGATTGGTGTTTTGATCATTTTTAGCAATAAACAGTGTATTCATATGAATGAATTGACTCATCATGTTTAAAATACTTGTAGAAGCATCATGAAAATTGCGAAACTGTTTTAATAGTTGTTGACGAGGCATGGATTAGGACTCCTTGTAGCTCCGATCAATGGCCGGAACAATAGTTGATTTGTCTCTATCATACAAAATCAAACGAGAAATAGATATACTTTAATGCGCAAATCGTGTGAGATCAAAAAGACTGCCGATCCGGAGATCTGACAGTCTGCTGATTAAATGGAGACAGGCACCGTGGACATAGAGAAAAATTCCTCATATAAGGCTTGAACGGCTTCTTTTTCTTGAGCCGCTTTGACGCCAAACATCATGCTCACCTCTGAAGAGCCTTGGTTGATCATTTCAATATTCACTTTGGCTTTTGACAGTGCTTTTGCCGCTCTTGCTGTTGTACCAACATTATGACGCATCGCTTCTCCTACGACCATAATAAGCGAGAGGTTCCGCTCTAAAACCACTTCATCTGCATCAAGCACAAGCTTTAATCGGTCTAAAAGCTCTTGTTCAATCTGTTGCTCCTCCAGCTGATCCTGCCTTAAAATAATGGTCATATCATCAATGCCAGAAGGCACGTGTTCATACGTAAGTCCATATTCCTCTAACGTTTGCAACACCTTACGTCCAAAGCCCACTTCTCGGTTCATCAAATACTTAGAGATATAAATACTGCAAAATCCATTGTCTGACGCGATTCCCACAACAGGGCCATTCGTATGATCCCGTTGATTTACAATTTTTGTGCCTTTGGCCGTTGGATTATTGGTGTTCTTAATCTGAACAGGAATGCCTGCCCGAAAGGCTGGAATAAGTGCCTCATCATGAAATACAGAAAAACCCGCATAGGACAATTCACGCATTTCACGATAAGTCAGCTCTGTGATTTCCTTTGGTTCATGAACGATCGTTGGATTGACGGCGTAGACTGCATCCACATCCGTAAAGTTTTCATACACATCTGCCTTCAGTCCATTTGCCAAAATGGAACCGGTAATGTCTGATCCACTACGGGAAAAAGTGACGATATCACCCGCTAGACTAAAACCGAAAAAGCCAGGGAACACAATAATGCCAGAGCGTTCTCTTAATTTGTACAAATGATCATACGATTCTGGAAGGACTTGCGCTTGACCAGGCTCGTCGCTGACAAATAGACCGGCTTCTTTTGGATTCACATAGTGCGCTTCGACGCCTTGATGCTGAAAGTAGGCTGCAATCAGCTTTGCGTTATTATCTTCACCGCTTGCTTTAATCGCATCAAGATAACGCTCAGGATGAGAAGAATCAGCCTGTAATAACGTGTTTACATCTTGCCGGATGGTGTCAATAATGTCTTGACCTAATCCCAGCTCATCCGCAATCGAGGCATATCGCTCGATGACAGCTTCTTGTAAATCGTTTGCTTCACCTAAACGTAAATATTGTTCACCGCAACTAATTAATAGATCGGTGACCTTCGTATCCGTTGAATGCCGTTTTCCTGGTGCGGAAACAACGACTGCTTTTCGAGCTGGATCTGCTGTGACAATGTCAAATACCTTTTGCAGCTGCTTGCCAGAAGCAAGAGAACTGCCACCAAATTTAACGACCTTCAATGCATACATCTCCTATAGTAAAAATTTTCTCACAAATTGAATAGTTTCTATTATCAACTCTTTTCTTCAAATTATCAAGGTTTTTCTTCTCTGAATGAACAAATGTATTTTTGGGGAGGACGTTATGTGTGAATAGATGAAAAAAGAGCCGGCGATATGCCGAGCTCTTTGTCTTTATGAAGAAGAGGACGAAGAAGATAGCTCCTGCTTCATCACTTTGTTTTTACGTTTTTCTTTTAAGAAGAACGAGAGAACGAGTCCAATGACCGCAATAGCACCAGACACGATAAATGACGTATTCATACCATGAACGGCTGACTTCATTGGATCGGATAATGCTGCATTGGCAGCAGAGCTGCTCATAATGGAGACAAGCACAGCCGTCCCGATAGAGCCGCCCATTTGTCTCATCGTATTATTCATTGCTGTCCCGTGCGGAATCAAATGCGGTGGTAACGAGTTAATACCTGCTGTTGTCAGCGGCATCATGATCATCCCAACCCCGATTAAGCGGAGCGTGTAGGCCACTGTAATGAGGGTAATCGATGAATCAAGGTTCAGCATCATAAATGGCAGGGAAGTGACAGCTAATATCGTAAACCCGCCTAGAGCCAGCCCTTTACCGCCTACTTTGTCAAAAATTCGTCCGATAATTGGTGATAGGAACCCCATAAAGAGAGCCCCTGGCAATAAGATCAGCCCTGTATCAAGGGCAGATAACCCTCTGACATTCTGCGTATAGAGCGGCAGAATCGTCTCTGTTCCAATCAGTAAAGCAAAGACGAGCATACCGAGGAAGGTCGTTAAGCTAAAGATCGCAAACTTAAAGACGCCAAACTCAAGCATCGGTCTTTTCAAATTCGACTGACGCAGGATAAAGAAGAACAAGCTCACAGCACCGACAATGAGTGAAATCAGAACGGTCGCACTCGTCCAGCCATACGTTCCGACACTTGAAAATCCGTACAGCAGTCCGCCAAATCCGAAGGAAGACAGGATCACCGATAAGACATCGATACGAGTGTCTCTTTGCTGTGTGACATTTTTCATTAAGAAGAAAGCAAGAATGAGATCAATAATACCGATTGGAAGAACAATATAGAATAAGAACTTCCAGCTAAAGGAATCGACAATCCAGCCGCCAAGTGTTGGTCCAAGCGCCGGTGCGAATGAAATCACTAGTCCGACCATACCCATGGCTTGCCCGCGTTTTTCTTTTGGGAAAATGGTTAAAAAGATCGTTTGCATGAGCGGCATCAAAATCCCTGCGCCAGCTGCCTGCACGATACGTGCTGCAAGTAGCACCGGGAAATTCGTGGCGAACGAAGCAAGAATGGTACCTGCTGTAAAAATGCTAAGAGCCGTTAAGACTAAGGAACGGCTTGAAAATTTCTCAATTAAAAAGGCCGTAATTGGGATGAGAATCCCGTTTGTCAGCATAAAGGCTGTGGTCAGCCATTGGCCTTTACTGACATCAATATTGAACTCTTCCATGATATGCGGGATCGCTGGAATGAGAAGCGTTTGGTTTAAGATCGCAACGAACGCCCCAACGAGGAAAATCCCAACAATCACAGACCGGTTATACGATGTTGTTGATTGGTTCATATTATCCCTTCTTTATCTATAAAATAATGCTTTTCAGCTGTGACACGTTTTGAGATAAAACGCTGTGTTTGCCTAAATAATCAAGCAATGAGCTGATTAAAAAGGTTCTCGGTTGGTCCTTTGACAGTTCTTGACTCAGCAGCTCAAACGCAGAGAGGAGATCGTCCTTTTCTTCTCCGTTTGATAGTGTGTGAAGCTCTTGTTTTATTTTTGTTAAGTACGAGATGACAAGCTTTTCTTCATCATATTCTTCCTGTGTGGAAAGCAAATAAGAGTCCATCAGCTGATCTGTTAGCACAGGCTCAATGGAGCAAGGCTTTATTGATACACGGTCCATCACACCGATGATCATTTCGGCGGCATTTTCTAATTGGATGTTCTTGTGCTCAATCGCCAACATCAAGATGAATTCTCTCATTAATCCGTTGAGGACAATCACAAGATCCCACACATAAGGCGCAACAGATTCACCATATGTGCTTAAAATGATGTCTCTGTGCCGCTGCATGATAATGGAGCGTGTCTCACGTAAATGCTTAATGACGATGGGCGAATGCTGTGAAAAAGCTTCAAAGGACAGCATATTCAAAAATTTATGATTCTCTTTAAACTCTTCAAGCTCAAGCTTAATCTTTTTTGTGAATTTTTCCTTTTTGGACAGCGTCGTTTCGGAATGAATGATCTGAGAAATCTCTCTCATTTTGCGCTGATTGTATTTAATCAGTTCCAATAGAAGAGCTTCCTTTGAATCAAACAGTTTATAAATAGACGCTTTTGATATTTTACAGGCATCAGCAATTGACTGCATGGAGACACTCATATAGCCTTTTTGAGAAAATAATTTCTTCGATACCCGCAAAATCTCTTCTTGCTTTTCGTTCATCTTCATAAGTCCTTTCCGAATCGGCAAAACCATATGGTCACAATGGAAACCGAGTGGTCACTTTTGCTATGATAACAAAACCAATGGCACATGACAAGAAAATGAACTTAAAAAAATACCTATCTGATGACAGGTATTTTATCCTTCCGCATGTGCGGCATATATGTGGATTTGTCCGTTACGTTCGGCGATTAAAAGGTCTTCTCGCTCCTTGACAGAGTAAATAGGTGTTCCTTTTTTCAACCGAGAAGCTGTTCCATGTTCAAAATGTGTGGTAGCTGTTCTCTGAATGACACCTACTTGCTGATGTTTTGTTACATTTAATGATTTTGTCCAATCTATGTTTGTTTCATAGATCGTTTCTTCCCATTGAAATAAATCTGCCTGTGGATCGAGAGCTAATAACTCTTCTGCACTAGGTGGTTTTGACTCAAATTGCTGAACAGATTGGCAGGCGCATAAGCTCGTTGCCAATAAGAGCATGAATAAGCAAGTCCATATTGTACGTGTCAAATAAGGTTCTTCCCTTCAAAATAGTGTCTATGAGTCATAGTCGTTTCCAAAGGTTGTCGCGTTACAATGTCATAGGCGAGTAACGAGATTGTATGTTAGAACAAAATACGATACATTTATCGTATGAATAATCCAAATCATCCAACCCAAGAAAACATGAGACTCATTTCTGTGCTGCAAGCATTGGCTGACCCTGTTCGGCTGGAGATTGTCCGCTGCTTAGCAGAAGCGGGTGAGAGAACATGCGGTACGTATCATATGAACATTGCCAAGTCCACACTGTCGCATCACTTTAAAGTACTAAGAGAAGCAGGCATCGTGAAAGTGAGAATTGACGGGAAGCACCGTTACTACTCTCTCAGAAAGGACGACATTGATACCGCTTTTCCAGGCCTCTTGTCATCCGTATTAGCTGTAGACAAGGAGCGGTGGTAAGAGAATTTTGCATCAATAAATGACAAATCCCCAAGGCATTGTGACCTTGGGGATTTGTGATGCGTCTCGTGTAAAAGGGAATTAGGCCATTGAATGATCCATAGACAGATGGATAATCTCATAAGTGTGAATTTGCTTCTCTATATTCACTGGCAATGAGTCTAGAAAAGAATATTTGACGCATTTCCATTTATCGGGGTTATATACGATGACTTCACCCTTATTGTCGTTAAAATGGGAAAAGAGATGAGCGATATCTAGGTTTTCCAGACAATCAGTAGGATGAATCGTCACATACTCTTCAAGAACGAATGTGCTACGATGAAAATCATCTGTTAAATGAACGGAATACGTGATGCCAATATTGATTTGTTTCCAGCCAAAAGAACGTAAAATCTGATCAAATGACCCCTTAAACACAAAATCCGTCATGCCCTCAGATTGTTTCCAAATATACAATGGGCAATAGCCATTGTGTAAACTCCTATGTTTGTCTTTTTCAGTGATCAAATAAGCTTTAAATAATAAATCCTGATATCCATCTGTTTTCCATCCATTGTTCAGTACTCTTTTTCTAATGATATTCATATCATAATCCGCAGGCAGATCCACATGATATTGCATGGCATGCATAGAAACACTCCCTTTCAATAGCCATCATAATCGACTTCAAACCAGTTGAATAATACATATTTGTGTTATTGTTATCACAAAAAGTGATAGGTGATCATGATGAATATAAATGATTTGATTATTTTTATAGAGGTGTATCAAAAAGAATCGATTAATCAAGCGGCTAAAGCTTTAGGGTATGCGCAATCCAATATTTCACAAAGAATCAAAGCGCTTGAAACTTTATATGATGCAACATTTTTTATCCGGCATCATCATGGAATCAGTTCAACAGGTCAGGGGGATTTATTTTATCAATACGCTCAAAAAATCGTAAAAGAAACGAAGGACATTCAACAAAAATTGACTTCAAAGAAAAAGACCGTTTTATGCTCTGAACTTCTATTTAACGTTTTATACGAGCAACGAGTTTTAGAGGATATTCAAGCCACTGATTTTATCATTGCTTCATCAAATACGATCAACAAAAAGTTAACAGAGGATGTGTATGATCAAATTATTTCTTTTAATCAAATGGAAAAAGCGGAATATCAATTAAAAGAGGTAAAGAGCTTGGCATTGAACGTGTATGGAAAATCTAAAGAAATATACGATGATGATATCTCATTGGTCGTGAATCGTGATCAGCTTTGCCCATTAAGACATGAGGCCAGACGTATGCTGGGTGATCGAACCCTATTTGAGTTAGATTCGTTTGAAGGAATGATCAAAATCGTTGAACAGGGAGATGGTATTGCGTTACTTCCAACCAACTTAAAAAGCATTCAAACACTCGTGAAATTGCTAGAAAAAAATATTCACATCAACTATTACGTTTATGAAAGAATGTGATCGTAACACTCCTCTATGGGTTTAGTCCCGTCAAAGGAGCGCCACGATTCATCTACATGAGCTGTTTCATTTCCCATAAATCGAGTCATACAGGCGTTTCACCGCTGGCTTAATATCCTCTGGCCGCATGTGCGAAAAGCCGAGGACGAGCGGGACAAAGCCTTCTTTGTGACCAGGCACATGCTCATCAAGGGTAAAACGGTCCATCCCGTACATTTTTAGCTTTCGATCTTTGGCACGTTGTAAAATCTCATGCTGCGTGCGGTTTGAACGGAACTCTGCGATAAAATGAAGCCCTGCATTTTCCCCGATAATCCTTACGTTGTCACGAAAGACAGTGTCGAGCTCTCCAATGAGCTGTTTTCGTTTTTCCTCATATAGCCCATTCATTCTTTTAATATGCCGCTGATAGGCGCCATCTTTTATAAAATAAAGAAGGGTGTATTGTGTAAAAAGGTTAGCCGTTTGAATAAAAAAGTGCTGTTCTTCTTTATAGCGTCTTAATAAATGCTGCGGCAGCACCATGTAGCTGATCCTCAAGCCGGGCAGCAATGATTTCGAAAAGGTCCCCATATAAATGACTTTGTCATAGCGATCAAGGCTCTGCAGCGCCGGTATGCTGTCTGTACCGTACTTAAATTCACTGTCATAATCGTCCTCAATGATATAGCGGTCTGGCTGATCAGCCGCCCAGTTTAACAGCTGTATCCGCCGGGAAATCGGCATGATCACCCCTGTTGGGAACTGATGAGAAGGCGTAATGATCAAGACATTTGGCTCTTTCTTCTGAATATCGCTCATCCGCACCCCTTTTCGATCAATGCCAATCGTTTCAATCCGGTGATGATTGTTTTTCAGCATTTGATACAGTCTGCGATAGCCGGGGTTTTCTAATCCATATATTTGATCAGCTGGAAGGATGCTAGATAATGAATGAATGAGTGACTGTGTACCCGCACTTAAAATGAGCTGTTCGGGGTAGCATTTGACCCCTCGTGCAAGTCCAATCAGCCGGGCAATCGTTTCCCGTAGTTCATAGACGCCTTGTGGGTGCGGCAGCTCACCAAAGGCTTCTTGGTGGAGATGAATCGCTTTTTGCTCACTTTTCAGCCAGCTTTTAAAAGGAAAATTGGCTGTATCAACAGAAATATGAGAAAAGGAATACCAGTCATCTCGCTCAATCGGATTCTCTTTTAAATCAGCTGGAAGGGAAGAGGGTTTCAGTTGACCTGATTCATGAAATGTTTCCAGTGATTCCACAAAAAAGCCTTTCCGTTCAACTGAATATAAATATCCCTCGGCAAGCAGCTGCTGATAGGCGCCATTCACTGAATTGACGCTGACGTTTAAAGTATCTGCTAACTCTCGTTTAGACGGTAATTGATCGTGTGGTTGCAGGTTGCGGTTTAAAATTTCCTCTTTAATTTTCGTGTAAATTTGATGATAAATAAACCCGTTTTCCCCTGTTTGATCTAGTTGAATTGTCAGCATCTCGTCATTCCATCCTCTCTGGTACCATGAAAAAAATGATATTGGTACTTTCTATCATACCAAAAAATATTCAGAATAATAAAAAAGACATAAAGGGGATGGATGACAATGAGTCAAACGACAACAAACCGTTTTTCAACAGAGGAATGGCAGGGGAAAAGAGATCAATACGTCGCAAGAGGCGTAAGTAATGGCAACCGTCATCTTGCAGCAAAAGGGAAGGGAGCCGAGCTTTTCGATATTGATGGCAATCGTTTTATCGATTTTGCAGGCGCCATCGGTACATTAAATGTAGGACACTCCCATCCAAAGGTTGTGGAAGCAGTCAAAGCACAGGCAGATAGCCTGATTCACCCAGGATTTAATGTCATGATGTACGAATCCTATATCGAATTGGCAGAAAAACTATGCCACCTCACACCAGGCGACCACGACAAAAAAGCCATTTTCTTAAATTCAGGTGCAGAAGCAGTTGAAAACGCAGTGAAAATTGCCCGTAAATATACGAAAAGACAAGCGGTTGTCTCTTTTACAAGAGGGTTCCACGGAAGAACGAATATGACGATGAGCATGACAAGCAAGGTCAAGCCTTATAAATTTGGATTCGGCCCATTTGCGTCAGAGGTGTATCAAGCGCCGTATCCTTATTATTATCAAAAACCTGAAGGATTAAGCGATGCAGCCTACGACGAATACATCATTGATCAGTTCAATCAATTCTTTGTCGCAACCGTTGCACCAGAAACAGTCGCTTGTGTGGTGATGGAGCCAGTCCAAGGGGAGGGCGGATTCATTGTACCATCGAAGCGTTTTGTCCAGCACGTCGCTTCATTCTGTCAGCAGCATGGCATCGTATTCGTGGCAGATGAAATCCAAACAGGATTCGCAAGAACAGGGAAATACTTTGCGATTGAACACTACGATGTGGTGCCAGACTTAATCACTGTGTCAAAATCACTTGCAGCTGGCCTGCCGCTGAGCGGTGTCGTTGGCAGAAAAGAATTACTTGATGCAGCGGACCCAGGGGAGCTAGGGGGGACGTATGCTGGCAGTCCATTAGGCTGTGTGGCGGCATTGGCTGTACTTGATATTATTGAAACAGAACAACTGAATGAACGATCTGAACACATTGGACAAGTCATTGAGGACAAAGCGAATGAGTGGAGAAGTAAGTATTCATTCATCGGGGAAGTCCGGCGATTAGGGGCAATGGCGGCCATTGAAATTGTGGAAGATCAAAAAACGCGTACACCAGATAAGAAGACAGCCGCAACGATTGCAGCTTATGCAAACAAGCAAGGACTACTCTTATTAACGGCAGGGATCAATGGGAATATTATTCGCTTTTTAACACCACTTGTCATCACAGATGAGCTGCTGCAAGAAGGACTAGGGATTATCGAAGACGCCTTCACAGCACGCTAAACAACAAAGGGGGATGGTTGTATGCAAAAACAACAAATGGCTAAAACCATGTCGCAGTCAGACGTACTGTTTTTATCCATTGGTGCAATGCTTGGCTGGGGCTGGGTTGTACTTTCGGGAGATTGGATTTTAACAGCTGGATTTTTAGGAAGTGTGATTGCCTTTGTCATAGGGGGCATTCTCGTCATCTTTATTGGACTAACGTATGCAGAGCTTTCCTCTGCGATTCCAGAAACAGGCGGAGGACTCGTCTTTGTCCAGCGGGCATTTGGGATCAAATCAGCGTTTGTCTCCGCATGGGGCGTATTGTTCGGTTATGTGTCCGTGATTACGTTTGAAGCGGTCGCACTTCCGACAGTCATTGACTATGTCATTCCAACACAGCATGTTGGTTTCCTATGGAATATAGGAGGATGGGATGTTTACTTTACATGGGTATTGATTGGATCAGGTGGTGCGCTGTTTTTAACAGCTCTGAACTACATTGGCGCAAAGCCTGCTGCCATTTTTCAATCGGTGTTCACAGTGGCCATTATCCTGACAGGTTTTCTTCTATTAGGCGGAGCTACATTTAATGGAGATTTTGCAAACCTTGAGCCGATGTTTCAAGGCGGGGTTGGCGGTCTGATGGCTGTGTTAGTGATGATTCCCTTTTTATTCGTTGGGTTTGATGTCATCCCGCAGGTAGCGGCGGAGATTAACGCACCGAAGAAAATCATTGGGAGAATTTTGATTATCTCCATTGTGAGTGCGGTTGTATTTTATCTACTCATTGTCTTTGGAGTAGCGGCAGGATTGTCAAAAGGTCAGCTTGAGGCTTCATCACTAGCAACAGCAGATGCCATGGTACAGCTTCTTGGTCATCAAGCGTTTGGGACTGTGCTTGTCATTGGTGGTGTAGCAGGCATTGTGACAAGCTGGAATGCATTTATCATTGGTGCAAGCCGTATCCTCTACGCAATGGCGGAAAGAGGCATGATTTCCAAATGGTTTGCGTATATTCATCCGAAGTATAAAACTCCGACAAATGCCATTTTGTTCTTAGGTGCATTGGCCTTTTTTGCACCATTACTAGGCCGACCTGCCCTCGTGTGGATTGTCAATGCAGGGGGTGTGGGCATCATCGTTGGGTATTTGATTGTGTCCATTGCCTTTATGAGACTTCGCAAGACAGAACCTGAGCTTGAGCGTCCATACCGCATTAAATATTGGCGGACGACCGGCGTTTTTGCCATTGGACTCAGTCTCCTTTTTCTTTCATTTTATTTTCCAGGGATGCCGGCTTCCTTGTCATGGCCAGCTGAATGGATTTTGCTTTTAGGTTGGGCACTCATTGGGTATATACTATATGTAATGAATCCAAGAACGAAGGAGAAGATAGAGCATGACAAACGAACTCAAAGTGTATAATCCTGCAACCGGAGAAGAAATTGCCTCAGTTGCTCAGCATACAAAAGAACAGATTGAAGATGCGATCACTCGCTCACACAAAGCATTCAAAACATGGGCAAAAACGTCAGCCCATGAACGTGCAAATATCATTCGCAAATGGTTTGATCTCATGATCGAGCATAAAGAAAGGCTTGCAAAAATCATCACAGAAGAAAACGGGAAGCCGTATCAAGAAGCATTAGGGGAAATCGTCTATGCCGCTGGATATATTGAGTGGTACGCAGAGGAAGCAAAGCGGATTTACGGCAGAACGATCCCGTCTCATACGACAAACAAACGCCTATTTGTCACAAAACAGCCAGTCGGTCCTGTTGCCGCCATTACACCATGGAATTTCCCTGCGGCGATGATTACAAGGAAGGCGGCACCAGCGCTTGCGGCGGGCTGTACGTTTATCGTGAAACCTGCTGAAGACACGCCGCTTACGGCCATTGAGCTTGTGAAATTAGGCCATGAAGCCGGAATTCCAGAGGATGCCTTGCAATGGGTGATTGGAGATGGAAAAGAAGTGGGGGAAATTTTCACAGATAGTCCATTGATTCGCAAGATCACGTTTACTGGCTCAACACCAGTTGGAAAACATCTCATCAAAAACAGTGCGAGCACGGTTAAACACGTTTCTATGGAACTTGGCGGTCATGCCCCGCTGATCGTAGATAAGGACGCCAACCTTGAATTGGCTGTGAAACAAGCAGTGGCATCTAAATTCCGTAATGCAGGCCAGACGTGTGTTTGTGCCAATCGCTTAATCGTCCATGAAGAAATTCATGAAGCATTTGCGCAAAGCTTCAGCAAAGAAGTGGAAAAGCTGAAAGTAGGAAATGGTTTTGAAGAAGGCACGTCCATCGGACCGATTATCAATAAGCGAGGCTTCGATAAAATTGTCGACCAAATTCAAGATGCCGTGGATAAAGGGGCGGAAGTTCTTGTCGGCGGCGATACCCATTTTGACGAGGAGAAGTCGTATTATTTTGTTCAGCCGACGGTGCTAACTCATGTCGACCCTTCAATGAACATTATGCATGAAGAGACGTTTGGTCCAGTTGCACCAATTACGACATTTAGCACTTTAGATGAAGCCATTGAATTAGCGAACGATACACCTTTTGGACTTGCGGCTTATTTCTTTACAGAGAATTACCGCAATGGCCTCTATATATCTGAGAATCTAGATTACGGGATTATTGGCTGGAATGACGGGGGACCATCCGCTGTGCAGGCACCTTTCGGCGGTATGAAAGAGAGCGGTATTGGCCGTGAAGGCGGCATCGAAGGCATCGAACCTTATTTAGAAACGAAGTATGTGTCAATTGGTTTAGATGAATAACATGTGAAAAAGACTGTCCGAGAAGTCTCGGCAGTCTCAGCATGTAGACAAACCCTCGCATTCTTTGTCAGTCCTGCGTGCTGGTGCTCACGAATGTGAAATTCGCTCCGCGCCAGTACTCGTCCTTCCTAGACTGCAAAGGTTTTCTATCACGCTGAAAAGAAGACAAAGGGCTAAAATCAAGTGCATTTTAGCCCTTTGTCAACAATCTGTGACTGTCCGAGAAGTCTCGGCAGTCTTTTTTATGTTAAACAGCCGGTGGGAAAAGTTGATCCACCGTTTCTTTTGTTTCTTTGAGAATCTCGTGGATGTCGTCTGCAGATGCTTGTTCCATGCTGCTGAACAAGAGCCGTTCGACTGGCTCAACGCCGATCAGATCGAAGGCGGCTGTATCTGTCGTCATCTGATGGCTGGGGGTGATGATCATATTTGAATCAAGAAAGGTCCTCGGTGCATCATGCGTATTAATAATGACCCCTTTTTTGTCTCGAAGCAGATTTTTCACCACTCCGTTTTCATTGATCTCATATGCAAATCCCTCTGAAAAAACGCGCTCCACATAACCCTTTAGCATCGCTGGCAAGCCTGTCCACCATATTGGAAAGATAAATGTGAGGACATCGGCTTGCTGAATCAGCTTCTGCTCTCTTTGAACCGGTATCGGCACATGCCCATTTTTCATGGCAGCCTTTTCTGCTGTTGTCAGCTCTGGCGGAAAGCCAATGGCATACACATCACGAACTGTCACATCATGACCATTGTTCAAAAGAGTGCTTACAACAAGATCTAATAGGGTTTGATTTAAGCTTTGCTGGGGATGAGCAAATATGATTAGATGGTTCATCTCATAGCCTCCTAGGTGGTCATGTGTCTCATTATGGCATGCACGAGTATCCTATTCAATCCTATATTGGAAATGATAGGTTGGGAAAATAAAAAGCGACCGCTTGAAAAAACGATCGCTCATGTAAGGTTTATTTCTTTCTAAAAGCAAGCCCAAGTGCAATCAATGCCACAACTAAGGCTGCAATGGACAGACCAAGAACAAGTGGTGAAGAAGAAGCAGAGGCTGTTTCAGATGCCTTTTCTTCTTTTGGTTTTTCTTGACCATGTGAATCCGTTACGGTATTAGACGCAACAATATTTGTGATCGAATGAGGCTTATCAGCGTCCTTGTCGCCAGTCCATTCAACTACTGATCCATCCTTATAATATTGATACGCATCCCATGCCGCTTCGCCGGCTTTTTCAGGGTTTTTTGCAACAAACACGAATTGCTGGAACTGCCCAGCAAGGACACCATCGCCAGTTGCTTCCCAAGTGACTCTTGTGACTTTTCCGTTTTTCTCTTCAGTTGTTGTTTTCCAGCCAGGCACTGGCTCGTATTGCTGGAATTCTACGCCTTTAGGCATCGTGATGACAACCTTTGTTGTCGGACTGTCGCTTTCAGAAGGTACTTTTAACGTATAGGTTTCCCAAGCATTAGTTGCAGATGTATCAGGTTTGACTGTCACGTGTGCACTTACAGGAATCGCCAGTAAAAATGAAGCGAGAAGCATTGGTAATAAAGCTTTAACGTATTTTTTCATATCATATAAACTCCTTTTAGTTTCTTCTAATGAATGTCGTATCGATGTTGTCAAAAGAACCAGTTAACGCATGAATGTTAATTTTCCAAGTGCCTTTTTCATTTAGTAAGAGGTTTTCAGCCGAGAAGTGTCCATTCTTTAATCGTTTCAGCTGAAACTCGTTAGGCGTTTCATCACCGAACAAGGAGACTTTGTGGATCTTAGCTGTCACAGATTGAATGTCTGTGATCGTTTGTCCATCCTTCTTCGTAAATGCCACCTCGAACGTGTTTTTACCAGGAGCATTCGGGGTAATGCTCAAAGACACAAGGTCACGATGCTCCACCTGATTGGCTGCAAAGAATGGCTCTGGTGCAGGCGGTGGAGGACTTGGGATATTGGTGAATACGGCTGTTAATAGTAAAATAGCGATCCCAATGATCCACTCTGCTCGTAAAGATACGTTTCGTTTCTGCTTCTTTTCCAATCTCAGCATCAAATAATGGACGAGCCCAAGGAGACCCATGATGATAAATAAACCAAGTTTGATTAAGAAGGTGCGTCCATAAGCTGATTGGAAAAGGGCATCAAATGATTGCAGAATAAAAATCGCATTCACAAATCCTGAAAACACAATGAGCCCAACTGAGAGCAGTGCCCACGGATGAAAAGCTGTCAGGGTGCTACGTATGAGCGGTTGATCTTCATTCGGCAGTTTCTTCATCAAAAGAAGGACAATGGCTGTTAAGCCGCCGACCCAAATAGATGCAGAAATGAGATGAATGAAGTCAAGTGACGTTGTCAGTATTTTATTATCTGTTGCGGCTGGATGACCGATTTGTGCTTTTAGCCAAAGGAGCACGATGAAAATGAGCAGTGGAAACAGCCATACCCGGAAGGAAGTGAAGTTTCCTTTTTTCATCGCCACAATTGTCCAGATCGTCAGTAGAACAAATGACGCCATTAGCATCATCCACAGACTTCCGCCCGAAGTCGACGCAATGGTTTCTTGTAAAAGCGATGGTTGAAATGCCCCTAAAAAGGACACGTCTGCCGCTGATTTAGTTTGAATCGGCAGCTGGAACAAGAGTGCTCCGCCCATCATGATCAGTGAAACAGTTAAGAGTCGCTTCATTCGCCGGGCTAAAACATCTGTTATGGCCGCTTTAAACCATAGAAGCCCAAATAAAATGGTTCCAAGAAATAAGCTAAATGACGTATACAGAAAGGCTTTGTCAATGGTTGAAGCCATATCGATGGATTCACTCGACTGTCCTTGATCTAATTGATCAAATCCTCCATCCGCTTTTCCGATACTAAAAGGAATCATGCCAGACACAGAGTGTCCATCGGCTGATACCGCATTCCATTGAATGGTGTAAATTCCTTTAGGTAAATTCTTTTTTAAAGCTGCTTCCATGATCTTTTGCTCTTTGATGACCGTATCTCCTTGATCGACACGATCCCCTTTTGCATTGAACACCTTAATGGCATGAAATCCACTTTCGATTCCTTCACTAAAGGTGATCGAGACTGCAGGAGGCTGCTGATCCAGCTCTTCATTTGCCACTGGATTTGAGCTCACTACATATGCATGAGCAAATGCCTCTTTTGGCATGAAGAAGGAGAACATGAAGATGAGCAGCAAAAGCCACTTACTATATTTCAACAATGTGAATAACCGCCTTTCTACCTATGAAAATGTCTCATGTATCAGAAAGAAAGCGGCAGTAAACTGTGAGTCACAGAAAAACCGCTCTTTCTATTGTACCGCCCACTCTAAAAGGTAAACGAAACAAATAGCAAGATGGTTCACTTTTTCTGTGTCATGTCTTGTCTGCGCAGACGTTTCTTGAATGTTTGATCAATATAAGCCTATTCGATTTAAGTAGAGGAAACAAGAAGTGACCATTTGAAAGTTGTGAAATTCCAATGAATTTTCGAGAAAATGCCGGCTGATTCACCTTTTCAGCCACTATCTTCTATGATCTGAAAGAGAATTCACATCATTTTTCAATTTTGTCACACACTAAGTGACAAAGTGACATTTAGTTTCAATTGAAGGGAAAGTGAAAGCGTTTTACGATAGGTATAAGGGCTTCACTGACTCTTGTTCTTATATCTTTTGACCTATAAAGCCCGAAATAAAGGGAGAGAAGAAAGGGGTTTTCACAGATGCAGGAAAAAAGCGGATTCCGCGTGAAAGTACAGCGCTTTGGAAGCTATTTAAGCGGCATGATTATGCCGAATATTGGTGCATTTATTGCATGGGGACTCATTACAGCTTTGTTCATTCCAAGTGGTTATCTTCCGAATGAGCAATTAGCTACACTCGTTGGACCGATGATTAACTACTTACTGCCGCTCTTAATTGGTTACACAGGCGGTAAACTCGTCTATGACCATCGAGGCGGAGTGCTTGGTGCTACAGCTACGATTGGGGTCATTGTTGGCTCAGACATTCCAATGTTTTTAGGTGCCATGATCATGGGGCCGCTGGGCGGTTATCTTATTAAGAAAATCGACCAGCTGTTTAAAGATCGAATCAGATCAGGTTTTGAAATGCTTGTGAATAACTTTACGGCAGGTATCCTCGGTGCCATTCTTGTTGCCATTGCATTCTATGCTATCGGCCCAGTGGTACTAGGTCTGAATAAAGCCCTTGCGGCAGGTGTAGATATCATTGTCAATGCTCATTTACTGCCACTAGCAAGTATCTTCATTGAACCTGCAAAAGTATTATTCTTAAACAACGCGATTAACCAAGGTATTTTAGGTCCATTAGGGGTCGAGCAAGCAGCGAAGACAGGGCAATCTGTTCTGTTCTTGCTTGAAACAAACCCAGGTCCAGGCTTAGGTGTTCTTCTTGCGTATATGTTCTTTGGAAGAGGAAATGCGAAACAGTCTGCACCAGGTGCCATTGTCATTCAGTTTTTAGGAGGAATCCATGAAATTTACTTCCCGTACATCTTAATGAAACCAAAACTCATTTTGGCTGTCATTGCAGGGGGAGCAAGTGGTGTCCTGACGTTCACATTATTAAATGCAGGATTAAAAGCAGTGCCGTCACCAGGAAGTATTATTGCGCTTATGCTGATGTCTCCAAAAGGCGGTCACCTTGCCGTTTTAGCAGGTGTTGTCGTAGCAGCTATCGTATCGTTCCTTGTCGCATCGGTCATTTTGAAAGCATCTAAAGAAGTTGACGAAGATTTAACAGCAGCAACAGAAAAGATGCAGGACATGAAAGGCAAGAAAAGTGCAGCGGCCGCTGCTCTTACGGCACAAAAAGAAGACGCTCAAGCAAACGAGCAAGCAGCATCTCCTAGTGATGTCAATCCAGATGACGTGAACAAAATCATCTTTGCCTGCGATGCAGGGATGGGTTCAAGTGCAATGGGTGCGTCCATTCTGAAAAACAAAGTGAAAAAGGCAGAGCTTGATATCGATGTGACAAACACATCTATCAGCAACATCCCAGACGATGCGGATGTGGTCTTTACTCATAAAGATTTAACAGACAGAGCCAAGGCAAAGCTGCCAGGCGCTGTGCATATCTCAGTGGATAATTTCTTAAACAGCCCGAAATATGACGAGCTGATTGAGAAATTGAAAAAATAACATGACGAAACGGGTTGAGTCCAATTTTTCCTAATTGAACTCCCCGTTTTGGTTGTTTTCCTGATTTTTATTCTAAAAAAGGTGTGTGATCATGTATGAAACAAGTACTTTCTAAAGACAATATTTTTCTAAACGAACAAGCAGGTTCTAAAGAAGAAGCCATCAAAAAAGCAGGCGAAGTCCTCGTAGCAAACGGCTATGTCACAAGTGATTATGTCGACAAAATGTTTGAAAGAGAAGAGATTTCTTCTACATTTATGGGGAACGGCATTGCAATCCCTCATGGAACAGAGGATGCGAAAGCGGCTGTCCTTCATTCAGGGATTTCGATTATCCAAATTCCAGATGGTGTTGAATATGGTGAAGGAAATGTGGCGAAAGTCGTCTTTGGGATCGCCGGGAAAAACAACGAGCATCTTGATATTCTGTCTCAAATTGCGATTGTCTGTTCAGAAGAAGAAAATGTAGAACGGATCATTCATGCAAAGGATCAGGATGAACTGATCGCCATCTTTAACGAGGTGAACTAACATGAAAGCACTTCATTTTGGAGCAGGGAATATTGGCAGAGGGTTTATCGGTTCTTTGTTAAAGACATCAGGCTTTGAACTTGTCTTTACCGATGTGAATGAAGCGGTCATCAATGAGCTGAATGAAAGAGGAGAATACACGGTTGAACTCGCAGCACCAGGGCAGAAGCAAGAAGTAGTCGGGCCCGTATCAGCGATCAATTCTTCGCAAAATCCAGCAGCATTAACAGAGGCGGTTGCCACAGCCAATTTGATTACAACAGCGGTTGGACCAGCCGTATTGAAGATCATTGCCTCATCAATTGCTGAAGGATTAAAACAAAAAAAGCCTGACCATATCATCAACATCGTGGCATGTGAAAATATGATTGGGGGAAGTGCTCATTTAAAAGAAGCGGTGTTCTCTCATTTAACAGCAGATGAGCAAGCAGCGATATCACAAACCGTGGGTTTTCCAAACGCTGCGGTTGACCGCATTGTTCCGATTCAGCACCATGAGGACATTCTCAAAGTGTCGGTTGAACCATTTTTCGAGTGGGTTATTGATGAGACGGGCTTTATTGGAGATGTTCCTCAAATTGACGGAGCGACCTTTGTCCAAGATTTGACGCCGTATATTGAACGGAAGCTTTTCACCGTCAATACAGGACATGCACTAGCGGCTTATGTCGGGTATCAGCAAGGCGTAAAAACCATTAAAGAAGCTGTTGATACACAAGACATTCGTCAAGTTGTCGAAGGTGCCCTTCATGAAACGGGCAGTTATTTAATTGACGCGTATGGCTTCCAAAAAGAAGAACATGATGCGTACATTCAAAAAATCATCAAACGATTTGAAAATGCCTTTATCTCCGATGAAGTGACTCGTGTCGCACGCTCTCCTCTTAGAAAGCTGGGAGCAGATGACCGTTTAATCGGTCCAGCGAAAAAGATCAAGCAGCCAGTGTACTTAATCAAAGGGATCGCTGCTGCTTTGGCTTACGACTTTGCAGAAGACGAAGAAGCGGTTCGCTTGCAGGCATTAAGGAAAGAAAAAGGAATTGAAGGTGTGCTTCAAGAGGTATGTGGACTCAAACCTGAAGACGATCTCTATCAAGCCATCCTCAAAGAAACCGAGCGATAATCAAAAAATCCCTTTCTAACGTGAAAGGGATTTTCAGCGTATAGACAACCCCCCGCATTCGGTGTCAGTCCTGTGTGTCGGTGCTCACGAATCTCTCATTCGCTCCGCTCCGATACTCGTCCTTCCTAGACTGCAAAGGTTTTCTATCACGCTGAAAAGAAGACAAAGGGCTAAAATCAAGTTCATTTTAGCCCTTTGTCAACAATCTGAGATCCCTTTCTAACGTGAAAGGGATTTTTTCTATGACTTTTTTAATACTTTCCCCTGCATGACGATATATGTAGTAAGGGGGAATTAGAACATGAAAAAGAAAGCGTTTGCTTCAAGGAGTGTCTTTTTTCAATTGATGTCAGCCATTATCGTTATTACAATTTTAACAGGCGGACTTGTAGGAACAACGGGGTATTTTTTAGCGAAAAATGTCTTAATTGATGCAGGGAAAGCAGATTTAAAACACATCGTAAATGGAGCGATGGCCACTCTTGAACAATTGAACGACCGTGTGGAGAACAAAGAACTGACGCTTGAACAGGCGCAGGAACAAGCCCGTATATACTTGAGTGGGCCGAAGAATGACGACGGCAAAGGGTACCAATTTCAAAAATCAGATTTCATCTATAAAAATAAAGGCTACCTTGTCGCATATGGAGCCGATTATTCATCACAGGTTCATCCGGTTAACGACATCGGCGTCATCCCAGATAACACGACAAATCGTCAAAAAATGGTCGCTGGCGCCACAGCAAAAGGCGAGGATGCACACTATATCACCTATATGGATAAAGACGATGCCACGGGGGAAGAAAAGCAAAAACTCGCTTATATGAACCAGTTTACACCGTGGAATTGGAGTATAGGAATCGCCGTATTTCAGGATGAATTTTATAAAGAACTAGAGCAGATGAAGCTCTATATTATTCTCATTACAGCAGGTGTCGCTCTTTTAAGTATGGGTGTCTTTTATTTGGCAGCCCGAGGAAAAGTGAGACTGCTCAAGCAAGTTACGGCTGCTTCAAAAGAAATTGCGGCGGGCAATATTGAACGCACCAGCTTAAAAGAAACCTCGGATGAAATTGGGCAGCTGGCAAAAGGTTTTAATCATATGTCAGGAGAGCTTAGAGCACTTGTGAGCGGTTTGCAGGAAACGAGCAGCCAGCTCGTCGAATCTGCGACAGATCTATCCGCCATCTCTGAAGAAACATCTGCCAGCAGTGAAGAAATTGGCCGAGCAATTGGAGATATCTCAACAGGGACCCTTCATCAAGCATCAGACCTTGAGGTAGCCAATCAACAAATGACTCAGTTCAATCAATCCATTGAAAACGTCAAAGAACAAAGCGACCAGATCAAACGAATTTCAGACCAGTCGAATCAATCTTCCCAGCAGGGTCAGCAAATTGTCCAGCAATTAAAACAATCAAATGAGCAATCCATTCAGGCATCTCAAGGCATTCGATCAGGGATCGAGCAGTTAAGTACAAAAGTACAAGATATTTCTCAAATCACAGATACCATTGAAAGCATTTCAAATGAAACGAACTTACTGGCCCTGAATGCGAGCATTGAAGCAGCTCGTGCAGGAGAGCATGGCAAAGGATTCTCGGTTGTGGCGAGTGAAGTGCGGAATTTAGCTGAACAGACAAAGCAATCAGCCGTTCAAATCCAGCAGATGATTCAAGGCATTAAAGAAGAAACGACGGCTACAGCTGGCATGATGTCCAAAACAATGGATCGTTTTGCCGAGCTTGATGAAGCGGTTCACGCAACAGAAAAAGAATTCAATTCCATCTCTACATCAATTTCACAAACCATCGTTGAAACAAATGCGATGGCAAAAGAGCTGAACACATTACTGGAACAAAACGACCTCATCACAAAAGCGATGCATGGTGCAGCCCATATTTCTCAAGAAAATGCCGCAGCGATTGAAGAAATCACTGCATCTACAGACGAACAAGTCACCGCCATCTCCAATGTTGCGAAGGCAGCAGAAAGGCTCAATGAGCTAAGCATGCGATTGAATCAAGATATTGCACGTTATCGTTTATAATGTATGGTCAAACGGACGTCGAGAAGTCGATGTCCGTTTTTTTATTTAGACGACTTTCGTGCTTATTACCCGTCGCTTTTGATTTGTTTGGTACGTTCGATAGGCTTTCCAAGCATTGGCACATAAAAGCCCTGTGAGTAAGTAAGATAAGCTGTTAAATAAATAGAAGTCCACACACGAAACGACAGCACAGAGGATACCAAAGATGATTTGATCACGATTCTTTGCTGGTGAAGTAGGTGGATCAGTCAACATAAAGAACGCAAGAAACAAGACAGCATTCAAGTAGGGCGTAATAAAAGCAGATGATGCATCCGTTAAGCCAATGAATCCCAATATGAGGTGGATCAGGCCGTATGCTGCTAGAAAGGCGAAAACTTGCGGGAATTTTTGTACGCGGCTGGTCACCAAATAACCGCCGACCACCACAAGGAATAGGGTCCACCAAGGTAGAAGAGACATACCGCCCCACCAGCTTTGATTGGAAGAAAATAAAATGACTGAGAGCCATAAACCAAACGCAGCTGGATTCAAAATCGGTTTCTTTTGATAAGTGATGACATGCTTAGATAAAATGGCTGCTGCGGCTGTGAAAACAGAAACAGCAAAAGAAGTAGCTGGACTTAGAACAATGCCAATAATCAGCCCTGTGAGAAGAGCTCCATCAGGGAATGTGTGTTTATTGTTTTTCCAAATCACTCTTGAGATGAAAGAGTCAAGAATTAGTGCTGTCCCGATGCTGGTAGCAACTGTAGCGAGACCACTAAGAAAACCAGCGTGCAGACTCCCGGCGGCTAAAAGGACCAAAAGAATGGCGATGACATACCGTTTTGGTGTCCGAATGTAGGCTTTTAGTGAGGGTGATGGTTTCAAAAATGTTTGGTTTGTGATAGGTGCTGGTTGTGATTCCATGAGTGAACCTCCTTCATCTCCGGTGTTACGATCATATCAGCGGTTTGATCTACCATCACGGCAGGTATTTCATGTTCGGCTAAAAAAGAATAACCTCCTTCTCGACCTAATAAAAAAGCAGCTGTGGATAGACTATCTGCGAGCATACCAAGTGGTGCAATGACGGTACAGCTTAACAAACTTTGTTCAGACTGTTTCGTTTGAGGGTGTATCAAATGGTGCGTATGAGGATCATAACGACTGATCCGTTCATAGCTTCCAGATGTACAAATCGCACAATTGGTGGTTTGAATGACCGAGATGTTGGTCTGTTTGTGGATGGGATGCCGAATCCCAATTGTCCACTCTTCTTGTTGTTCGTTAAATCCAGATACCAACACATCCCCACCAGCATTCATCATAAAGCCTTCCCATGCTTCAAGCTCTTTTGCGGCAAGATCGCACGCAAATCCCTTTGCAATAGAACCGAAATCCAAAATCAGCGGTTTGTTCAAATAAATCGTCCGATTCGTCTCGTTTAACTGGACGTCACGGTAATGAACAGCTGTATGTGGTACGTCATGTGATGAAAAAGTTTGTCCTGTCGTATATAAACGATCGAATCCTTTTTGTTCCATGATTTTTCCGATGGTTGGATCATACTTGCCATTTGTTAACTCGGCTAACTCTAGCGCATAGGCTGTTAAATCGAAAAGCATTTCACTGACTAATACCTCTTGCTTTGAACGATTGGCTAACTTCATGACTTCAGAATCAGAGCGGAAACGGCTAAAACGATGCTCGATATCGTAAAAAATGGAAAAGGCACGGTTGATGTCTTCTAAAACAGCCCGTCGATCTTCTTCATAGGCAACCACTTGAATATTGATAACAGTTCCCATAGCCAGCATGGATTTTTGAAAAGTAATGAGTTTTTGTTGTCCTAACCATTTCATCATGGTGTCTCCTCTCTATGCCTTTGCCTGCTCTAAAGCCTGAGCAACAGCTGTTTCAAAATCCTGTGTACTTAATGTTGCACCGCTCACCGTATCTACATCAGCACTTTGTCTGATGACCACTTCATTGGGTAATGAGGAAATGGAGCTTTGTCCATATCTAGTGTTATCACTCGTAATCTCGACAGAAGTGATATTTCCTTGTTTGATGGTAACAGATACACTAATAGAGCCAATCTCATTTGATCCAGTACCAGAGAAAGTACCATCCTTGAGTTCAGTTTCTGAAGTGGTATCTTCTGTTTGAGTGGCGGTAGTATCTGATGTGACAGATGTATGATTAGAAGCGTCTGTTTGTGTATTTGATTGTGCTGTCTGAACGGCTTGCGCATGATGGGTAGTTGCATAACCAGTGATGTATAAGCTGCTGATAGCTGCGGTGCAAAGACTAATCATTTTCTTATTTATTTTTGCCATGATGTATCCTACCTCCTATTACGATCTACTATATAGAAGAAATTTGAACAAACCATGAACAAGAAAAGAACGATTTTAGATAATAGGCAATAAGAATCAAGATATTGCACGTTATCGTTTATCATTTATTTTTGACTGTGGTTCATTTATCAGGTAGGATGAAATGAATCTAAACCTTGCTCACGCAATCAAAAAGGAGTGTTTCGTCCATGAAAAAGAAAATATTGATGTTCTTACCTTGTGGCTACGGATACTCCACTGCTGTTTTCTTTTAGGATAGACAAAAATTGGTGAAGTCTGTCTACAGGAAGAAAAACACGCAGAAAAATCATAGTGAGTGAGGGATTTACATGGAGAAAATTACGAGAAAAAATCCAGAAAGTATGCCGAAACCCGTTGGCAACTACAGTCATATCACAAGGGTGCCAAAGGGTGCAGGGTTATTTGTGACATCAGGTCAAGTAGGGACAGGAGCGGATGGACAGATCCCATCAAGCTTAAACGACCAAGTCACCAATACGTTTGAAAATATAAAGAGAATCCTTGCATCAGAAGGGTTAAATGAAGAACACGTCATCAAAGTCAATATTTGGGCAACAGAAGAAATTGATTGGGATCATCTATATCCACAGTGGGATGCAATCTTCAAAACGGCATATCCATCAATGACCGTTGCCTATGTGACTGCATTAGGGTGGCCAGAGCTGAAAATCGAAATAGAGCTATGGTGTGCCGATATTTAATCAAAAAAAGAACAGTGCAAACTGTTCTCAGATTGTAGAGAAACTCATGTTTTTCTACAATCTTTTTTATTTTCATCGTAATGATGATGGATGAGATTGATTGAAAAAGGCCTCCCACACACCTAACCTAGCTTCGCTAGATGTGTGGCAATCTTCTTCATGTTCTGACAGGCAGCTGTGAGAAGAACTTGCTCACTCACATTTTGTTTTCCCCTCAACCGGCAGTAGCGAAGCCCGTGCAGTTGTTTTGAATCTGCAAAGCTTCGCTCTATTTTTTCTTTTCTTTTTTTATATAGCTCTTTTCCAGAGACAGATAGACGATTTTGTCTGATCCTTTCTTTATGTTCTTCCCATATGTGTCTTGAGATGACTTTTTGATGATTTTTCGACCTTGTGCATCTTTCAAGGAAAGGACACGATGTACATTTTTTAGGATCTGATTTGTAGAACCTATAACCTTTTCGATCAGTTGTTGTATATAATAGCTTCTCACCATTTGGGCATATGTAATGATCATGTTCAGAGTCATACTTGAATTTCCACTTCTCAAATAAACCTCTTGTTGGATGAAAGCGTCTATGTGCGATGACACCAAAAATACGGCGATCTGATAAACCTTTACAGATTGGGGTTGTCAAATAACCAGAATCAAGGGCAACAGCTTCTACTTGAAAACCAAATCGTGCGATTTGGTGATCCAACCGATCAAGATACGGAACAGAATCATGGACATTACCGGGCGTGATGTGGGCATCCGTGATGATATTGTACTTCATATCCGTTGTACGGTGGTCTAGGTAGAAAAAGCCTTCTGGCTTGTTTTCACGATAAAGATAGCCACTTTCAGGATCAGTCGTACTTTGACGAATGTCTTTTTCCGTTTTCACCTCCTCTTTTACCTTTAAGGGCTTTTTTCCGTGTGCCACCCGATCTTCTTGGATCGCTTCTTCTAAATCATTTATATAGTTCTGGGTATCCTGCTCAATCGTTTTTCTCATATATTTATGTTTATTGGCATTGGCTTTAAGATGAGTGGAGTCAGTAAAAAGAACGCGGCCTCCTACCATATCATGATTGATAGCTTGAAGCACGATCTCGTCGAAAATGTCTTGAAAAATCGTTGTATCTTTGAATCGAGTACGACGATTCCAGCTAATGGTCGAGTGATGAGGAACGGGGTCATTGATGTTCAAACCTAAAAACCATCTATACGCCATGTTATAGTAAATTTCTTTTTCAAGTTGTCTTTCAGAACGGATACCGTACAGGTATCCGATAAACATCATTTTGAACAAAATAAGTGGATCAAGAGAAGGACGACCTTTATTCTCGCTATAATACGGTCTTACTTTATCTACGATAAATGAAAAATCAATGTACTGATCAATTTTACGAAGCAGGTGATCCTCTTCGACCAGTTGATCTAGCAATACAAATTCAGCTTCGTGCTGAGAAGAATTTCTAGTGTGGAACATGAGAAAAACACCTTCCTTTAGTGGGCTTTTCTCTATTATAAAATGAGGAGATGTAAATTTTAAGGAAAAAAATAAAGCTGTCGAGATTTTCTCGACAGCCTGAGAACAGTGCAAACTGTTCTTTTTTTTTGATGAGTATTTATGAAACAGCTTGGAATCGCTTTGTAATGAATGCACCGAGAAATGCACAGACTGTGTAGACGATGACCCAAATGAGAAAAGATTCATTTCCACCAATAGAGGTGAACATCAGAATCACACTCGCAACCAGCACAATCAAGGTAGGAAACCAAATGTTCTTTAAAAACAATGTGCCGAAAATACCAATCAGCACAGAGATCATAGGGAAACCAAATACAACGAATAAGACAAAAACAGCCATGTTAATTACTCCTTTGAACCAAATTAACTATTTACATAAAAACATATAACAGTGCTGCACCCATATGCGGAAGGGCAAAGATGATGAAAAGAAAAGCCGTATCAAGACGAAACATCCGGTGTTCTTTTGTTTCAGAGTGATAGGCCGCTCGTGCCTCTTCCCCGTTGGTCCATGCACCCATAAGAAATCCAGATGCAACGAACGCAATAATAGAGATTCCACCACTGACGAATCCAATCCATTCATGGTGCTGTAATATGAGCGCCGCACTGCAAATCAACAGCATGGAGCAAACACCAGCAAAAAAAGCATGTTTCTTTCTCATTATGCTTCACTCCTTCAGACAGCTAGTAGGAGACCGCATCACATATTTCAATGAAATGTCCATCAGGATCAGACACATAACTGACCGTTTGTCCCCACGGCTTCTTGGCAGGTTCCTTGATGACAGGTACTCCTTTTTCCTTCAAGGATGAAATTGTTTCATTCACATCATCCACAACAAAGCCAATCTCAAACGTTTGTGACGAGCTAACTGCCTCTGGAACAGGCAGACCAAGTGACTCTTTCACATCTTGGCGTGAATTAATCGATAAAGTCACTTCTCCTGTATCAAACTCAACATAGGATTCAACTCTTAATTTAATCGGGAAACCGAGGATATGATGGTAGAACTGAATACTTGCTTCAACATCGTTTACATATAGAATGGTATATTTCATTTTCATGTGGAAAGCTCCTCTCTTCATATACGTGTCAAAACCGGAAAGGTTTCCCACTCATTTTACCACATAGGCAATAAGATTCATTTAATTCCAAAAAAACCAATATTCCTACCTCAATCGTCTTGAAAAACAAAATGTGGTGACATATGATAAAAATGTAAAATGAGAAAAAATAGGAGGGAACTTACATGTTGAAAAAAATCATGGTGGCTGTCATATCTTTCGGTCTTTTACTTAGTTTTACACAAGTTGACACTCACACAGCGGATGCAAAGACAGTCAAGTACAAAAACTGCAAAGCACTCAACAAAGTGTATAAAGGCGGCGTGGCAAAAAGCAAAAATACGAAAAACAAAGGTGGAAAAACGAAGTACAAGCCTTATGTATCAAAAGCACTCTACTTAAAAAATACACACCTTGACCGTGATAAAGACGGCATCGCATGTGAACGTTAAGAAGAAGAAAAAAGACCTGTCACAAGGTCTTTTTTCTTTGGGATCAAACTCGTCCCTTTGTGCCATCTTCATCTTTATATTAAAATAAAGATAGATTCAAAAAATGATACAAAGTGGGGTACTCAATTTGTCAACACAAGCTGATAAGAAAGACATCCGATTGATTGCCATTGATATGGATGGCACGCTGTTAAACAGTGAGCACGTCATTCCTGAGGAAAATAAACAAGCCATTAAAGAAGCAGAAGCCAAAGGGGTCCATGTGGTGATTAGTACAGGACGTACGCTGATGACATGCCGAGAGCTGGTCGAGCCGCTGAAACTCTCTTCTTATCTTGTCACAGCGAACGGAAGTGAAATTTGGGATTCAAACTTCCAGTTGATTGAACGGGAACTGCTGCATCCCGATCACGTTCAGATGATGTGGGATCTAAAAAACAGATACGAAACCGATTACTGGGCATCTACTGTGGATAAAGTGTGGAGAGGAGAATTCCCAGAACGCATTCATGACCACGAATGGTTGAAATTTGGTTTTGATATTCATGACGATGCTGTTCGTGAGGAAGTCCTCCATACATTGAAAACAAATGGACAGCTAGAAATCACGAATTCCAGTCCAACCAATATTGAAGTCAATGCAGCAGGCATTAACAAAGCGGCAGCTCTTGCAAAAGTAGCAGAACGCATTGGCTGCACAATGGACAACGTCATGTCACTTGGCGACAGTCTGAATGATATGGCGATGATTCAAGAAGCCGGATTAGGCATTGCAATGGGCAATGCACAAGAAGTTGTGAAAGAAGCGGCTGATTGGATTACGGCTCCTAATACAGAGCACGGGGTAGCAAAAGCCATCCAACATTGGGTGCTGTCTAAATAAATGAGTAGAAAAAGTGAGAGGACATGACCTCTCACTTTTTTTGTTTTCTCCTAGTTCTATTGTTATATTTTCTGACAATTTCATGTGCAGTCTATTCAAAGTTGGTATAATCAATATAAATTCGAATATTCGGACTTTCTATTCCGCAATTCGGAACGACAAGGAGGGGTCCTATGTATCAAGTGGATATTAACTGTGATTTGGGAGAAAGTTTTGGTCAATACACCATCGGTTCAGATGAACAAATTCTTGAATATGTTACCTCAGCCAATATTGCATGCGGTTTTCATGCGGGAGATCCAACTGTGATGAGAAAGACGGTTAAAATGGCACTGGATAAAGGGGTTCAAATTGGTGCACATCCAGGTCTGCAAGATTTAGTCGGTTTTGGCAGACGTCCAATCGCTATTTCAGCAGAGGAAGCCTATGATCTTGTGATCTATCAAATTGGTGCACTATCAGCTTTTCTGAAAGCAGAAGGCGGCATGATGCAGCACGTCAAACCACATGGCGCCCTTTACAACATGGCGGCTAAAAATACTGAATTATCTGAATCGATCGCGAAGGCTGTGTATGATATTGATCCTAACCTTGTGTTATTTGCGCTGTCAGGCAGTGAACTTGCGTCAGCAGGGGAAAGAATCGGTCTTCAAGTGGCACATGAAGTTTTTTCTGATCGCACGTATCAACCAGACGGGACACTGACATCCCGCCGTGAACCTCATGCACTTATTGAAGAGGATGAAAGGGCGGTTCAGCAGGTCATCCGTATGGTAAGAGAGGGAAAAGTGAAGACAGTGCAAGGGGAAGATGTTCAGCTCAAAGCAGATACGGTATGCATCCACGGGGATGGCAGTCACGCGCTTCAATTTGCAAAAACCATTACAGCGAAGCTAAAAGAAGCCACTATTCAACTCAAGGCCTTTCGATAAATCGTCATCAAAGGGGGAAACAGCATGAAAAGAGAGAAAGCCAAACAGATGAAAGCTCCAAAAGGGAACCGTTCTATGCTGATGGGCGCAGCCTTTTTAATGGCAACGTCCGCCATTGGACCGGGATTTTTAACACAAACAACGGTGTTCACACAGCAGCTCGCAGCTAGCTTTGGGTTTGTCATCTTGATTTCCATTTTGCTAGACATTTTTGCGCAAACAAATGTATGGCGTATCATTGCCGTCTCGGAAAAAAGAGGACAGGACATTGCCAATATGGTTCTGCCGGGGCTCGGATATGTGTTAGCCTGTTTGATTGTCATTGGGGGTCTTGCCTTTAATATTGGAAATATCGCTGGTGCGGGTCTCGGTTTTCAGGTCATATTCGGCGTCGATCCCCGCATAGGGGCTGGGGTCAGTGCAGTCATTGCCATTCTCATTTTTGTCATCAAAGAGGCAGGAAAAGCGATGGACCGATTCACACAAATCGCTGGTTTTGTCATGATTGGTCTGATGCTGTATGTGGCTATTTCCACAGCACCGCCAGTTGGAGAAGCGGTCATGAGAACTTTTGTGCCAGAGAAAATTGACATGTTATCGATTGTCACACTTGTCGGCGGGACAGTTGGTGGCTATATCGTTTTTGCTGGTGGTCATCGTCTGCTGGATGCTGGCATTAAGGGGAAGGAAGCATTGCCGCAAGTGACGAAAAGTTCCATTTTCGGTATTTTGATCACATCCGTAATGCGTGTGGCTTTATTTTTAGCCGTTCTAGGAGTTGTCTCAAAAGGCTTACAGATTGATCCGTCGAACCCGCCTGCGTCTGTTTTTCAATTAGCATCTGGAAATGTTGGATATAAAATGTTCGGGATTATTATGTGGGCTGCTGCCATTACCTCAGTCATTGGAGCGGCATACACCTCCGTTTCCTTCTTTAAAACCTTCTCACCAAAAATCGAGAAAAATCAACGAGGCATTATCGTTGGATTCATTGCGCTCTCGACCATTTGTTTTATAACGATTGGGAGACCTGTGAACATATTGATTTTGGTTGGGGCCATCAATGCATTGATCTTGCCGCTTGCACTCGGAACATTGCTGATTGCTGCCTATAAAAAAGAAATTGTCGGTGATTATCGCCATCCATTCTTTTTGACCGCAACAGGTGCGTTTGTTGTTGTCATCATGGCAATCATGGGCGGATATACCATCATGAATGAAATTCCAAAACTATGGAGCTGATCACATGAAAGCATATCAAACCTATAAGCCGTCACAAATAAGGGAATTGATTCGTAAGCAGAAGATCACAGGACCAACGGCTGGCTTTGCTGAGGGATTTGCTCAAGCCAACTTAATGATCGTCAAAAAAGAGCTGGCCTTCGATTTTCTTTTATTTTGTCAGCGGAATCCGGCTTCGTGTCCTTTGCTTGATGTGCTCGACCCAGGTGATCCAGTGCCAAGGCGTTCAGCACCTGATGCCGATATTCGAACGGATTTCCCTAAATACCGTGTTTACAAAAAAGGGGTTCTTCAAGAAGAGGTAACAGATATTTCTTCCTATTGGGAGGATGATATGGTCGCCTTTCTCATCGGATGCAGCTTTACGTTTGAGCATGCACTCATGCTGAATGACATTCCTGTCCGCCATATTGAAGATGGACATAATGTCCCAATGTATCAAACGAACATTCCCTGTGAAAGGGCAGGTGTATTCCATGGTCCGATGGTTGTCAGCATGAGGCCGATCCCAGCGCATCAAGTCACAAGAAGTGTTCAGGTGACGTCTAGATTCCCATCGGTACATGGCGGTCCTATCCATATAGGTGATCCAGCTGTGATTGGCATTGAACATGTAGATCAACCAGACTTTGGAGAACCATCTGTGATCAAAGAAGGGGAAGTTCCGGTGTTTTGGGCATGTGGTGTGACGCCGCAAGCCATCGTCATGCACACTAAGCCAGACATTGCGATCACCCATGCACCCGGTCATATGTTTATAACAGATGTAAGAGATCAAAAGCTCGGTGTCCTGTAGAAAGAGAGGTGTCATAAGAGTGGCATTTTCAACGATAAAAGATACGATCACGTTCCACCCGCTAGGAGACGCAGCCATTGTCATCCAAGCCGGGACTGATATAAGTGAAGACATTCATGAGCGTGTGAAGCAGCTGTTTTCATGTATTGAACAGCATCCATTTGAAGGATATGTGGAAGCTGTTCAAGCTTTTACAAACGTGACCGTCTTTTATGAGCCCTATAAGGTGTATCAATCTGCTCAGCTTAAGCAACGTGCGATCTCTCCGTATGAATGGGTCAAAGACTATATTGAAAACCTCCTTGAAGACAACTGGCAGGAGGGGAATCAGGCAAAGCGCCGGATCGTCGACATTCCTGTATGTTATGGAGGAGAGCTCGGTCCTGACTTAGAAGAAGTCGCCCATATCAATGATTTGACGCCTGAAGAAGTTGTACGCATTCACACATCCGGGACGTATCTTGTCTATATGATTGGGTTTGCTCCTGGGTTCCCGTTTTTAGGCGGACTTTCTGAAAAAATTGCAGCTCCGCGCAGACAAACACCAAGAATGTCGATTCCAAAAGGATCTGTGGGTATTGCGGGGAAGCAGACAGGGGTTTATCCGATATCTACACCCGGAGGCTGGCAGCTCATTGGACAAACCCCTTTGTCCTTATTTCGGCCGAATGCTGAGAGACCTAGTCTACTAAAGGCAGGGGACGAGGTTCGATTTGTTCAACTGTCTGAAAAGGAATTTTTCAGCATGAAGGAGGAAGATCGTTGAGTATGCATGTCATCAAACCAGGAATGTTCACCACCATTCAAGATAAAGGGAGAATAGGCTATCAGAAGTACGGTGTGTTAACGAGCGGCGGCATGGACCCGCTCTCGCTCCGAATCGCCAACATCCTCACCGGGAATCAAGAAAACGAAGCGGTACTGGAAATCACTTTAATGGGGCCCGGCCCAGTGTTGACATGTCAGAAGGATCAGCTGATTGCCTTGACCGGTGCTGATGTGGAGATTGAGATTGACGGGGAACGAGCGCCTCTATGGAAACCACTCTTCATTCGAGCAGGAAGCACGATCACCTTTGGCCCTTGTAAGAGGGGATGCCGCTCCTACCTCGCTGTAGCCGGTGGATTTGATGTTGAGCCGGTGATGAAAAGTAAAAGTACGTATGTCAGAGCGAAGATAGGCGGGATAGAAGGGCGTCCGCTAGAAAAAGGAGACGTCCTGCCAATGGGAGAACCGTCACCACTGGCGGAGCGCCTCGTTCACATGTTAAAAAGCAAAGGGGAAATTGCGCCAGACTGGACAGTCAATCATGCGCATTTTTTGCCTCTCGGGAAATCACCAGTCATTCGGGTGCTGGCAGGCAGACATTTAGCTCATTTTCAGGAAGAATCGCAGCAAGCTTTTTTCGAACGGTCTTATCAGGTCACTCCCCAATCTGATCGTATGGGATGCAGATTGAAAGGGGAACCGATTCGTTTAAAGCAAAAACTTGAATTGATTTCAGAAGCGGTTGCTTTTGGCTCTATTCAAATTCCTCCTGACGGCCAGCCGATTATTCTGCTCGCAGATCGTCAAACGACAGGTGGATATCCCCGTATTGGTGAGGTGGCAACAGTCGATTTGCCGCTCATTGCGCAGGCGATGCCTGGAGCGAATCTCACGTTTCAACAAATTGGCCGCCAAGAAGCAGAGCAAGCCTTATTCACACAAGAAGCAGAGATGAAGGACCTGACGGCAAGATTAAAACTCGAAGCATTTTCGTTTTAGAAAAGGTGAGGAACATGCAGAACACAAATAAAACCGTTGTGAAATCAATGGAGATATTACGGCTTTTTATCACACACGAACAATTAACGTTAAATGACATGATTGAGCTCTCGAGCATGCCCAAAACATCTGTACACCGAATGGCCAACTCGTTAGCCGATATGGGGTTATTAGAAAAGCATCCTTCAGGTGTTTACCGATTAGGATTGATGTTCCTTGAATACGGTCAGCTTGTCGCAGACCGCCTCGATATCCGTAGAATTGCAAGGCCCTTTATGGAAAACTTGCGTGATGAGGTAGGTGAGGCTGTTCAGCTCATTATTCGTGAAGGAGATGAAGCCATTTATGTGGAGAAAATGGAAGGAACGCAGCCCGTCCGGCTCTATACCGCTGTCGGAAGAAGATCCCCATTATATGCGGGAGCTTGTGCGAGAAGTATTCTCTCCTTTTTGCCAGAGGAAGAGAGACTTGCCTATATTGATTCGGTAGAGCTCGGGAAAATCGGGATCGGAACTATTACCGATAAAGATGTCCTGCGAAACATGATCGAAGAATCAAACAGGCGTGGATATACGTTAAGCTATTCAGAGCTTGAAAACTATACTGCGGCTATTGGAGCGCCCATTTTCAATCATCACGGAGAAGTGGCAGCAGGCATTAGTATTGCAGGGTTTGAAGCTGGCTATCAAAAGGAACGGCTTCCTTATTTAATTGAGCAGGTCAAAAAAGCGGCCAGCGGCATTTCAAAAGAATTAGGTTTTACAACTGAACAAATAAAAAGCCAATGATCGTTAAGATCATTGGCTTTTTGCGTGTTCATGATTAGAAAGTTTTACCTAAAGCTTTTGCACGTTCGATCGCATCTGCTTTAATTTGTTCTGCTTTTGCAGGCTCAGCATTGTGACCTTCAACAATAAGACCTTCGAAAGAAGGAATACCGAAGAAGTTTGCAATTGTTCCAAGGTAACGGTGACCTGCTTCTAGTTCAGCAGCAGGACCTTCAGTGTAGTATCCGCCACGTGCTTGGATGTGTAGCGCTTTTTTGTCTGTTAGTAATCCAACAGGACCTTGCTCAGTGTATTTGAATGTTTTACCAGCTACAGCAACAGAGTCGATGTATGCTTTAAGAACTGGTGGGAATGAGAAGTTCCAAAGTGGTGAAACAAATACGTATTTGTCAGCAGAAACGAATTGATCGCTTAATTCGTTTAGGCGAGCAACTTTCGCTTGCTCTTCAGCTGAAAGTGTATCGAAGCCAGCACCAGATTGAAGCTTGCCCCATCCAGCGAATACATCTGCATCAATGTGAGGAATGTTTTCTTTGTACAAATCGATATGTACAACCTCGTCACTTGGATTTGCTTCCTTATAAGATTCGATAAATGCTTTAGCAGTAGCCATACTGTAAGAAACTGTTTCATCATGCGGATGTGCAGTGATGTATAAAACTTTTGCCATGTTCATTCAATCCTTCCTGTTTCAATGATTTTTTTAGCGTATCCCAAAGATACACTGAATATGTGGCATCTTTAATCATATTGGAATGCTATGAAAAAGATGTAACAAGCACAGTTACATAAAAACTGATATTTTCATTGTAATCACTATATAGTTTGAAGTCAAGGTATAAAGTCTTGAAATCAAGATAAAAAGTTTGTAAATTTTTCTGAAACGCTTCAAGTCCGCGATTTAAGCAAAAAACCCTACTTCCATTGAACAAAAAATGGATCGATATCGCAAGTAAAGTGTTTGTAAATGCGCTCATCCTGCGTCTTTGAAAAAAAAGGTGGATGCCTTTAAGCCATCTGCTACAAGCATTTCTTCTTCTTTTTCGTATATATAAGAGAAGGCAGGAGAGAGTGAGGGATAAGAGTGGGACGATCCTATGTTGCGATTGGAGATTCTTTAACGGTTGGGGTGGGGGCACGTTTATTTGGCGGCGGTTTTACGGAGCGATATGCGGCGAAGCTTGAAAAGAAGCTGCATATACCGGTGAAACTGTCCGTATTTGCGAAATCAGGGTTAACAACGGAAGAGATCTTGCAGCTTTTTCAGCGGTCTGATGTAAGACGGGCGATTGCTCATGCTGACATCATCACCATCACAGGCTGCGGGAATGATCTTGTTCAAGCTGTTCTGCAGTATGAAAAAGGTGAAGATGAAAAGAAACTGCTGCAAGCGTCTATGCATTGTCAGGCGAATTTTAGCAAAATGGTTCAAGAAATCGCTCTGATAAAAAGAGGGCAGCATCAACCATACTGCGTATATTTATTGAATTTATATAATCCTTTTCCTGAGATTCCGATCGCCGAGAGATGGCTGAAGCAATACAACCATCACCTTCGCCAGCTTGCTACGAATCCACATGTAGAAGTGGTGGATATTTACGGTGTATTTGAAGGTCATCAAAGCGCATACTTATCGATTGATCAATTTCATCCGAACCACAAAGGATATGAAGCAATGGCAGAAGCGCTGTTTCAAAAATCCGCTAAGCAACTGTGATCCCGCGGGATTACAGTTTTTTTCATTCTTTTAAATGAAGGGCTGTTTCGATATGATAAAAGAAACAAAGACAAAAGAGGTGGATGCATGCAGGAGATGAGTGCGTATTTTCATGAATTGAAAGGAACAGCTTATGAGGTAGGAAAGCAGCAGGCTATTTGGCTGAAGGAACGCCCTTTGCTTAAGAAACAATACATTCAATCAGAACCGTTATCAAAAGAGGCTGTGAAGGAAACAAAGCAGCTGATTCGACCGTTTCTTCCTCAGTTAGAAGAAGAGCTCTCGGGATTTTGTGATGAAATGCAAATAGATGAAAGCGATTTGACCTTTTTCTATTCTTCGCATCTTCAGCCAGGCTGTTCCCATTGTGTGATGCAGGGGAATGAGGCTGCCAATCAACAGACGGTGATGCTGCGCAACTATGATTTTTCTCCGCTGTTTGATGATATGCGTCTTGTATCTACGCATGTGAAGGGCTCAGCAGTCCATACAGGCTCATCATTAATCTTATTTGGTCGATCGGATGGGATGAATGAGCATGGTCTATCGGTAACATTTTCTGCATGCGGTCCGCCTGTTGGCAACGAACCAGGCTTAAAGCCGCCGGCTGTTGCTGGCTTGCAAGTATATCATGTCATTCGTGCTGTGCTAGAGTCCTGTAAAACGGTGGAGGATGCCCTCCGTTTGGTACAGGAAATGCCCGTCGCGTCTAATGTTCACCTCATGCTTGCTGACCGGAAGGGAGAGGCGGCTGTGATTGAAATGATTGATGGGCAAAAAAAGGTGAGAAGGCCGGAGCGTGGATTTATTGCGGCTACGAACCATCCGCTCGCTGATCACACGGCAAAAGGGTTGACGAAACATCATTCTGTTGTCAGGTACGACATGTTAATTCAAGCTTTAGAAGAACAGCCGTCAAGCGAGTCTCTTACGGAACTATTTCAGACAGAATACCCTGCTGGTCTGACTGTGCACAATTATGAAGAGCTGTTTGGGACGATGCGAACCGTCATGTTTCGGCCGGAGGAAGGGACGATGGAGTATTGCTTTGGCTCTCCCGTCTATAATCCTACCTATTCATTAAAAGTCGGGGGCACACTGCCATTTCATGAACAAACGATTCAATTTCATCAAAAGGATTATGGACCTTCCTTTTGGAGAAACGTGTGAGTCTTTCATTTTGTCACAGCCTGTGCGCCAAATTTAGATCAACTTCAGGTTGCATCGATCAGTGAAAGCGTTTTATATTAAGGTGTGACAATAGACCTATTTAAGCAGAAGGAGGCATTTCATGTACATAACGGCACGAGAACAGAAAGTGATCAAATATATGATTCAGCAAAATCGTTATGTCACCATTCGTGAGATCGCCGATTCTGTTCAGGTAAGTACAAGAACGATTCATAGAGAACTTAAATCCATTAAACCTATTTTAAAGAATTACAACCTATCACTTGATAAACAGCCGGGGAAGGGCTTGAAGGCGGTCGGTGAACAGGAAGACAAACAGCGGCTTCTGTCTCATATTTCAAATGAAGATCAAATTGAATATAGTTCTGATGAACGGAAGCTCTTAATCCTGTGTGCCCTGCTTGAAGCAAAAGAACCGGTGAAATTATATACACTTGCAGCCGACTTGCAGGTCACAAATGCGACCATCAGCTACGACTTAGATGAACTGACGGACTGGATCGCTCCTTACGGTTTACTGCTTATCCGCAAGCGTGGGTACGGCATTGAATTAAAAGGGCCGGAGGAAGCCAAACGAAAAATTGTCGGGAACCTGATCGTTGACCGTCTCGACATTCAATTATTTCTCGAAACGATTGAGATGAATATTAAACATCGAACGAAAGCGACTGAAAAGGTGTTTGGGGTAGTCAGTCGAGGACAGCTGCTCAAGGTAGAAAGGCTGCTCTTTCATTTGAAAAACAGACTCTCTCTCTCGTTGTCAGATAGTGCCTATATTGCACTTGTCGTTCACTTAACCTATGCCATTGAACGCATTCAAATCGGTGAAACCATTCGGATGGAAGAGGAAGAATTGCTTGAATTAAAGCGGACGAAGGAATTTGAATCTTCACTCAGAATCGCACGAGCATTAGAACGCATGTTTAATGTAGAGATTCCTGAAGCTGAAGTTGGCTACATGACCATCCATTTGCGCAGTGCAAATCGAAGCTTTACGGCAGAATACCGCATTGATGAGATTGAGTTAGATATCGCGCTGAGAACGAAGAAACTCATTGACTTTATTTCTCATAAAACAGGCTATCATTTAAATGAAAACGATTCATTGTATGAGGGACTCGTGTCTCATCTTGAACCAGCTATGAACCGATTAAAAGAAAAGATGCGGATTTACAATCCGCTCACACAACAAATAAAAAAAGACTACTTCTTGCTGTTCATGGCGATTGAAGAAGGTGTGGAACGCTTCTTTCCTGAGATCGAATTTCCTGAGGATGAAATTGCCTTTATCGTGCTTCATTTTGGTTCGGTGCTTGAAATTAAAAAAGAAGAAACCAAGATTCATGCATTGGTCGTTTGCTCAAGCGGTATCGGTTCGTCAAAAATGCTCGCATCACGATTAAAAAAAGAATTGCCTGAGATCGCCAAATTCGATCTATCTTCCTTAATGGAGCTAAAGGAAATCGACGCTACAAGCTATGACATGATCGTATCAACCGTGCCGATCCCCTACGAGCATATTGATTACATTATGGTCAGCCCGCTCTTAAACGAGGATGACGCGGTGCGGGTCAAGTCTCATATTAAACGAAAAATTCCTTATCTGATTGAGAAAAAAAGAGCGCAGGAATCTGCAAAAGAATCGGTGGAGGAAACGGTTGATATGATAGGGATGGCAGAGCAAATCACGAATTATATGTCAGTGATTCGCAGCATCTTGTCCCATTTTACAATCGAAAAAAAGAAGACGACGGAGCAGCATGAGTCAACAATGAGAGAGCTGATGCGTCAGGTTGAAAGTCAAGGCTATTTAGAACGTGCAGACGAAGTGACAGCCGGTTTGCTTGAGCGTGAGCAGCAAGGTGGTTTAGGCATTCCAGGAACCGAGTTTGCTCTTTTTCACTTAAAGCATGATCTCATTAAAAAACCGGTCTTTCATATCTATGATCTTGATGAGGCATACGAGATCAAAAGCATGGATGGCGGGCAGCAGCTTATGTCCAGAATGCTCCTCATGCTAGCGCCGCTAGAGCTTGGCAAAGAAGGGTCTGAAATGTTTAGCCTGATCAGTTCATCCATCATTGAAAGCGAAGAAAGCATGGCGCTTTATGGACAAGGAACAAAGGAAGAGATTGAACAGAAATTACATCAACTTTTTTATCAATTTGTCAAAGAGGCAAAATGGTAAGAAAAAAGCCGAGAGCTTATTCGCTTCTCGGCTTTTTTGCTGTGACACAGACAGCGAGGGTGGGACGAATCTCCTCATATTCAACAGAAAACTGATCAAATCCAGCAAATTCTAAATCATTGAGGATGCTTTCGCTCATTTCTTTTGTTCGATTGGCGTCCGCTCCTTTTTCTCTTGGTTGCATCACAATGACGAGTGTTCCGCCCGGCTTCAAGGTGTGATAAAGGTTGAGTGCGCCAGCCTTTGGGTCATCCCAAATCGTATAATTGTTAACAGAAAGTACTTTGTCATACTGATCCGCCGGCAGGCGCGTTTTTTCAATTTTCCCGACATACAGCCGGACATGCTTCTCTTTGGATCGTTTCTTTATACGCGAATGCGCCTGTTCCTTCATAGTTGAAGAAGCATCTAGTCCATCAATGTGAAGATCGTCAAAATGCTTGAGCATATGTTTGATGCTATAGCCAGGGCCATAGCCTATTTCCAATATGTTTTCACCATCTGATAAATCTAAATGCTGGATCGCCCATTGATTCAGTGCCTTATTTTCATTTGCCATAATAAAACCTGCGATGCTTCCGAGCCAGCCTTTTGGTCTGCTAAAGGTTTTAGAAATGGTTGACAGCATGTGAGAACGCTCCTTTTTTATGTTTATGTAACCGATTTTTCCCATCCTGAAACCTGTCAGTTTTCAAAACGCATCGATGACGCATAGGGATGTTTGAGTGAAAAAATGAAGTGGTAATGAAAGGATACATCAACAAATCAAGGAGGAGCTTACACATGGATTTACGTGAATACTTAACAAATGGCATTCCGCGCCAAACGCAGGATCAGCAGCCAGGCAGTGAAAGAGAAATGAATCCTGCGCCGATCTATGAGGATGAATCGTATAAAGGGTCTGGTAAGCTAAAAGGAAAAGTAGCGCTGATTACAGGGGGAGACAGCGGAATTGGACGTGCCGTTTCTGTTGCGTATGCCAAAGAAGGAGCTCATGTCGCGATCGTATACTTAAATGAACATGAGGATGCAGAGGATACGCAAAAACGTGTAGAACAGGAAGGCGTCAAATGTTTAACAATTGCAGGGGATGTCGGGGACGAAGCCTTTTGTGAGAAAGCGGTAGAAAAGACAGTTGAAGCCTTTGGACAGCTGGACATCTTAGTCAATAATGCGGCCGAACAGCATCCGAAAGAACGTATTCAAGATATTTCTAGTGAACAGCTTCACCAAACCTTTAGAACCAATTTCTATTCTTATTTTTATTTTACGAAGAAGGCACTCGATTACTTAAAACCGGGAAGTTCCATTATTAATACAACATCTATTAACCCGTATCGAGGCAACAAGGTACTGATTGATTATACAGCGACAAAAGGGGCCATTAACGGCTTTACTCGTTCTATGGCACAGTCGCTTGTGAAAGATGGAATTCGGGTAAACGGTGTAGCACCCGGTCCAATTTGGACGCCGCTCATTCCATCTACATTTGATGAAGACAGTGTCGAAAGTTTCGGTGCCGAGACGCCAATGGGAAGACCAGGACAGCCTGTGGAGCATGTAGGCTGCTATGTACTGCTTGCTTCGGACGAATCGTCTTATATGACGGGACAGACACTTCATGTCAACGGCGGTTCCTTTATGAATACATGATCAATAGCACGCCGCCCAGATTTGATTGGGCGGTGTGTTTAGTATTTCTTCCGGTTCTTCTGTACAGATGAGACAGACCATATGATAATGCCCACAACAACCGCTGCAATAACAAGTGAACTCAAATGGAACATCGTTTCATGATGCATATTCAACTTCCCCCTTCAATGTATCCGTTTTTTATAGCATCAGCTAGAAGATGTCTTTTTATGAAAAACACATTTCTTTGTTTAATGAATGGATTGTCGTGGAAACCTAAGAGTACGGATGACATTTTGAAGGAGTGAAGATACATGTCACAAGAAGAGTTAAAGCAAAAGGTAATGAACTTATTAGACGAACAAAAAGTGGGAACATTGGCGACTGTTGAACAAGATAAGCCGCATACCCGCTATATGACTTTTTTTCATGAAGGGCTGACATTATATACACCAACAAGCAAAGAAACACATAAAGCTGATGAGATTGAAAAAAATCCGAATGTTCATATTCTCATTGGTTATTCAGGTGAAGGATTTGGGGACACATATGCAGAAATCGCAGGTAAAGCCACATTAACTGATGATCCAGAACTGATCGACCGCCTTTGGTCTGATGAGATGGAGAAATGGTTTAAAGGAAAAGATGATCCAAACCTAGTGATCCTTAAGATTGACCCAACCTCCATTCGTTATATGAACGAAGGAAACCGGACACCAGCAGAATTATCACTTTAACACTTGCGTAAGTTGGGGGAATGTGTTATAGTTTTATATTAAGTGTTGAAATAGCAAATAAATAAAGAAAGTAAACTTTCTTTTTTCTATGACATAATGAGAAGCAATAGAGCTTCTACTTGATAAGAACGAGACGCTGTCAAAGCGAACAAACTTATTCTTTTCCTTCTGCAACCGCCCCCTATAAAAGCGGAAGAATGGAAAAAAGACGTTTTGATTTACAATTCACACTGGCACGGCTTCGGAGCCGTAAGGACGAATGAGAGGTAGGGCTTTCGTTGTCTTGTTATCCAGAACTTCCATGGCGTTTACTTTCAAACGTAGGTTCACTCGGAACACATATGACACACTGATATGATCGAATCTTAATTCATACACTCCGTGACGGAGATTAAACATTGATTATTTATTTGCATGAAAAGAGTAAGAAACGGGCTGCCATCTATTTGGCAGCCTTTTTACGTTTTAAACAATAAAATAGGAAAAAGGAAGAAAAAAAGCGGACACCATCCGCATGACATCCCCTTCAAAAAGATTCGCCGCTAACAATAGAACAACGAACACTCATCGACAGAAAGAGGAAATGCTTCATTATCACTCCCTTCGCCCTTTCTTCTGATACCTCCAAATCCGGCCAATAAAAAAGAACATCACCGTAAACAAAATAGAGAAGATCAACATGTCCAGCAGTGTCACGCCTCTATCTGGATGCACAACCCCAAACCAAACCCATTGAAGAACAAAAGAGATAGCAAAATAAAAGATGGATTCTTTCATGAAATTCTCCTTTTTACTTATTTTTTTGACTGTTTAGCCACACCAACCAGATGAAGAAGGAACAAATGGCGCATGCGAGCAAAGTGACAGGCGGCAAGGTGTGCCAGCTAGTCAGCCCCTTTACAAAGCACATATAAAAAAAGAAAATGGTAATAGATACGAGCACCCCTTGCTTGAACCAACGGGGAACACGCAGCCAAGCCGCTAGAATGATCGATGATAGCTTATCCATTGAGATAACATCCTTTTTTTGAATCTGATTGGATTTTATCGTAAACAATCAAATATGTAAAATATGGATTTAGAAAGTTGGAATGGTATTCTTCTAGCATGAAACATTCTCGCTGCACTGACGTATAAGAAAAAGGAACTCCATGAAAGGAAGCGATCAAGTGAAAAGAATACCAGTGATTTTCCTCAGGTATATTGTCTTCTTTATTCCAGCAATCATTCTTAGTGTCTTGGTGTGGAACCATTACCAAGATGATTTGTCAGCAGGGAAAGCGACGCAATATGACGTCAAACAAATATTTACATTCGATGAAGGAAAACGAGTGGTGAGTGCTGTATCAAAAAACCAGCAGCTCCATTTTGCAATGTATGATCCTCAATCAGGAAAAAGAATCAGTGAATGGACCACGGAAAGCGATACGTTTAATGAAATGCTGCCATCCACTCAAGGTAACAACCTCTTACTTGCTTTAAAAAATAAAGAGGGGCAGCTGTTGATCGAGAAACTAACGCCGAGCGGGGAAAAGAAAGAGCTCGTTAAGCAAAATCTACAGATACCCTCGTTTTTAAAAACGAATACATATCAATGGAATGGACGACTCTTGTTTACAGGAGAAAAGGAAGGCGCTGCTGCGGTCCTCGGTGAGCTAAAGAATGGTCAGTTTCATGTGCACAATCTCAACGAGCTAAAACTGCCAGCAAGACCTGTTTCCATCGATGTCGTCATGAATTCTTTTAGAGGGCAGACCCCATTCCCCATGTTTGAATTGACTTTGAAAAATGACCAGAAGGCATATGTCAGCGGAATCTCAAACGAGAAACATCAGCTTGGGGTCTATGTCTCCAAAAGTGCTGAACCGTTTAGCCTCATTGAAGATAAAGTCGTGCAGCAGCTGCAAAAAACGATCGGATCATCACAAAACGTTGCTGTCGCTGTCGAATCCACCTATCCAAAAAGACCAAGGAAAGTGGATGCAGAGGGAAGGCTTGGGGAAGTCGTCCCAACACCAAAACCGATTTACCAAACCTTTATCTACCAGCTGAATGAAGAAGAAGTTCTTCTTGCAGGCTCTACAGCAAAGGACGAAGCAAAAGGCAAGCTGACTGGTTATATTTATAATCATCGCACAAATAAGGCGACGTCTGCCAGCAAGCTTTTTCAGTCGTTGTCATATGAATCTTTACAAAAAGAAGATCTCTCTTTTCATAAAAATGTGAAGAGCGATTGGCTCTATTATTCACTTGGCAACCAATTAACGGGGGCATTTGAGGCGAAAAGCAAAAAGCTAAAGGAATTCCCTTTGCAAAAGGTCATCTCAATCGAAAATGCCAGTCCAGCCCACCAAACGTCTGTTGACACCTTTATACAATATGTCATGAAGGGCGGACCACTCATTCTCAACTGGGCGATATGGCTCTTTATCCCACTGCTGTTATTTGTGCTAGCGATCTTCCTGCCGCCGATTTTGAGACTGGTGAGAAAGAACAAGATAAAAGACAGTGTCACATTAGAAGCCAATATTGTATCTGTCAAAGAAACGGGTACCTACATCAATGAACAGCCGCTGGTCAACATGCAGCTTCAATTTCAATATGATGGGGAAAATATCGAGAAGGCGGTTAAAACGGTTGTATCCTATACTCAGATACCGCAACCGGGTCAGCGTATCGCCATTCTCTACAATCCGAAAAAGAAAAAAGCGATGCTCTTAAAAGAGGGTGACTTCTCGCAGCCGAGCGAGCCAAAGTTCATCAAAGGCGCTATTTTAAGAAACATAGAATCATATGGAACCGTAGGACGAGGCACCGTCTTATCGCTTACATTTGAAGCAGATCAGAAAAGGTATACCATTCCGATGATTCAAGCCGCTGGTTTTGAGTTTAGAACAGGAGAAAAAGCTGATCTCGTTGACATCAGCGGTCAGTTGAAAATGGCAGCCTATGGGCATGAAGTGCGGAATCGTGCGGGGAAAGACGTGACATTAACAGGAACGATCCAACGGGTGAAGCAATATCCAGTCACAATTCATGATCAGAAGCCTACTATGCTGGATGTGACGGTTTCTAGCGGAGGTCAATCCATCGCAAAAACGGTCAGTCAATTCATCCCTGACCATATGGAGGTCGCGCCAGGAACTCAAATCACGATGCAGACAAAACAAGAAGAGCTGGATAAAGAAATCAGTCTTATGCAAGAGAAACAAGGAAGTGCAAAAGTGACCCATGTCACATTTTCCGGTGTCATCGGCAACCAGCCGTTAGCGATCATTCAGATTGAGAGAGATGGCGTGATGTATGAAGTGAAACAGCCAATCGATCCGATCACTAGCGTACTGCCAGGTGATGAATTATGGGTGGCATATCACGAAATGACACGTCAAGCAGCCATTGTGAAATATGCATCGATTTAAAAAATACGTCAGCGTGTAGAAAAAGGGCTAAAACGAATTTCGTTTTAGCCCTTTTGATTAAGCTTTTGTATCATACTGGCGAAGCACCTTATCATAGGCGAAGTTGCCGAAAGGAATGAATGCCGCAAAGAATCCGGCGATGGACCATTTCAAATGCCAGCGAACTTTAAATGTCACATATGCCAAAATGAGCATATAGATCACAAACAATGCGCCATGAAGAGAGCCCACAATGGTGACCGCCATCGGAATATCCGCAAAATATTTTAGAGGCATGGCAATTAAAAGAAGGGTTAAAAGAGACATACCCTCAATAAAACCCGCCTGTCGAAGACGGCTAATACTTGTATGCATATACAAATCCTCCTGTATAAAAGCTAGTTTCTCATCTTCTAATATAAACGAAAGATCGTCTGGACATGCGGAAATCTACGAAAAATTCAAAATATGTTCATGTTATTTTTAAAAAATGTCTTTTTTATACTTAATTTATTCAGAATTTTTCTTCTTTAAAGTGTTTAAGTCATTATGCATTTTCCATAGATTTTTATCGCCATTGTAGTAAAAATATTTTTTTGATATGAAGTGTTCGTTTTTATAAGAAAGATTTAATAACATGGATTTTTCTAAGATATCTGCAGAAACTTTTTTTGTTTGTTTTAACCTAAGGTCGAGTAAAAAAGATGTAATTAAAATTCCCACTACATAAGGTGCAAAAAAAATAGTACCAACACTTATAATATTTGCTTTGGAGAAATTACTTAAATATGTTTTAAAGTTAGAGAAATTATTCTGAATCTCTGCGATATCAATATCCTTGTAGTATTCCCAATTTTTAAGTTCATTTAAAGAAATTGATGTAAAACTTGTACTTACAAAGAAAAATATGGCTAATGAGCTTAATGTTAAAGTGATATTGCTTATTTTAAAAGCAGTACTTAATTGCTCAAGTTGATATGCTGGATGGATAATTACAGTTATGCATAAAAATACAGTTGAGTAGATAGATAGTGTTATAAACTCGTATGAGTGGCTTTCAATTACATAGGAAAGACTAATTAAAGTTTTTAGCGAAAATACGTTATAAAGTTGTACAAAAAATTCTTGTCTAATATTACTAGCTTCTATTGGTAAAAAACTCAAAAGTAAAGATATCATAGATATAAAAGATACAATAATTAAAAACAATGTGAATAATCCTAAAAATGTTACACTAATAATACAACAGAATCTGAAAATATAACTATTTTTACTTATTGCAAGTCCACTAAAAAATAAACATATAATAAAGCATAAGAAAGAAATTGTATGAAAATTGCTAAAATAATGATATCCGAGATATCTAAATGTTATAAATCCTAAAATCAAAGTCAATATAGAAATGTATATATAGGTGTTCCCTCTAGCTACACGATCTGATTTAAACCCTGATTCACTAATGTCTATATTTTTGAAATTCTTGAATGAATTAATTATACTAACTATTTTTAATATCCATGTAAAAGGGATTAGTAGTATAGAGATAAGTAATAAATATTCATTTTCAGAAAATAATATTATAGTAGTAATAAAATAAAGAAGAGATGTCGAGCAGAGATCAAAAAAAGATACGTTGTGGATGTAATTATTAAATGTTTTCATAAATTCCCCCTAATTTGTAAAATAATTTAATTAAATATAACATTATCCGAATTTATTCTCTAGAAGATCATTGAATTTTTCAGTCATTAGAACCGCATCTCCACGTCTGCTATAATAAAAGGATGGATAGAAGAAAGAGATGTGAAATTTCGTGTCAAAAACAGTTGTATTAGCAGAGAAACCTTCAGTAGGACGTGACTTAGCGCGTGTGCTGAAGTGTCATAAAAAAGGAAATGGTTTCTTAGAAGGAGATCAATACATTGTCACGTGGGCGCTGGGCCACTTGGTGACACTGGCTGATCCAGAAGGCTACGGGAAAGAATTTCAATCCTGGCGCCTAGAGGATTTACCCATTATTCCAGAACCACTCAAGCTTGTCGTGATGAAAAAGACAGGGAAGCAGTTCCAAGCGGTCAAAGCGCAGCTGGCGAGAAAAGATGTAAAAGACATTGTCATCGCAACAGATGCTGGACGTGAAGGGGAGCTTGTGGCAAGGTGGATTCTTGAAAAAGCACATGTGAAAAAGCCTCTAAAACGTTTATGGATTTCGTCTGTTACAGACAAAGCCATTCAAGAAGGGTTCAAGCGATTAAAAGACGGCAGAGAGTATGACAACTTGTACCGCTCTGCGGTGGCGCGTGCAGAGGCAGACTGGATTGTAGGGATCAACGCAACAAGAGCGCTGACAACGAAGTTCAATGCGCAGTTATCCTGTGGACGTGTGCAAACGCCAACGATTGCTATGATCGCCAAGCGAGAGGAAGACATTCAGCAATTCCAGCCGAAGCCGTTCTTTGGGCTGACTGCACAAGTAGACGGACTGACGCTGACTTGGCAGGATGCAAAGACAAAACAAAACCGTACATTCCAAGAGGATGTAGTGAAGGAGCGCTTGGCAGCCTGTAAAGGAAAATCTGCAGTGATTGATGCACTGAAAAAAACAGCGAAAAAATCCTTTGCTCCAGGGTTGTATGACCTGACAGAATTGCAGCGTGATGCCCATAAACGCTACGGTTTTTCAGCAAAAGAAACACTGTCTACACTTCAGCGTCTGTATGAGCAGCATAAGCTCGTCACGTACCCACGTACGGATTCACGTTTCATTTCGGCAGATATCGTGCCTACATTAAAAGATCGACTCAAAGGAATGAACGTTAGACCTTACGCTCAGCATGTGAATCGCATTCTACAATCAGGCATTAAAGCAAATAAAGGTTTTGTCAACGATGCCAAAGTGTCAGATCACCATGCGATCATTCCAACCGAGGAAGAGCTGTATCCAGGTGCTTTAAGCGATAAAGAGCGTAAATTATATGACCTGATTGCCAAGCGATTCCTCGCTGTACTGATGACCCCTTTTGAATATGAGGAAACAACAGTGATCGCCAAGATCGGCAGTGAGACATTCACAGCGAAAGGAAAAATTGTGCAATCAGCCGGCTGGAAAGCCGTGTACGATGATTCCTATGAAGACGAGGAATCAGCCGAAGCAGATCAGCACTTGCCGGCATTAACAGAGGGGCAGTCACTTGAAGTACGCCAATTAAAAGAGACAAAAGGCGAAACGAAACCTCCTGCTCGTTTTAACGAAGCGACCCTTTTATCTGCCATGGAGAACCCGTCTGCATTTATGGAGAACAAGGAAAAAGACTTAGTGAAAACCCTTGGTGAAACAGGTGGATTGGGGACAGTGGCAACAAGAGCCGATATCATTGAGAAACTATTTAACAGCTTCTTAATTGAAAAAAAGGGAAAAGACATCTTCATCACATCGAAAGGGAAGCAGCTACTTTCTTTAGTACCTGAAGATTTAAAGTCACCTGCGTTAACAGCGGAATGGGAACAAAAGCTTTCTAAAATTGCGAAAGGCCAATTGAAAGCTTCTCAATTCATGAGTGAAATGAAGTCATATGCAAAACAAGCCGTATCTGAAATCAAACAAACGAACCAAACCTTTAAGCATGACAACATGACAGGCACACATTGCCCTGACTGCGGAAAACTCATGTTAAAAGTGAACGGGAAAAACGGCACCATGCTTGTTTGTCAGGATAGAGAATGCGGACATCGAAAAAATGTGGCAAAGAAAACAAATGCACGCTGCCCGAACTGTCATAAAAAGCTTGAGCTGCGCGGAGAAGGCGATGGCAAAATATTTGCCTGTGTTTGTGGTCATAGAGAGAAACTGTCTGTTTTCGAAAAACGCAAATCACAATCCAATCAAAAACGAGCCAGTAAGCACGATGTGTCCAAATATATGAAGAAACAAAAGAAAGTGGAAGAACCAATCAATAACGCACTTGCAGAACAATTGAAGAAACTAAAATTAGATCAATAGTTGTGTAAAAACCCATGTGAATTCGCATGGGTTTTTTGTTTGTTCGAGTATTTTGACATGTTGTTTTTCTGTAAATGGGAATATGTAAGCGAAAAGACTCGTAATTTGGTATAAAATATTTATTTTCATTTAAACAGAAACGCTCTATAATAAATCGTTAGATGCTTAGAGAGAACAAGGATTGAAAGGGGACACGAATGGACACGCCCATATATCGTACGTCTATCGCTATACTCATTGTCATTCTACTAGGCGGATGTACCTGGAAACAGCAGCAACATTCAGCTCAACCAGAACCTGCAAAGCCAGTATTGTCAGGAGAGTACTTTATGACTCACCACTTAATGACAGATCAAGGCATGATCCGGACCTCGCTTGCGGAGCAGCCTACCTACTTATCAGAATCGCTCGGACTTTGGATGGATTATCTTGTTAGAAAAAAAGATCAAACATCTTTTGATCAACAGGTAGACGTCCTGCGCACTCAATTTTTACTGGAACATAATCTTCTTAGCTGGCAAATCGAATCTCATCAAAAAAGCAAAGTCAATGCTTTAGTTGATGACTTACGTGTAGTAACAGCACTTCAAAAAGCAGATCAATTGTGGCAGAAGTCAGTATATCAAACCACAGCCAAAAAAATCGCAAAAGCGTTAAAAGACAAAAACATGTTCAAGGGTATGTTGACCGACTATTATGATGCATCGACAAAGCAAACTTCACATACAATCACACTTTCATATCTTGACCCAAAAGCAATCAAAGAACTAGTATCCCTCCACCTATTCACAGAACAAATGATGAACAACCAATTGGCCATTCTAAAAAATGCACCGAGACAAAAAGGATTTTTTCCAAAATCCTATGACATAGCGAAGAAAGTCTACTCATTTGATCAGGAAATCAACTTGATCGACCAGCTTTATACGGCTCTTTATGCCGAACGTGCACAGGTTGATACAACAGTCATCATGAAATGGCTGAAAACCAACTTCCAAAAGGAAGGAAAACTGTATGGACGATATAAACTGAGCACATTACAGCCAGCAGTGACGTATGAATCGCCTTCAGTCTATGCACTGGTGATCTTATATGCACTCAAACAGGGAGAAGATGATTTTGCAAAAGACGTCTATCACCGAATGAAAGAGCTGCAAATCCAAGATCCTCTCAAGCCTTATTACGGAGGCTACATGAACGAAAAAGATACACACTCATTTGATAATTTATTGCCTCTAATTGCAGAAAGGGAGCTTCTAAATGAAAAGGTTATTCAGTAACACCTATCGCACGTATTATACGGTGCTCCTCACGTTTGCGGGACTCATTTTATTTATGGGCTACTTGAATGGACGTGATGCGGAGAGTGTCATGATCATCACACTCACATTTGTCGTGATAGGATGCGGCATTTTATTTGGTATTTTGCCAGCATTGGTTTTTACTTTGTTGATTTTGTTCTTTATAGGAAGCGGGATGTTCTTTACAGAGCTTGGTCACACAAATTCACTCTTTTCTCATCAAACGTTGCAAGATGTCGTGATATGGGGCGTGGCGCTTCTCTTTTTTGCTATTTCTGCTGGAAACGTGCATGAGCAAATAAAAACGATGCGTCACACCATTGACCAACAAAAGAGGGCCATCAAACAATTTGTAGCGATTGACTCAACCACAGGCTTTGACAATGCAGAGCGGATGAGGCTCGAATTGTCTGAGGAAATGAAACGAGCAGAACGATACAAACAGCCATTCGTCTTTATCCTTCTTCATATGCACTACTCAGCGGAATTCAAAACATTATATGGAGAAAAAGAAATGCAGCATCTTTTCCAGCAACTCAGTATGAAGATTCGCGAAAGTGTGAGAGAAACCGATAAGAAATTTCGATTATCCGAAGAACGAATCGGGCTGCTGCTCACTCACACACCTGCAGAAAACGTCTCGATCGTTCTTGAAAAGCTAAAGGATAAACTGCAAACGCATGTCCTGCTAAATGGTCGTGAAGTGACTTTAACTTTTCATGTCTGTCATTTAACAAGCAGCTCGGATTATCGGACACCAGAGCAATTTTTAGAAGAACTAGAAAACGAGATGATGATGAATGAACTTTAATGTTTTGACGAAATGTTGTTTGTTAATCGTTCTTTTCTCTATGCTTTCGATCAAAGACAGTACATCAGCCGGTGCACTTGAGAAAGAGTCCAGGACCCTCATCGTCTATTCCACACAATCAGGTGAGACAACGCCAACTGTTCATATGCTTGATGTACTTGTGGGTCATTTTTCCACACGAACGACCATTTTATCTGATGAACAAATCACTGAAAAGAACCTCAATGACTTTCAGCAAGTTATCTATATAGGTGAAGAAAAGAGAACGTTGAAAGCACAAACCATTCGTCTCATAAACGAATCAAAACGCTTAATCGCAATAGGATACAATGCGGAACAGCTTCGTCCATTCTCCACGCTTACTTTTCACAAACAAGATCACATCAGTCAAATCAAAAATACTGATGATCAAGAATACCGTCAGCTAGAGAGAGGAATCACAGCTCAGACGGTTCAAGGGACAGATCTGCAACGTAAATTCTTATTGAAGAAAAATAAAGCTGAACAGCCATTTGTGATTCAAACAAAAGAAGGTGCGGCATATGTCGGAATGCTAAATATCCTTCAGCACGACAAGCTACTTGCAGAGGTGCTGGAAAGTCTCCTGCCGGCTTCTAATCAAACGACGACAAAGTACTTACAGATTGGGAAGATTAACCCCGTCACGGATGAGAAGCAGTTACTTGAACTTGGACGATACGTAACAGCTCGCCATATCCCTTTTCTGCTGGCGGTGACCCCTATATGGATTGATCCAGCAACAGGGGATGAAGTGACGCTCAGTGACCGGCCTAAACTTGTCCGCGTGTTAACACAATTGCAAAGCAATGGAGCTAGTGTCGTTCTTCACGGGTTTAGCCGTACGTATCGAACGGAGGAGTCGGGTAAAGGCTTTGAATTCTGGGATGTAAAGTACGATCAGCCCGTTACGTCAAATGAACCAGAGAAAGCTAATCAGCAGCTGAACAAAAGCTTTTTTCCGAATGAAAAAGATTTTAATGCGTATATCACATCCAATCAACATCAAGAAGCCATCTATACAGAAGAAAAGCTGACAAAAGGCATTGAACTGCTGGCGCAGCAGGGGTTATATCCGCTTGCATTTGAAGTGCCAAATGACGCCATTTCCCTGCAAGGCTATGAAGTGATTTCCCGCCATATGTCCAGTCTATTTGGGCAGGTGCAGCTCTCAGACCGTACATGGAAAACAAGAAGTGCATCACCGTTTTTGTCGACACCCGCCATGCTTCATGGCATGACTTTATATCCTGAACAGTCTATAGATACAGCGTCTGACCAAGAAGGTGCAAACATACTGACTGAGCAAACAATTCAATCCTTGCAGCATATCCAATCCGCCGCCATTGGGCTGTCCTATGATGTGGAAGCGGGGAAAGATGGGCTGCAAGATGTAATCACACAAATGGATGCGATCCCTTCTAGTGAATGGCTAGATTTAAAGAAAACAAAACAGACTGTTCAAACTCAGAATGTCCAGATCAAAACAACAGGAAATGGACAGATTCAAATAGAGCAATCCAATATAGCTGAACCAAAAACAAACAAACGAAGCGGGATGGAAAATATGCTTCGAATACTCACAATGGTGGTGCTGCTCTTTATTGTGGCATTTGCTTTTTACACATTGTATTTAAGGCTGACGATGAAAAAACGGATCTTTAAGGAGAGAAAATCAGGTGGCTGATATCTTATTTTACCTATCATTAATACTGATTTGGATCATGCTCCTATATCATATGTTTCTGATGCAGGGAGGCTTTCAGCACTATTTAACTTACGAAAAAGTGCTGCCTAAATGGACGAAACAAGGGAAAGATCTGCCGACCGTCAGCATTCTCATTCCAGCACATAATGAAGAAGTGGTCATTCGGCAGACGCTAAAAGCCATGGTCCAGTTATCCTATCCCAAACACCTTCTTGAAGTCATTGTGATTAATGACAATTCCTCTGATCGTACAGGGGAGATTGTGCAATCATTTAGTGAGCAATACGATCATGTTCATATGATTGAAACAAAGCCGCCATTTGCAGGGAAGGGGAAATCTACTGCACTGAATGAAGGCTTGAAGGCTTCGACAGGAGACGTTATTTGTGTATACGATGCAGATAATATGCCTGAAAAGAAAGCCGTCTACCATTTGGTTCTTGGATTATTGAATGATCCTAAAGCAGGTGCTGTTGTCGGGAAATTCAGGGTCATCAATGCAGCCAAAAACCTCCTGACAAAATTCATTAACATAGAAACGATCTGCTTCCAGTGGATGGCGCAAGGCGGGAGATGGAAATGGTTTGGCATTGCGACAATACCAGGCACCAACTTTGCGATCCGTCGGCACATTTTAGAAGAGCTTGGCGGCTGGGATGTCCATGCACTAGCTGAAGACACTGAACTAACGATTCGTGTGTATAATCTGGGCTATGTGATTCGGTTCTTTCCTGCTGCGATTACATGGGAACAAGAGCCTGAAACATGGAAAGTCTGGTGGCGGCAACGAACACGCTGGGCTAGAGGCAACCAATATGTTGTGCTCAAATTTTTAAGGCAGTTTATGAAATTAAAACGAAAACGAATGATTTTCGATTTATTTTATTTTTTCTTTACGTATTTCCTATTTTTCTTTGGTGTACTGCTCTCCAACGGCATTTTTATCGTAAACTTATTCGTTGATCTTCACTTATCTGTGGGAGCTGTGGCACTCATCCTATGGGGATTAGCCTTCTTCCTCTTTTTAACAGAAGTGATGATTACGTTAAGCATAGAGAAAACAGAGCTGACCAAACAAAATATTCTCATTGTCGTTCTCATGTACTTTACCTATTCCCAAGTATGGATTGCGCTTGTTGTGTACTCCTTATGTGTAGAGGCGAAAAGCCGATTATTGAAACAAGAAGTGAAATGGTACAAAACCGAGCGTTACAATCAACAACAAAAGAAAAGCGGGTGACATATTGAAATCGTTAAAATGGTTGATTTATATATTAGGATTATCCTTAGCGATCCAGCCTTTTTTCATGGCAGGTCAAGCAATGGCGCAATCCAACCGAGTTCAAGTCAAAGATGATTGGGTTCAATCTTCAAAAGAAAGCAAAACAAAAACGCAGCATCTATCAGAAGACGTAGTGACCTTATATGGGCAAGAAGACCGCACTGAATTTACCTATCAAGTGGATCAGGAAAAAACAGAGTCAAGCACATTGACGTTCAATATAGAGGCTTCACCATTATTGATTTCACCTTCCTCATTCACTGTTATGATTGATGGAGAGATCGAAAAGACCATCCCTGTATCAGGGAAAAACCAGAAAAAGTCGATTCAAATCAAGTTGAACAAAGCACAATTGAAAAAAGGTACTCACCGCATTCAGGTCACATTTTATGGTGTTTTAAAAGAAGGCGTGTGTATCAACCAAGAGACACCTGCTAATTGGCTAAAAGTGTATCCTGAAAGTGAACTTACATTCAAAGGAATCCAGACAAAAGATTTCACATTAGATAGCTTTCCATCACCTTTTATTCAAACAGGTGATCAGAAAGAACAGACAGACATTGTCATTCCTAATTCACCGGATGCAACTGAATTAGAAGCAGCCATCAAAGTATACCGTACGTTGAAAAACAAAGATCGCCAAAAAGAGATCAAACTGATCCAAGAAAAGGACATCAAGCAAGTGGCGCACCCAACGATTGCTGTGGGAGCTAAAGGAAGCTGGGATGGACGGATGAAAACGATTGAACAAGCTGCAGGAATTAAAACGAAAAGCAGTCATCTTACGTTAGCGATGAGAACTTTGACAGCAAAGAAAACAAGACAGCCCATTTTATTTGTGACAGCGGAAAAGCCTGTGACAATCGCTGATAAAATCAATGTTCTGACTCAGTCAGAATTAACGGATCAACTGACTGGAACAGACCTAGTGCTTCAAAAGGCTGCAGCTCAAACGTCTAAACCATCTCACAAGATTCGTTTGAAAGATTTTGGCGGAGATGATGTCACGGTTGGGACCAACAAGACAGCATCCGACCACTACTATTATCCGAAAGCGCTACTGGCTAACCAAAAATCAGGTGCAAAGCTCAATCTTTCATTCAAAAAATCTGATACAGCGGCAAGCAAAACAGAACGGTTAACTGTTATGATCAATGACGAACCGCACGACGTACCATTAACAAAACTAGGCAGCAAAGATGCGAATGGATTCTATCATGTCTCGATTCCAGTAGATTCAAACATACTTCAAAAAAATGAATATATTGATTTGCAATTTGTCACAAGTGGTTTTAAAAACATGGAATCTTGCAGACATACGGATGAAGAAGGCTGGATATTCATTGACAAAAATAGCTCTTTACAAATACCAGAAGGAACAACGAGTGAAAAGCCAGATTTAGCCGCATGGCCGCTCCCGTTCACTTCGAAAAATACATTGATCATCATACCAGATCAAATCAAACGTGAAACAATCAATCAAATGGCCATGTTGACGGAATCCTTTAGTCAGCCAGAAGTAGCTCAATATCATTTAATAAAAGCTTCTCAAGTGACAAATGAACAATTGAAAAATCACCCTCTCATTTTCATCGGAGGCATTCAAACATTCTCTCTTCTGAAAGAAAAAGCAGCCGATCTCGTTGTTCCGGTGAAAAAGGATCAGTATGATGTATCTTCTTTCGGCATGATCAACGAAACAACGGCTCGAATTGTATGGACGCAGCCATCTGTTTGGAATAAAGAACAGACAATGACAGTCTTTTCAGGAATGACTGCAGCTGAAGCTAACGTGTCAAATGAAGTAATGCAATTTCTTCAAACAAATACAGAAAAAGCAACAGTTGCAATAGAGAGTAAAAACAAAGGTGTGTTTACTAATCATCAATCCGTCAGTAGCACATCGAGCAGTCTGAAAACAAGTGAAAAACAAAGCAGTAGCGAGTCTTGGATTTACTTTGTGTGTATCGCTGCACTCATCCTTTTTGTGCTTTTAATGATTGTCTATTTCGTACGAAAAAATCGTAAAAAGACTGAGTTCTAAACGATCAAAAGACCTTGAAAAAATCTCTTTACTTTGGTGTCAAACGGGAGTATGATCTCTTTTATAAAAGACCAATCGCTGAATCATTTCGATGAGCGGGGGAACCAATTGTGGTGGTATAAAACACCACGTGGGGTGAATCCTTTTAAGGTAGGGCAAAATCTCATGCGCCCGAATCCGTCAGCTAACCTCGTAAGCGTTAAAGAGAGCAAAGACCAACCTGTGATCTAAACAATAGGCACAGGGGCATTCTATTGCCTCTGTGTCTTTTTGGCGATCCAAATTTTGTAACTCAAATCGTTTGACACTAAAGGAGCGGGCATCACATGTACAGTTTGATGAAGCGTATTTTAATTGGTAAACCATTAAAATCACAGGCAGCAGGAGAACAAAAACTATCAAAGATCAAAGCTTTGGCATTATTGTCATCAGACGCATTGTCTTCAGTCGCATACGGTACAGAACAAATCTTAATTGTTCTATCAGTTGTCAGTGCGGCAGCGTTTTGGTACTCACTCCCGATTGCAGGTTGTGTATTAATCCTTTTAATGGCGTTAATTCTATCTTACCGCCAGATTATTTATGCTTATCCAGAAGGCGGCGGGGCGTATGTCGTCTCCAGCAGAAACTTAGGTGAAAAACCAGGGCTGGTTGCTGGTGGATCATTACTCGTCGATTACATTTTAACCGTAGCAGTGAGTATTTCTGCTGGGACCGATGCGATTACATCGGCTTTTCCAGCTCTATATCCATATCATGTCATGATCTCAATCGTATTAGTCCTAGTGATTATGGTGTTAAACCTTCGTGGACTGACAGAGTCGGCATCTATTTTGGCTTATCCTGTGTACTTATTTGTCTTTTCATTGCTCATTTTAATTGGAGTGGGCGGGTTTAAACTATTAACTGGGCAAGTGCCGCCAGCACCTGAACATACAGCATTTGGCACACATGTATCAGGCATCACGTTATTTCTTTTATTAAAGGCATTTTCGTCTGGCTGTTCTGCTTTAACTGGTGTTGAAGCGATTTCTAATACAATTCCATCCTTTAAAAAACCAGCTGCACAAAATGCAGCGAGAACTTTATTGATGATGGGGGGATTACTGGCCGTTCTATTTGTAGGAGTGACATTGCTTGCGTTTGGTTTTGGCATCTCGCCAAAGCCAGAAGAAACGGTTGTGTCACAGATTGCATCAGACACATTTGGACGGACATTTTTCTACTATGTCATTCAAGCTGTCACAGCTTTAATTTTAATATTAGCGGCAAACACAGGTTTTTCAGCTTTTCCATTATTGGCTGTCAACTTAGCAAAGGATAAATATATGCCACGCATGTTTACAGTGAGAGGAGATCGGCTCGGTTATTCCAATGGTATTATCTTTTTAGGTGTAGCTTCTATGCTGCTTATTTGGTTATTTGATGGGAAAACGGAACACCTCATTCCACTTTATGCTGTCGGTGTGTTTATTCCATTTACCTTGTCTCAGACAGGTATGTGTGTAAAGTGGATTCGTGAAAAACCACAGGGATGGAAAGTGAAAATGCCTATCAATATCGTGGGAGCACTTATTTCATTTACGGTTTTCATGATTCTCATTTTGACCAAGTTCCATCTTGTATGGCCAGTATTTGTTTTCATGCCAATTGTTCTATTTATTTTTCATTCTATTAAGAAACATTATCTGTCTGTTGGAGAACAATTACGTTTATTGAATGAAACCGAGCCTGTCGAAATCAAAGGAAATGTGGTCATCGTCCCAATAGCAGGTGTCACACGTGTCGTCGAACAATCTGTGCAATATGCAAAATCCTTATCAGACCAGGTCATAGCGGTTCATGTATCGTTTGATAAAGAGAAAGACAAGAAAATTGAAGCTGATTGGGAAAAGCTGAATAGTGATGTGCGTCTTGTGATTTTACATTCGTCTTATCGAAGTCTCATTCACCCGCTTGATAAGTTTCTTGAAACGATTGAAGCGAAAGCAAATGCGCATCAATATAGAGTGATGGTACTCGTCCCTCAATTTATTCCGAAAAAAAGATGGCACACCATTTTGCATAATCAATCTGCTTTCTTATTAAGGTTCCGTTTATTATGGAAACGGGATATTGTTGTCGCCACTCTTCCATATCACTTTAAAAAGTAACAAGAGCAAGTTGAAACGTTTGATCAAAAGGGTGCGGTGGTATGGAGTAAGAAAAAAGGAGTTTTCTCACATGCCGCAAAGAACCGCAGGAAAAGAAGTAACAGCGCTACTGGAAGAGTGGGGCGTGAAACATATTTATGGAATGCCCGGCGACAGTATTAACGAATTAATCGAAGAACTAAGGCATGAATCAAGCAAAATTCAATTTATACAAACAAGACATGAAGAAGTGGCAGCACTTTCAGCAGCAGCTGATGCGAAACTAACAGGCAAACTTGGTGTTTGTTTATCAATTGCTGGGCCAGGTGCTGTCCACTTATTAAATGGACTATACGATGCAAAAGCGGACGGTGCACCTGTATTAGCGATAGCAGGGCAGGTTGCCTCAACTGAAGTAGGCAGAGATGCATTTCAAGAAATCAAATTAGAGCGGATGTTTGACGATGTTGCTGTCTTTAATCAGCAAGTACAAACAGCAGAAGCTCTGCCTGACTTATTGAATCAAGCCATCAAAGCTGCCTATACCCATAAAGGGGTGGCGGTTCTCGCTGTCTCAGATGATTTATTTTCTCAGAAAATTAAGCGGAGTCCCGTTTATACATCACCTCTTTATGTAGAGGGAGATGTGCGGCCGAAGAAAGATCAACTGCTAAAGGCTGCTCAACTCATTAACAATGCGAAGAAGCCAGTCATCTTAGCAGGAAAAGGATTAAGAAATGCTAAAGAAGAACTTCTTTCGTTTGCAGAAAAGGCAGCTGCACCGATCGTCATTACACTTCCTGCAAAAGGTGTTGTTCCAGACAGGCATCCATACTTTTTAGGGAACCTAGGTCAGATCGGGACGAAGCCTGCATATGAAGCGATGGAAGAGTGCGATTTATTAATCATGCTTGGAACCTCCTTCCCATATAGGGATTACTTACCGGAAGACACACCTGCCATTCAATTGGATATTAAACCGGATCAGATCGGTAAAAGATATCCAGTAGAAGTGGGGATTGTAAGTGACAGTAAGACTGGTCTTCATGAACTAACCTCTTATATTGAATATAAAGAGCAGCGCGGTTTCCTTGAAGCTTGCACAGAGCATATGATGAAGTGGCGAGAAGAAATGGATAAGGAAAAATCTATTGCCACATCACCGCTTAAACCGCAGCAAGTCATCGCTAGATTAGAAGAAGCGGTAGATGATGATGCCATTCTTTCAGTTGATGTCGGTAATGTGACGGTATGGATGGCACGTCATTTCGAAATGAAGCAGCAGGATTTCATTATTTCCAGCTGGCTTGCCACAATGGGCTGTGGGTTACCTGGCGCAATATCAGCTAAATTAAACGAACCAAACCGCCAAGCCATTGCTGTCTGTGGTGACGGAGGCTTCACAATGGTGATGCAAGATTTTGTGACGGCGGTAAAATATAAACTGCCAATTGTCGTTGTGATCTTAAACAACAACAACCTTGGTATGATTGAATATGAACAACAGGTAAAAGGCAACATCAACTATGGTATAGAGCTGGAAGATATTGATTTTGCAAAATTTGCAGAAGCGTGCGGTGGTAAAGGAATCTCGGTGTCATCACATGAAGAACTAGCACCAGCCTTTGATCAAGCACTTCAAGCTGAGAAACCTGTGATCATTGATGTTGCGGTGACCAATGAACCACCGTTACCTGGTAAAATCACGTACACACAAGCAGCAGGCTTTAGTAAATATTTATTGAAAAAATTCTTTGAAAAAGGTGAGCTGGATATCCCTCCACTCAAGAAAAGCCTTAAACGCTTTTTCTAAACAGCAGGTAGTCGGTCTTCTAATTAGAAGACTGACTTTTTTTGTTGAATAGGTAAAATCATTTCAATTGTCACTTGTTTTCTTCTGTATAAAAATATACAGACTGGATTTTTTGCAACTTAAAGCCTATTTTTCCAATTCGGTGAGAAAGGTAAAATAGACTTTATGATCAATAATGGAGGGAGTGGCTTAATCTGGGCAAGATACTTGATGCAAAAGCACTAACCAGTGCCATGGATACAAGGGCAAAACACTATCAGGAACTCCGCGAACAAATGATAGATTTAAAAAAGGCATTACAAGGTGTTGCCAATCTCGGTGACGACTTCACTGGAAAAGGTGCCGATAACATTAAAAGCTTCTACAAAGAACTCGCCGGAAATGTGGACATGTTTATTAGCTTCATTGATAAACAAAAAGCCTTTCATGAAGGTGTTTCTGGAACACTTGATGATACAAACTTTGGCGGCGACACCTTTGTAGAAGAACACTTTTTAGACAACGCTGTACATATGGGAATCAAGAATGCCAAAAGCATCGTGAAGGATCAAAAAAAGGCACTCAAAACGATTTTTCAAGATATTGATGACCTCATTTCTCTGGAAGTATTTGATAGTAAAACCTTTGACGAAAAGATTGCAGATGCGGAAGATGAACGGAAGAAAACGGTTAAAGATTTAATAGAACTTGATCAAAATCTAAAAGATGAATATGCTTTGTCAGAGACTGAGGAGAAGGCTACAATGGCATTGTACGCAGAAATGATCAATGCCACAAATGACGGAAAATCCATTTCGCCTATGAATTTTGACAAGAAAGCGTATCAAAATAGCGAAATCTACAAGGCAAAAAGCGATATTGAGAAGCAAACTTCTGAATATCTAAAAATCAAAAAAGATCAAGAAGAAGCCCGCAAGATTGCAAAGGAACAAGAAGCGCTAGCCAACCGTCCGTGGTATGAAAAAGCTCTTGATTACGGAGGAAATATCGTCAATGAACTGACAGGCGTGAACGATGCAAAACGTGCCGCAACAGGTGTCGATCCGATCACAGGTGAAGAACTCACCGCAGGCCAGCGAGTCGCCGCAGGCGGCATGGCAGCCGCAGGATATATCCCGATCGTCGGATGGGCAGGACGTATTTTCAAAGGCGGAAAAGCCGTCTATAAAACGACTCAAGCCACGTCTGCCGCAGTCAGAGCAGTCGACATTTACAAGACATCACAGAAGTCTTTCGATGCGTTGAAAACATCACAAAAAGGCTTATATGGACTCACCGCGACCAACGGCTTCAGCGAAGCGATTACGGGTCGAGATATGTTTGGAAATAAAGTCTCGAAAGAACAACAAGAAGCTAGTATGAATGCGGCGCTGGGGATGCTTTTGCCATTTGGGGCGAAAGGGTTTCGTGGGAAGATGGGGATTAAGAGTACGAGTGAACTTAAGCATCCGGTTTTAGATAATCCAAGAGTAGGTAGTGCATTAAAAGATGATTTTTATCATAGATTTAATGATATTATTGACAACTATGCAGTTCATTCAAAAAGATTTGATTTGCCGAATAGAAGAGGACATATGGATTCGTTGTATCAAATTGAGGGATCAATGGTTAAGTATGAGACAAAGTTTGTAAAAATTAAGAATAATGCACCTGAAATGATACAGTCGAAAGAGATAAGAAATGGCGTGTTTGAATGGGTTGTAGATCCAACAACTAACAAAGTAACCCATAGAACTTTTATACCTGACGGCAAAGTTACAGGAAAAATAAATCAATGGGGGAAATAAAAAATTGTATAAAATTGAAATAATCAAGAAAAGTGGATTTGAATGTAATTGGGCTACGTTGTTTGTTGGTAGACAGTATAATTTAATTCCTGCCTTAGAAGTAACAAACTATGCAGTGGAATATCTAGAAAATAACCCTCATGATGATAACGAGCTCATTCTTGAATTAGCGTGGGAACAAGAAGAAGTAAAGGTAGATGATATACTTGAAAGCATAATCTCTGATAATTCTTCGGAAGACATGACGAGAGAATATCATAAGTGGCTATATAGTATTATGAAAGAAGCGTATACTCACTCAACTGATGATACCATCTTTGAAGAAATTGAACATATTTTCTCAGTCTTTCACACGCCCGAAAATATGTATGATTTTTTTAGAGAAGTATCAGACGCATTTTATTATCCCCATGATTCACAAAAAACAATGAAAGAACTTGTAGAAGAGTTTTTAGAAAATGAAAAACAATTGATTTTAAATAAGTAGAGAACTTAAAGAAAACGATGGATAAATAAGCCATCGTTTTTTCGTACATAAGATTGTTTGTCTAATGACCTTTCTCTTGAGCATAGGGATTTTCATGGAATTGCAGAAGTCCTTTGGTGATTGAATTCTACGTGGAATGTTATATATAGGATCATTTTATAAAATTTTGAAAGAAACGGTGAAAACATAGATTGACAATAAAATAAGTATCATATCCGAGAAATTTGAAAATAAAAATATGGGTGAACTCGTAGAAGGAATTACGATTATCATAGATGGAAAATTTCACCTTGATATTTCTGATAAAATCAAGGTTTTTTAAACTGTAAATTCACTTTCATACCAAATCACCCCACACATAATTGGGAATCATATGTTAAACTAACCCAATCACCACAAAAAAAGGGGAATAAACCATGCTATGGATTTTCACGCAAAACGAACAAAGTTTCGTTAATGTTCACGAAGTCACAGTAACCGGTAAAAAGATTGAAGGGTTTATCGCAGGCAGTGATTCTTGGGTCAAGACGCTCGGCAAGTATGACTCAAGCGATCGAGCGTCAGAGATCCTTCAAGACATTGTGAAAGTAATTGAAAAAAACCCAAATGGTACGATGACCTATCGAATGCCTCAGCAGTAAAAAAAGAAACCACCTTTCCATCGTGAAAAGGTGGTTTTGTTTATGAAGGTGTTTTGGTAAAGGCTAAAAATAACGGGATGCCTGTGCCGACAAGTGTAGTGGCGAATAGGAACATACCGCAAATGAATAGAAAATGACTGGCTGAAAAGACGAGTGCCAGAATGAGAAACACGATGCTGAGTCCTGCCATGCTATATGATGGGACAAAGCGGCGTTTGTATGTGGCTTTCTTTGTTAGGAATGAGAAGAAAATGCCAAATAATAAAGGGACAATCCATAAGTAAAATAAAATAATAAGAGACATACATCATACCTCGATTTTTTCCTTCTATTTTATCAGATGCCAATCACAACGGATACTACAAAGCTTCACTTTGTAAAATAGTTCATGCAATCGACACAATTAAGTGGGCTGATTGATCGAATTCGTTTTTTGTTTCATATATTCAGGCTGTAAAAGTGCGTACACACAGTGATCGGCAAAGTGGTCGCCTAGCCATTCACATTGTCTTAATATGCCTTCAAGTGAAAAAGATAAACGCTCTGCGATGCGTCTGCTTTTTTGATTATCAACAGCGGCCCTTATTTCAATGCGATGCAGACCGCACTCTTCAAATAAATAGTGAATGACCGCTTTGCATGCTTTTGTCATGATGCCTTTTTCTTGATAGCCTTCCCCGAGCCAATAGCCAATGGAAACCGTCCGATTAATCCAATGAATTTGGTGGGTGCCAATGATACCAACGAGTTCTCCATGTGACCAGATTCCAGCCTGAAAACCATTGTTTTGCAAAGCTTGTTGCATGGCACCTTGAATAAACGCCATGCTGTCTTCTTCTGTCTGCGTCGAATCGACCCATAGCATCCATTCACGTAAGTGCTCTCTTGAGCGTTGGATGAGCAGATACAGACTTCTCGCGTCTCTTGGTTCAAGCAGCCGCATGGATAGATCTTGATCCTGATAAAAAAACATGTGATCACATCCTCTCAAGGGGAATTCTACCACAACCCGATATAAAAGACAGCCTGATCACTGTCTTTTACATAAACGTATCCACAATTAAAAACAGATTAAGTGCGACAACAAGAGCTGCTATCACCCAAGATATTCCGGTCACCCAGCGAGCATTCGTCAAATCGCCCATAATTCGTTTTTTACTTGTAAACAAAATGAGCGGAATTAAAGCAAACGCAATTCCAAAGGATAAGACCACTTGACTCATCACAAGCGCAGATGTCGGATTGACTCCAGATGCAATGATCGCAATAGGTGGAATGATGGTAATCAGCCGGCGGACATACAGCGGGATTCGGTACTGAATAAAACCCTGCATAATAATATCGCCTGACAGTGTACCGACAGAAGAACTGGAAAGTCCGGCTACAAGCAGACCTACACCAAATAAGATCGCTGATACAGGACCTGCGAGAGTTCCAAAATGCTGAAATGCTACATCTAAATCCTCAACAAAAAGACCATTTTTAAAAAATAAAGCAGCTGCTACAATCAACATGCTGGCATTGATGGCGCCAGCAACTACCATCGCAATGAGGATGTCTAAAAACTCAAAACGAAAAATCAGCTTTTTCTCTTTTTCCGTTCTGCCGACGACTCTTCTTTGCGTTAAGGCTGAATGGAGATAGATCGCATGCGGCATCACCGTAGCGCCTAAAATACCAGCGGCAAGCAGTACGCTGTCTGTCCCTTCAAACCTTGGAATGAACAGTCCACCGGCGACACTTGCAAGATCAGGTTTGGCGACAAAGGTTTGTACAGCGAAAGCAATCACGACAACAAACAGCATGCCGGTAATTCCTGCTTCTAACGCTCGATAACCTCGTCTTTGGAGCTCTAAAATGGCAAAAGAACCGATCGCTGCAATAATCGATGCTTCAAGCAGCGGGATACGAAAGAGTAAGTATAAACCAAGGGCAGCCCCGATAAATTCGGCTAAATCTGTGGCGATAATGACGAGTTCGCCCTGAATCCATAAACCGATCGAGACTGGTTTTGGAAACTCTTCTCGAGCAATTTCAGGTAAATTTTTCCCTGTTGCGATTCCAAGCTTTGCAGACAAAGACTGGATGAGTAAGGCCATGAGATTGGATATGAGAATGACCCATAACAGAAGGTAGCCATATTTCGAGCCAGCTGCAATGTTGGTCGCAAAGTTTCCTGGATCAATATAGGCAATGGCGGCGATAAAAGCAGGCCCGAGAAAAGGAAGGAGCCTTCTAAATCCTTTCACCTTTCCTTCAAGTGCACGCTCCGCTGCCACTGACATGTGGGCTTGTGCCTCGATGTATTTGTTTGTCATATGTCATCACCTAGATTCTACAAAGTTTTGCTTTGGCACAAAAAGTTTCCTCGATGCAATTTTTAATCATCATATGCCCATCTTCATGAAAAGTCAACTATCTGAACTAATAGGTTTGTTTATCATATGTAAGTGAAAAAAATAGATACCTTGTCAATCAACACATAAAAAACACCGCCTCTTATCTTAGGCGGTGCATCCTCTGCTTCCTCTTCTTTTGTATCGTTTTTTAAGAAACCCTTGATCCAACGCTGCGGAAGATCAAGCTTAAAATAATGACGAAAATGGCTGCTCCTAAGATCGCTGGAATGATCGCAAATCCTGCCAGACTAGGACCCCACGTTCCAAGTAATCCATGACCAATCCAAGCACCTGCAAGCCCAGCAATCATTGAACCGATCCAGCCTCCTGGTACACTACCTCCAGCGAGTGCACTCCCAATGAGACCAATGACAATCGCCACAACTAATGAAATCAGAAATCCTAACATGTTGATCACTCCTCTTTTGTTTGTTTACTAAGCAATAACCGTTTTAAAAGAGATTAAAACCTTTCGGAACCGCTTCAATGTTCGATACGTATGATGGACAAGGATTGTGTATAATAACAGACATATACTTGAACGGCATCTAAGGAGGCAAATGGCATGGAGGAAAGAGAGTGGCTAAAAGCACAATTAAAAGAGATTGAAAAATGGGAGAAAGACCAGCAAAAGGTATGGTTTTGGGAGAAACTCAGCCGGCTTCCATTTCAAATGCTGGACAAGCTGACCCCTGCCTTTATTCAAAAGAAAATCGGTGTGTTATTAGATGAGATGGGGCACTACATTCAATCAGGCGGTGTCTATTTGACGTCAGAGAAAGGCATTATTCATCAATTTCAAAAGAAATGTGCTGATGAATCGATTCAGCGTATTGAAGATATTGAGGCGGCTCCGATCGAGGTCATGGATGCCATTAGTGATCAGATGGGGAAAAACCGAACAAACCTCGCCACTGTACAAGGTGCGACAACAGGTGTCGGAGGTATGTTTACATTAGCGGCAGATATCCCGGCTGTCCTCGGTCTCTCTTTAAAAACATTACAGGATATTGCCGTCACCTATGGCTATGATCCGAAAAATAAAGAAGAACGAGTCTTTATCATTAAATGTTTACAGTTGAATTCTGCTGACGTTGTTGGGAAAAAATCAATATTAAAAGAGCTGAAGAGCTATCATGCATCAGAAGGGAAGCACGAAAACATGATCTCTCAAATTCAAGGATGGCGTGAGGTCGTATATAACTACCGTGATTCGTTTGGCTGGAAGAAGCTGTTTCAACTTGTCCCAATTGCGGGGATTTTGTTTGGTGCAGCGTCCAACCGCTCACAGTTAAAAGGAATTGCCGAAACAGGCATTATGCAATATCGAAAGCGCAGAATATTAACAAGATTAGAGGAGCTCGCTCAGCAAGAACAGCGTGACTCCGGCGCATAAAAAAATCCCTTTCTCGAAGGGATTTTTTATTTGGTCTCAGCATCTTCTTCAAACGCTTGAATCGGAGAATATTCATAGCGTGCCCGGAGCTCGCGGATTTGTTTGATCAAGGTGGAACCGATGATCCTTTCTGCTTCATCATACAAAGGATCGAGCGCCTTCATCCATTTTTGCCGCTCTGCTGATGTTAATTCGTGTATGGCAATTGGAGATTCGCGTTTAATATCTTCCAGCTGATCCTTGTTCATTTGTTCGGCATGTTTTTCGTTCCATGCCGTTGTTTCTTCCATCGCTTCGAGTAAAATTCGCTTCGTCTCAGGTGTTTGACGATCAAAAAAGGATTGATCTGTTAAGACGACATACCCTAAATACCCGTGATTACTGATCGTCATATAGTCTTGTATATGATAGAATTTTTTTGAATAAATATTTGAAATTGTATTTTCTTCACCGTCTACTTTTTTTGTTTCTAGCAGCTGAAAAGTTGAATTAAACGATTCCTGATAGGGTTTTGCGCCAAGAAGCTTGAATTGCTTTTCAATCATGTCACTTTGCATAATACGGAGAGATTGTTTTTTAAAATCACTAGGCTGCTTGATTGGGCCTTTATTCGAAGTGATTTGCTTAAAGCCATTTGTCCAGTAGGCCATTCCCTTTAGTCCGTCTTTTTGCAGTGTGCCGAACAGTCTCTGTCCAATCGCACCATGTAACCCTTCTTGGACAGCATCGTAGTTAGAAAAGGCAAAGGGCAGATCAAGTGCCAGCCATTCAGGGGACAGCATGCCGAGCTTTGACGTAGACGGAGCAATAAATTGAACTTGATTCTCTTTTAGTGCATTAATTTCTTCGATATCAGAATAAAGACTCCCGTTTGAAAAGATTTGAATGCTGATCCTGCCGTCGGATTTTTCGTGAACAAGTTCAGCAAATTTCTTTGCAGCCAGCCCTTTTGGGGTATTATCTGCGACAACATGGCTGAATTTGAACACAAGCTGATCCTTCAGCCCAGTCTGTTCATCGTCGAAGATCGTCGCTGATTTAGGCATCATATGATAAAAACCAAAGTATAAAGCGGTTACAAAACCGATGATGAGCAATAGCGTATAGGCGAGTAAATTCTTCATGCGTCAGATCCCCCTTATGTCAAGGATACTTGACAGAGGAAGAATTCGTAAAGATACAGGTGAAAAAATGATGAGAAATCGACTGAAATTACAACAATTATCTATTAGATGGAAGCTCACCATCCTCACATATTTCGTTGTCATTTTTGCCCTTTTAATTGGAGGAATTGTTCTAGTCGGGGGAATTCAGCAAACAGAGGAACGAGAACTTCGAAAAAGGCTCATGAACACGGCAAGAACAGTAGCTGAGATGAATGAGGTAAAGCAGGCATTGGATGATCAGACAAAGGAGCGTGCGCAGTTACAGCATGCCATTGAAGAGATTCGGATTATCCAAGATGCTGACTACATTGTTGTCATGGATATGGATCACGTGCGATTGACACATCCAGTAAAAACAAGGATAGGCCAGCGCTCTGAGGGGACAGATGAAGAACCTGCTTTTGCAGAGCATATCTATTTCTCAGAAGCACAGGGAGAGCTTGGCACAGCCATTAGAGCCTTTTATCCAGTAAAAGATGAAAAATTTAACCAAACAGGGGTTGTACTAGTCGGAAGAACATTGCCGAGTATGGCAGATATATTAGGAGAAATGAAGCAGGATATCCTCATGATCCTTTTGCTGACGCTCAGCTTCGGGCTTGTCGGTTCATTTTTGCTCGCCCGTCATATTAAACAGCAAATGTTTAAGCTAGAGCCGCATGAGATTGTCAGAATGCTAGAGGAACGCACTGCTACCTTTCATTCCATTAATGAAGGGGTCATTGCCATTGATAACCAGCACATGATCACCATTTTTAATGAAAAAGCAAAGCAAATTTTCAGCGTGACAGGTGATGTAGTGGGCCGAAATATTTGGGATGTGCTATCAGATACAAGGCTTCCAGAAATCATTGACCGCGCAGAACCCGTCTACAATGAAGAAATTCATATGAGCGGAAAGCGGATCATGAGCAGCCGAATTCCGATTGTGATGAAAAAGAAAATCATCGGAGCGGTTGCGATTTTTCAGGACCGGACAGAGGCGGCCAAATTGGCGGAGGAATTAACCGGGGTGAAGAACTTCGTTGATGGTCTGCGGGTGCAAAATCATGAACATATGAATAAGCTCCATACAATTGCGGGATTAATTCAGCTGGGGAAAGCCGATCAAGCACTCGATTTAGCGTTCCAAACGACCGAAGAGCAGGAGCATGTGACGGACTTTCTCCACCGTGTGATACAGCATGACGCAGTGGCAGGTTTATTGATGAGCAAGATAAGAAGGGGCAAGGAGCTTGGAATCAAGGTTGAAGTAGATGAAAATAGCAGTCTGCGCGATTTCCCAGAGCGGCTGGATCAGCATGATATGACGAAGCTACTTGGCAACCTGATCGAGAACGCCTTTGCCGCGTATGATACTGTAGAAAGAGACACAAAACTCATTTCTATTAGTATTGATCAAACAGAGGATGTCCTCGCGATCTTAATTGAAGATTATGGATCTGGAATAGAAGAGGACATGATTCCTCATATTTTCGACAAAGGCTTTACTCACGGTAAAGAAGGCGGAACAGGCTACGGACTGTATATTGTAAAAACGATTATCGACAAAGGGATGGGAAATGTAGAAGTCACATCAAGCATCGGCATTGGTACCACCTTCTCAATCGAATTCCCAATGACAATAGAGGAGAGAGACAGATGACCCAGATTAAGGTGCTATTAATTGAAGATGACCCGATGGTGCAAGAAGTTAATAAAGAGTTCATTAAGAGTGTCCCTGGCTTTCAAGTTGCGGCTGTAGCAGGAAATGGCGAGCAGGGCATCCAGCTGATCAAAGACATTCGTCCAGATCTTGTGGTGCTCGATGTGTATATGCCTAAAAAAGATGGCGTCAAAACACTGCAAGACATCAGAAAGCAAAAGATGCAGGTGGATGTGATTGTTATTTCGGCAGCAAAGGACAAAGAGACGATCGGCACCATGCTTCAAAATGGTGCCCGAGATTATATCATTAAGCCATTTAAGTTTGAACGGATGAAAGAATCTCTTGAAAGCTATAAAGCGTTCAAATCAAAAATTCGTACCGCAGCAGAATTTTCTCAAGAGATGCTCGATGATATCATACGAAAGCCTGCAGTTAAGCAGGAAGAGACATGGCTTCCTAAGGGGCTGAATGTGCATACGATGAATGAAATTAAAGCCTATATGCGTCTGCAAGAAGGAGCGCAGTCTGCAGAGGAAGTCGCCAATGCACTTGGGATTGCACGTGTCACGGCACGCCGTTATTTAGACTTCCTTGTAAAAGAAGGCGAGCTAAAATTAGATATGCAATATGGCGGGGTCGGACGCCCTGTGAATAAATATATCGTACATTCTGACTAAGAGACCAAAAAGACCAAAATGTACGATATGTCCATAAGCTTCACAGCCTTTGATGAAATCGCTATCATTTACCTACAGATAACAGTTAAGCGTTTACATCAAAGGGTGAGGGAGTTGATTTTTTATGAAGAGGCTATTGAAGAACCTGACATTTCAGGTCATTGCAGCTGTCATTATCGGGATCATTGTTGGGATGGTTTGGCCAAACGTCGGGAAAGAAATGAAGCCGCTTGGTGACACATTTATTAATGCAGTGAAAATGGTCATTGCACCCATTATTTTCTTAACCATCGTACTTGGGATTGCCAAGATGGGGGATATGAAAAAGGTTGGAAAAGTTGGGGGAAAAGCTTTTATCTATTTTGAAGTTGTGACGACGCTTGCGCTTGTCATCGGACTGTTCGTGGTCAATATCATGAAGCCGGGAGCAGGTCTTGACTATAGTAAGCTTGAAAAAGGGGATGTCTCGCAATATACCCAAAATGGGGGACAGGGTATCGACTGGATGGAGTTTGTCACACACATTGTGCCATCTAACATGGTAGATGCCTTTGCAAAGGGAGATATTTTACAGGTCTTATTCTTCTCTATTTTATTCGGTGTTGCGCTCGCTGCACTTGGCGAGAAGGGGAAAGGCATCATCGAATGGCTTGATAAGCTCTCACTGGTCTTCTTTAAAATCATTGGTTACATCATGCGTGCCGCGCCATTAGGGGCATTTGGAGCAATGGCTTATACAATCGGACACTTCGGTTTAGCTTCAATTAAACCACTGGCTAGTCTGATGCTTTCCGTTTATATGACGATGTTCCTGTTTATTTTCGTCGTGCTGAACATCATTTGTAAAATGTATGGCTTCAGCCTGTTCGGTTACCTCCGTTTTATCAAAGATGAAATTTTAATTGTTCTTGGCACAAGTTCTTCAGAATCGGTCCTGCCAAGAATGATGGATAAAATGGAACGCTACGGGTGCTCTAAGTCGGTTGTTGGACTTGTCATTCCGACAGGCTATTCCTTTAACTTAGATGGAACCTCAATCTACTTGTCCATGGCCGTGGTCTTCTTAGCGCAAGTGTTTGGGGTGGATCTATCCATCGGACAGCAGATCACGATTATCCTTGTTCTGATGCTCACATCAAAGGGAGCAGCTGGAGTCACAGGAAGCGGATTTATCGTGCTAGCTTCTACACTTGCTGCACTTCAGGTTATCCCGCTAGAAGGTCTTGCACTGCTATTAGGGGTCGACCGTTTCATGAGTGAAGGAAGAGCGATTACGAACCTGATTGGAAATGGAATTGCTACAATTGTTGTAGCGAAAAGTGAAGGGGAATTTGACGAAGCGAAGAGTAAAACAGCGCTACAGGAAATGCGAAATATCAAGCAGGCTGTTTAGTATAAAAACAACTAAAAACCGAAACCTTATGTCTACATGGGGTTCGGTTTTTTCTTGTGTAAAAAAAGAAAAAACATAAAAGCTTGATTAATTTAGGACGAATCGTAAGACCTCATTGACCTTTTGTTATATAATTTACAGAAAGATCCGATATAATGAATAGGAGATCCAACGAAAAATAGACTTTAGTCCTGGCAGGTGTGTAACGTATGGCGGCATTTTTTAAATTGTTCGAAAAACCTGGTGTCAAGAGGTTTTCAGTATTTGTAGTATTAGCCACAGCATTATATCTATTAAGAGGAATGATGAATTTAATCCTCCTGACCTTCATTTTCACTTTTTTAATGAACCGGTTAGAAGAGGTCATAAGAGGCTTTTTAAATCGCTTCCTGAAAATAGGACAGAAATCAGTCATCACCATTTTGTACATCCTTCTGGCTGGTGGATTGACGTTTGGCGGCTTTGTGTTTGTGCCCATCATTGCTAAACAGGTGGAACAGTTATTTCATTTAGGGAAAAAGATTGCAGATCATCCACAAGATTTACCCTTCTTTGACGTCGTCACCAATGTGTTCGGAGATTTCAAAATATCTTCTTTCTTCGAGAAAGGGTTTAATTTCCTCTATACATACTTAACAGATTTCAGCACGTTCAGTATCCAGGTCATTATGTCCTTAATATTAAGCATGTTCTTCCTGTTCGAAAAGGAACGCCTCATTCAATTCATGAATAAGTTCAAAACGAGTAAAATCTCCGTGTTCTATCATGAAATTGCCTTCTTTGGACGTAAGTTTTCCAGAACATTTGGTAAGGTACTTGAAGCACAGTTCATCATTGCAACAGTTAACTGTGTCTTAACGACAATTGCGCTTGGCATTATGGGCTTCCCGCAATTATTTGGATTAGCGGTCATGGTCTTCTTGTTAGGTTTAATTCCGGTAGCGGGTGTGGTCATCTCCCTCGTTCCACTCAGCATCATTGCGTATACACTTGGAGGCGGAATGTACGTCCTATATATTGTGCTGGTGATCGTGATCATCCATGCCATTGAAGCCTACTTCTTAAATCCGAAGCTCATGTCAGCTAAAACAGAGCTCCCTATTTTCTTCACATTTATTGTCCTGATCTTTTCTGAACACTATATTGGCATTTGGGGACTGATTATCGGCATCCCAATCTTTGTGTTTATCTTAGATATCTTGGAGGTCACGAATAAGGAAGAAAGTAATTAAAAAGTTCATATGAACCTGTTTACAATTTTCTAAAAATAAGGTATAAATAGTATGAAAATATCATATTACCACACGCTTAATCCTTCTAAAGGAATGGGGGACCCAAGTTTTTGGGGTGAATTTTTCTTATTTAAGAAAAAAGGACATCTCTTCGTCCTAACCCGTCAGCTAACCTCATCAGCGTGAAGAGAGTAGACAGTGGTACACGTATGGACACGCAGGCCCACGAGAAGACTCTCTCGTGGGCCTTTTTGACGAGGAAGGGGAGATTTTATTGAAGCTTGCGACGAAAATTATTATTGCTTTAATTGTAGGTGCAATCACAGGACTACTGCTCAACATTTTTGCTCCAAATGTATTCAAAGTGTTAGACCCTTATCTATTTACACCTCTAGGTCAAATCTTCTTAAACCTGATTAAAATGTTAGTTGTACCGATTGTCTTCTTTTCGATCACACTTGGTGTAGCAGGCCTTGGCGATCCGAAAAAACTTGGCAGAATCGGCGTAAAAACCATTACTTACTTTCTACTCACTACGACTTTTGCCATCATTATTGGCATTTCATTGGCCTTACTTATTAAGCCAGGCGCATTTGGCAATTTTGATACGAAAGCGGCAGAATATTCCGCTAAGGAAGCCCCATCAATGGCAGACACACTACTCAATATTATTCCAACCAATCCAGTCCAATCTCTAGTTGAAGGAAATATGCTTCAAATTATCGTCTTTTGTGTATTTTTAGGTCTTGGCATTGCCTTGCTCGGTAAAAAAACAGAAGGTTTGCTGAAGCTGTTTGAACAAGGAAATGAATTAATGATGTATCTTGTCGGTGTTGTGATGAAATTCGCACCGTACGGGACATTCGGTTTGATCGCAACGGCGATTGGCAGTCAGGGGCTCGATGCCATGAAAGCGATGGGACTTTACTTCTCAGTCGTCTTAATTGCGCTGATCTTGCATTTCTTCCTGACCTATGGGTCAACCGTTGCCCTATTAGCTAAACGAAATCCAATGGCATTCTTCAAAGGATTTTCTCCAGCGATGGTTGTGGCATTTAGTACATCAAGCAGTAACGCAGTGCTGCCAGTATCAATGGAAACAGCTCAAAAGCGCTTAAAGGTGCCAGAACCTATTTCAAGCTTTGTGCAGCCGCTAGGTGCGACCATTAATATGGATGGTACAGCGATCATGCAAGGGGTTGCGACTATTTTTATCGCACAAGTGTATGGAGTTGAATTAACCCTTGTTCAAATGCTGACAGTTGTCTTAACGGCAGTACTAGCAAGTATTGGCACAGCAGGTGTCCCAGGGGTAGGGCTCATCATGCTAGCCATGGTTTTAAATTCCGTGAATCTTCCTGTTGAGGGCATTGCGCTGATCCTTGGCATAGACCGCTTATTAGACATGGCAAGAACCGTGGTCAATATTACAGGTGACGCAGCATGTGCGGTGATTGTTTCTGAAACCGAGAAGAAACATGAGAAGGAAGCACCAACACCTAATTTATCACTGTAACAACAAGAAGGGCTGACTGGATCAGCCCTTTTTTTCGTGGAACGGCTTGTCTAGCGTGATATACTTTTTACAGGGTAAGCGGCCGTAACTGCCGCCATAGGTTTTACATCAGAAGGAGGAACCACTTTGCAGTCTGCTGTTTTACACATAGAGAACGTCGATAAACAAATTGGCCGTCATCAAATTTTACAACATATTTCGATGGACATTAGGCAAGGGGAAATTGTCGGTTTACTTGGACCAAATGGGTCTGGAAAAACGACCTTGATTCGATTGATTGTTGGCTTGATGAAAAAAAACAACGGCCGGATCATCATGAATGGATATTCTCAAGATGATGATCATCTAAAGGCGATGTCATCTGTTGGAGCGATCATAGAAAATCCGGAATTTTATTCATATTTAACAGGTTTTGAAAACCTTGAGCTGTATGCATCTATGCATGATGGAGTTTCAGAAGAGCGCATTTTTGAAGTGGTAAAAAGAGTTCGTCTGGAGCACGCCATTCACCAGAAGGTCAAAACGTATTCACTAGGGATGAAACAAAGGCTCGGGATTGCACAAGCCATTTTGCATAAGCCCAATCTGCTCATTTTAGATGAACCAACAAATGGGCTTGATCCCGCAGGAATGAAGGAGTTTCGAGAGCACTTGCAAATGCTTGTACAAGAAGAAGGTGTCTCTGTGTTATTTGCTACACATCTTTTGCATGAAGTAGAAGAGCTTTGTGACCGCATGATCATCATCCAAAAAGGACAGATCAAAGCCAATACAAACCTTCGCGACATGGAAGGAAAAGAGCAGGTGCTGATGAATATTCAGCCAGTAGAAAAGGCAGTTTCATGGCTAGATACGCAAGGATATACATATGAACAAAGGGATCAGCATGTGCTGGTTCAACTGAAAAAAGACCGTGTGCCGGAGCTGAATAAACAGCTTGTCTTAGCAGAATTTGATGTACTTGAAATGACGCCTCAAAAACAATCAATTGAAGAGGCCTTTATGAAATGGACGGAAGGCGGGACGGAAGATGCTTCAACTCATCAAGAATGAACATAAAAAAATCACGAGACAAAAGATCACATTCATTGCACTTGGACTGATTGTTGTCTTTCAATTGACGATGGCACTAGCATTAAAACGAGTCATTTCCGGGCTTGGCGGGCAAGATACAGTCGCGAACTATTTTGCTTATTCCACGAATGTTGTGTTTATTTTACAAGTGTTCGCTGTCGTGATTGGCGCCACATTGATCTCAACAGAGTTTCAAAAAAGAACCATCAAGTTCTTGTTGATCCGGCCAAAGACAAGGCTTCATATTTTCTTGTCAAAATACATCACTCTTGTGCTGATGGTCCTTTACCTGTTTGTTTTTTATTATGTGTTCGCTTTTCTTTTTGGCCTTATTTTCTTTGGTACTGATTTTGATGAAAGCACTGGCCGGTTATTTCTGCACACATTTGCTGTGATTGGATCACAGTGGGTGGAAGTGGTCATGATGGCAAGCTTTGCTTTTCTGTGCTCAAGTTTGTTTAGAAACAGTCTGATTGCACTTGTGACTTCATTTTTCGTCTTATACGCGGCGAAATCATTAGTGTCGATCATGTCTCTGTTAGAAAATCAGTGGGGGAAAATTCTACTTTTCGCTAATACGGACTTCACACAATACAGTTTTCAAGGTCCGCCGCTCTTTCAGGGCATGAACCCTCTGTTTTCGCTATTCATTGTAGGGGCGCATTTCGTTTTCTTTGTTGGTGCTGCTTGGCTCCTTTTTTGGAAGCGTGATGTAAATGTGTAAAAATTGTGTCAAATAACAAGAAAAATTCGTGACATCTTTGTGAAAACGAGTCTGTATTTCACGATAACCGGCTGATTTTGTCTTATAATAAGACAGAGTCATGGAGGTGGCACTATCGTGAAAAATTTTATTACGGCTTTACCTATTTTGCTGCTGTTGTCGTTTTCGTTTGTGTCTTTTGCCTTCCAGTTTGATCATCTTGTTTATTTCAGACTAGCGCTAGGGATCTTTTCATTAGCGGGTCTTTTCTTTCTGTATACACTTAAAAGAAACATGAAATGGTTCATGGTCTATTTATATGCGAGCTGGATCGTTCTTGCTGCCGTTACGACATTTGAAGAACCCGTGTTTTCACAATTCTTCTTCGGTGGTTTAACGATGACAATGGGTTATCTAACATATATGCTCATCTATTTAGGAATGAAGCAAGACCGTGTAGCGAAATCACATTAAAACAAAAGCCGATAAAATCGAAGAATAGATTTTATCGGCTTTTTCTTTTCTTCAGGCAAATAAAAAAGCAGCCATCTGTTTGACTGCTCTTCTTGTGTTTATGATTCACGTCCAGCAGCGGCAAGCTGCTTCTGGTGCTTTTTGTCGATGGTTGCGTATATACTTTCCATCATCTTAGGGTCTCGCATGATCGCTTCTTTGTTTTCTTCAATCAATTGCTGATACGTTTTGATTTTTTTCTTAGACATGTAACTCAACGCTCCTTTGGTAGAATGGACTCTATAAGATTTCACACAGATGAAATTGATAATCATTTTCAATTAGCATCTCCATTATACAAAGCAGAATGTCATAAGTAAAGATTCAATTCAGAAAATTCACGTAACCGACATATTCCCATCCATATCGACGATGAATTCTTTCCCAGGAAATAATCCGCTGTCAAACCTTGTCATGAAATCAGATCAAACATTCCTGTCGATGTTGAAACATTTTAGCCGCACATCTCGTCTTATGAAGAGATTTGATTTAAAAGGATATAAAAAAGACACCAGCATGAGTTGGCTGATGTCTCCATTTAAATGAGTTATGAAACGTGTTCTTGAAGAAACTCTGTTACTTCTTCAGGTGATTTAGCGTTGGCACTGTGTAAATGACCTGTTTTTTCGCCATTTTTGAAAATTAACAGGCTAGGAATTCCCATGACCTGATACGTTTCCGCTAACTCAGGAAAGTCGTCTTTGTTTATTTCAAACCATTCATTCTGAGCATAAGCCTCTAAGATGTCTGGAATGAACATGTCCATTCTAGTGCAATCAGGGCACCATGTCGCAAAGAATTTAACGATGACCTCTTTGTCTGATTGAATGATTTCGTTGAATTGTTCAGTGCTTGTAATTTTTTTCAATTTGTCACAACTCCTTTTCAATGTCATTTTAATATAAAATAAAGGCGAATGACATACAAATGCTCGGGGGGCGCTTACAACCTTTACAAATCATTTCAATTCCGTAACAACAAAAATTAATTAGAGCATTTTTGCTTGAAAGTGATAAGATAGTAAAGATGAATTTTAGTGGGGGGAGTATCCATTGAAAATAAGTTTAGGATTGGTTTACGGCGGAAAGTCAGCCGAACATAATGTATCACTGCAAACAGCCCTTGCAGTTACGAAAGCACTTAACACTGAGAAGTTCGATATACATCCAATTTATATTACAGAAGAGGGCGAATGGCTAAGAGGAGAAAAACTCACTGAACCAGTATCAAACGTCAAAATGCTTCAATTTGAACAAAATGCAAAGACGTTTTTACCAACTTCTTTAAATGAAAGCATGTTTCCACAGCCTGCATCAGCTGATGAAAAGATTGATGTCGTCTTTCCATTGCTACATGGGCCAAATGGTGAAGATGGGACCATGCAAGGGTTACTTGAACTAATGAATATCCCGTATGTCGGTAACGGCGTTCTCGCGTCTGCTGCGGGTATGGATAAAGTCATGATGAAAGATGTGTTTGCTCAAGCTGGGCTTGCGCAGGCAAAGCATCTTTCCTTCAATAAAAAGGATTATGAGAAAGCCATATCAGACAGTCTAGAACAGGTAGAAGCAGTACTCGGGTATCCTTGTTTTGTGAAACCTGCCAACATGGGATCAAGTGTCGGAATTAGTAAATGCCGCAGCAAAGAAGAGCTGCAAACAGCATTTGATTTGGCTTTCCAATATGATCGTCGTGTTGTTGTGGAAGAAGGCGTTGTAGGACGAGAAATTGAAATAGGTGTATTAGGAAATGACGAGCCGAAATGCTCAGTCGTTGGTGAAATTGCACCTAAAACAGATTTTTATGACTACAAAGCAAAATATGAAGATGGCGATACAGATTTGATCATTCCTGCGAGTGTGTCAGAGGAAGAGTACAAGACAATTCACGATATGGCGATTAAGGCATTTAAAGCCATTGATGGATCTGGCCTCGTACGTGCAGATTTCTTCCTAACAGAAGAAGGCGAAGTGCTGATCAATGAAGTGAATACAATGCCAGGGTTCACACCTTTTAGTATGTTCCCGCTGCTTTGGAAACATACTGGTGTAGAGTATCCTGAGCTGATTGAGAAGCTGGTGTCACTTGCAATTGAACGCCATCAAGAAAAACAAACCATTAAAACCACTTTTTAATGTGAGAAGCAAGCAGACACTATCCTACAGGTAGTGTCTCTTTTCCTTCAAACGTGAAATGAGAAAGAGAGGCGAAAAAACATGATCAAACGTACAGTGAAACAAGTCGCTCAAATGGCTGGTGGCACATTATCGAATGAAGCTTTTGGCGAAGAACAGATACACGGAGTGACAACAGATACGCGAAAAGTATCAAAAGGCGCACTATTTATCCCGCTTATTGGGGAACATTTTAACGGTCACACTTTTGCTTCAAAAGCAGTGGAGCTTGGAGCGGCAGCGGTTCTTTGGAATCAAACAGAAGCGAATCCACCGTTCGGTGTACCTGTCATACTTGTAGAGGATACTTTGACAGCACTCCAACAGCTTGCAAAATCATACTTAAAAGAGGAAAATCCTCGAGTTGTCGGTATTACTGGAAGTAATGGCAAAACAACGACGAAAGATATGATCCATTCAGTCTTACAAACGACATACAGAGTCCACAAAACAGATGGCAACTTTAATAATCACATTGGACTTCCGCTGACCATCCTTGCGATGCCAGAAGGAACCGAGATTGCTGTATTAGAGATGGGCATGAGTGCAAAAGGGGAAATCGAATTTTTATCTAATCTCGCTGAACCTGATGCAGCTGTCATCACCAATATTGGAGAATCTCATATGCAGGATCTAGGATCAAGAGAAGCCATTGCAGATGCAAAATGTGAGATCACAAAAGGGTTAAAAGAGGATGGGACTTTTTATTATTTAGGAGACGAGCCTTTACTCCGCCAAAGAGCAAATGCCCTGGCACGCAGCGTAAAAACGTTTGGAGAATCAGAGGACTGTGATATCAAGGTGATTCACATCCACCAACTCGCTGAAGGCACTGAATTTCAAGTGGAGGGATATGCTCAAGGGTTTCTCATTCCTGTATTAGGGAAACACAATGTAAAGAATGCTCTTGCAGCTATTGCAATCGGCCAGCATTTCGGTCTGAATGAAAGACAAATTGCCCAAGGGCTGATGCAAACGAAATTGACAGGCATGCGTTTAGAACTGTTTAAAACAGATAAGGGCATCACGGTTATCAACGATGCGTATAATGCGAGTCCTACGTCGATGAAAGCAGCGATTGATCTTGTAGGAGATATGGATGGCTTTGCTAACCGCATACTCGTTCTCGGAGATATGCTGGAGATGGGCAGTGAAGAAGAGACCTATCATTTTGAAGTAGGGGAGTACATCAAGCCTGAGTTTATTGATCATGTTTTAACGTTTGGCCGTCTTGGCGCATTCATTGCTGAAGGAGCAAAGAAAGCATTTGGAGACGACCGCGTGTCTTCTTATATGGACAAAGAAGAACTGAAGAAAAAACTAGCGGATGTGGCAGGACCTGACGATGTCGTTCTGGTCAAAGCTTCCCGTGGCATGAGATTGGAAGACGTTATTACTGCACTATAAATCAGATCGGCAAAGAAGGTGACAGGGTGATTGGCTGTCTATGTATACACGGTTTTACTGGTGCCCCGTATGAAGTAGAGCCGCTTGCGGAATATTTAAAGCAGACGACAGATTGGACGGTACAATCTGTCACGCTTCCGGGGCATGGGGAGGAACTTCAGCTCAAAGGCATTCTCTATCAGGAGTGGATTGCCACCGCTGAATTAGAACTCTTATCCCTTTACCGAACATGTGACACCATTTATTTGGTCGGCTTTTCTATGGGCGGGATGATTGCCTCATATTTAGCAGCGAAGTATCCAGTGGCCCGTCTTGTTCTGTTAAGTGCCGCTGCTAAATATGTAAACCCAAAACAAATGATTCAAGACACAAGGCAGATGGTGAAGGAATCCTTGTCTGGTTTGATTGAGACGAACCCATTGTATGATCGATATCGTCATAAGCTGACGAGTACACCGCTATCAGCTGCTGTAGAATTTATGAAATTGGTGAAGCAAACGAAAGGTTCTCTTGAAAAGCTTCATCTACCTGTCTTGATCGTTCAAGGTGAAAGTGATGGGATCGTCCCCGCTTCTAGTGCAGAATTCATTTATCATAAAATCCCGTCCCGTCAGAAAGAAATGTTCTATTTACCTGATTGTAAACATCACGTTTGTCATGAGCCTTGTGCACAGCAATTGTTTGAGAAAGTCGAACAATTTCTAAAAAAAACAATTTAATCTATAGAAAAGCTAAAATGTGGCTAAACTAATATAAATTGAATCCCACTTGTTAAAATTTGCATCATTTTTGTCGAATGAGTGACAGGCCTATGTTACAATAGGTAAGAAAAGGTGGTCGATTCGGTTGTTTCAATATGACGGAAAAACCTTTATCCCGCAGTCTAATTCGAGCAATGGGGAAGTATCGGAAGGAACCATATTTCAATATCGTCAGGACGGGAATATTTTAACGGGCACATATCAAGGCGGCAGTATTCAATCTGGCGTGCTTGTAGGAACTGTGAATATAGACGGAGCACTTCATTTTAGATATCATCATGTTAGTAAGGATGGCAGCATGAGAAGCGGTTCATGTCATTCCACTCCTAAGCAGCTGGATAACGGAAAAATTCAACTGTTTGAAAAGTGGAAATGGATGGACGGAGATCAAAGTGAAGGTGAATCGGTCATTGTCGAGCAGTAGATATATCCATTTCTGTCTTGTTGAAAAACAAATAGTGTAATGGTAAGATATAATGTAGGGTAATTCGGGCTTTGTATATAATGGACCTGTCCTTTCATACAAAGGGCAGTTTTTAATGATCATTCACGAGATTACTGAAACAGCAATTAGAAGGAGTTTGAATAATTTGACTATAACGTTTCAAGATTTTCAATTAAGCGAAAGTCTCATGAAAGCTATTAACCGCATGGGATTTGAAGAAGCAACACCGATTCAAGCGGAAACAATTCCTCTCGGTCTTCAGAATAAAGATGTCATTGGACAAGCACAAACAGGAACAGGAAAAACTGCAGCGTTTGGTATTCCTCTTGTAGAAAAAATCGACCCAGCGTCTCCAAATATCCAAGCGATTATCATTGCGCCAACAAGAGAATTAGCGATTCAAGTATCTGAAGAGCTATACAAAATTGGCCAAGACAAGCGTGCGCGCGTACTTCCGATTTACGGTGGACAAGATATCGGTCGCCAAATCCGTTCGCTCAAGAAAAATCCTCATATCATCGTAGGGACTCCAGGACGTTTACTCGATCACATTAACCGTCGTACAATGCGTCTTCAAAATGTTGAAACAGTCGTGCTCGATGAAGCAGACGAAATGCTAAACATGGGTTTCATCGAAGACATTGAATCGATCCTTTCAAATGTACCAAGTGAACACCAAACACTTTTATTCTCTGCGACAATGCCTGCACCAATTAAGCGTATTGCAGAACGTTTCATGACAAACCCAGAACACGTAAAAGTAAAAGCGAAAGAAATGACTGTATCTAACATCCAGCAGTTCTACTTGGATATCCATGAACGTAAAAAGTTTGATACATTGACTCGTCTTCTTGACATTCAATCACCTGAGCTTTCAATTGTCTTCGGCCGTACAAAGCGCCGCGTTGACGAATTGACTGAAGCACTGAACCTTAGAGGTTATACAGCTGAAGGAATTCATGGTGACTTGACTCAAGCGAAACGTATGGTTGCGCTTCGTAAATTCAAAGAAGGTTCAATCGATGTGCTTGTAGCAACAGACGTTGCAGCACGTGGACTTGATATTTCAGGCGTAACACACGTGTATAACTTTGACGTGCCACAAGATCCAGAAAGCTATGTACACCGTATTGGTCGTACTGGACGTGCTGGACGTACAGGTATGGCGATGACATTCATCACACCACGTGAAAAAGATATGCTTCGTGCGATCGAGCAAACGACTAAGCGTAAAATGGATCGTATGAAAGAACCAACACTAGATGAGGCAATCGAAGGACAACAACAAGTAACCATTGATCGTCTGCGCACAATCATCAGTGAAAACAACTTAAACTTCTACATGACAGCAGCTGCTGAATTATTAGAAGATCATGATTCTGTTACAGTGGTTGCGGCTGCCATCAAAATGATGACAAAAGAGCCAGATGCAACGCCTGTTCGTTTGACAGATGAAGCACCAATGGTTTCAAAACGCAATCGTAACAACCGCAGCTCTTCAAAACGTAGAGACGGTGGCGGCGGAGGCGGCTATCGCGGAAAAAGCCGTTCATCTTACGGTGATAAAAAGCGTTCTTCAAATGACCGCAATCGTTCTTCTAACGATCGTCGTCAAAAGAAATCTTATAACAACTAATTCAAAAGCGAATCCTTTGCAGGGTTCGCTTTTTTTAACAGGCCTAATGAAACTTTTTAGGCTTTCTTTCGTAATATATTGATAGAAAAGTAAGAGAATGGGGGAAGAATGTGAGAAAACAGCCGCAACGTCAAATCAGCTTAAATGGATTAAAAGTATGGCGTCTTCAAAATGGAATTATCTCATTGATTTTCTTATTCATCATCTTTGGGGTATTTGTAGCTAGTTATTATTTTCAATGGCCATATTGGATTGGAGCCATCCTCATCGGTTTGTGGATTTTACAGGTCATCTTCGGAATCTGGCTCATACCGAAAATCCGCCATCACATCTGGCGCTACGAAGTATTTGAGAACGAAATTGAAATACAGCACGGACTGATACGTGTCACACGTGTCATTGTGCCAATGGTACGTGTTCAGCATGTGGATACATCCCAAGGGCCGCTTTTAAGGCGCTACCGGTTGGCATCTGTTCAAATTTCTACTGCTGCGACAGTGCATGATATTCCGGCACTGGAATTAGAAGAGGCAGATGAGCTTCGCGATTACATATCTCGATTAGCAAGGGTGACGGAAGATGATGTCTGAACCAAAACGTGTACATCCAATCTCGATGTTCATTGATTTTATATCAGATGCCGTATCCATGATCAAAAACTTCATTATCCCTTTTTTCGTGCTTATTTTTGTGAACTCGAATTCAAGTATTCGTTTTTATGCGTTTATCATTCTTGGTGTGCTTCTTTTATGGAAAGCTGTTTCAACCGTTTTAGCATGGAGAAGATTCACCTATCGAATGGAAGACGATGAATTTCGAGTAGAATCAGGTGTCATCACCAAAAAGAAAAAGTATATCTCGTTAGAACGAATTCAAACGGTGAATACAAGTGAAGGCATCTTCCAGCGGATTTTCGGTTTGGTTCGGGTGCAAATCGAAACGGCAGGCGGGACGGATGGACCTGAAGTGAGCCTGACGGCCATTACAAAAGCAGAAGCTGAGCAATTAAAGCAATCGATTTTCAACCGGAAGAAAAGCTTGCAACAAGAAGAAATGAATGATGAAAATTTAGATATCCCTGATCCTCTGACAGCGCAACAGCCTGTAGAAAAAGAAATCAGTGTTTCCTACCGAATGGGTATACCAGAGCTGCTTTTGGCTGCGACCACTTCAAGCGGAATCGGCGTCATTATTTCTGGGTGTCTCGCCATTTACACACAAATAGATGAAATTTTGCCTTTGGACGGATTCCTCAAACGGTTTTCTTTTTTAAGTCATGCGAGTGTTGAGATTTATGCGATTCTCATATTTATTGCCGTATTGATTGCGTGGATTCTTAGTGTTGGGGTAACAGCCCTTCAATATGCGAATTTTAACGCAAAACGAAAAGGGAAAGACATCATCATCACAAGAGGACTCATCGAAAGGCATCAAATGACCATTCCGCTTGCGAGAATTCAAGCAGTGAAAATCAAAGAAAATATTCTGCGTGAACCATTTGGTTTTGCGACGGTCATGCTTGTCAGCGCAGGAGGTTCCATTACAGAAAAAGAGACCTCTTCTGTCTTATTTCCACTCATACGGAAGAAAAAAATCAATGAATTGTTAACGCAATTTACAGATCAATATCAGCTGGCACCAGAAAGTGAATTGAAAAAAGTGCCGAAGCGTTCACTAAAACGTTATCTGATATCTTACGGATTTGTTCCATTACTTGTAGGTATAATCCTTTCTGTACGTTTTCCACCATGGGGATATTTGGCGCTGATTCCATTACCATTTGCCTTGTTTTTTGGGTATTTAGCCTATAAACAATCAGGATATGTGATCAAAGATCAACTGATTCAATTAACGACAAGAGGTATCGGCAAGACCACCGGAATTGTTTTAAGAAAACGAATGCAAAACTATACGATGACCCAATCCTATTTTCAAAAGAAAGGGCGGGTGGCAAGTATTCACACCTTTGTGAAGTCCTCTGCCTTGCTTGATTCCTTTGGTGTGCATCACCTTGAAGAGGAAGATGCTGCACGTGTATGCGATTGGTATTCCTATGAAACGAATCAATCAACTTAAACAAAAAATGTCGATCAGCTCCCGTTAAACGGAGTGATCGACATTTTTTATGAGCTTAATAGCGTCGTTTTTTTGAATGGAAGAATAGGGTGATCGGTGCTAGGATCATGCCACCTATCAATCCAAATAAGTGGGCCATGATGTTGATGTTCGAGTTGACGAACGTCATAATGACAGAAACGCCGAGAATCGTTAAGATGACCTGAGAATTACCACGGTCCATCATATGCGGTTTAAATAGGACAAGATAAAGATAGACGCCAAATAAACCAAATATCGCACCAGAAGCCCCGACATGTACGTACTCTAAAGGCTCCACCCAATAGGTTCCGAGATTGCCAATGAATCCAGCACCCAGATAAATCACAAGAAATCGAACCTTTCCAAGCAAATACTCAAGTGCTGGAGCGAATAGGAAGAGCGACATGGAATTGAACAGAATATGTGTCAGACTTCCATGAAGAAAAATAGGCGTTAAAAGCCGCCACCATTCTCCTGCTGCAACACCATAATTAAAACCAACGAGATGGTCCTGCCCAAGCTGGATCATTGGAATAGGGATTGCAAATAAAAGCCATAGGCCGATTTGCAAAGCAAGGATCGCTGTTACGATTGGATACGATCTAATAAATTGTTGAAAGCTCTCCGTTCGAATAAACATAACAAACCCCTTTTGACTAGATAATGGTAAGTTTATAGTAACACGTTTATGAAGCGAACAACCAAATTAGTACGAGTATCATAGGAGGTACCTCATGATTAAAGGAATCGGTATGGATATTGTAGAGATCGGCCGGCTGTCACGAGTGCTTAGCAGGCAGCCCCGTTTACCAGAACGAATTTTGACTTTACGTGAACAGGAAGTCTTTCGCACACTAAGTGAAAAGAGACAGCTGGAGTTTCTGGCAGGACGTTTTGCGGCGAAGGAAGCATTCGCAAAAGCATACGGTACGGGAATTGGTCAGTATGTCAGCTTTCACGACATCGAGATACAAAAAGATGCGAACGGAAAACCTCTCATCAAAAGTGAGAAAACAAAAGAAGACTACGTTCATGTATCCATTACACACACAAAAGAATATGCTGCAGCACAAGTTTTAATTGAAAGGTTGTCAAGCTAGTCTGCATATTGTTTGTCCCCCCTTCATATATTGGGTAGTGCGATAAGGAAGGGCGAGTTGCTAACAGGCTTTGATGGTTCGCGGTACGCAGTTAACTCTTGAGGCGTACTGTTAAAGTCAAACAAGCGGTTTCTTCCTTTTAACACAATTAACGAAGGGGTTGAAAAGGGTGAGAAAAAGCTTTGTTTTGCTTGTAACGGGGATCCTTTTTGTACTGATTCTCTCCGCATGCGGTCAAAAATCTCAACAGGATATCGTTGGAGATTTAAACAAAAAGGCAGAGGAAATGACATCATACAAAGCCAAAGCAAAAATGACCATTGAGACAGGAAATGATCCGCAGGAATACCATGTGGAAATTTGGTACAAGAAGCCGGAGCTTTACCGTGTCTACTTAGAAAATCCGAAGAAGGATCAGAGTCAAGTCATTTTAAGAAATGGCAATGGTGTATTTGTGCTGACACCTTCATTAAACAAAAGCTTCCGCTTCCATAGCGATTGGCCGAACAACAGCAGTCAGGTGTATTTATTTGAATCACTTGTGAAAGACATTAAAAATGACAGTGCAGCTCAGTTCAAAGCAAAAGAGTCGAAGTACGTTTTTGAAACAAAAACCAACTATCAGCACAACCAAATGCTGCCAACCCAAGAGATTACTTTTCATAAAAAAACAATGGCGCCTGCCAGTGTGAAAGTACTGGACAGCGATAAAAAGCCAATGGTGAAAGTAGAATTCTCTCACTTTGAATTCAACAAATCCTTTGACAAAGACGCCTTTGATGAGAAGAAAAATATGACACTTTCTCAAATGGATGTTGCCACAAGTGCAGATCCATCTGACAGCTTTGCGGTGAAAACGCCTGTGGATATGCCAGAGGGCGTGAAGAAAATGGAAGAGAAAGAAATGACAACAGATGCCGGGAAGCGTTATGTGATGACGTATGGCGGAAAGAAATCCTTCACACTCATTCAGGAAAAAGCGCGGGTAGCAGAAGCGTCTACGCCTGTTACGATGAACGGCGAGCCAGTCGATCTTGGCATGACAGTGGGGGTTCTGACAGACAAATCTCTTTCTTGGACATCTGATGGAGTTGACTACTTGATTTCTTCAAGTGATTTATCGAAGGAAGAGCTCTTAATGGTCGCCAAAAGTGTAGAAGGACAGTCAGCGAAATAGGCGAGATTCTTAACATAACAACAAATCAGCCCTGTGCAGGGCTGATTTTCTTTGAGTTGTTTCACATTATTCTGGATTTTTAGTATCATAATGAAGTATTGAATCATTCAATAGGGAAGTGTGATGAATGGACACAAATGCCTTTTATAGAGACACATGGGCAGAAATTGATTTAACAGCAATCAAGCATAATGTTTCACATATGAAAGACCATATTGGTCAAAACGTCCAACTAATGGCTGTTGTGAAAGCCAATGCATATGGACATGGAGATATAGAAGTGGCAAGAGCTGCCCTCGAAGCAGGAGCAGACCTGTTAGCCGTCGCTTTTTTAGATGAAGCCATTTCTTTAAGAAATAAAGGTGTAAAAGCACCTATTCTTGTGCTCGGCGCAGTACCGGCAGAGTATGTCAAAGTCGCCGTTAGATACAACGTTATCATGACTGCTTACTCGATCGATTGGCTAAGAGAAGTCGTCAAAGTGATGAAAGGGCAGATGGGACAACCCATTCGTTTCCACTTGAAAATCGACAGCGGCATGAATCGGTTAGGTGTGAAAACAATCGAGCAGGTGAGCGAAGTAAAAGAGCTTGTCCACGATCATTCTTTTTTACAGCTGGAAGGAGTATTTACTCACTTTGCCACAGCGGATGAAAAAGATGAAAACTACTTCGGTATGCAGGTTGATACGTTTAAAACATTGCTTCAACCGCTTCATACGGACAAACTGCTCATTCATTGCGCCAACAGTGCAGCAGGTCTAAGGTTTAAAGACACTTTATTTAATATGGTTCGTTTTGGCATCAGTATGTACGGGCTGTCGCCGTCGGAAGAAATCAAAGATGAATTGCCGTTTCAACTGGAAGAAGCATTATCTCTTCATACAAAACTTGCACATGTAAAGCCCATTCAAAAGGGTGAGAGCGTGAGCTATGGTGCAACTTATACAGCGAATCAAGATACATGGATTGGTACGATTCCAATCGGGTATGCAGACGGCTGGATCAGGAAGCTTGCTGGAACAGAAGTGCTCGTTGGCGGAAAACGCCGAAAGATTGCTGGAAGGGTGTGTATGGATCAATTCATGGTTGATTTGAAAAAGGACATTCCGGCAGGGGAGCCAGTCGTGCTCATCGGGACACAAGGCGAAGACAAGATATCTGTCGATGAAATAGCCAAGCGGCTTGAAACCATTAACTACGAAGTCACATGTTCTGTTGGCTATCGCGTCCCAAGAGTCTATATAGAGGACGGCGAAAGGGTTCATGTACGAAATCCGCTGCTTCAAGGCGGTCCAAGCTTTTTATAAACAGCATCCACGGGAACGATGTTCAAACTGACATCGTTCTCTTTTATTCTACAAAGGCATCATAAACATTCTCCCTTTTTTAGAGATTTTGGAAATACCGTATGATTTTCGGAAAAAAGCGTATAATGGGAAAGAGGAACTCCATTATCATCTTGATTTACGGGTGGCGAGCCGCTTCATGTTCTAATAAGAAATCATGAAAAAACAGCTTTGCTTGTGCATTGAATAATGGTATGATTAGTCTTGGAATGGATCGAAACGGTATCCGTAAGTTTTGTGGAGGTGTATGTTTTTTGTCTGAATCCAGCGCAACAAACGAAATGAAGATTCGACTGCCGGAGGCTTTAATGTCTGAGATCGAACGAGTAGCAGAGCAGGATAAGGTAACAAGAAATGAATTGATCTACCGAGCGACAAAAACGTATATTCGTGAACGTAATATTCGACAAAATCGTGAATCGATGAGACGCGGCTACATGGAGATGGCGAAAATTAATCTGAATATCTCTTCAGAGGCACAATACGCAGAATTTGAGGCTGAGAATACAGTTGAGCGATTAGTCAGCGGGGGTTAAACATTTGATTGTTAAACGCGGTGATGTTTACTTTGCTGATTTATCTCCTGTTGTTGGCTCCGAGCAGGGCGGGGTTCGCCCGGTATTGGTGATTCAAAATGACATTGGAAATCGCTTCAGCCCGACTGCTATCGTTGCAGCCATAACAGCCCAAATACAAAAAGCGAAATTACCGACTCACGTCGAAATTAATGCAAAGCGCTACGGCTTTGAACGAGATTCTGTCATTCTTTTGGAACAAATTCGTACAATCGATAAACAAAGATTGACAGATAAAATCACACATCTTGATGATGAGATGATGGAGAAGGTTGATGAAGCCTTACAAGTTAGTTTGGCTCTTATTGATTTTTAATATGGTGATACTTGGTTGCTCTATTGGGAGCAACTTTTTTTGTGTTCAATTTTTTTTAACGTTATAATGAAGAAAGACTAAAGAAGAGCTTTAAATGTAAGTAGGGGGTAAAACATGTCGAATCATATCGTGTTAGCTTTTGCAAGAAAGCACCAAAAGGAATTAGAAACAGAGTGGACGGACATTTTAAAACGACTCGGAGAAAAAGAAACGGACATGATGCTGAACGACAAAATGTATGAAACCATCTGTTCGGAATATGTTCAACTCATCATTACATCTCTTTCAGAGGGGGATAATGAAGATTTTGAAGAAAAAGTGCAAAATTTTGCTTTGAAAATCGTTCAAATGGGTATATCACTTAAGTTACTGGCAAACGGTCTAACGGAAATCCGTACACATTTATATGAAAAAATGAACGATGACAAAGATACAACACAAGAAAGTCATGACCTCATCTGGCAAATCGATCGATTCATCACACCCATCCATAATGAGATCTTAAACCAGTATTCCATCTCATGGGAAAAAACCGTCAGCCTTCAAAAAATTGCGCTGCAGGAACTTTCTGCCCCGCTAATCCCTGTGTTTGAGCACATCACCGTCATGCCACTTGTTGGCACAATTGATACAGATCGTGCGAAAAAAATTATGGAGAACCTACTTAATGGTGTCGTCAAACATCGCTCACAGGTCGTTTTGATTGATATCACGGGTGTACCTGTCGTAGACACAATGGTGGCCCACCATATTATTCAAGCGTCAGAGGCTGTGAGATTAGTAGGAGCGAAGTGTTTACTTGTCGGTATTCGCCCAGAAATAGCCCAAACAATCGTTAACCTTGGAATTGATTTATCTCAGGTTACAACAAAGAATACCCTTCAAAAAGGAATTCAAACTGCTTTGGAAATGACAAATCGAAAAATTGTTTCATTGGAGGGATAACCAATTGAGAAATCACCCGAAGATTCCAATTTTAAAATTATATAATTGTCTTCTGATTTCAATACAGTGGGAGCTTGATGATCAAACAGCTCTTCACTTTCAAGAAGACTTACTGAATAAAATTCATGAAACAGGAGCAAACGGTGTGGTCATTGACTTAACATCCGTCGATATGATTGATTCATTTATCGCAAAGGTATTAGGCGATGTGATCACCATGTCCAAGCTCATGGGGGCAAAAGTTGTATTAACAGGAATACAGCCGGCAGTCGCTGTGACGCTTATTGAACTTGGCATTTCACTGGAAGAAATTCAGACAGCACTAGATCTTGAACAAGGGCTTGAGACACTGAAGCGGGAATTGGGGGAATAGATATGAAAGACCAATCCTGTGTAAAAATATTGACGGAATGGGACATAGTCGCAGCAAGACAATTGGGGCGGAATGTTGCAAAAGAACTTGGTTTTGGAACAGTTGACCAAGCAAGAATTACGACGGCCATTTCAGAATTAGCTCGTAACATCTATTTATACGCTGGTAAAGGTCAGATTTGTATAGAAGAAGTGATGGAGCGCGGAAAGCGTGGACTCAAAGTCATCGCAGCCGATGAGGGGCCTGGCATCATGGATATACGTAAAGTAATGGAAGACGGATTTTCTACATCAGGCGGACTCGGAGCAGGCTTGCCGGGCGTCAGAAGACTGATGGATGAATTTAAATTAGATTCCGCACCAGAACAAGGAACTGAGATACAAGCTGTCAAGTGGCTTCGCTAGGAGGGAAACCATGGATTTTAAGGAGGTAATGGAGCAGCGTTATCATCAGCTGCTCAGTCGTTATATCAGTGATTTAACTGAAACATCGCTTTATCAAGCTCAAAAATTTAGCCGTAAAACCATTGAGCATCAAATACCTCCTGAAGAAATAGTGAGTGTTCACCGAAAAGTGATTCAGGAGCTTTACCCTGATTTGCCGGAAGATGTCTTTCATTCACTAGACTTCTTAATTGAAGTCATGATTGGATACGGACTTGCCTACCAGGAGCATTTAACACTAAGAGGCATCCAGCAAGAAATTAAGTCGGAAATTGAAATTGCTGCAAATGTTCAGCAAACCCTTCTGGAAACGAAAATTCCAGAAGGAGACACATTTGATATCGGAGCCATCAGTGTGCCGGCAAAACAGATGAGCGGGGATTATTACCATTTCGTAACAGATCACGATACAATCAATATCGCGATTGCAGACGTCATTGGGAAAGGCATTCCAGCTGCGCTCTGTATGTCGATGATTAAGTATGCGATGGACTCCTTGCCAGAGTCAGGCAGCGGCCCAACGAAAGTGCTCAAAACCCTTAATCGTGTGGTCGAGCAAAACGTAGACCCAAGCATGTTTATCACCATGTTTTATGGCAGCTATAATAAAGAAACACATGAATTTAAGTACGCATCGGCTGGACATGAGCCGGGCTTTTTCTATTGCAAAAAAGAGAATCAATTTTACGATTTAGATGCAAAGGGTCTTGTGCTTGGAATTGCACCAGATTTTGATTATAAGCAGTATGAGAAGCATTTGGACGTAGGGGATATGGTGATCTTATTCTCTGATGGTGTCACAGAATCCAAATCGGAGGATGGCTTCCTAGAGCGTGAGGATATCAAAGCCCTGATATCTGAGAACCTATCCTATTCAGCTCAGGAAATGGTGGATTCCATCTATGACAGCTTACTCAAGCTGCAAGAATTTCAGCTGCATGATGATTTTACGTTACTTGTCCTCAAAAGGAAGGTTTAGAAAGTGCATAGACGGGTAAATAAAATTCAAGGAAACAAGAATTTCGAGGTGAATGCATAATGAATATGTCTGTAAAAGAGCATCAAATAGATCAAAAAACAAAAATTAGTGTTAGTGGAGAAATCGATGTGTACTCTGCTCCTCAGCTAAGAGAAACACTCATGCCTAAAGCCGAGGCGGGCGAGCATCTAGAGATCTGTTTGAAGGATGTTACGTATATGGATAGTACAGGATTAGGTGTATTTGTTGGGTTGTTTAAAGCAGCTCAAAAAGCAGGTGGAACACTAAAGCTTGAGAACTTGTCAGAGCGGCTTGTAAGGTTGTTTGAAATTACTGGATTAAAGGACATCATTGACATTTCTGCAAAGTCAGAGGGTGGGGTACAATGAACGAAACAGTAGATCTAATCGAGATGAAAATACCGGCAAAACCAGAATATGTAGGCATCATTCGTCTGACTCTTTCAGGCGTAGCGAGCCGAATGGGCTATGTCTACGAAGAGATTGAAGACTTGAAAATTGCCGTCAGTGAGGCTTGTACAAATGCAGTTCAGCATGCCTATAAAGGAAAAGACGGTGAAGATGGAGAGGTAGCGGTTCGCTTTCTTGTCTACGAAGATCGTCTAGAAATCATTGTCGCAGACAAAGGCGGTAGCTTTGACTTTAAGCAAAAGCAGGAAGACCTAGGGCCGTACACATCTGCTCATACGGTGGATCAATTGGCAGAAGGAGGTCTTGGTTTATACTTAATGCAAACATTGATGGATGAAGTCGAGGTGCAAGCAAACTCCGGAGTTACCGTGGCGATGACAAAGTTTTTAAACAGGGAGCGAGTTGACCATGACACAACCATCCAAAACTATGAAACTAACTAAAGATGAAGTGGATCGCCTCATTCAAAGCTATCAATCCAACCAAGACGAGCAGGCGCAGCTGACACTAGTTGAGTGTTATACAAATCTTGTGGATATGCTCGCGAAGAAATACTCCAAAGGAAAAAGCTTTCATGAGGATTTAAGACAAGTTGGAATGATTGGTCTACTTGGCGCAATTAAGCGTTATGATCCACTTGTCGGTAAATCATTTGAGGCATTTGCCATTCCAACCATTATCGGGGAAATCAAACGCTTTTTACGTGATAAAACATGGAGTGTCCATGTACCAAGACGAATTAAAGAGCTTGGACCAAGAATCAAGATGGCAGTTGATCACCTGACAACGGAAACGCAAAAGTCACCTAAAGTACAAGAAATCGCAGAATATCTAGATGTAACAGAAGAAGAAGTTCTTGAAACAATGGAGATGGGCAAAAGCTATCAAGCGCTGTCTGTTGACCAAGGCGTAGAGGCAGATTCTGAAGGAAGCACTGTGACGATTTTAGACGTCGTCGGCTCACAAGAAGAAGGGTACGAACGTGTAAACCAAAAAATGATGCTTGAAAGTGTGCTTCACGTTCTGACAGATAGAGAAAAAGAAATTATCAATCTCACGTATTTGCAAAATAAAAGCCAGAAAGAAACAGGCGATTTACTCGGCATATCTCAAATGCATGTATCAAGGCTGCAGCGGAAGGCAGTTAAAAAGCTGCGAGATGCATTGTCAGAAGATGCGTCTATGGAGCTAGGGTAATGAAGCAGATCGAACAGCATGAGCATGTAAACGCCATTATCTATCAATCGAACAAAGAAGGAAAATCATGCTGCGGGGACAGTTTTTTTATTAAAGCAGATGATGAAGAACTAATTTGTGCTGTAGCAGACGGATTAGGCAGCGGCCAGTTCGCCAATGAATCATCTTCTTTAGTCAGCGAAATTGTCGAAGAATATGGACATGAGGATGTGACAACCCTCATCGATAGATGCAATCAGGCCATGAAAAATAAACGCGGAGCCACTGTAGCCATATTAAAGGTGAATTTTTCCCAGCAGCAGTTTACCTATTGTTCGGTTGGTAACATTCGTTTTATCTTGAATGCACCTTCTGGCGACTATATTTATCCACTTCCGACATCAGGATATCTATCAGGTAAACCTAGAAAATACAAAACATACACCTATTCCTACGAAAAAGGTTCGACATTCATTATGTATTCAGACGGGCTGAATGTGCCAAACATGCGAATGTGTTTAAAGCATAGCCATTCAGTTGCAGACATCGCAAAAGAACTTGAAACATACACACAAGACAAGAAAGACGATCTCACCTATGTACTTGGTCAGCTTACATGAAATAGCTGACCTTTTTTCTGTTTTGCCAGTTTTTTTGATACACTAAAAGAGAAGACACAGTGAGAGGATGCAAAGTATGAAGACATCTGACTTTTTATTGAAACAAATTGCGACAGAATTAAAGCTTTCAACAAAACAAATTGGAAGTGTAATCCAGCTATTAGAGGATGGCAACACCGTCCCGTTTATTGCACGCTACCGGAAAGAGCAGACAGGCTCACTAGACGAGGTGCAAATTCAAACCATTTCTGAACGCTATACATATATCCAAAATGTGACGAATCGAAAAGAAGAAGTGATTCGCTTAATCGCTGAACAAGACAAATTAACAGATGAATTAAAACAGAAGATCGAACAGGCGCATAAGTTGCAAGAGGTCGAAGATTTATATCGACCATTTAAACAAAAACGAAAAACGAAGGCAAATGTAGCCAAAGCAAAAGGACTTGAGCCGCTTGCGGAGTATTTACTGAAGCTGCCAAACGATGAGATCGAAAAGAAAGCATCGGCTTTTATTAATGAAGAAAAAGAAGTCACAACCGCAGAAGAAGCACTAGAGGGCGCCCAGCACATCATTGCTGAACAGCTTGCGGATGATCCTGATATGCGGAAATGGATTCGCAGTGAGACGTACCAAAAGGGAAGTCTTGTCACATCAGGAAAAGACGTTGAAAACGACGAGAAAAACGTCTATGAAATGTATTACGACTATCAAGAGCCGATTAAAAAAATTGTGCCTCATCGTGTACTTGCGGTCAACCGAGGCGAGAAAGAAGGGATTTTGAAAGCAACCATCGAACCACCTGCTGAAAATATTCGTTTCTACCTCGATAAACAAGTCTTAAAAGGCAAGCAAACGACGGCGAGGCCTTACATTGAAGCGGCCATTGATGATGCATACAAGCGCTTGATTCAGCCTTCAATTGAACGGGAAATACGAAAAGAGCTGACAGAAAAAGCAGAGGAACAAGCCATTCATATTTTCGCTGAAAACTTAAGAAAGCTCCTACTTCAACCGCCGATGAAAGGGAAACGTGTACTTGGGGTAGACCCTGCGTTTCGTACAGGCTGTAAATTAGCCGTCGTGGATGATACAGGAAAAGTCCATCATATTGGCGTCATTTATCCGCACCCGCCTGTGCAGAAAAAAGCGGAAGCCAAACAAAAAGTGAAAGAAATCATTCAATCATCCAACATTGAAGTCATTGCGATCGGAAACGGAACAGCCTCAAGAGAGACCGAACAATTCATCGCAGACTTGATCCAAGAGCTGGACCAGCCAGTTTCATATTTGATCGTGAATGAAGCAGGGGCAAGTGTATACTCTGCATCTGCACTGGCAAGAGAAGAGTTTCCAGACTTGCAAGTCGAAGAACGAAGCGCTATATCCATTGCTAGAAGATTACAAGATCCATTAGCAGAGCTCGTGAAAATAGATCCAAAATCTGTCGGTGTAGGACAATACCAGCACGATGTGAGTCAAAAGCAATTAAACAGCTCGTTAACCTTTGTGGTAGAGACGGTTGTTAACCAAGTCGGTGTGAACGTTAATACAGCTTCACAGGCACTGCTGCAATATGTGTCAGGTCTTTCAAAAGCCGTCGCAGGGAACATCGTCAAGCGCCGTGAAGAGATTGGGAGATTCACAAGCAGAAAAGAGCTGAAGGATATCCCAAGGCTTGGTGCAAAGACATATGAGCAGTGTATCGGCTTCCTGCGCATCACAGATGGACAAGATCCACTTGACCGCACAGGTATTCACCCTGAAAGCTATAAAGAAACAAAACAGTTTTTACGCATGATTAAGATGACGCCAGACGATCTTGGTACAGAGCAGTTAAAAGAGAAAATCGCAGAGGTCAAGCTAGACGAAGCCGCACAGCAGCTTGACATTGGTCCAATTACACTCCAGGATATCATTGATCAGCTCACAAGACCTGAGCGTGATCCGCGCGATGAAGTACCAAAACCTCTTTTGAAAACAGATGTGTTGAAATTGGAGGACTTGAAGCAAGGGATGGAGCTACAAGGAACGGTGAGAAACGTCGTAGACTTCGGCGCATTCGTTGATATTGGCGTAAAACAGGATGGACTTGTCCACATTTCCAAGCTGAGCAACCGCTTTGTGAAGCACCCACTTGACGTCGTGTCAGTTGGTGACATTGTGACCGTATGGGTAGACTCCGTTGACCAGGCAAAAGGCAGAGTGGCTCTATCAATGCTAAAACCAGAGTAAACAAAAAACGAGGCGCACCTTAGGATGGGGTGTGCCTTGATGTGACTGAATGCTTTTTTCTATAGAAGTACCAGCATTGATTAAGCAATTTGATTTGATAATGATTTTTCTCATAAAATGCTTTCTGCATCTGATTTTTCAGCCAGTTGGGCATCGCCCATTCCTCCTTTGATCAAAACAGTGGGTGTACCTTCAATGTATGCAAAGAGGAAATTGTCCCGTTCGAGGTTTTTATAGAAAGGAACGATCTTGATTGAACGAGAGAGAGTTACAGCAGTTAACAGAAGACATTTCAGAGCAGTGCTTTGGTAAGGCGTTTCGCCATCAGGCTGTTTTCAATCCCCGTTTAAAAACGACAGGCGGGCGATATTTACTTGGAACACACAATATCGAATTGAACCACCGATACCTAGAAGAACATGGACGAGAAGAATTAATCGGGATCATCAAGCATGAGCTGTGTCATTATCATCTGCATCTTGAGGGAAAAGGCTATCAGCATCGTGACCGATCCTTTAAAGAGTTATTAAAACAAGTAGGAGCCCCGCGTTTTTGTACAGCGCTAAAGACCGTACAAAATAAACGACGTGGACAGAAGCGACAAGAATATGTTTGCACAGGATGCGGTCAGTATTTTATCAGGAAAAGGCGAGTTGATACCTCTCGTTATGTGTGCGGCGTCTGCAAAGGAAAATTAAAATGGCAGCGTACAATCGGTTCAGAGTGATATGCATTCCTTATGGGATGCTTTTTTTGTGAGATGAAGTAGACATATTGAGACAAATAGAGACGCGAGTCTCATTTTGTCTCTTTTTTGATCGATGGGAATCGCTCAAATCCTAAGCTTTCAAGCGCCATGATGTTGGCACGCTTTTTGCTTGTATAGAAGTGCAAGCAAAAAAGATAGGAGGTTTTAACATGGAAATGGCACTTACAAAAGAAAAAGCCGTTTGGATGTATCAAAAAATGCAGGAAATTCGCCAATTTGAAGATCAAGTACACACGCTTTTTACAAAGGGGATCTTGCCAGGTTTTGTCCATCTTTATGCTGGTGAAGAAGCTGTTGCTGTAGGAGTCTGCGCTCATCTGAATGAACAAGACAGTATTACAAGTACACATCGTGGCCACGGTCATTGTATCGCCAAGGGCTGTGATCTAAAAGGAATGATGGCAGAAATCTATGGAAAAGCCACAGGTCTTTGTAAAGGTAAAGGTGGATCTATGCACATTGCAGATTTTGATAAAGGAATGCTCGGTGCCAACGGGATTGTTGGAGGCGGCTTTCCACTTGCGTGCGGGGCAGCCCTCACGGCTAAATATAAAAAGAAAGATAATGTAAGCGTTTGCTTTTTTGGGGATGGTGCTAATAATCAAGGGACTTTTCACGAAGGAATCAATCTCGCCGCTATCTGGAAACTGCCCGTCATTTTCATCGCAGAAAACAATGGTTACGGGGAAGCGACGCCATTTTCGTATGCTTCAAGCTGCAAATCGATTGTGGATCGAGCTGCCAGTTATGGTATTCCGGGTATTCAAGTGGATGGAAAAGATGTGACAGCTGTTTATCAAGCAGCAGAACAAGCGATAGAACGAGCAAAAAATGGAGAAGGTCCGACATTGATTGAATGCATGACATATCGGAATTATGGTCATTTTGAAGGAGACGCTCAGCGCTACAAAACCAATCAAGAAAAAGCCGAACATCAAGAAGAGAAAGATGCCATCACTCTTTTTAAAAATGAATTATTAAAGCAGCAGCTGCTAACAGATCAAGAAATATCAAGTATTGAAGCGTCTGTAGCAGAAGCGATAGATGAAGCCGTGAGATTTAGTGAAGAAAGTGAATATCCAGATCATACTGAATTGCTAACTGATGTGTATGTTTCGTATCAATAAATCTGAAAGGAGAGAGGGAAATGACAAGAGAAATCAGCATGTCTAGTGCTTTGAATGAAGCGATTAAACTGGCAATGAGAAGAGACGAAGATGTCATTTTAATGGGGGAAGATGTTGCGGGAGGTGCTCATGTAGATCACTTACAGGATGATGAAGCATGGGGCGGTGTTCTTGGTGTAACAAAAGGGATTGTTCAGGAATTTGGGCGTGAACGTGTCCTTGATACACCGATTAGTGAAGCTGGCTATATAGGTGCGGCCATGGCTGCTGCTTCAACAGGGCTAAGACCAATTGCTGAACTCATGTTTAATGATTTTATCGGTACTTGTCTTGACCAAGTGCTGAATCAAGGCGCAAAATTTCGATACATGTTTGGCGGAAAAGCAGAGGTGCCAATCACGATTAGAACGACCCATGGGGCGGGTTTTAGAGCAGCTGCCCAGCATTCGCAAAGTTTGTATGCACTATTTACAAGTATCCCTGGATTGAAAGTAGTTGTGCCTTCTTCACCATATGATGCCAAAGGGCTGCTGCTGGCAGCCATCGAGGATCAGGACCCTGTCATCTTTTTTGAAGACAAGACGCTTTACAATATCACAGGAGATGTGCCGGAGAGGTATTACACATTGCCGCTTGGTCAAGCAGATGTGAAGAGGGAAGGTTCTGATGTAACCATCTTTGCGGTGGGCAAACAAGTGTATACAGCACTCGAAGCGGCAGAGCAATTGTCTGCTCAAGGTATTGAAGCGGAAGTGATTGATCCAAGAAGCTTGTCGCCGCTCGATGAGGAGGCCATTCTGACTTCAGTAGAAAAAACAAATCGACTTGTCATTGTCGATGAAGCAAATCCAAGATGCGGAATTGCCGCAGATATCTCTTCTTTGATTGCAGATAAAGGATTTGATTTACTGGACGCACCAATCAAAAAAGTGACGGCTCCTCATACACCGGTACCATTTTCACCACCTCTTGAAGATATTTATCTGCCAACACCTGATAAAGTTGTGAACACCGTATTAGAGATGATTGGCAAGAGTCATGACAAGATCTTGAACTAGAGAAAGGAGAGAGGGAGATGGCTGTCGAAGTTGTGATGCCTAAATTGGGCATGTCGATGAAAGAAGGAACGGTATCTGTCTGGAATAAAGAGGTCGGTGAGACCGTAAGTAAAGGAGAAAGCATTGCAAGCATCAACTCCGAAAAAATTGAAATGGAGATCGAATCACCTGCTGAAGGAACCATTTTGGATATAAAAGTGTCTGAGGGAGAAGGTGTACCGCCCGGCACGGTCATCTGCTATATCGGTGAAGGAAATGAACAGGTGGAGAGAAAGAAAGAAAAAGAAATCCAGTCAAAACCAAAGAAAGAGAGAAAGAAAATCTCCCCTGTTGCCCGTAAAATGGCGAATAGCGCAAATCTAGACATTGATACGCTAGTGGGGACAGGACCAGGTGGAAGAATTACGAAAGAGGATGTGCTTCGTGCACTTCCTGAACGGAAAGAGAAGAAACAAAACGAGACAGTGCAACAGCCTATTAACATGATGCGGAAAACAATTGCCTCAAGAATGATGGAAAGCCTGCAAACAAGTGCACAATTAACCATTACGATGAAAGCGGACGTGACAAAACTGACAAACCTACAACAACAGCTGAATGAAACAGCCATCGCACGTTACGAGACAAAGTTGACCATCACCGATTTTGTAGCCAAAGCAGCGATCCTATCGTTGTTAGAACATCCTGCGATGAACAGTCAATATCATAACGGAGTTGTCGAAACCTTTGAGAATGTTCATCTTGGGATTGCTGCTGCGTTAGATAACGGATTGGCTGTACCGGTCATTCGGCATGCGGAGCGGTTAACGCTGATAGAGCTGGCGAAGGGCATTAAATTGTATGGTAAAAAAGCACGTGAAGGAAAGCTTCTACATGACGAAATCAAAGGTTCTACCTTTACCATCACCAATCTTGGAGCGTATGGTGTAGAGCATTTCACACCAATTTTGAATCCGCCGGAAGCGGGGATCCTTGGCGTCGGAACAATGTATGACACCCCTGTTTATCGAGAGGATGAATTGTGCAAAGGGACCATCCTACCACTCAGTCTTACGTTTGATCACCGCGTGCTGGACGGGGTGCCTGCCTCTGCATTTTTATCAACGGTCAAAGCACACTTAGAAGAACCATTATCCATTCTTTTATAGAAAGAAGGTGAATGTACCATGACACTGGTCATTATAGGAGGCGGACCAGCAGGTTATGTGGCGGCCATAACAGCCGCCCGTTTTGGCAGAGAGGTTGTGTTAATTGATCAAGGTCAGCTGGGAGGTACCTGCCTCAATGAAGGCTGTATCCCGACCAAAGCACTTTTGCAAAGCGCCGATATGTATGAGCATGTGAAATCGGCTGGACATTTTGGAATTGAGCTTCCAGAACATGAGCCTATCATTCAATGGAATGCTGTCCAAAAGCGGAAACAGTCTGTCGTCAAGCAGCTCACTGATGGTGTTCGTTACTTGATGAATAAAAACAAAATTACCGTGGTAAATGGGAAGGCTTCATTTCTATCAGCACATGAGCTATTCATAGAAAGTGAAGGAAAGTCTGAAATCATTCAAGCAAAACAAATCATTATTGCAACAGGGGCTGTGCCTGCGGCTTTACCGTTTGCACCTTTTGATGGCGAATGGATCATTCACAGCAAGGACGCCATGTCACTTTCTTCGATCCCAGATTCACTTTGTATCATTGGGGGCGGGGTGATTGGCTGTGAGTTTGCGAGCATCTTTAGCAGAATGGGATCAAAGGTTGTTATGGTTGAACGTGCAGTGCACATTTTACCAGAAGAAGATCGTGATACAGCACAATGTCTTCACGAGCAGCTCGAAGAAACGGGTGTAAACATTTTGACGTCCGCCGCAGTCAAACAGCTTGATTCCTCTTCAAGAAAAGTAGTGGTGGAGAATAATCAAGGAGAACGTTGTGACATCCAGTCGGATCTTTGCTTAGTGGCGATTGGCAGAACTCCGCAACTTGGAGAGTTGAATCTTGATCAGATTGGAATTGAATTTGATAGAAATGGAATCTACGTCAATGAACATATGCAAACCAATCTCCCGCATATTTATGCGTGCGGTGATGTGACAGGTGGTGTCCAGCTTGCTCATACTGCCTTTCATGAAGGGACGGTTGCGGCTTCCCATGCATCAGGTGAACATATAAAGGTCAATGAACAAGTGATTCCGAGGTGCATCTACACCTCTCCAGAAATCGCGAGTGTTGGTTTAAATGAAGAGAGTGCTAGAAAACAATATGAGGAGATTCGGATAGGGACATGTGCATTTTCTGCAAATGGAAAAGCATTAATCTTAAATCAACCAGCCGGTCACGTAAAGGTCATTGTAGAGCCGCAATATCAAGAAATATTAGGCGTTTCAATCATTGGACCGAATGCAACAGAAATGATTGGACAAGCGGCGGTGATGATGCATGCAGAGTTGACCGCTGATACATTAGAGCAGTTTATTGCGGCACATCCGACACTGTCAGAGGCAATACACGAAGCCGTTCTGCAAACCATTGGAAGAGCGGTGCACTGCTGAAAGAGACTCCTTTTCTATCCAATTGACTTCTTGGGTTAGCCAATGATAATTGAAAGCGCTTTTATGTTTATCTATAATGAATAAAAAGCCCCCAGAGGAGAGGATGGAATGAATCCGACGCCTTGTTATTTAAATACGTGGAAACGTTTTGTTCGTGAAGGTTTGCTTGATCAGTCTCGTCTGAATAAGAGAGTGGCAGAATCATGGCACAGGTGTAAACAGGCAAATGTGAATCCGTATTTAGATAAAGGACAGTCGTTGTTAGAAAAGGAACGATTCAGTGCCCAAAAAAAGAAATATTCATTATTCCTAAATGCGGCTCTTCCTTACTTAAATAAAATCAATCAGCAATTAAAAGATTCTGATATGCTGGCCTTACTCATCGATGCAGATGGTTATGTGCTAAGTCTGACAGGAAGCGAAAGAACGATGGTGGAAGCCAGAAGAATTAATTTTATGGAGGGTTCACGCTGGACTGAAACAGATGTAGGGACAAATGCGATCGGAACGGCACTCGTCATCGGAGAAGCGGTGACGATCAACGGAACGGAGCATTTTTCTATCGCCTCTCATCATTGGAGTTGTTCAGCTGCTCCAATTCGCGATGCGGACGGTACGATCATAGGGGTGATTGATATCTCCTGTATGACGGATAACAAGCACCCTTTTATGCTTGGAATGGCTTCAACGGTTGCTTATGCCATAGAGAGAGACATTCAAGTCGAGCAAAAAAGGAGAGAGATGGAACTGATCACTCATTGTCTTCAGCAGGTGGAAGCAGATGAACCGTATGTGGTCTGTAATGAAAAAAAGCAAATTGTGTCTGCCAGCAGGTCGATTAGAGATCGATTTTCAGACTGGCATGGAATGGATGTTGAGCGGCTTAAGGATCATCCATTTGTTATCCGGGGAAAGCAGATCATTCAATCAGAGCAAGACGGGAAGGTGCTAGGCATATCCCTTTCTCTTGAAGAAGTAGCGAAAAGCAGCATGACCGTTTCTTTTGCTCAATTTCCCGGGGAATCAGGAACAAGTAAGGTATTTCAACAGACGCTTAGTGAGATGAAGAGAGCGGCACAAACAGATGCTCATGTGTATATTTGGGGAGAAACAGGGACAGGGAAGGAACTCGCCGCTAGAGCCATTCACTTCGCCAGTGAAAGGCATAAAGGGCCGTTCATTGCTGTTAATTGCGGAGCCATTCCTGAAAGCCTGTTAGAAAGTGAGCTGTTTGGCTATGCTGAAGGTGCTTTTACAGGAGCAAAACGCCACGGAGGTAAAGGTAAATTTGAACAAGCCCATAAAGGAACACTCTTTCTAGATGAAATAGGCGAAATCCCATATGCGATGCAAGTAGCGCTTCTTCGGGTGATAGAAGAAAGGGCAGTCGTACCGCTCGGCGGGACACACGAAATCCCTTTGGATATTCGAATCATTACAGCGACTCACCGTAATATGAACGAACTGCTGAAAGAAGGAAAAATACGAGAAGACTTGTATTACCGTCTTCATGTCTATCCGATCAATATCCCGCCGCTTAGAGAAAGAAAAGAAGACATTCATGATTTGTATCGTTATTACCAAAAGAAGCATCACTGGAATGCAGCGTTTGCTGAATCATTTTTTCAGAAATTACAGGCGTATCATTGGCCAGGAAACATAAGAGAGCTTTTTAACCTGTTTGAACATCTAAGGGTCCTCTTTCCGAAAGGTGGATGGATTGGTGAATCGCAATATGCTTCAGTATTAGAGACGATTGATCAGAAAAAACAGAAGCTGCATCCAGCGGAGCAACCCGAGACTTCAAAAGAACTCACATTCAGGGAACGCATTCAAAAGCAAACAGTGATAGACGCACTGCATAAAACAAAAGGTCATGTGTCAGAAGCAGCGAGGTTAGCAGGAGTGCCAAGAAGTACTTTTTATAAGTGGATGCGAAAGTTTCATTTGTCTTAATCTTATGAGGAAGGCTGCATCAAGGCCCTTGGTCTACGTGGAGGTCGGGGGCTTTCTGCCAAGTTAAACAAATGGCATGGAAAAAGGCTTGACTGTTATATTAGTATATGTTAAATTATAAAAGCCGTCGCAAATGGAGCAGGAATGAAACGTTTAAAAATTCTTGACACATTTTTCTGGCATAGATATAATGAAACATGTCTTATTATTCCGCAGTAGCTCAGTGGTAGAGCTATCGGCTGTTAACCGATCGGTCGTAGGTTCGAGTCCTACCTGCGGAGCCATAATGGAGAAGTACTCAAGTGGCTGAAGAGGCGCCCCTGCTAAGGGTGTAGGTCGCGCGAGCGGCGCGAGGGTTCAAATCCCTCCTTCTCCGCCATTATGATATGGCCCGTTGGTCAAGCGGTTAAGACACCGCCCTTTCACGGCGGTAACACGGGTTCGAATCCCGTACGGGTCATGTTTTGTTATTTTGATTCGTTGGGCTATAGCCAAGCGGTAAGGCAACGGACTTTGACTCCGTCATGCGTTGGTTCGAATCCAGCTAGCCCAGCCATTTTTTTATATGTTTTTCTGCATAGCAGATGAGCCATTAGCTCAGTTGGTAGAGCATCTGACTTTTAATCAGAGGGTCGAAGGTTCGAGTCCTTCATGGCTCACCATTGTCACGCGGGTGTGGCGGAATTGGCAGACGCGCTAGACTTAGGATCTAGTGTCTTTATGACGTGGGGGTTCAAGTCCCTTCACCCGCATTGTTTTTTCAAACAGTGCACTTATGAATATATGAGCACATCATACACGCGGTCGTGGCGGAATGGCAGACGCGCTAGGTTGAGGGCCTAGTGGGTGAATAACCCGTGGAGGTTCAAGTCCTCTCGGCCGCATCTAAGAAACCAAAGGTTGTAGACCTTTGGTTTTTTGTTTTATTTTCAATGTTCTTATTTTGGAGAGAAAAATTTGTATAATATTATATTTCTCGAGTAAGAGCATTATATGATCTGTGTTAAATTTTTATACTTCCCCCTAAGTTTGGTTTTGTTACAAATTCATCAATAACATTCTTCAAAATGGATATGGCTATACCTTCGACATTTCAGCTGAATTTCAATATCCCACGCTCATGATCACAGGACGTCAAGACGATGTAGTCGGATATCAAGATGCGTGGCGGCTGATCGAAGACTATCCAAGGGCCACTTTTGCAGTGCTTGATATGGCAGGTCACAACCTGCAGATTGAACAACCCGATGTGTTTCATTCATTAGTCCATAACTGGTTAAACAGACTTGAGTCGGAAAATGTGAAGAAATAGATTAGATCTTGTGCAAAATTTGTGCAAATCGGAGTCAGGGGTGAATAACCCATGGAGGTTTAAGTCCTCTCGATCACCTCTAAAAAATACCGAGGGTAGTGTACCTTTGGTATTTTTTTATGTGCTCTTTTATTAGAAAGAGATCACAAGATACATCGATTATATGCAGGGTGGAAACGTGTCCAGTCGATTTTAATATCAGTTTCTCTTTGAACAAACGACTCCACTTCAAATTAACTTAGCTGTGAAATCTTAATGACTATCCTCTAGAGAATAGTTGTTAGTTATGATGGGGTGGTTTTCTAATCACCTTTTATATTGTTAAATAAAGGTGATAATGAGATAATTTGATAAAAATAAATTAAGTCGCATAAGATCAACCAAAGGAGTTATAACATGATAAAAAGGTTTTCTCTAGTTTTACTTACTCTCATGATGTCTATAGTTGTTTTGCTAGTGGCTGCCAAAAATTCCCCTGGGGATAATGTCATTTCATTTGATCAGCCTCACATCTTAATAATATCAATTGGAATAATGTTATGTTTATTCATTCCTCCGTTAGTGATGTCCTTTTTCAGTCACTTGATTGTGAGAACTATATCTAGTGTATATCAATGTTTTATTGTTCTATCTTTTCTGGGGCTCATTCCAATAGGATTTCTTATTCCAGATTTTTTAACAATTGTTGTTTCTGTTGCAGGAACTTTAGCCAGCGTAGCTAGTCTTATAGTTACTTTAAGAATTGATAGGAATAGAGATGCTAACCTTAACTAAAATAAAAATGACATCAATTTTCTAAGAGTAAAGTAATGTTTCTTATTCTTTACTTTTAAATAAAACTGACAGATGTCTGAAAAAAAGGTTTGCGTTATGAACTTATTTATTCATTTCATGATTGAACGCCCATTTTGTAGAAAAAATATCTTAAAGTCAGAGAAGAACAAAATTGAATATGATCGTTGATTTTACTCTTTTAAATCCTAAATTGCAATAATTTCCGATTCATGTTACAATAAGAATAATTATTTTTGTTCGGCGTAAAGGATAGCATGAAGAAAGACTTTTCGTCTTGAGGATACTTTGGGCAAGGATAGTATAATACATTGTGTGATAACGCACTAGGAGGCAACAAACATGGAACAAGGTACAGTAAAATGGTTTAACGCAGAAAAAGGTTTTGGATTTATCGAACGTGAAGAAGGCGACGATGTATTCGTACATTTCTCAGCTATCCAAGGTGACGGATTCAAATCTTTAGACGAAGGTCAAAAAGTATCATTTGACGTAGAGCAAGGTTCTCGTGGAGCTCAAGCTGCTAACGTTCAAAAAATTGCTTAATCTTCATTCTATCAAAACAGGTTCTCTGTAGAGAGCCTGTTTTTTTGTGCTTTCATTTATTTCTGCAATAAAAAACCCTACTCAACGTACAAGTAGGGAGATGTTACAAGGTAATCGTAAAAAAATTCATGCTTCAAAGGTTTATCAACAGTATAGCATATTGGATTTACAATATGCGGAATTTGCTTAAATAAATTCTTTTTTTCTTTAACAAAATTGAAGGATGGATCAATTCGTAGAGAACATGTATTCAAAAATGGTGAGGGATACCGTAAAGCCCGGCAGAGTTCTTAACAGAAACTTTTAATTTGTTTTTCTGTAATCCCTTCGATAACTTCTAATTCACTTAACAAAAATTCATGAGCATCATCTAGCATTTTCTTTTCACTTGCATTTAGTGCTTTCGCTTTCTTCATCCGCATCAGATCACGTACAACTTCAGCACCGTCTTGGATGTCACCCGTTTTTATTTTGTTTGTATTAATTGTGTGGCGTTCTTTCCATGTCAGTAATTGATCTGATTCGCCATGCTGGAAAATGTGCATCACATTGTTTAATGCCAGTATATCTGTAACAGGTCTAATACGTGAACTTGACATTTTCCGTGTTGGAATCATCACTTTCATATGACTGATTGACATTTTGATCACATAATACTGCTGTTTTTCATCAGAGAATTCTTTTTCTTCTATGGCTTCAATTATACCTGCTCCGTGCATTGGATAAACAATGTTATCACCAATTTGAAACATATCATCCGCCTCCATATCATGTATCTACTTTAAGGGTACCACACTTATGGGTAAAATAATCAAATTTTTAATAATAACATGTTTATTTATTTTTTGTCAATAAATTTTGTTCTGAAAAAGAGAGATTTTTTCATGTGAATTTCGGATGGTTTTTGATCATATCCTCAAGAATCCTTGCTACAAGAAAAACAGAATATCCACCATTAAAAAAAGACCAGCCATTGAGCTGGTCTTTCCAAATAGAATCCGATCATAATGTCGAAATATCAATCACAAACCGATAACGCACATCACTATTGAGCACACGTTCATATGCTTCATCGACTTGGTTTGCGTTGATCACTTCAATTTGTGGTGCGATATTGTGATCAGCTGCGAAATCGAGCATTTCTTGTGTTTCTTGGATGCCGCCAACGAGTGAGCCGGCGATGCTGCGACGTCCCGTAATTAATGAAAACACATGGAAGTTGTCTGGCTTTGGTGGTGCACCGACGTTTACTAATGTTCCGTCAACACGAAGTAAGGACAAATAGGCATCCACGTTGATATTGGCAGAGACGGTATTGAGAATGAGGTCATATTGACCGGCTAGTGTCTTAAACGTATCAGGGTCACTTGTAGCAAAATAGTCTTTTGCACCAAATGACAGCGCCTCTTCTTTTTTATTCAAAGAACGACTTAATACAGTCACTTCTGCGCCAAGTGCGCGTGCAAATTGAATGGCGACATGACCTAGACCGCCCATTCCGACAATTGCCACTTTTTTGCCAGGCCCAGCCTTCCAGTGTTTTAACGGAGAATATGTTGTGATGCCGGCACAGAGAAGGGGGCTGGCGACATCGAGGGAAAGCTGGTCAGGAATATTGACAACAAATCGTTCTGTCACAACAATTTTCTGACTGTAGCCGCCGTAAGTTGGTTCTCCATCATAATCCAGGTTATTATAAGTTTGAACGACTCCTTTCTTGCAATATTGTTCATCTCCATTTTGGCAATATTCACATGTACCGCAAGAATCGACAAAACAACCAACACCTACACGATCACCAATGTTGAATTTCGTGACAGCATCCCCAACAGCTGAAACAACTCCAGTAATCTCATGACCCGGAACCATTGGGAAAATACCGCCGCCCCATTCATCAAAGGCACTGTGGATATCTGAATGACAGATCCCGCTAAACTGAATATCAATTAAAATATCATGTGGACGAAGTGCTCTTCGTTCAATGGTTGTCCGTTCAAAGTTTGCTTTTGCATGGGAAACACTTAAAACGTTTGATTGGTGCGTCTGACACATTCTTGATCATCCTTTCAAAAGTAAGATTCGGTCCTTCCTCTATACTGTACGTCTTAAAGTGAACTTTAAGTCAACATAGAACCCTCTGATCGCCTCAATTCAGGCTTTAGCATCATCCTTGAATCAAGATTTGAGCCAAAAGTATCTTGTCTTCTCGATAAAAATGGAGATGATGGGAAAAGGGAGATCGTCAATTAAGAGAAAGAAGAGAAGGGTGAAAACAATGAAAATAGCACAAGCCGCCAAGCAGCTCGATTTATCTACTGCTACGCTCAGGTATTATGAGAATATAGGTTTAATTAGACCGATCAGGCGTGATGAAAATGGTGTTCGTGATTATACAGAAGAAGATATTCAGTGGATAGAATTTATTAAATGTATGAGAAATGCGGGTCTGTCAATTGATGCTCTTAGAGAATATACGGCTTTATTTATCGAGGGAGAGGATCGTACATTGTCCTCAAGGAAGAGTATTTTGGTCAATGAGAGAGAAAGACTCGTAGACAAACAAAAGGAAATCGAAGAAACGATTAAACGGTTAGATTACAAGATCGAAAGTTATGAAGATATTATCCACAGCTATGAACAAAAACTAGTTCATCAATTAAAAACGAGCTCTATTTAAATGAAGAAAAACCTGTGACTTGTCACAGGTTTTGTGATGTGGTTATCTTTTTGTGTAACGCACCCAATTGTAATGAGCGTAAAGTGGGGTAACACCGTTGTAGGAGCCGAGCCATTCATCGACACCTGCACCATTCCATAAGTTCATCATAATCTTTCCAGGTGTTTGAGGGATTTGAGTAGTAGCCGTATGTTTTAATTGACCGTCCACATACCATTTAATTGAGTTAGGCTGCCAGTCGAACGCATATGTGTGATAAGAGCTTGCTGCATCAAAACCAAGGTTGACGATTTTTTCATGATTTCCGACACCATTGGTATAATAGTTAAACTGAACCTTTGTCGTATCTTTTCCTAGAAATTCGATGTCGATTTCATCCCAAGGCGTACCATCAGTCGGTCCCGTATAAGTAAAGAACGAAGACACGATCCCAACATTTTTGGCTGGTTTCATGTTTACTTCATATAGCCCATAGCCGTACGTTTGAACGGAGCGGTTTTCTCCGCAGTCAAACTTATTATACGAAGGACTTGTGAGCGATAATCGCATTTCCCCTAACGACGTCATGGAGACATTGTTTGCGCGCCACGTACAGTTAAACATATTTCCGTTCGAGTACCCATCGGCTTTTTGCCATAACCCGGTATTATAGTTGTTGAACGGTTCATAAAACGACCCACCCGTTTGTGCCGAGGCACTTGCAGCAAATGTGGACAAACTTAAGAATAATCCAGTGACAAGCAGCATCAACATTCGTTTTACACCGTAAGACATGTAGGCATTCCCCTCTCTTTTTGAAAGCGTTTTCTTTTTGATCATACATGATTCTCTCAAAATGGAAAATCGGTCTAAATAATGATAAACAGTGTGTTTTTTTAATAGAATGAAAAGAAAATTGATAGGTAAAAAATAATGATTGACAAAGCGGACAGTTGTCCGTAAGATAATACCGGTACAATTGTCCTAATGAAAATGAAAGAAATTTGATTTACACATAGAGATATATGCAAGGTGGATGAAGGTAAAGAAGGTGAAGCATCATGGAAAAGGATATTGGAAAGGAAATTGAAGAGGTCGCTTTTTCTTTGTTTCAAGAGTTTGGTGTAGAGAATGTCAGCATGCATAAAATTGCTAAAACAGTTGGTGTTGGGCAGGGTACTCTTTACCGCCGTTATGCCAATAAAAGTGATTTGTGCCTTTCGATCCTAGGAGAAAGATTTGAACAGCTGATCCCTGCGTTGCATCTTTACTTAAGGAAAATCAGTGATCAGCCGGTTCGTGAGCGTTTACGATATGTTCTTGAAGAAATTCATCTCATCGTCGGTCATCATTTAGATTGGATTCGCATGCTCACAATCTCTGGGAACTTAGAGCAGACAAGTAAAGTATATGATTGTCATTACAGTCAATCACTTAAACAAATCATTCGTGATTTGCTCGAGGAAGCGAAAGTAAAAGGAGAAGCGAACATACAAGACATTGAGTTGACGACATTATGTATGTCCTCTCCAATGACGCCTGAACTCATGTTTTATATTCATGAATCCGGCTACTCAATCGAAAAAATTGCACAATTCGCTGCGGAAAAACAAATTTTATCTGTTTTTCAACGACAATGAAGTGGCTCATTTCTGACTAGCCTGACTTCCTAAGATTGCTCAATATTGAAAAAGAAAAGGAGCCAACTTAATATGAACAAACAGCAAACAGCAGCTTCCGACATTCGAACGCTGCCCATTATTATTTCATTTATCACAGCTGGATTTATTGGACTGTTTAGTGAAACGGCACTCAACATGGCGCTGAGAAGTTTAACATTAGACTTTGGTATTGAAGCAACGACTGCTCAGTGGCTTACAACCGGCTATTTATTAACACTAGGGATTCTTGTTCCAATTTCAGGTCTCATTCTTCAATGGTTTACAACAAGACAGCTTTTCATAACCTCACTGGTCTTTTCGATCATCGGTACATTTATTGCGGCCGTTGCACCAGTCTTCAGTATTTTAATGGTGGCACGTGTGGTGCAGGCAGTAGGAACAGCCTTGCTCCTTCCATTGATGTTTAATACGATTTTGGTCATCATTCCGCCTCATAAAAGAGGTAGATCAATGGGGATTATCGGTCTTGTCATTATGTTTGCCCCAGCAGTGGGTCCAACGGTCTCTGGTCTTATTCTTAAATCGTTAACATGGCATTGGATTTTTTGGATTTCGCTTCCGTTATTAGTTGCTGCACTCGTATTTGGGTATATTTTTATGCAAAATATTACGGAACCCACAAGACCGAAAATCGACATTTTATCGATTGTGTTATCAACCATCGGTTTCGGTGGAATTGTGTATGGCTTTAGCAGTGCTGGTGAAGGCGGCGGCTGGAGCAGTATGCATGTGATTGTGGCGATTGTTGTAGGTATCATTGGCATTCTTGTGTTCGCCCTAAGACAGTTAAACATGAAAGAACCGATGTTGAATTTAAGCCCATTTAAATATCCAATGTTTGTGATCGGGTTACTTCTGATTTTAGTGTGTATGATGGTGATGCTGTCTGCTATGATGATTTTGCCATTATATCTGCAAACGTCCTTGGCACTTTCTACATTTACAGCAGGTTTAATGCTATTACCAGGTGGAATTATCAATGGACTGTTATCGCCAATCATGGGTGGGCTTTTTGATAAATTTGGGCCGAAGTGGCTTGTCATCCCAGGCCTTGTCATCGTTGCAGCGACCATGTTTGGCTTCACGAACTTAAGTGTGAATACGTCCATCGGTTATATCGTGACGCTTCATATTACGTTAATGATAGGAATTGCGATGATCATGATGCCTGCCCAAACAAATGGATTAAATCAGCTGCCGCCAGAGCTATATCCGCACGGTACAGCGATTATGAATACATTGCAGCAAGTGTCAGGAGCGATTGGGACTGCGGTTGGTATCTCGATCCTTTCATCAGGAGCGCGCAGTTTTATGGAAAATGTGGGTGATCCCGCAAATCCAGTCAATCAGCTGCTCGCCTTTACAAATGGCGTCCAGCATGCCTTTATCTTTGCTGTCATTATGACAGTGATTGGTTTGGTGATTGCTTTCTTTATTAAACGAGTGAAAGTAGAACAACAAGTATCATAATATATGAAAAGCACTGAGGACTTAGCGCCGCAGTGCTTTTTTTATTTACTCATAGGGGTGAATGTTTGTTTCAAAGGAGCTGAAAATGGGGAGATAGATAAAAAGCAACGACTCTCTGACGACATTGAAGGAAAAGGCGAAATTCGTAACGAATGGATAGAGATAAAAGAATAAGATAGGAGCTGAGATCATGAACTTAGACGAACAAATTAAAATGGCTGAGTCATTGCGTCAACCAGCTGAAGATTCATTAGCTGGTCAATCAGAACTTAAGCCAGTCCACCCTCCTGAAGTGAACAAAATGGAATATGATATCCCAACGGGTGCTGGTGAAACAAAGGTGTGGGTATTTAAACCTGTGAAAACATTGAAACAACCCCTACCTGTTTTCGTGAATTTGCATGGGGGCGGTTTTATACTTGGAAGTGCTGAAATGGATAATCATTGGTGTCCGGTCATAGCAGATCGTGCGGAGTGTATCGTTGTCAATGTGGAGTATCAGCTGGCACCGGAACACCCTTTTCCGGCCGCTCTTCATGAATGCTACGATGTGATGAAATGGTTATATGAACATCCTGATGAACTACAAATAGACCCAAATCGATTAGCCATTGGCGGACATAGTGCAGGTGGGAATTTGGCAACAGCGGTTTGTTTGCTTGATATCCAAAAAGGGAACAAACTTCCGATTGTCTATCAAGTGCTTGATTATCCGCCGCTTGATTTAGCTACTGATCCAGCACAAAAGCCAGCGTTTGAAGAAGCAATTCCAGTTGAAATGGCGAGACTGTTTAATGCCTTCTATCTGCAAGGTCAAGATCCGCACAATCCGCTCGTTTCTCCAGTCTTTGCAGAGAGAGAAGTCTTAGCACAAATGCCCCCAGCTCTTGTTATCACAGCTGAGAAAGATTCACTAGCTGAAGAAGCTGAGCATTATGCGGACAAGTTAAAAGAAGCAGGGGTAGATGTCACATACAAACAATTTAAAGGAGTCCCTCATGCGTTCACTCATGCCGGAGACTTAGAGATAGCTGAAGAGGCTTGGCATCTGATGAGCGATCAGCTTAAGAAGGCGTTTGAATAAGAAATATTCGGATATAAGTAAAAAGCACAGACCTTTTTTTCTGTGCTTTTTTTTGTTCTTGCTGACGTCCTGAAAAGAAGTGTAGATACAACAATCACAACTGTCGATATAATAGTAAGATAGAAGACATCTAAAAAGGAGCTAATAGAATGAAAAAAGAGACACTACAAGCATTTTGTCTTTCTTTACAAGGAGCAACCCACGACTATCAACCTGAGTGGCAGGCAGATCGTTATCATATAGGTGGAAAGATGTTCGCCATGATGGGGGGAGACGTCGATCGCAAGCCAGTCATCACTTTAAAATGTGATCCGCAACGCGCTGAAGAATTAAGAGAAATGCATGAAGGAATTATTCCCGGCTATTACATGAATAAGACGCATTGGAATTCTATTTATCTCGATGCAGATATTCCATCTTCATTTGTCGAAGAGCTAATTGAACATTCCTATCAACTGGTTTTTCACAAATTAACAAAAAAAGCTCAGCAGGCTATCCTCCAACATGATTCAAAAGAAACCGATTAAAAGCTGAACGTTCAGTTGTTCATGACTCTTTGAATTTCTTCAAAATTGACTAGAGTCACATGCTCTCGCTATACTTTAAACAGCTAGAAGATACGAATAGGGGGATATACAATGGGCTATACAGTCATTACAGGGGCAAGTTCAGGTATTGGATATGAAACGGCTTTGGCCTTTGCAGCAAGAGGAAAAAATCTGATCTTAGCTGCACGCCGGCTTGATAAACTCCAAGAACTGAAAGAAAAGATTCTAGAAACATATCCCGATATTCAAGTGAAAATCCAGTCTGTTGATTTAACAGACAGAGAGCAAGTGTATTCTTTCTATGAGTCATTAGCTGGTGATGAGCTGGATACGTTCATTAATAATGCTGGGTTTGGCCATTTTGGTTCAATAGGAGAGCAGGATGTGAAAAAAATTGGGGACATGCTTCATCTCAATATTGAAGCGTTAACAATTTTATCCACTCTGTATGTCCGTGATTATGAGCAAAAAGAGGGGACGCAGCTAATCAATATCTCTTCAAGAGCGGGTTATACCGTCGTCGCCAATGCTGTCACTTATTCAGCAACGAAATTTTATGTGAGCGCCTTTACAGAAGGGCTGGCCCTAGAATTGAAAGAAAAAGGAGCCAAATTACAGGCAAAAGTATTAGCGCCTGCTGCGACAGAATCGGAATTTGCAAAGCGTTCATTAGATGTCGATCAATTCGAATATGAAGGCACTATCAAGAAATATCACACATCAAAAGAAATGGCAGCGTGCTTGCTTGAGCTTTACGACAGTTCACAAACAGTTGGTATCGTTGATGGGAAGACATTTGATTTTGAATTGAAGGACCCCATTTTTTCACACGCTGGCACAAGCATGAAATAAAAAGTTCCAATCACTGAGATAGATTCTCTTAGCGATCAGCAGGTCACCGAGCCGAAAGATGTCTTGGATAATGTGGAGCACTGTCAACACATACTAGAATAGAAAAAAACACCTACACATTAGGTGTTTTTTTATGCATTTTTTGATAAATCAAAGAATCGCAGGTCCAGTAGATGAGACTGCTGACAATCATGATCGGAAGGGATGTGGAGCTCTCAATTCCATCCATAACAAAAAGCATGACAATCATTGCTATCAGTAAGTAAGCCGCTAAATAAAGAGGATGAAAAGCCTTGGGCTGTAAAGAAAACAACAACTGTAAAGGTACCGCAAAGATGAAATAATAAACAAAAAAGATGGGAGTGTAAAACATCATAAACGCAGGCTCGCCCTGAATCGGTGGATATAAACATACGAACAAGCTGAGTAAAATGGAACTGAAGAATAGTGTGAGTAGGATTTTGTAAAATGGTTGAACGGAACGCACTGTATGTACTCCTTTTTTGTAAGATTTCCTATATTTTATCATAAATGGGTTGAGAACAATTTCTGAAGTCAATTTAGGTATTATGGTATAAATAAATTTTGATAATAGTGCCCTTTTTCCTTTATTTGGTTCTGTGACTTTCACCTCATGCTGATGAATGAAGGAATGGTATAAAGTAAACCCTATAGACAGATAATTATTCATCACATTTAAGAAAAGAGATGATCTTATGAACGTAACAAAATGGTTTGGTGCTGCCCTTCTTTCTGTTTCACTATTGGTGACCGCAGCTTGTGCGAACGATAGCACTCAAGAGAATAATCAAAGTAATCAAGAAAGCACTACTAGTGAAACAAAAGAAAAAAACACGGCTGTTGAGACAGGGAACAAATCTTTATCCAATATTAAGGTGTTGGCAACAGGCGGAACGATTGCCGGTAGTTCAGATAGTAATACAGATACGACTGGATATAAATCTGGTGCACTTGGAATCGATAAAGTCATTGCTTCCGTACCACAGCTGAAAGATATTGCAAATGTCACGGGTGAGCAAGTAGCGAACGTCGGCAGTGAAAATGTGGATAACGCTCTTCTTTTAAAATTAGCGAAACGAGTCAATCAGCTTTTAAATGATGATCAAGTGGATGGCATTGTGGTGACACATGGTACAGATACTTTAGAAGAAACGGCCTATTTTTTACATTTGGTTGTAAAAAGTGATAAGCCAGTGGTGGTTGTGGGTTCCATGAGGCCAGCATCTGCCATTAGTGCGGATGGCCCGCTTAACCTGTATCATGCAGTGAAAATTGCTTCGACAAAAGAAGCCAAAGGCAAAGGTGTAATGGTGACATTAAATGACCGAATTGCCTCTGCTCGTTTTATTACGAAGACAAATACCACCACAACCGATTCGTTCAAGTCTCTTGAGCAAGGGTACATTGGAGAAGTGGCGGGTGAAGTTGTCTCTTTTTATAACGAACCGACAAGAAAACATACAGCTGACAGTGAATTCGATATTTCAAAGCTAAAAGAGCTGCCGCAAGTGGATATCTTATACGGCTATCAAAATGATCAAAAGTATGTGTATGATGCTGCGGTTAAAGCAGGAGCGAAAGGCATTGTCGTTGCCGCCGCAGGAAATGGAACGATGTCAACAGAAGCGATCAATGGGGCAACAGATGCAGTGAAGAAAGACGTGGTGATCGTGAGGTCAAGCCGTGCAGGAAATGGCATTGTCACACATGAAAAAATGGATGATGAACATCATTTTGTCTCATCGGATTCATTAAATCCACAAAAAGCCCGCATTCTACTCATGCTGGCTCTGACGAAAACAAAAGATCCAGATAAAATTCAATCCTATTACGAGCAGTATTAAAAAGAAAAAGACCCGACGTATCATTGGGTCTTTTTTATATGTGTACCTGATGTTCAGCCCGTTTTTTTAAAGAGAGTAAAATGTCTCTCCAAACATCATCTATATCAGTAAGAAAATGTCCTGCTTGCTCGATATAGTGCGTTTTGGCGTTTGGAATGTTCGGAGCAATGCTTTCTATCTCTGCAAAAGGGGCCATCTGATCCTCTTTTCCATGCCAGACATCCACAGGGATTTGTATATCTTTCATATCGAATGCCCATGACCGTGAGAGTAAATCTGGCTCATAAATACATTCATCAACCGATTGACGAGTGGCTTCGTATAAATGCATCATCATCAGCTCCAGTTGCTCATCGGTTTGAAGAAATTGCCGATCCGATGGATGTAAATGTTTGTTCCCTTTTTTCGTTAGTTTCTTGAATTTCTCTGGTTTTTTTTCAATTAGTTTTTTCTGAGCGCGATAACTTGCCTTTAAGAGCCAAGGCATTCTTTTACTGAGGAAAAAGGCAATCTTGTTCTCCTTTAGCATACTTTTAGGCGGTTTACCATCCTGAAATGGAGTGGTACTTGAGACGAGAGCAGCCGAAAGAATGCGATCTGGCAATTGATAGGCACAACCAGCAGCGAATGCCCCACCTCCAGAGACACCAATCACTGAAAAATGGGAGATGTCAAGATGATCGGCCACTTCCTGTACGTCTTTTGCCCAGTCTAAAATGGTGCGGTCAGGTTGCGGATCAGATAAACCAAAACCAGGTCTGTCTAAAGAAATGAGACGAATGCCAAGCTCTTTTGAGATTGGATCATCATCTAAAAACATCACTCTCGATCCAGGTGTCCCATGAAAAAAGAATACTGGGAATCCTTCAAGATCACCGTATTGAGACAAACCAATATGACGTCCATCTTGCAAATGAATCCTGTCCATATGATCATCCCCTTCATCGTTTATCTAGCTTACATATTCATGCATGAAAGGCTGGGTTAAGGCGTTTCTTTCGCAATTTGATAGATTTTTTCGTAAAGCGATAATAATGTTTTTAGATCTTCTTTTGAAAGCTTGGCATAGTATTTTTGAATAAGATGCAGCTGAATTTTTTCAATATCTTTATGATAGTCATGGCCCTTTTGAGCAAAATCAACAATGATTTCTCTACGGTTATGTGGATTAATCTCTCTTTTCACATATCCAAGCTGTTCAAGCTTTGATATGAGCTGGCTAGCGGCACTAGATGAAATGGAGAAATAATCAGCTAGTTCATTGATTGTTCTCGTCTTCGACCGCAGCAATTCAAGTGTCAGTTCTTGTTTGCTTGTTAAATCTGCATACTCATTTTTTAAGAATCGTTGATACTCTTCTACATAGATAGAACCTAGTGCGTTTGAGTACTCAATGATTTTTTTGCTGTAATGAATGATATCCTCATCCAATGACATCACCTCTTTTCTCCTATATTATATGCGATCTTAATATTTAAGTGAAGTTAAATGTTAATTAAAATTAAATAAAAGAGGGATAGATGTGATGAGAAAATGACCTCTACTTCCACTTTCTCATCAACAATGGACAAAGAATACTTCCTGTTATCCCTAAGCATTCATAAAACATAGTTGGTTTGATTTTGAACATGTAGTAGGCTAAGGTGGCAATGAATAGATCATAAAAGAAAAACAAGTATACGTCCTTTTTGGTGATAGCATAAATGATCGTTTTGTTTGTTTTCACTTAGATTCACTCCTTAGGAAGTCGATGCCTTTTTCATTGTATTATGGGCGATCTCCATTTATAATAAAAAAATAAACCAACTGGTCGGTTTTATTTGTCCATGTGAAGAAAAGCAAGGTAGAAGGGATTGTTCATAGATGACAAGTACACAAAGCGGGGCTGGAAAAAGTGAAAAGACGAAGCAGAAGATTGTCACCGCTTCACGTGATTTATTTGCGAAAAAAGGATATTCTGAAACATCCGTGCGAGATATTCTAGAGGCGGCTGAGATTAGTAAAGGCAACCTTTATCATCATTTTAAAGGAAAAGAGTTTTTGTTCCTTCATATTATGGAAGAGGATCATCGATTCATGATGGAGACGTGGCATGAAGAGAAACAAACGCTGCACCGGGCCATTGATAAGCTCGCAGGGTTTGCAGAGCTGCTTAGTCAAATGGGGATTAACTATCCTTTAATGAGAGCAAGTGAAGAATTCTGTGCCAGTGCATTTACATCAGATGAAGTCATGGAGCGTCTGAACAAAATTGATGTGGACTTTGATGATGTGATGAGAGACATCCTGCTTGAAGGAAACGAAGATGGCAGCTGGTCGATTCAGCATGTTGAATCAAAAGTGAAAATATTACTTTCCGTATTCTATGGATTAGACGTGTTATATAAAAACGACACGATGCAGCAGAAAAAGGAATTACAAAAAGAGGCGATCTCATTGTTTATTCACGGAATCAATCATCATGAGTAACAAGTGAGTCAGTAAAGGGGAAACAAACATCATGCAAAAACCGATTCGTGAGCAAAAAGCCGTACTTGTTATTTTATTAAGTAATATATTTATTGCGTTTTTAGGTATCGGTCTGATTATACCTGTCATGCCGCTCTTTATGAATGTCATGCATTTAACGGGCAGTACGATGGGATATCTTGTGGCGGCGTTTGCTGTTGCACAGCTTATCGCATCACCTATTGCGGGAAGATGGGTAGACCGATACGGAAGAAAGATCATGATTGTGTCTGGGCTGTTTCTATTCGCGTTATCAGAACTCGTTTTTGGCCTTGGGACACATGTGTATGTTCTGTATTTTGCAAGGCTTCTAGGCGGTATTAGTGCGGCATTTATCATGCCGGCTGTCACTGCCTATGTCGCTGATATCACAACCGTTCAAGAAAGATCAAAGGCAATGGGGTATGTATCCGCTGCTATTAGTACCGGATTTATCATCGGCCCGGGAATTGGCGGATTTATTGCAGAATATGGTGTTCGCCTGCCGTTTTTCTTTGCAGCAGGGATTGCATTTATTGCTGTGATTTCGTCTATGTTTATGCTGAAGGAACCATTAACAAAAGAAGAGCGAGAGAAACAAATGGATCAAGTGAAGGAATCGACCTTCTTTAAAGACTTGAAAAAATCGATTCATCCAAGTTATCTCATCGCCTTCATCATTGTCTTTGTGCTGGCGTTTGGACTATCTGCATATGAAACGGTCTTTAGCTTGTTTACAAATCACAAGTTTGGATTTGGTCCGAAGGATATTGCGATTATCATTACCGTCAGTTCAATTGTAGCCGTCATCATTCAAGTCCTCGTGTTTGGTAAAATGGTGAATGCGCTTGGGGAGAAACGAGTTATTCAACTATGCTTGATTGTTGGAGCAGTTCTCGCTTTTGTTTCCACAGTCGTGTCAGGCTTTATGGTTGTGCTGATCGTGACGTGTGTGATTTTCCTTGCGTTCGATTTATTGCGCCCTGCACTCACGACCTTCTTATCAAAAATCGCTGGCAATCAGCAAGGGTTTGTCGCAGGGATGAACTCTACCTACACAAGTCTTGGTACGATCTTTGGCCCGGCACTTGGCGGCATTTTATTCGATCAAAATATTCATTTCCCTTTCCTGTTTGCAGGTGTTGTCTTATTTCTTGGATTAGGCTTAACCCTTATTTGGAAGGGGAAGGCGACGGTTGAATCTGATTAGATTAGGGGCTCTAACTAGGGCTCTTTTTTTTGTTCCTTTTGGATAGATGATTGAAAAATAATCACAAGGTCCCTGTTGAAAAGGTATTATACATGTTAATCTAATACATGTTTTACCAAAATACAGGAGGAGGATTTTCAATGCAAATTAAAGAGATTTTTTATATTCGGTGTATCTCGTGTTTGAGTGTTGTGCTTATTCATGCAATAGCCATTTTATCTAGCTCTCATTCATCATCTATTCTTGTAGCACTACTCATGTTCAGTACCCCGAGTTTTATTTTCATTTCTGAGTTTTTATTGGCTCATGCTTATCCGAATGGTACCCCTAAAGGATTTATGTGGAAGAGGGTGAAAGCCATCTTTTTCCCATTTGCTTTTATTGGGATTGTCGATGGTTTTTTGCATTCGGCATCGTTAAATGGAGGGGCAGCTGACTTTTTTAAAAGAGCTTCAGCAAATGTCTTATTGGGAAATTATATTGGTTATTTTGTTCTGATTATTTTTCAATTTTACTTTTTGCACATGTTTTTTCACAAAATGGCTAAGCGTACCTCAGCCAAATGGGTATTGCCGATCTCCTTTATCATCACAGTTGGTTATTTAAGTGTCATGAACCTCGTCAAAATCCCACAACCTCAATTACCTAATCCAATGTTCGGCTTAGAATGGATTCCATTTCCAGGGTGGTTGTTCTATTTTTGTTTAGCCTATTATTGTGGAGCGAATTATCAGCAGTTTATCACAAGACTTCATCGTTTTAAGTATGCCGTGTATGGACTTGTTTTGATTTCCGCAGCGACCCTTCTAAGCAATTCATATGTAGGCTTTTTCGAGTCTTCTTCTAAGAGGCCAGACGTTGTTCTTTATACAGTCAGTATTGTCTTCTTATGTTTTCTCTTGTTTTCTAAAGTGAAAAGCGTTCCACCTTTCGTAGCTGTCATTAGTCAATATTCATTCACCATCTATTTGCTTCACGGGTATTTTCTAGGTATCTCTGTGTTACTATGGGGACAATTAAAAGATTATCCATTCTTTGTAGGGACAATCATAACATCAGCACTTGCAATTGCTGGACCTATCCTATTGTCACGGATAGCAAATCATTATAAATATGGCTATATGTTTGTCGGTAAAATCAACAGAACGAGGCGAAAAACAGTCGCTTCATAAACGTTTTAAAGGGGATCTTAAGAAGATGCCCTTTTTTTGTTGCCTAAAAGTACAATGCTTCTTGCCCGAAAGTACAATTTCAATCGACCATCTCATTGCTTAGAATAAAGAGATCAAGTTCACGAAGTTGAAGAAAAAGGAGTAAGTGAATGGCAAAATTTTTATATCATTTAGGAAAAAGTGCATTTTCTAAGCCGAAACGGATGATTATCGGTTGGTTACTTGTTTTAGTAGCTGTTGTGGCGGCAACAATAGGGACAGGTGTTTCATTTAATGGCGATATGTCGATTCCAGGAACAAAGTCAGAAAAGGCAATGGATCTCTTGGAGAAAAAGTTCCCAGCAGGTGATGATGGCGGGACGATTCGTCTGATCTTTAAAGCACCTAAGGGTGAAACATTAGAAACAAAAAAAGTAAGAAACAAATTGAACGAAACGATCAAAGAAGTCAAAAAGGATAAAGCAGTCAAGCAAGTGACGGATTTATATCAGACATTTGCTATTAGTAAGGATAAGAAAATAGGGTATGCGGATATTACATACCGGGTAAAGGCGGATGAGGTAAAAACATCCTCAAAAGAGAAAGTATTAGATAGTATTAAGATTTCAAGAAAGGCTGGCATCCAAACAGAATTAGGCGGCTCCGTCACATTCTCAGAAATTGAGGTAGGCGGGATTTCGGAAGTCATAGGTATTGTCATGGCCTTCTTTATTTTAGCCTTTACTTTCGCTTCACTATTGATTGCAGGACTACCGATCTTGACGGCTGTCATTGGGTTAATAATCGGTGTGATGGTCATATTAATTACCTCAAATTTTGTTGAGATGTCTGCATTTAGTCTTACATTAGCTGTGATGATTGGACTTGCAGTAGGAATTGATTATGCATTATTTATCATTTCTCGTTATCGACAGTTATTAGCAGAGGGTTACGAATTGAAAGAAGCAGCTGCTAGAGCTGTTGCTACAGCAGGCAGCGCTGTATTGTTTGCAGGTGTTACCGTCGTAATTACACTATGCGGACTTGTATTAGTCGGTATACCATTTTTAGGCGTTATGGGTCTTGTAGCTGCATTCATGGTACTATCAGTTATGCTTGTGTCTCTCACAATTGTTCCTGCCATACTAGGGATTCTTGGTGATAAAGTAAGCCCTTCAAGAAAGAATAAATGGTTCTCTAAATTACAATCTCAACAAAAAGAAGAAGCCACAGCTTGGGGAAGGTTTATCAAGAAGTATCCAGGTAAGATCATCCTAGGTGTCATTGTATTGACTGGTCTACTCAGTTGGCCAGCACTTCATATGGAGTTGGGTCTTCCTGATAACGGCATGAAGGGGAAGGAAACAACTGAACGTAAGGGCTATGACCTGTTAGCAGAAGGATTTGGTAAAGGGTTTAATGGGCCACTGGTTGTTATCATTGATGCCTCCCATGCAAATAACGCAATGAAATCTATTGAGAAAACAACAAAAGTATTAGAGAAGATGGATGGCATCAAACAAATGGCACCGCCTGTTCCTAATCCATCGGGTAAGTACGCCATGCTGACCATTTTACCGAAAAGCGGTCCAGAAGATAAGGCGACAAAGCAATTAGTCAAAGTTATACGAAATGAATCTAGTCAGACTGCTGCAAAGTATGATACGAAATTACTTGTTACTGGTTCTACGGCAGTTAATATAGATATTTCAGATAGACTCAGTGAAGCGTTACCGAAATTTGCAGGAGTCATTATTGGATTTGCTTTGATTTTGATGATTCTTGTGTTTAGATCCTTCCTTGTTCCATTAAAAGCGGTTTTAGGATTCCTTATGACATTGACCGCTACACTAGGTTTTTCAGTCTTTGTTTTACAGGATGGACACCTTGCGCCATTGTTTGGAATACCAGCAAATGGCCCATTGTTAAACTTTATGCCTGTACTAGTGACAGGAATATTATTTGGTCTTGCAATGGATTATGAGGTCTTTTTAGTCAGTCGAATGAGAGAAGATTTCCTTCTATCAGGTGATGCGAAAAAGTCCGTTGTATCAGGTTTGAAGCACAGTGGAAGAGTAGTGACTGCCGCAGGCTTAATCATGATCTTCGTCTTTGCTAGTTTTATCTTTGCAGATGACTTGATTATCAAAACAATGGGGTTAACGTTGGCATTCGGTGTTCTGTTTGATGCATTTGTCATAAGAATGACTTTTATCCCAGCTTGTATGATGCTGATCGGACGAGCTGCTTGGTACTTACCCAAATGGTTTGAAAGCTGGCTTCCACGTATAGACATTGAAGGTGAGTCTATTTCTCAGAAGGATGAGAAAGAAGAGAAGGTGATTTAGTCACTGATAGTCTTACATGGTATGATTGATGATACCGCCATTACCTCGATAAAGGGTGGGCGGTATTTTTTGAGTGAATATGAGGCTCGGATGGTGATATTTATGGCGAAACGACGGATAGACCCTTTTAATGAAATGATCTATTCGCGAATTCCAACATTATTATGGGTCATTCTTGTTTATATTGCAGCAATGATATTTCAGTTTATAACCACCCCATTAGCACTTTCTGGCCTGTTTTTTTCTGCACTTATTGCCGTACATCTGATTCTGCATTGGTGGTCATTTTACTGGTTTCGGCAGAATCCATGGGTATATTTTCTGATTCAAGGAATAGTGATTCTACTTTGTGTTTCAGTCATGCAGGCGGCTTCCCCTGTGATCTTAATTGGTCTGTTACCGGTACTAATAGCGCAAAGTATTGGGGTATATTATCATACATTGAAGGTGATTTTGACAGGGCTTAGTTTTTATGTTCTTTTTTTTCTTGCCCTTATTTTGGTCAATGATACAGATGATTTGACCGTATACATTCCTATTTTGTTTTTGATTCTGATTGTAGTCATCGCATACTCCATTTTATTTTTTAGACAAGTCAAAGCTAGAATTCGTACACAAACATTTTTAAAGGAACTTGAATTGGCACATCAACAAGTGGAAGAACTGACACTTGCAAATGAGCGTCAAAGAATGGCGAGAGATTTACATGATACCCTTGCACAAGGGCTGGCAGGTATTATTATGCAATTAGAAGCGGTCCATGCCCATTTAGAGAATCAGAATGTTGAGCGTGCTCAAAGCATTATTAAAGGTTCAATGAGCCATGCGCGGACGACATTAGGTGAGGCGAGATTGGTCATTGACGACCTTCGAACATACAGCCAGGATCAATATGACTTAGTTGATTCTGTGAAAGATGAAGTGAATCGGTTTATGACGGCGACGAATATTCCAGTTCATACAAAAGTGGCTGTCTCTTATCAAGTGTCCCCTTTCCTCATCGAACATACCGTATACATTGTCAGTGAATGTTTGACGAATATTGCCAAGCATGCCAAAGCAAGTAAGGTCGAATTGATGATGAAGCAACAAGATGATCACATCTCCTTGCAAATCACAGACAATGGAGTGGGTTTTGATGAGAAAAAACAAGAATCCACTTCCGGGCATTACGGTCTAATTGGTATGTCAGAACGTGCCCGACTGCTTGATGCACAGCTACACTTGAAAAGCGAAAAAAATGAAGGTACACAAGTGACGGTAACCATACCTTTGAAAAAGGAGTAAAAACAATGTCTTATCAAATTGTGATTGTCGATGATCATTTTGTTGTTAGAGAAGGATTAAAATTAATTCTTGAGACAGATCAACGATTTGATGTTGTTGGTGAAGCAGAAGATGGAGCAAAGGGTTTAGATATCTTGAAAGAGAAGGCTCCAGACCTTGTATTACTTGACCTCAACATGCCTAACATGAGTGGGCTTGAGATGTTAAAAGAGATGCAGTCTCTTCAATTAAAAGTACCGGTCCTGATTCTCACTACCTATAACGAAGAGAAATTAATGATTGAAGGGCTGCAACTTGGAGCAAAGGGCTATCTTTTAAAGGATGCCAGCAGAGAAAATTTATTTTATACAATTGAAGCAGCTATCAGAGGGGATATTCTTCTTCAAGCAAACGTCGCTGCTAAAGTATTTGAATCAACAGAGCATCAAGTGACTCCGACCCATTTGAAAAAAGAAATAAACATGCTGACTGAAAAAGAGATGCTTGTCTTGCAAGCAGTGGCTAGAGGATATCGAAGTAAGGAAATTGCATTTGATATGGGGATTTCCGAGAGAACTGTCAAAGCTCATTTAACAAATATTTATCAAAAGCTGGAGGTCACTTCAAGAGCGGAAGCAATTAAAGCAGCAGTGGAATTAGGGGTGATTCATTTTTAGAGAGAATGAGTTAGCAGCAGAATAATAGACAAGAGACCTTTCAAATAAGGTCTCTTTTTTTAAGGTTGCGGCTTCAGGTGATTCAGTGCCTGCGCCAGTTTTTGATTTTGTTGCTTTTTGTAAAATAGAAAGGCGATGATATGGCCTACTAATGTGAGAAAGGCTATACCGATAAAATATGGTAATATCCATTCGAGCAGTGCAGTCGAATATAAAGCGACGGCTCCTACTTGAAACCCTAAATTGATGACAGTGGAGATGAGAATGTTGGTGGGGGCTGGAAAGGTAAAGTAGTTCCATAGTAAAGGATACATGACCCCAAAGACGATGCCTGCCAGAGTACCGATGCCAATGATGTGCCACACGTAATGAAAAGGGATAGAGGATGACCATTGAGTGATCGACAGGATGAGTGTCAGCCATACGATAGAGACAAAAGCTGTTTGCATAAATTGATGTTTTAGTTCCTTGATCATTTGAATCGCTCCTTTATATATTTGGCGTAATGACGACTGACGGTGTAGCTGTTTTTCGAGATGGTTTCGACCTCTAAGCGAGCGTAAGTACCAGCGACAAAGCTGTCGACTTGCGCTAAATTGAGAATGACTGCATTGTTGATACGATAGAAATGTTCACGCTCTAACGACTTCAGATCCTTCAGCCGTTTGCTGAGAAAATACGTCGTACCCTGAGTCGTGATCACCTTTGACAGATGTCCAAGCGCAGAGATCGCTTCAATTTGTTCTAATGGTAAAAGAGACTGCCGATCATTTTTTGGATCTTTGACCGTTAGAGATGTACTAGTCTCCATCATTGATGCCATCTTTTGTAAACGTTCTTGATTATGTGGATGGCTGATGACGTCTACTTCCGTCACATCCTTTTCTTGATTCCAGATCAAACGAAATTTCATTCATAAACCTCCTCTCACAATGAGCATAGCAATAGATGAAAGCGAATGCGATTGAATGTTGCTTTGATGCAGAAGAATTCTTTTTGTTGCAAAGATTCACCGCGTGTCTGCGGCTTTCCTTTATAATGAAAAGATACTCGTTCGTGAATGGAGGAATGATGTTGTATCTTGTAGATCAACAAAGGACAGGAGCGGTAAAAGAGGAAATTCGGCGGATTGATCCTGCCTATCCAGTGTTCGTAGATGCGATACTCGATGGCGTGATACAAGGAGATTTATATGTGGATCACCGAGATCACCCGTGTGTCTATTTTGCAGGGACAACAACCGGCATTTATTATGTCGCAGGCAAGACAGAAGCAGCACTCTCATTATGTTCAACGTTCATTGTGGATGTTTATAAAAAGCAGAAAAGAGAGAACGGACGTTTCACTTTGTTTTCAGCAAATCCAGCATCAGATGAGATGATGAAAAAATGCTTCGGTTCCCAACTGAATGAAATGCAAAGACATACGTATTCTTATGACTTGACCTCTCCTGATCTGATTTTGCCTAATCAAGACGAAATGATCAAACGCACGAATGAACAAGTCATTGCCGCAAGCAAAGTATTCCCATCCAGCTATTATGAAGCATATTGGGGAGGAGTAGATCACTTTTTATCTAATGGCATCGGAGTTGCCATCTTAAATGGTGAAGATGTGGTCAGTGAATGTGTCTCTATTTTTTTAAGTGAAAAACGTGTGGAAATCGATATTTGGACAGATGAAGCCTGCCGTGGAAAAGGGTTGGCTTTGTTAGCAGCTCAGCAAATGATCAGCATCTGTGTTGAAAAAGGGAAGACACCGCATTGGGATTGCGATGTCCATCATGCAGCCTCGGCCAAATTGGCAGAGAAGCTAGGTTTTCATTGGACAAAGACGTATCGTTTATTTTATGCCTCACGCTGAAAAGGTTTTGAGATACCAAGCATCCATGGCAGAATGCTCTGAGCCTTCAATCGGTGCAGGAAGAAGAGAGAAGTCATACCGTTGATAAAGACCAGTAGCAGCTGTTAATTCACTGCGGGTTTCTAAATAACAAGCATCGTAGTATGTAGCAGCATATTGCAGGGCCATATCCATCAGTTTCTTGCCCGCACCTTTGCCTTGTGCTTTTGGGCTTAAATAAAGCTTTTGCAGCTCACAAATGCCATCTGTGAAAGGGGCAATGCCAACGCCACCAACAATTTCACCATGTTCTTCGGCAATCCAATAGGCTGCATGAGTCAATGATTGATAGTAATCGAAAAGCTGATCAAGGTGTGGGTCTGTGTAGGCTGTACCTTCAATCGCAAGATTCGCTGATTCTAATGACTGGCGGATAATGGCCGCGATAAAAGGATTGTCCTGCTTTTGAATCGGTCTAATATTCATTGGAAAAACCTCCGTTGTCATAGGATAAAAAAGAAAAGGAGTTGATGCGATATGTTCTGGCTGCAAACCGCTATTTTTACTGTCATTGTACTCTGTCTCTCGTGGTGGGCAGGAAAAAGACGCAGGCATCGCCATGCCGGGCTGATTGTTCCGATATGTATCACCTTGTTTGGATTGCTGTTATTGATCGGCAGTTTCTTCATTGGCAGATGGGAAGGGATGGCGCTCAGCATATCAAGCGTCTCTATCGTTCTCTCTTCTATCATTTGTTTGATCATCGTTACAGGGGTTCATTTGTTTAAAAAAGATGACCCATCGTAGGCTGGGACATCTTTATGATTTGATTCTATCGTATTCCTCACGAAGGATGCCCATCATGATGACATCCGAATAAGCACCGTTGAAATAGAGCGCTTGACGTCTTTTTCCTTCATATTGAAATCCGGCTTTCTCATAGCTTCGAAAGGCTCGTGGGTTATGGGAAAAAACTTCAAGCTCAAGCCGATTGAGTTCTAACGTCTCAAAGGCAAATGTTTGGACCATCCGAACAGCCTCAGTGCCATATCCTTTGTGAAAATGCTCTGGACCATGTAGCGCAATGCGGAAACTTGCCGTATGGTTTATCGGATCAATATCCACAATCGCCGCATCCCCGATCATTTCTTTCGTGTCTAGCAGACAAATGGCAAAGTCTCGTCTACTGTCATCCAGCAGAAAACGGGTATAGGCTGAGCGAATTTCTTCTAGTGTGAACGTTTTGCGTGTGCCAGTCATATAAAGTGTTTCTGCATGCTGGCATCCTCTATGAATACCAGGATAATCTTTTTCTTCAATCGGTCTCAAGAATAATCGAGTCATGATGGATCAGCCTCCTCTATATATCGGGAGATTTCAATTAAGTTCATATCAGGATCACGGATATAAATGGATTCAATCGGACCTAATGCACCAGAACGTCTGACCGGACCTTCTTCAATTGGAACAACCTGCTTTCGAAGATGAAGCAATAAACTGTCTATATCTAAATCGGTGATAAAACACAAGTCAGCAGATCCAGGCTGGGGATGAGCAGCTTTTGGTTCAAATTCATGACCCGCTTCATGAAGGTTGATCTTTTGTAAGCCAAAACGAAGGGCTTTACGGCCTTCTCCAAAAGTTTCTTCCTTCATTCCTAATACGTTTGTATAAAAGCGAATGGTTTCCTCCATATGTTGAACAGTCAACACGATATGATCAAGTCGTCGTATCATCAGTCTCTCCTCCAAGTATGATCATTGTTTGAACTGCTTCTATTATATCATCCCTTGAAGAAGATACCTTATTTGATCACGGTTTTATAACTCCAGCTTTCTAGGGACATCTCTTCTCCGTGCAGTACTCTCTCATCAAACTCCGTCCACCCATTTTTTCGATAGAAATGACGATTGGCCTCGTTGTGTGTAATCAGTGTGAACAGTCCGCCGCCTTGCCGGGCGATAAAGGGGAAAAGGCATTGCTTTAACATACGGCTTCCAAGTTTTTTTCCTTGTTGGTCTTTTGCAACGACAAGAGCTTCTAAATACCAGTAAGGTTTCTTTAAGGAGGAACACGCTTTTTTTGCCTCCTTTAACATACGGAACACATGCTGAATCGCCGATATGCCACCAGTAAAGAGCAGCTTTAACCCACCAGATAACACATAATCCATGAGTCCTGGCTCAGGAAGACGGGGATGTTTTAACAGGGCGGCAGACACAATTTTCTCGTTCTCAACCCCGACCAAACAGATTTGATGCTGAAAATATACCTTTGTATTGACCAAATGCAACTGCCGGGCGAAAGCAGCACGCTTGGTAACCTTTTCGCATAATAAATCAAAAAATGAATAGTTCTGAAATGAATCATCTAACAACGCTGCCACTTGAGGCAGTTCATCCTCTCTAGCAAGTCTGAATTGAAACATATGATGGTCCTCCTTTTTTTGAACAGATATAGATTATTGAACATGTGTCTATTATAATAAGAGGAAAATAAACCGAACATCGGCAATGAATGATCTCTTGTTCATAAATAGACAGGTATAGCCAGATTGTTCAAAAATGGAGGGTGTTTGATGAAGGACAGACGAACAATCAAAACCAAAAAGGCGATACGGGAAAGCTTTCTTGAGCTTTTAAAGGAAAAAGATGTTCAACAAATTACAGTATCAGAGCTATCTAGAAGAGCGGATTTAGGAAGAGGGACCTTTTATTTGCACTACCAAGATGTATTTGATTTGCATGAACAGCTTGAGAAGGAACTATTCGATCAGCTTGGCGGACTATACGATGAATCGTTTCCAAGCCAGGACCCGCTTGATATGCTGTCCTTTTTAAACAAAACAACTGAGTATTTAAAAGAAAAACAATTCATGATGACGTTGTTTGTCAAACCGAATAGCCCAACGACGAATCAATTCAAATCGTTTTTTAAAGAAAAAATCATGAAAGAGTGGCAGCTTGATCAGCGGCAAATTACGGAGCATGAACAGATTGTGGCCTCATTTGTTGTGTCTGGTGTTGTTGGTGTACTGGAGGAATGGATTCATGAAGGGATGACAGTCGAAGCGGGGCAGCTTGCACACATCTTGTACAAGCTTCTCATGAAGGTAGAACAGGAATCGTAAGAAACGAATTAATCATATACTCTTTTTCTTTCCTGTCTGTTAAGATAAGAATGTATGTTCTTAATTGAAGTGGGGAGTGGTGAGATTGAAAAGGAAATTACTATTTTATGGGGCAATGAGCATTGATGGATATTTAGCAAGGGATGATCACCGTTTAGATTGGCTCATAGGAACAGAGGGCGAAGAGGATACGAGATATGAGGAATTTTATGCTTCCGTCGATACGCTGATCATGGGACGGAACACATATGAACAGGTTCTAAAGCTCTCACCTGATGGGTTTCCTTATGAAGACAAGACATGTTATATCGTTTCTCGCACTTTACAAGACAGCCATACAGGAACCCGTATCATTCGTGAAGATGTTCTCTCATTTATCCACAACTTAAAAAATGAAAAAGGGCAGCATATCTGGATAGTAGGAGGCGGGGAACTGCTTCAAGCATTATTAAAAGAAAAATTAGTCGATGAGCTGTATCTCCAAATCGCACCTGTCATGATTGGAAAAGGAATCCCTCTTTTCCCTCCAACTGAACAGGAATCTAGATTTTCATTACAACAAGTGAATCAATACAAACAAATTGCTGAAATGCATTTTGTGTTAAAAGAAGACCACTGAATCACAGGGGTCTTTTTTTAATCAAACAAACACGTTGACAAGAAAATATCCTAGTGTTAGGATAAATTTATCCTAGTTTTAGGATTTATTGAAAAAGGAGTAGTTGCCATGGTGCAGCAAGATCAGGAATTAGACTTAAGGCTTTTCCGAGTGTGGATGAAAGCCTACCATGCCCTTTTTGCAAACATCCAAAAAGACATTGAACGTTATGATATCGGATTTGAAAACTTTCAAATTCTTGAATTACTGTATAGTAAGGGACCGCATCCCGTTCAAAAAATTAGTGAGATTCTATCCATTCCAAGTGGGAGCATCACCTATGTGGTCAACAAATTAGAAAAACAAGAATTAGTCAAAAGACAATGTGCACCTTCTGATAAACGTGTATTCCATGTATTACTGACAGATAAAGGGAAGCAGCTATTTGACGATATTTTTCCAATACATACAGATGTCATTTCACAAAATCTGTCCTTTATCGAAACAGAGGAAAAAGAGCAGCTCATTGAATGGTTGAAAAAAATCGGTTTAGGTGCAAAACAACTTCACGAAAAGGGGAAACAAGATGACACACAGCTTTGATACATTGGTACGTGAAAGACGATCAGCATCAAATTTTTTGCCGAATATCTCGATTTCGAGAGAAGAGCTTAATAGTATCTTTGAAGAAGTGAAGCTGGCACCTTCAGCCTTTAATTTACAGCATACGCAATATGTCGTCGTCCAATCAGAAGCGCTTAAAGAGCAAGTGAGAGATGCTGCATTTGGACAATATAAGGTGCATTCCGCTTCAGCAGCGATCATTGTGCTCGGCGATCCGAAAGCTTATGAGCAAGCAGGAAACATTTATGAAGGCCTAAAAATGCTCGGCATCTTAAATGCGCAACAATATGAGGAAATGGTCAGAGAGACGATGAGTTTTTATGTGCAGAGAGGATCAGACTTTCAGAAAGAAGAGGCGATTCGCAATGCTTCATTATCTGCCATGCTATTTATGCTTGCCGCCAAAAACAAGGGATGGGATACTTGCCCAATGATCGGCTTTGACCCCGAAGCAATGAAAAAGGTGTTAAACATCGAATCAGATTTGGTTCCTGTATTAATGATCACGCTCGGAAAAGAAAAAGTAGAAAGCAGACAAGCGAGAGGCTACCGCAAGCCGGTCTCTGAATTTGTGACATATTTATAAGATAGGGGGTTCCATTCATGGAACTAGGAATTAGTACATTTGTAGAAACAACACCTGATTTTCAAACAGGAAAAACAGTCAGCCACGCACAGCGTATTCGTGAAGTAGTAGAAGAAATTATTTTAGCAGATCAAGTGGGTCTGGACGTTTTTGGTGTAGGAGAGCATCATCGTGAAGATTTTGCCGCATCAAATCCAGCAGTCGTATTAGCAGCTGCGGCAACGCAAACAAAGAATATTCGTCTGACAAGTGCCGTAACTGTTCTTTCATCGGCAGATCCTGTTCGTGTGTTTCAAGATTTTGCGACATTAGATGGCCTTTCTAACGGGCGTGCAGAGATCATGGCTGGCCGTGGATCATTTATTGAATCGTTCCCGCTTTTTGGCTATGACTTAGATGATTATGAAGAATTATTTGAAGAAAAACTAGATTTACTGTTGAAATTACAGCAGTCAGAGCGTGTGACGTGGAGCGGTAAGCACCGTCCAGCCATTCAGGATGTCGGCGTATATCCAAGACCTGTTCAAGATCCGCTTCCCATCTGGATTGGCAGTGGAGGAAACAGAGAATCTGTCGTACGTGCTGGATTATTAGGATTACCACTTGTCCTTGCCATTATTGGCGGCAGCCCTAGACAGTTCGCACCGCTAGTGCAGCTCTACAAGCAAGCTGCGATTCACGCTGGACATGATCCTGAGAAATTAACGGTGGCATCCCATTCACATGGATTTGTTGCGGAGGAAACAGAATTAGCAGCAGATCAATTCTTCCCTTCTACACAGCATGTCATGAATACATTAGCAAGAGAACGAGGCTGGGGACCTTATACCCGTTCTACATTCGATGCAGCAAGAACATTAGAAGGTGCATTGTATGTAGGAGATCCAGATGCCGTAGCAGAGAAAGTGATTCATCTGCGAAAAAATGTAGGCATTACGCGCTTCATGTTGCACGTGCCAGTCGGTTCAATGCCGCATGATCAAGTGTTGAAAGCTATTGAGTTATTTGGGAAAGAAGTGGCTCCTAAAGTAAGAGAAGAGGTTGCTCGCTGGGAAGCCGAACAAGCATAACAAAAAAGTCGATCAAGTGAATAGGCTTGATCGACTTTTTCTTATGCTTAAGGATCAATAACACATGGTTTCACTGTAGGGCATGAAGCAGCAGAAGCAAATGGTGTGGCCGTCAAGGTGAAGAGGAAAACAAGTTGAAAACAGATAAGCCATTTTTTCATGAAATCACCTCCGTTATCAATTGTTTCACTAGAATGAGGTGAGGATAAAAGCATAGAAGTATGTAACACTCTCTATCCAGCATAAGACAATCATATCATAATTTTCAAAAAAATGAAAAAATAACTTACTAAAGTTCTAAATTATGGTATGGTTAATATGTTCAACAAAAAAAGGGGGGGTTTTTTTATGAAAAAGGTCATAACTTCTGTTTTGGTTGGAGCAATTGTTTTAACGGGTGCGGGTGTTACCGCTGTCCCGGTAGAAGCGAAGGGGAAAGTAAGCAGTGAAGTAACGGTACAAGCAAGTCGAACCGTCTCGGAAACGAGAACATATACGACGTCAAACATTCCATCAAGTATTACATATGCAAAGGATGGATGGGTCGGTATTCTCTATCAATCGTCAATTGAAGAGTTAGGTTTAGGAAAATATAGAGTTACCTTTACTGGAACGGTTGTACGCGATCCAGGATTTAATTAAATATAAAATGTAAAGCTGACAGGTGGACAAGCCTGTCAGCTTTTTTTAATGGGGATAATAAAGAATCATTTGCATCCTTACCATCTGTTCTCCTGATTGTTTATACTCATGGGCACGGTCAGCTTTAAACCGAATCGAGTCGCCAGCTTGTAATGTGTATTGCTCATCACCGATCGATAAATCAAGTGCTCCCTCAAATACGGTAATCAATTCCTCTGTACCGCCGATATGTTCTTCCGCACTTAACGACCCATGAGGATCAATTTCTACCTGATAGACTTCAAATTTTCTCAGGTCATCAAATGGGAACGTCGTATATACCCGATACTTTCCCTCGTCCTCGGTTAAAACTTGTCCTTCTTCTTTTCGCACGATCTTAATTTCAGGTTGCGGTGCGTATATGAGTTCACTAAAAGACACCTTCAACCCATTGGCGATTTTCCACAGAGTGGTGATGGTCGGTGTGGATTCTCCTCTTTCGATTTGCCCAATCATCGTTTTACTCACACTTGTTACCTCAGCCATCTTTTCTAGGCTTAATTTCTTTTGCTCTCTTAGCAGTTTGACATTTCTAGCAATAATTGATTGTACATCCTCCATCAAAAAACTCCTTTCTTTTATTTACTTTATAACGACCGAATAGTACAATGAAACGTAATATACGCAATAAAGACTTTTGAGTCTAAATAACGTATGAAAAGGAGGTAACGATTTGATTGTTTCCATGTTGATTTATGCTTTTGTTACCAGTTTCACCCCTGGGCCGAATAATATCATGGCGATGGTCTTTACGAATAAATATGGGGTCAAGCAAACATTTCGATTTTGTTTAGGGGTTGGGATCGGATTTTTGGTCATTTTGTGTTTGAGTGGTTTCTTTAATCTCATTCTTTATCAAGTCATGCCGAAAATCGGCTGGGTCATGGCTTTCATAGGAGCCGGTTACATGATCTATTTGGCTGTTAAAATCATGAAAAGTAAAGGCGGAGATGACGAAACATTAGACCGCTATAATCATTTTATCCCGGGAATGCTGCTGCAATTTATTAATCCGAAAGCCATTTTGTATGGGTTAACCGTCATTTCCACTTTTGTTCTGCCGTATGGACAGTCCAATATGCAATACATGTTGTTGACGCTGATTCTTGCCATCATTGGTTTTTTAGGCACATTTAGCTGGAGTTTATTTGGCTCTGTATTCAAGCGTTTTTTGACTCTTTATCAGCGGCCGTTCCAGTTCGTCATGGGGCTGCTGCTTATGTATAGTGCGATTTCGATGATCTGGAGTTATGTCATGTAAGCGGTCAGGAGACTGGCCGCTGCCTGCCCATCACAACCGTATCATAATACATGCCGTCCGCCAGCCGTTTATCTTTTTTTAACAAGCCTTCAATCTCAAAGCCATAGTGTTCATATAAACGAATGGCTTTTTGATTGGTTTCCATTACTTGAAGTGACATCTTTTGAATGCCTTGCTGATCTGCCCAGTCGATCGATGTAGCTAAAAGTTCTTTCCCGATGTGATAGCCCCAAGCGGCCTTCTGTACGGCGACGCCAAACGTTACTTTGTGAGCAGAGCGCTTAAGAGAATGTCCTTCGCATCTTGAAAAACCGACAATGTCTCCTTCAATATCTGCAACTAAAAAGAGATGACGGCATTCCTTGGAATCCTCTTGAATCAACGCCTCGAACCCTTTCTCATCAATAAAAGCTTCACCCGGTTCACGATCTAAATATTCGGTTTCACCATCGATTTTCAGTCTGAGAGTTGATAACTGTTTGGCATCTGCTAATGCAGCAGAGCGAATACGATAGGTCACACCACGTACAGTGAACATACTTTCAGAAATGATCATTGAACAGACCACCAACCTTTCATTCCATTACGTCTATCATACCTGAAACGCGCACACAGCACACTCAGATGTTTTGTCATGTGCAAAAAGGCTAAATAAACAGTATCAAACGTGGAGGTGGAACAAATGAGTGAACAAAATGGACATATGGATAAAGCGAAAGGAAAAACAAATCAAGTCAAAGGTCAAGTGAAAGAAAAACTTGGCGAAGCGACAGATCGTGAAAACCTGAAAGCAGAAGGAAAGAAAGATCAAGTAAAAGGAAAGCTTCAAGATAAAAAAGGTGACGTGAAAAATAAGCTGAATCAGTAGTTTGCACATACTTGCAGGTACTCGCCCCATGTATCCATCATCGCATACCTTTCATCAATAAAATCAATAGGTGTGTGAAAAGAATTGATTATAAATTCTTGCTTCCGTCATGTAGACTTTAAATAGAAGACATGAACAAGGGAGATGGATGAAATGGAGCAAGTATGGGGGAAAGTTGACGAGTATATCAAAGACAAATTGATGGCCAAAGATGACGTATTGGAGCAAACTCTTATCAAGAATAAGCAAGCTGGGCTACCAGAAATAGATGTGTCGCCGGCCCAAGGAAAACTACTTTATTTGTTAGCAAAAACCAAGGGTGCAAAGCGCATTTTAGAAATCGGTACACTTGGCGGTTATAGTACCATTTGGCTTGCCCGTGCACTTGAAGCGGATGGAGAACTCATGACATTAGAGGCTGTCAGTCATCATGCAGAAACCGCACAGCAAAACATAGACAGAGCAGGCCTAGCAGAACGTGTCACCATTTTACAAGGAAAAGCGTTAGATACTTTATCTCAGTTAAAAGAGCAGGATACGCTTCCGTTCGATTTGATTTTCATTGATGCAGACAAACCAAACAACCCGCAATATTTGAAGTGGGCGTTACATTTCTCAAAAAAGGGAACAGTCATTATTGCAGACAATGTGGTCAGAAATGGGGCAGTTCTCCATGCCTCTGATCAAGATGAGCGAGTGAAGGGAACGCGTGAATTTTTCGATTTACTCAAACAAGAGTCGAGAATTGAAGCAACCGCTATTCAAACTGTTGGCGAAAAAGGCTATGACGGCTTTATATACGGTATCGTAAAATGACAAAAAGCTTAACCGCATCCGGTTAAGCTTTTTCTATTAGAAAAACCATCTAGCTGTGCCCATCAGCATGACGCCTACTAAAACGGTGAGGGACAAGCTTTTTGTCCAAATAGCGATTAACACAGTTGGAACCAAGACAGCAAGGTACATCCAGTGAATGGTGACGCCTGCTGTAGTATGTATGAAAAGATGCTCTGCAATCAAAGCGGTAAATATACAAATGGGGATAAACGATAACCATTTGAGCACCACTTCTGGCATCTGGATACTCCTTACAAATAAAAATGGAACGACTCTTGGGATGATGGTCACAATCATACAGCCAAGAATGAGCCATAACATAAAACTACTAATCATTTATCTGTCACCACCCCAATAGTGGCAACAAGCACAGTTGCCAACAAAACAGCCACGTGTGAAGGAACAAAATGAAGCAGCACAAACATCGCAACAAACATATATAAAACAAGTGACAAGCGATGGGTTAGCTTATTTTTTGGCACCGTCTGTAAAGAAAGAATGAGCAGCGCAGCAAACATCGCGGATAGGGCAAAATCAAGACCAAGCGCCTCTGGATTTGAAATCCAGTGTCCGAATATTCCGCCAAGTGTACATGCAGCAATCCAGCATAAATAAGCTGTAATATTCAGTCCATGCATCCATCTGTTATTCAATTTTCCTTGCTGTGCTAATTTATTCATCGCTACGCCAAAGGATTCATCAGTAAGCAGAAGACCAAACCCGATGTTCTGCTTTACAGAGTAGCGTGTAAAATGGGGGGCAAGCGTAAGGCTGAGTAACAAATGCCGTAAATTGACAATGAACGTGGTGAAAATAATAGCGGAAAGGGGGCTTCCTGTCACAAGTAATGCACAGATGATAAACTGTGAAGCGCCAGCATAAATAAAGATAGAGAGCAGCGCGATTTCCCATATACTTAACTGCGAACTAATGCCAACAATTCCAAAGGCAAACCCAATGCTCATATAACCAAGCAAGGTTGGCACACAATCTTTTATTCCCTCAAGAAACGGTTCGTTTCCGGCAGTGGGAATGTGTTTCCTAGCTTCAACATCCAAAGAACTCTACTCCTTTTCTGTGTAAACATCAATTGTTTTACTTACTATAAGAAAACGAATTCATCATGTCAATCCTATTGAACTTCTATTATATGAAGAAACATGGCGATAAAAAAGGATTGAAGTGAACCAGATTTTGTTATAAAGTAATCAGAAAATAAAAACAATTGGGGTGACTGATATGCAATGGAAGCCTTTATTTGAACATGATGTACCAAATCACCTCCGTCCATAACGGAGAGTGATCTCCGTTTGTGGATATCGCAGTGAATATATCCAGTAACGGAGGGGAAAAAATGAATGAAAAATATATAGGAGCCCTTTACTTAGCGTTAGCTGCTAGTATTTGGGGCGGTATGTATGTAGTGGTCAAAGTAACAGTTGCGGTGGTCCCGCCACTTGAGCTCGTCTGGATGAGATATGCAATAGCTGGAGTCGTTCTTGTGTTCACGATTTGGCGTTTGGGCTACTCTTTTCGGTTAGACAAAAAGGATATCCCGCTGATTGTGGCGATTGGATTGATTGGCAACTTTCTTTCGATCGTGACCCAAGAAATTGGCACAATGTATACGTCTGCACAAATGGGTGCCGTCATCACATCGGCAACACCTGCTTTTATGGTGCTTTTCGCTTTCTTTCTATTAAAAGAATCATTCACAGTGAGAAAGTGTGTCTCCATTCTGCTTGCTACAGTAGGTGTGCTGACGATGATTGGGCCTGTCGCTGTTCAAACGGATGAGTTTGTTGGTGGTCTTTCACTGGTTATTGCTGCATTAACATGGGCGCTCATGTCTGTTCTTTTGAAACGAGTTCCAGGAAAGTATCCTCAAGTAGTGACGACAACATATGCGATCATTGTGGCCTTTATCGTATTAACACCATCTGTCTTGTTTCGTTTACCTCATCTTGATGTGCAGCAAATGGCAAGACCGGAAATATGGGGCGGCATTCTGTATCTAGGTATCATCTCAACGGCCCTTGCTTTCTTTTTGTGGAATAGAGGGCTTCAACTGATGGACGCTTCAAGCGGTGGTCTGTTTTTCTTCTTTCAACCAATCGTTGGCACGGTCCTTGGATGGATGCTTCTAGGTGAAGAGATGGGCTTACGTTCGTTTGTTGGGATTTTGTGTATTTTCGCAGGTGTATATACTGTCCTGCGTCAGAGAGAGTAAGACGAGATTCCCCTTGGAGAAGGGGAATTTTCTTTACAAAGAATAGATGAGAGATTCATAGAAGGTGGAGGTGAGCAGGATGATCCAGTATCCATTTTTGCAAAAAGGACAAACGATTGGGGTGACAGCACCTTCCTCAGGTGTGCAACCCTCTTTGCATGAGATGTTTCAACTGTCTTGTGATCGGATGAAAAAAAGAGGCTATGAAGTCATATGTGGAGAGACAGTATGGCAGCAGGAAAAAGCGAAATCTGCCCCTGCAATCATACGAGCAAATGAGTTACAGCGGATGATGACTTGTCATGAGATTGACCACATCATCCCGCCATGGGGCGGACAGCTGTTTATTGAAGTGTTAGAGCATCTTGATTTCTCAGTGATGCAAAAAAAGTGGATTCTTGGTTACTCAGATACAAGTCTCCTTCTATTAGCTTTGACCTTAAACACTGGCATTGCGACAGCGCATGGACCGAACCTTGTGGATCTTCAGGGGGAAGAGCTTGATCAGGTGACGGCTATGTGGGAACAAATACTTTCCACTCCAGAGAAAAAGGACGTTACTCAATTTTCTTCTGATATGTATCAAAAGGAATGGCAGTATGACCATCCAAGCATTCATGTCTTTCATTTAACCGAGCCAACCGCATGGCGTACTGTTGATCACTTAGAGACGACGATGAAGGGAAGACTGATGGGTGGCTGTATTGATGTGATCCGGCACTTAGCTGGCACGCCTTTTGGAGATGTCAAAGCTTTTCAAGAAACATACCTGAAAGGTGAACCCATTCTATGGTATTTTGAAAACTGTGAATTAAATGCTGCGAGCATGAAGAGGTCTCTTGTTCAATTAAAACTAGCAGGCTGGTTTGATCATTGCTCTGGCATCATGTTTGGCAGGAGTGCAGTGGACACTCCTGTGGAAGGATATGAATATACGGATCTATATGAAGAATTGCATAAGGAATTACACATACCGATTGTTTACGATATTGATTGTGGACACGTACCGCCTCAAATGACCCTCATTAACGGAGCATATGCGGAGGTGCAGTTGCAACAAGAAGGTAAAGCCGTGCTGAAGCAGACATTTTTGCCATAAAAAAAGGAAAGGGCGACCCCTTTCCTTCATAAAAAACATTACATTCCTTTTGTTTCTTCACCTGCTTTTGGAACTTCCCATGCAGACTCTCGGAATACTTTTTCCCATTTAGAAACGACAATACAGGCAACCGCATGTCCAGGAACATTCACGCCTGTTCGAGCCATATCCATAATCCGGTCAACCCCGGCGATAATAGCGACACCTTCTGCTGGCAGACCTACTGCATGAGCTGTTGCCAAAAGAACAACAAGTGAGCCAGACGGGACAGCTGCAATGCCTTTACTTGTTAAAACAAGGACAAGCATCATGAGGAGCTGCTGTGATAAACTCATATCGACACCAAACGCTTGTGCAAGAAACACACAGGAAACCGATAAATATAAACTTGAACCATCGCAATTAAGAGAAAGACCTGACGGGATGACGAAGGAAACGATTCTTTTTGGGCAGCCGTATTTCTCCATCCGTGACATGAGCTGTGGAAGAACAGTTTCTGTACTTGTAGTAGAAAAGGCAACCAAAAACAAATCCCAAATCATTTTCAACACTTCGAAGTAGTTAAAACGGAAGATCAGTGCGACAAGAGGGAACAAAACAAATAGAATAATAAACAATCCTAAGAAGACAGTGCCAACAAGTTTCATCATAGGAATGAGTAAAACAATGCCGTATTGTCCGACAGAAGCTGCCATTAATGCTAAAACTCCAATAGGAGCTGTCACCATGACCATTTGTGTGAGCTTAAACATAATTTGTGCTACTGATTCAAAGAAGGTAAGGACAGGAGCGGAAGCTTTCCCAATGCCGCTTGCGGCTACACCGAATAAAATAGCGAAGAAAATCACTGCTAGTAAATCATTCTGAGCCATAACATCGATGATATTGGTTGGAATGATGTCTAAAACCATCTGTTTAAAATCGACGACCTTTTGAGTATAACCATCGAGTTCCCCAATATCTTTCTTAGCTAATTGAGAGAAATCGAGTCCAACGCCTGGCTTTAACACGTTGGCCAATAAAAGTCCGATTCCAAGAACGATGGTCGTAATGACTTCAAACCAAATGATTGTCTTTAATCCGAGACTGCCCATTTTCTTCATTCCACCGCTGCCAGCTGCGCCGATGACAATCGTAGAGAAAACAATAGGGACTACAATCATTTTAATCAATCGGATAAAGCCATCCCCAATGGGCCGCAGTGCCATTCCGAAATCAGGGAAGAAGTGGCCGATAAGAGCTCCTATCACCAAAGCGATCATGATTTGAAAAGCGACAAACTTTTTCATCATCTCCTACCTCCTTTAAATGCATGGAAAATATTAAGAATTTTCCAATAAATAAAAATTCTAGGTGACCATGTTTTGTCCTCCTTTGGATTTAGAAAGATTTTATTTAAGAATCATTAGAATTATGAAGAAAGAAATGAAAATAGGGCGATTGAAACTCTATTTATCTAACAAAAGAGCACTTCTTAAAAAACATTAAACTTTTTTAGAAAAATGTATTGACCCTTTTGTATGATCCATGGTATATTTTTATTCGTCGCTGATGACGCATCTGAAACACTGATGCTCAGACAGATACGACAAACAAACTTCAAAAAGATGTTGACTTAATAAAAACGATATGTTAAGATAATTAAGTCGCCTGATTAAGCGCCCGTAGCTCAATTGGATAGAGCGTTTGACTACGGATCAAAAGGTTAGGGGTTCGACTCCTCTCGGGCGCGCCAATAACATTTAACCACGCGGGTGTAGTTTAGTGGTAAAACCTCAGCCTTCCAAGCTGATGTCGTGAGTTCGATTCTCATCACCCGCTCCATTTTAAAAAAATGATCTTTGAAAACTAAACAAGACAAAACGTACCTGTTAATTCGAGTTTTTATAAAAAATCCTATGATACATCATAGGTAGTCAGTCAAACTGGCGAAAAGCAAAACTTCGGTTTTGTACTTTTTCGGAGAGTTTGATCCTGGCTCAGGACGAACGCTGGCGGCGTGCCTAATACATGCAAGTCGAGCGGACAGAAGGGAGCTTGCTCCCGGATGTTAGCGGCGGACGGGTGAGTAACACGTGGGTAACCTGCCTGTAAGACTGGGATAACTCCGGGAAACCGGAGCTAATACCGGATAGTTCCTTGAACCGCATGGTTCAAGGATGAAAGACGGTTTCGGCTGTCACTTACAGATGGACCCGCGGCGCATTAGCTAGTTGGTGAGGTAACGGCTCACCAAGGCGACGATGCGTAGCCGACCTGAGAGGGTGATCGGCCACACTGGGACTGAGACACGGCCCAGACTCCTACGGGAGGCAGCAGTAGGGAATCTTCCGCAATGGACGAAAGTCTGACGGAGCAACGCCGCGTGAGTGATGAAGGTTTTCGGATCGTAAAGCTCTGTTGTTAGGGAAGAACAAGTGCAAGAGTAACTGCTTGCACCTTGACGGTACCTAACCAGAAAGCCACGGCTAACTACGTGCCAGCAGCCGCGGTAATACGTAGGTGGCAAGCGTTGTCCGGAATTATTGGGCGTAAAGGGCTCGCAGGCGGTTTCTTAAGTCTGATGTGAAAGCCCCCGGCTCAACCGGGGAGGGTCATTGGAAACTGGGAAACTTGAGTGCAGAAGAGGAGAGTGGAATTCCACGTGTAGCGGTGAAATGCGTAGAGATGTGGAGGAACACCAGTGGCGAAGGCGACTCTCTGGTCTGTAACTGACGCTGAGGAGCGAAAGCGTGGGGAGCGAACAGGATTAGATACCCTGGTAGTCCACGCCGTAAACGATGAGTGCTAAGTGTTAGGGGGTTTCCGCCCCTTAGTGCTGCAGCTAACGCATTAAGCACTCCGCCTGGGGAGTACGGTCGCAAGACTGAAACTCAAAGGAATTGACGGGGGCCCGCACAAGCGGTGGAGCATGTGGTTTAATTCGAAGCAACGCGAAGAACCTTACCAGGTCTTGACATCCTCTGACAACCCTAGAGATAGGGCTTTCCCTTCGGGGACAGAGTGACAGGTGGTGCATGGTTGTCGTCAGCTCGTGTCGTGAGATGTTGGGTTAAGTCCCGCAACGAGCGCAACCCTTGATCTTAGTTGCCAGCATTCAGTTGGGCACTCTAAGGTGACTGCCGGTGACAAACCGGAGGAAGGTGGGGATGACGTCAAATCATCATGCCCCTTATGACCTGGGCTACACACGTGCTACAATGGACAGAACAAAGGGCTGCGAGACCGCAAGGTTTAGCCAATCCCACAAATCTGTTCTCAGTTCGGATCGCAGTCTGCAACTCGACTGCGTGAAGCTGGAATCGCTAGTAATCGCGGATCAGCATGCCGCGGTGAATACGTTCCCGGGCCTTGTACACACCGCCCGTCACACCACGAGAGTTTGCAACACCCGAAGTCGGTGAGGTAACCTTTATGGAGCCAGCCGCCGAAGGTGGGGCAGATGATTGGGGTGAAGTCGTAACAAGGTAGCCGTATCGGAAGGTGCGGCTGGATCACCTCCTTTCTAAGGATATATGGAGCAGCGTACGTTTCTCGTCTTGTTTAGTTTTGAAGGATCATTCCTTCAAACATGTCTCTAGCGAGACAGGATTGTTCTTTGAAAACTAGATAACAATAAGTAATACATTCACATTGAATGCAATGCAAAGTTCATCACACATAGTGATTCTTTCTAAAGTAAGAAATGGTTAAGTTAGAAAGGGCGCACGGTGGATGCCTTGGCACTAGGAGCCGATGAAGGACGGGACGAACACCGATATGCTTCGGGGAGCTGTAAGCAAGCTTTGATCCGGAGATTTCCGAATGGGGAAACCCACTGCTCGTAATGGAGTAGTATCCATACTTGAATACATAGAGTATGAGAAGGCATACCCGGGGAACTGAAACATCTAAGTACCCGGAGGAAGAGAAAGCAAATGCGATTCCCTGAGTAGCGGCGAGCGAAACGGGAACAGCCCAAACCAAGAGGCTTGCCTCTTGGGGTTGTAGGACACTCTATACGGAGTTACAAAGGAACGATATAAGCGAAGAGGTCTGGAAAGGCCCGCCAAAGAAGGTAACAGCCCTGTAACTGAAATGTTGTTCTCTCCAGAGTGGATCCTGAGTACGGCGGAACACGTGAAATTCCGTCGGAATCCGGGAGGACCATCTCCCAAGGCTAAATACTCCCTAGTGACCGATAGTGAACCAGTACCGTGAGGGAAAGGTGAAAAGCACCCCGGAAGGGGAGTGAAATAGATCCTGAAACCGTGTGCCTACAAGTAGTCAGAGCCCGTTAACGGGTGATGGCGTGCCTTTTGTAGAATGAACCGGCGAGTTACGATCCCGTGCAAGGTTAAGCAGAAGATGCGGAGCCGCAGCGAAAGCGAGTCTGAATAGGGCGCATGAGTACGTGGTCGTAGACCCGAAACCAGGTGATCTACCCATGTCCAGGGTGAAGTTCAGGTAACACTGAATGGAGGCCCGAACCCACGCACGTTGAAAAGTGCGGGGATGAGGTGTGGGTAGGGGTGAAATGCCAATCGAACCTGGAGATAGCTGGTTCTCTCCGAAATAGCTTTAGGGCTAGCCTCAAGGTAAGAGTCTCGGAGGTAGAGCACTGATTGGACTAGGGGCCCCTACCGGGTTACCGAATTCAGTCAAACTCCGAATGCCGATGACTTATCCTTGGGAGTCAGACTGCGAGTGATAAGATCCGTAGTCGAAAGGGAAACAGCCCAGACCGCCAGCTAAGGTCCCAAAGTATACGTTAAGTGGAAAAGGATGTGGAGTTGCTTAGACAACCAGGATGTTGGCTTAGAAGCAGCCACCATTTAAAGAGTGCGTAATAGCTCACTGGTCGAGTGACTCTGCGCCGAAAATGTACCGGGGCTAAACGTATCACCGAAGCTGCGGACTGTTCTTACGAACAGTGGTAGGAGAGCGTTCTAAGTGCAGTGAAGTCAGACCGGAAGGACTGGTGGAGCGCTTAGAAGTGAGAATGCCGGTATGAGTAGCGAAAGACGGGTGAGAATCCCGTCCACCGAATGCCTAAGGTTTCCTGAGGAAGGCTCGTCCGCTCAGGGTTAGTCGGGACCTAAGCCGAGGCCGAAAGGCGTAGGCGATGGACAACAGGTTGATATTCCTGTACCACCTCCTCACCATTTGAGCAATGGGGGGACGCAGGAGGATAGGGTAAGCGCGGTATTGGATATCCGCGTCCAAGCAGTTAGGCTGGGAAATAGGCAAATCCGTTTCCCGTGAAGGCTGAGCTGTGATGGCGAGCGAAATTTAGTAGCGAAGTTCCTGATTCCACACTGCCAAGAAAAGCCTCTAGCGAGGTGAGAGGTGCCCGTACCGCAAACCGACACAGGTAGGCGAGGAGAGAATCCTAAGGTGATCGAGAGAACTCTCGTTAAGGAACTCGGCAAAATGACCCCGTAACTTCGGGAGAAGGGGTGCTTCTTAGGGTGTTAAAGCCCCGAGAAGCCGCAGTGAATAGGCCCAGGCGACTGTTTAGCAAAAACACAGGTCTCTGCGAAGCCGTAAGGCGAAGTATAGGGGCTGACGCCTGCCCGGTGCTGGAAGGTTAAGAGGAGCGCTTAGCGTAAGCGAAGGTGCGAATTGAAGCCCCAGTAAACGGCGGCCGTAACTATAACGGTCCTAAGGTAGCGAAATTCCTTGTCGGGTAAGTTCCGACCCGCACGAAAGGCGCAACGATCTGGGCACTGTCTCAACGAGAGACTCGGTGAAATTATAGTACCTGTGAAGATGCAGGTTACCCGCGACAGGACGGAAAGACCCCGTGGAGCTTTACTGCAGCCTGATATTGAATGTTGGTACAGCTTGTACAGGATAGGTAGGAGCCTTGGAAACCGGAGCGCTAGCTTCGGTGGAGGCATCGGTGGGATACTACCCTGGCTGTATTGACCTTCTAACCCGCTGCCCTTATCGGGCAGGGAGACAGTGTCAGGTGGGCAGTTTGACTGGGGCGGTCGCCTCCTAAAATGTAACGGAGGCGCCCAAAGGTTCCCTCAGAATGGTTGGAAATCATTCGCAGAGTGTAAAGGCACAAGGGAGCTTGACTGCGAGACCTACAAGTCGAGCAGGGACGAAAGTCGGGCTTAGTGATCCGGTGGTTCCGCATGGAAGGGCCATCGCTCAACGGATAAAAGCTACCCCGGGGATAACAGGCTTATCTCCCCCAAGAGTCCACATCGACGGGGAGGTTTGGCACCTCGATGTCGGCTCATCGCATCCTGGGGCTGTAGTCGGTCCCAAGGGTTGGGCTGTTCGCCCATTAAAGCGGTACGCGAGCTGGGTTCAGAACGTCGTGAGACAGTTCGGTCCCTATCCGTCGCGGGCGCAGGAAATTTGAGAGGAGCTGTCCTTAGTACGAGAGGACCGGGATGGACGCACCGCTGGTGTACCAGTTGTTCTGCCAAGGGCATCGCTGGGTAGCTATGTGCGGACGGGATAAGTGCTGAAAGCATCTAAGCATGAAGCCCCCCTCAAGATGAGATTTCCCATTCCGCAAGGAAGTAAGATCCCTGAAAGATGATCAGGTTGATAGGTCTGAGGTGGAAGCGTGGTGACACGTGGAGCTGACAGATACTAATAGATCGAGGACTTAACCTATATTCTAATGTGAAAAATGAACATTGTTATCTAGTTTTGAGAGAACATTCTCTCCATCAGGTTTGGTGGCGATAGCGAAGAGGTCACACCCGTTCCCATACCGAACACGGAAGTTAAGCTCTTCAGCGCCGATGGTAGTTGGGGGTTTCCCCCTGTGAGAGTAGGACGCCGCCAAGCTTTTCATTTTATATCGTCGCGGGGTGGAGCAGTTCGGTAGCTCGTCGGGCTCATAACCCGAAGGTCGCAGGTTCAAATCCTGCCCCCGCAACCAAATTATTTTACCTATTAAATAGGGAGTACTCATTGAGTACAGCCAAAATGGTCCGGTAGTTCAGTTGGTTAGAATGCCTGCCTGTCACGCAGGAGGTCGCGGGTTCGAGTCCCGTCCGGACCGCCATTTTTATGACTTGTAAACGAAAACGTATAGTTTCGTTTTTTTTTTATGTCTTTTTCTTTCAATAAGTATCCTAGATGCAATGAAACTCCTTGTGTTTGGCTACACTAAATGTGATAAGAAAAGATCATGACTTCAACAAACAACGCCTGGTTTTTTTATACCAGGCTTTCTTTATATCGTTTTTAGTTGGAACCGAGGCTCATATTCGCTACACTAATACTAACTGTGTCTGACATCATGTTTGCTCAATCAGTTGATTGTATGAAGGGGCTGTCTTTTATGGATGAATTTGATCTTATTCGCCGAATTACACCAAAAGAAACGCATCAGCGTTCTTTGGTCATGGGCATCGGTGATGATGCTAGTGTTTATCAACCTCATTCACATTGTGAAGAGGTCGTTTGTGTTGATACAATGGTAGAGCATGTCCATTTTCGATTTGATTTTTCCACACCCTTTGAGGTTGGATTTAAAGCGCTGGCAGTGAATATCAGTGATATCGCAGCCATGGGAGGGACCCCTAAGTATTATCTTGTATCAATCGCGATCCCGCCTCATGGGGATGAAGCAATTGTCGCAGCTTTTTACGAGGGAATGAAAGCATTGGCTGACAGATATCATATGGATTTAATCGGTGGAGATACAGTAGCCACCCGCAGTGACTTTGTCATTACAGTAACGGTCATTGGTGAGATTCTAAAGGGAACAGCCTGTTACCGTCATAGTGCTCAGACAGGAGACATTGTCTTTGTCACAGGTGAACTAGGTTCATCAGCTGCTGGGCTATCGCTTTTAATGAATGAAGTAAATGCTGCACATTCGATTGACACTGCTTTTTTTCTAGAGCGACACAAAATGCCGCAGCCGCATATTGCTGCTGGCCTTATTTGTTCAAGCTTCCCCCGGGTGACCTTGAATGATGTGAGTGACGGATTAGCGAGTGAGTTAAACGAAATAGCGGAAGCCAGTCGTGTGACGATTGAAATTGAAGCTGATCAGCTCCCAAAACATCCACATCTACCGTTGTTACATAAAGAATGGCTTGAATGGGTCTTGTTCGGTGGAGAGGATTTTGTCTTAACTGGTACGATCCCTGAAACGGATTGGAAGCGATTTGAGACGCAATGTAAAAAAGAACACATTCAGGTCACGCGTATTGGACAAGTCAAAGATGATCGAGCGTCCAGCGTTATTTTAAAAGACCATGATCAACAAACAATTTTAATGAAAAAAGGATATAATCATTTTAAGAAATGAGGTGACTCCACCATGAAGTTAACGTGGACAACAAAAGGTGCGGATGAGACGAAACGAATTGCTGCTGCCTTGGCTACACTTGTGAAGCCCAGCGATGTCTTAACATTAGAAGGAGACTTAGGCGCAGGTAAAACGACTTTTTCAAAAGGTTTTGCAGAAGGCTTAGGTATTACCCGTATCGTCAACAGCCCTACTTTTACAATTATTAAAGAATATACGGATGGCAGACTGCCACTTTATCATATGGATGTGTATCGTATGGAAGATGCGGAAGAAGATATTGGACTGGTCGAATATTTTGAGGGGGAAGGTGTATGTTTGGTTGAATGGGCACATCTCATTGAACCTCAATTGCCTTCATCGTATTTAAAAATTGAAATGCTGAGAACAGAACGTGAAGAAGAACGTCATCTCACGTTTTATGCAAAAGGGGAGCGCTACGAGGCCCTTTGTAAGGAGATGAAAGACATTGACCATACTGGCAATTGATACGTCAAACCATACACTCGGAATAGCTCTTGTCCGTGATGACACTGTGGTTGGGGAAAGTATTACGTACTTAAAGAAGAATCATTCAGTACGTGCAATGCCGACAGTTGAAGCATTGATGAAAGAATGCGGCGTAGCACCGAACGAATTAAGCAAAATTGTTGTAGCCAAAGGACCCGGTTCTTACACTGGCGTTAGAATCGGTGTGACCATTGCAAAAACACTTGCTTGGACGCTGTCTATCCCGATAACTGCTGTTTCAAGTTTAGAAACGCTGGCGGCAAATGCTCGATATTTTGATGGAATGATTTCTCCTATATTTGATGCAAGAAGAGGACAAGTTTATACAGGGTTATATACATTTGAAGGTGGAAAGATAAAAGAAGCGAAACCAGATCAAAATATCCTGCTTACTGATTGGCTTCAAGAGCTGAAAAAGGAAGGGGACTCTGTTTTATTTCTTGGACATGATGTGCATCTTCATCAAGAGAATGTTCTCTCCATACTTGGAGAAACTGCTGTGATCGCAGACGAGGCATTTCACAACCCAAGACCTTCAGTGCTCGCATTTTTAGGGGCAGACCGCCCTTCTGAAGATGTCCATCAGCTTGTTCCTAATTATATTCGTTTGGCAGAAGCGGAAGTGAAATGGCTTGAAGGACAAAAATAATCTCAACACAGTAGAGATGCGAAGAATGACAGTAGAGGACATCCCAGAGGTATATACGATTGAAGTGCATTCGTTTACAGCGCCTTGGAAAAAAGAGTCGTTTGTCTATGAAATTCTCCATAACCAATACAGCCATTATTTCCTCATTGAAGAAGATGGTCAGCCTGTTGGGTATTGCGGCGTTTGGATTGTCATGGATGATGCACAAATTACGAATATTGCGATTCTCCCTGAGCACCGGGGAAAAGGATACGGGGAAGCGCTGCTTCGATATGTCATGGAATTTTGCAAAGAAAAAAAGACAGATCATCTTTCACTAGAAGTGCGGGTATCAAATACGCCAGCACAATCCCTTTATGAAAAGCTAGGTTTTAAACCAGCTTCTATTCGAAAGAATTATTATACGGATAACGGGGAAGATGCATTAGTCATGTGGGTGAAGATAAATGAGTGAAAAAAAAGATCGATTCATATTAGGTATAGAAACAAGCTGTGACGAAACAGCTGCGTCCATTGTGAAAAATGGGAAAGAGATTGTAGCGAATGTTGTCGCCTCACAAATAGAAAGTCATAAACGATTTGGCGGCGTGGTACCAGAAATCGCTTCAAGGCATCATGTGGAACAAATGACGATCGTATTAGAAGAAGTCATGACGCAGGCCAATATGACCTTTCAGGATTTAGACGCCATTGCTGTGACAGAAGGTCCGGGCTTAGTTGGTGCACTTTTGATAGGTGTCAATGCAGCCAAAGCATTGAGTTTTGCACAACAAATTCCGCTTGTTGGTGTTCATCATATTGCTGGACACATTTATGCGAACCAGCTCGTTGGTGAACTGGTGTTTCCTTGTTTAGCTCTAGTCGTCTCTGGTGGGCATACTGAGCTTGTTTTGATGAAAGAGCATGGGTCTTTTGAGGTCATTGGTGAAACGTTGGATGATGCGGCTGGAGAAGCGTATGACAAAGTAGCTCGGACAATGGGTCTGCCATATCCAGGGGGACCTCACATTGATCGATTGGCACATGAAGGGGAGCCAACGATTAAGCTTCCTCGAGCATGGCTTGAAGAAGGGTCTTATCATTTTAGCTTCAGCGGTTTAAAATCAGCGGTTATCAACACACTACACAATGCGTCTCAAAAGGGTGAAACCATTGCGCCAGAGGATTTGGCTGCAAGTTTCCAAGAAAGCGTGATTGAGGTGTTAGTCGGAAAGACATTAAAAGCGGCTGAAGCGTATGGTGTGAAACAAGTCGTTCTAGCTGGCGGGGTTGCTGCCAATAAAGGTCTTAGAGAAGCCCTTACTTCAGCATTTGCGAAGCTACCTGAAGTGAATGTCATGATTCCGCCATTGTCTCTTTGTACAGACAATGCAGCCATGATTGCTGCTGCGGGAACCATTGCATTTGAAAAGGGAATAAGAGGCGACATGGCAATGAACGGTCAACCTGGACTGCCGCTTGTCTCCTATGAATAAGAACTCCTGTGGATATACAGGAGTTTTTTCTATTGAAATGAAAGCGATTTATTCACATGTAAACGTTATATATCCACAATTGTTAGAAAATTCGTTTTAAAATGAAGAGAATGTGTATAAATGTGTTCTTTTATGTGGATATGTGATTAAAATGCTGTGGATAAAGTGGATAACTTTAAAATATTTAAGAATAATCAAGATGTTATTGTGGGTATCATTGTGGATAAAGATTCTCACCTTAAAAAAAGAGCACCCGTTAGGGCACTCTTTATGCATCTGATAGATCTTCCCATTCCGCAAAAAGTGATTCCATCTCTTGATTGAGCGCATCATTTTCTGTTTGAATGGCTTGTACTTTCTCGTGATCTTGGAAAATAGCAGGATCACATAGAAGCTCTTCGTTTTCACCGAGCTTGTCTTCGATGACAGCGATACGCTCTTCAATTTCTTCAATTCGGCGCTGCTTTTGTCTTTCTTTCTTTTTGAGTTCTTTCTCTTCTGCATAGGAAAGTTTTGCTGTTTCTACTGGTTTTTCTGCTTGTTTTTTATGCGTCTCCTGAGTTTGGAGTGCTTCAAGCTCTAATTGTTCGTTTTTCTTTTCAAGATAATAGTCGTAGTCACCGAGGTATTCTTTTGTTTCATTTGGTGAAAGCTCAAGTACTTTTGTTGCCAAGCGATTGATAAAGTAACGGTCATGCGAAACAAACAAGATGGTGCCTGGATAATCAATTAGTGCATTCTCTAATATTTCCTTACTGTCTAAATCAAGATGGTTCGTCGGTTCATCGAGAATGAGGAAATTGGCTTTTTGGAGCATCAGCTTTGCCAGTGCAAGTCGTGCTTTTTCTCCACCACTTAAAGCATGTACAGGCTTTAAGACGTCATCACCTGAAAAAAGGAAGTTTCCTAAACAAGTCCGAATGTCTTTTTCAGTCATATGGGGATAATCATCCCAAAGTTCATTTAACACTTTCTTGGAGGATGTCAGCTTGGCTTGTTCCTGATCATAGTAGCCAATCGTCACATGAGAACCAAAGCTGATATCGCCTTTTACTGGTTTTAACGTATCCGTTAAGGTTTTTAAAAGAGTTGATTTCCCGATACCGTTAGGACCGATGAGTGCCACGCTATCCTCCCGTTTAATATGAAAAGAGAGGGAGGAGAGGAGCGGCGTTTTTTCATCGTAACTAATATCGAGATCATGCACCTTCAGCACGTCATTTCCGCTTTGCCTCATAATATCGAAATGGAAGTTTGCGGATTTTTCATCTCCTAACGGCTTATCTAAACGATCCATCCGTTCCAGCTGTTTCCGCCTGCTTTGAGCACGCTTTGTGGTGGAGGCTCTTGCTAAGTTGCGATCCACGAAATCTTGAAGCTTCGAAATTTCTTCTTGTTGTTTTTCATACAGCTTCATATCACGCTCTAGCTGCTCAGCTTTTTGGTCAAGATACTTACTATAGTTCCCAGCGAACTTTTTCATCGCTGTTCTTGACACTTCATATACATGGTTCACGACTTTGTCTAAGAAGTATCGGTCATGGGAAACGATGAGGATGGCTCCTGTATAATTTTGCAAATACTGCTCAAGCCATGATAAGGTATCAATATCTAGATGGTTGGTTGGCTCATCCAAAATCAAGAGTTCTGGTTTCATCAATAATAGCTTTCCAAGCGCTAGACGGGTTTTCTGACCGCCGCTTAAGGATTGGACGGTTGTATGGTCTTCAAAATGACTAAAGCCGAGTCCGTGTAAAATGGAGCGGACATCTGCTTCATATTGATAGCCGCCTTGATCTTTAAAAGCTTGCTGCAGTCTGTCATAGGTTTTCATTAGAGAATCTAATTCTGTTCCTGTGGAAGAAGCCATTTTCTCTTCTATGGTTCTCATCTCTTGTTCCATTTCTTTTAAATGATCGAAAACGGATAGTAGTTCGTCTTTTAGCGTACGTGTAGACGTCACATCTGTATGCTGTGCTAGATATCCAATGGATAGGTCTTTCGGTTTGATGATCTCACCTTGTTCGTAAGACATTTGACCGGCAATGATTTTTAAAAGCGTGGATTTTCCTGCACCGTTACGACCGACAATGGCAATACGATCCCTCGCTTTGACTTCCAATTTTATATTCGTTAAAACGGTATCAGCGCCAAACGATTTGGACAGCTGATTCACTTGTAGAATCATCATGTAACTTCACCTCTGCTATAATATGTTAAGTGTAGCTTATCAGCAGTAAACCGGCAAATCTTACATACGGCTGCCATGGTCAAATGAAAGACAGATAGGAAAAAATAGTGTATGATTTGAGTGAGGGAGCGTTGAAAGATGAGTCAATTTAGCCACTTTAACGAACAAGGAAGAGCAAAGATGGTCGACATTAGTGACAAATCGTCTACAGTGAGAACTGCCGTTGCTGTTTCAAGCGTTCGTATGATAAAAGAAGTATTTCATCAAATACAAAAGCATGACATTGGAAAAGGGGATGTATTATCTGTCGCACAGGTAGCTGGCATCATGGCAGCAAAGCAAACGTCCAGCATCATTCCAATGTGTCATCCGCTTGCATTAAAAGGTGTCGATATCTCCTTTGATTGGGAGGAAGACGGAAATGCGTACATTCTGAACATACAAGTACAGGTGAAAACAAAAGGAAGTACGGGTGTGGAGATGGAAGCGCTCACTTCTGCCTCAGTATGTGCACTGACCGTTTATGACATGTGCAAAGCAATAGACAAAGGGATGATCATCGGCCCGACCTATCTAGTAGAAAAAACAGGCGGGAAAAACGGTGATTTTCACAGAGCATCTGATATTTAAGTTGGAGGATCTTATATGAATATAGACCAGTCAAAAATTCCACAAGCGACAGCCAAACGTTTGCCGCTTTACTACCGTTTTTTAAAAAATCTGCATGCATCAGGAAAACAAAGGGTGTCATCGGCAGAGCTTAGTGATGCAGTCAAAGTGGATTCTGCCACCATTCGCCGAGATTTTTCTTACTTTGGTGCACTTGGGAAGAAAGGGTATGGCTATAACGTCGATTACCTCTTGACCTTCTTTAGAAAAACCCTTGACCAAGATGAAATGACGAATGTCATGCTCATCGGTGTCGGGAATTTAGGGACTGCTTTTTTACACTATAATTTCATTAAAAATAATAATACAAAAATTTCAATGGCTTTTGACGTCAATGAGAGTAAAATAGGAAGTGAGATAGGCGGCGTGCCTGTCTATGATTTGGATAAGCTTGAAGAGCATGTGCAAGAGGTAGGAGATATTCCTGTTGCGATTTTGACAGTGCCTGCCGTAGCAGCTCAATCCATTACAGATCGTTTGATTGCCCTTGGCATCAAAGGAATCCTTAACTTTACGCCGGCTCGATTGAATGTGCCGGAACACATTCGAATTCATCATATAGATTTGGCGGTTGAACTTCAGTCTCTTGTGTATTTCTTAAAGCATTACTCTGTTACACAGGAGGACTGACGAAAAGGGGTAAAGGGGGTGGAGCAAATGGGTCCGATCGGTCCTGGAAGTTTGGTTCTGATTGCGGTTGTTGCGCTCATTATTTTTGGGCCGAAAAAGCTTCCTGAATTAGGAAGAGCAGCAGGAGATACATTACGTGAATTCAAAAATGCCACAAAAGGTTTAGCTGATGATCAGGAAGAAAAAAAGAAAAAAGAAGATCAGTAGAATAGGATGAGCTTCATGAATGTCAAAGATATGCCGCTTATGGAGCATATTGTGGAACTGCGAAAACGTTTAGTGATCATTGCGATGTTTTTTGTCACCTTTATGGTGGCAGGTTTTTTTCTCGCTAAGCCGGTCATTGTGTATTTACAAAATACCGATGAAGCGGCCACACTGACATTGAACGCATTTAAGCTCACAGATCCACTGTACGTGTTTATGCAGTTCGCTTTTGTCATTGCTCTTGTTTTGACGTGTCCCGTGATCTTATATCAGCTTTGGGCGTTTGTGAGTCCTGGCTTATATGAAAAAGAAAGAAAGGTGACACTTGCTTATATTCCGATTGCACTGCTTTTATTTCTGAGCGGTGTGGCTTTCTCTTATTTTATTTTGTTTCCATTTGTCGTCGATTTTATGATACGGATGTCAAATGATTTACATGTGGAGCAAGTGATTGGGATTCATGAGTATTTTACATTTCTGATGCAGTTAACACTTCCATTTGGCTTTTTGTTTCAGATGCCTGTCGTGTTGATGTTTCTCACTAGACTTGGTATCATTACACCGATGTTTTTATCAAAAATACGGAAGTATGCCTATTTTGTCCTCCTTGTCATTGCCGCACTGATTACACCGCCAGAGCTCGTTTCTCACCTCATGGTTACCTTGCCAATGCTCGTTTTGTATGAAGTGAGTATTGTCATTTCAAGAGTGACCTATCGCAAAATGCAGCAAACAGAGACAGAGGAGAAAGAAAATGATGTTGTCTCATAAAAAAGCATCGTGATCCAAATAGGGGTCACGATGCTTTTTCTATTGTGAAAGAAATTGATTGATTGCTTCAAAGAGATGCTCATAATAGGCAGGTTCATGCGGGACAAAATCATGTACATGGACCTCTCTCTTTTCCTCACGTCGCTTGCCGTCTGCATCCACTTCAAAGCCCTCGATTTTCATTTTTTCGCATTCTCTATTTAAAAGCTGCTGTGCATCCATCAGCCTTGCTCTATAAAGTCCAGCAACTTCTTCTTTCTGTAGATGGACATCCATGTGCTCTTTTTGATCCATATAAAGATACACATGGCAAAACTCACGATCGGTAAACGATGGCATATGGATTTCATCTTTCATGACACCAGCAAAGGTAAGGTTCTCAAACGAGATGGAAAGACCAAGCTCTTCTTCGACTTCTCTGATGCCATCAGAAGGCTGTTCATCTGCGAGAAGGTGGCCTGCTGCGGTGATATCAAGTAGAGAAGGGAAATCCTTTTTGGAGGGACTCCTCAGCTGAAAATAGAGAAACACTGTGTCATCTTCCTTTTTTAAAAGCCAGAAATGAAAGGTTTCATGCCAAAGGCCCTCAGCATGGATATCAGATCGAGCGGCTGTACCAATCGTTTCATGCTGATTGTTCATGATGTTCAGTTTTTCGTGTTCCATGAAAACATGACCTCCATAAAAAAACCATTTTCCAAACGGCGGAAAATGGTTTTTGCTTTATTTTTGCTGCTGTTTTTTCATTTTGACAGAAAAAGCAAACATTTTTAACGCGATATTGATATTATAGGCCGCAAACACCATCAGCAAAATGCTGTAAAATGACCACATGTCACCTGGATTTTGAATGGCCATATAGGTGAACGCCACACCTACGGCAAAATAAATAATGCCCCATACGACAGGGTTTCTCATGAGAAAAAGCCTCCAATAATCATTTGCATTGTTTGAGATTGTTCTTCAATCATTTTTCTTACTGGCTCAATCTGCACAAGGATAACGAGCGAATTCATCAGCATATGAGCACCGATTGGCACAATGATTCGTTTTGTTTTCGCATATAAAAAGGCAAATGTAAAGCCCATTGCGGTATAGAGCAAGATATGTGGGAAATCATTGTGTACAGCAGCAAAAACCACTGAACTGACAAGTGCGCCAATGAAAAAATTCGTTTTTTCATAAACCACACCAAAAATGATTTTTCGAAAAATGATTTCTTCTAATATCGGTCCAATCAGAGCGATGACGATTACAAGCCATGGAACTGCATCCATAATGGCTAAAATGTTTTGAGTATTTTCGGATTCTCGGCTAATGCCAAATGCATATTGTTCAATCGCCCCCGCAATGGATTGTGCAAAGAGGGAAAGAAAGAAACCGCCAATGATCCAAGCGATTGCCACGCCGACTGATGCCGGTGCTTCATTTCGAAGTGAAGCTTTTGGTACAGTCCGAAGGATGAGCAGAATAATGATTAGTCCAATACAGAAGCTGATGATTGTCCATGTTCCTGACAATTTGGAGAGCTCTGCTTGTGTCATCGGTGTCTGAATGTAACCTAACCACTTCATGATGAACACATACGGAAACGCAGAAAATTGCACCAATATATACGTTAAGATGATGTACCAATATTGTTTTTTCAAGTAACGAAAACCCCTTTACTAAAAGAACTAGATTTATTGTAACACAAGTCTTCTTTTTCGTTGAAAAGGAAAGAATCGGTGATAAAAAAAGATCATGAAAGCGTAAAAATTTTTAAAGGTTTTTACTTGAAATTACAGAAGACATTCTTTATTATAATAAATGTGTTAGCACTCGTTGATGATGAGTGCTAAAAAAGACTACATATAAAAATTGAGGAGGTTGTTTCTTATGTTAAAGCCATTAGGCGATCGCGTAATCATTGAACTCGTTGAATCTGAGGAAAAAACCGCTAGCGGTATTGTCTTACCGGATTCTGCAAAAGAAAAACCGCAAGAAGGTAAAATTGTTGCAGCAGGTTCAGGTCGTGTACTTGAAAGTGGTGAGCGCGTTGCGTTAGAAGTAAACACAGGCGACCGCATTATCTTCTCAAAATATGCAGGTACTGAAGTGAAATATGAAGGAAAAGAATATTTAATCCTTCGTGAAAGCGACATTTTAGCTGTTATTGGTTAATCACATAAACAAAGATTGAGATATATTTCTAAAAAGACTGAGGAGGTTTCGTTATTATGGCAAAAGATATTAAGTTCAGTGAAGAAGCACGTCGTGCGATGTTACGTGGTGTAGATGCACTTGCAGATGCTGTAAAAGTAACTTTAGGACCTAAAGGACGTAATGTGGTTCTTGAGAAAAAATTCGGTTCTCCACTTATCACAAATGATGGTGTAACGATTGCAAAAGAAATCGAATTAGAAGATGCATTTGAAAACATGGGTGCAAAACTTGTGGCAGAAGTTGCAAGCAAAACAAACGATGTAGCTGGTGACGGTACAACGACTGCAACAGTTCTAGCTCAAGCAATGATCCGTGAAGGTCTTAAAAACGTAACAGCTGGTGCAAACCCTGTTGGCGTTCGTAAAGGAATCGAAGAAGCAGTGAAAGTAGCACTTGAAGGCTTACACGAGATTTCTAAACCAATCGAAGGTAAAGAATCAATTGCTCAAGTTGCGTCTATTTCTGCAGCAGATGAAGAAGTCGGCAGCCTAATTGCTGAAGCGATGGAGCGTGTAGGAAACGACGGCGTCATCACAATTGAAGAATCTAAAGGTTTCACAACTGAGCTTGAAGTGGTTGAAGGAATGCAGTTTGACCGTGGATACGCTTCACCATACATGGTCACTGATTCTGATAAGATGGAAGCGGTTCTTGAAAATCCTTACATCTTAATCACTGATAAAAAGATCACAAACATTCAAGAAATCCTTCCTGTACTTGAGCAAGTCGTACAACAAGGAAAACCATTATTGATCATTGCTGAAGATGTAGAAGGCGAAGCACTTGCAACACTTGTTGTGAACAAACTTCGTGGAACATTCAACGCAGTGGCTGTAAAAGCACCTGGATTCGGTGATCGTCGTAAAGCAATGCTTGAAGACATCTCTGTTCTAACAGGCGGGGAATTAATCACAGAAGACCTAGGACTTGACCTGAAATCAACTGAAATTGGTCAGCTTGGCCGTGCGTCTAAAGTGGTTGTTACAAAAGAAAACACAACGATCGTAGAAGGGTCAGGAGATTCTGCTCAAATCGCAGCACGCGTGAACCAAATTCGTGCGCAAGTAGAAGAAACAACTTCTGAATTCGATAAAGAAAAATTACAAGAACGTCTTGCAAAACTAGCTGGCGGCGTTGCTGTCATCAAAGTTGGTGCTGCAACTGAAACAGAACTAAAAGAGCGTAAACTACGCATCGAGGATGCACTGAACTCAACTCGTGCAGCAGTTGAAGAAGGTATCGTATCCGGTGGTGGTACAGCACTTGTGAATGTATACAACAAAGTCGCTTCCATCGAAGCTGATGGTGACGTTCAAACAGGTGTGAACATCGTTCTACGTTCTCTTGAAGAGCCAATTCGTCAAATCGCTCACAACGCAGGTCTTGAAGGATCAGTCATCGTTGAGCGCTTGAAAAACGAAGAAATTGGCGTAGGCTTTAACGCAGCAACAAACGAATGGATAAACATGATCGAAAAAGGAATCGTTGACCCAACAAAAGTCACTCGCTCTGCACTTCAAAACGCAGCTTCTGTAGCAGCTATGCTTCTTACAACTGAAGCAGTCGTAGCTGACAAACCAGAAGAAGGCGGCTCAGGCGGCGGAATGCCGGATATGGGCGGCATGGGCGGCATGGGTGGAATGATGTAAACACCCTCGAAAACCCCTTGAAATATAGGGGTTTTTGTTTTGTCTTTATAAAATTGGTCACAATTTGGTCACGGAACTATGAAGATTGGATTTTTAATGAGAGATCATTAACAAATGAATTAAACTTTTCTGATGTTCTTTCTCTCACTTTTTTTGTAGTGTGTAAATAAACTCTACGAGTTATATCATCATTCCCGTGACCAAGTATTTTTTGAATTTCTTCAAGTGGTACATTTGCTTCTGCGGCTAATGAAGTAAATGTATGTCTAAATGTATGCTGAGTTATTTTTTTGTTTAGATCCATTCTTTTTAAAATTCGCCTCATACGTGTATCGAATTTCTTTATGTTTTCTGGATGACCATCTGCTCGTGCGAAAATAAAGTCTTCATCACTAAACGTCCTGCCATTCGCAAATGCTATTTTTGCTTGTTTCAGTTTCAGTCGTTTAAGTAGAGCGGCCAGAAAGTCAGACAAAGGAACTTCTCTTATAGCTGCAGGTGTCTTTGGTGTTAAAAGCTGATAGTCACTTGCTTTATTAGAAGGGCAGAACAATGTTTTGGTTATCCGTAATGTCTTGGTTTCATCCTCCAGGTCTAAGTCTTTCCATTTTGCTGCAAGTCTTTCTCCAGCTCTAGTACCTGTAAATGCAGCCGTACAAAAATATTCAAAGTCGAGAAGAAGACCGTGTTTTTCAGTGAGATCAAGAAACTGCACAAGTTCATCACCTTCTAGGAAGTTTTCCACTTCATTTGAAGATTCTATTTGTTCGACCGTGACTTGTGGTTTTTGAGGTTTTGCAAATTCAGTCGGACTTTTTAAAATAATATCTTCTTGCCGAGCATACTTGAAAATCATGCTTGCGGTAGTGTGAATGCCGCTTATTGTATTAAATGAATATTCTTTGGAATTTAGGTAATCTAAAAAATCCTGATAAACAGAACGATTAATATCTTTTATTTTCATATGACCGAAATAATCGACAAGATGGTCTATTTCACTTTTTCTTGCTCGAAGTGTACTGATTTTAACTGTTTTCTGATACTCTTTGTACCAGAGTTTCTGCAAATCAGAAAACAGTATTTTCTCTTTATCCAATACTAATCCAGAAGACAACTTTGATTTTAGCTGTGAATATGCTTCTTCTGCTTCTTTTTTAGTTTTGAATCCTCTTCGTTTAATTTGTCTGCGCTTGCCAGTCCTCGGATCATGGCCATCATCCATTACAAAATACCATGTATAACCTTTAGCAGCCTTTTTTGATTTTTCTTTTTTGTAAGCAACCATTAAAATTCTCCTCTCAATAATATTTGATTTTATTGTAATACAGGCACAGCCTGCGTTTTGCAAATTCACAAGTGACTTTAAAGATGTCCGCAACAAGAAGCGCTGCTTTGTTTTGGTCAGGTGGCAAACTCAAACTTTTCAACATAAAACTTGGTACACAAAAGTGATATGCAAAATACGTTGCCTGTCTCTCGTTGTATTCATTCCATGTGCGGGGCATAATTTTGATATCGTTCTCATGTCTGTATATATGACACAATTCATGTGCGAAATCTAACCATTGCTCTTGCCTCGTTTTTCTTTTATCTAGAACAATCACATATTTATTAAGTGCCCGGAAACCAAAGCTTTTTTGCGGACTGAATCTTACGTTTAAACCCAAAGATTCGGCAATCTGTTCAAAATTAATTTGATGAGAGTGTTGAATATTAATACTTCTGTAGAGATCTTCAATCCATTCTTCTAAATGACTTTTGACATACCCCATGATGAGTTGATCCCCTCCAAAATATCTATATTTTACTTTGGGAAAAATATGGTCTTTCATGTAATTATAGGAGAAGCTTGTCATATTTTGTACTGGAAATAGAGACCAATTTTCTGCAAACTTCGACAAAATTTAGAACGTGTGTTCTGTTTTTGGTTTTAAAAAATAGCCCGATGTTACAGGGCGTTATTCAGCTTTTTTCCATTCTATGTCTTTAAAAAAGAAGATCGCTGTGAAACTTATGATGATGATTAGAAGGACAATATTTTCTTTGATGTCTGGTCTGTAGAAGTATTGGTGATAAGTCCAAAAAACTGCACCGATGATCATAAAGAAAAGCTGCAAGAAGAAACCAAACATTACATCATTCTCCCGTCCAGAATATATCAGCCTACCCAAAACCATTATTTGTATATATTGTATAACTTTTATGATATTTCAATTTCAGGATAAAATCAATATAGGGAATGTATGTTCTTGTTTTGTTTTTAAAAAAGAAGCCCGAAGGCTTACTTAGATAATTTGATTGTGCCAGTCTGAGTGCCAAAAACGCCAGTCTGTACTTCTAATTTCAAATCTTCAGCTTCCGCTACTTTTGCAGGGACATCAAAAACAACTTTACCCTTCATTTCAACATCCGGGTTTAAATCTTGCATTAAAAAGCTGTTATCAATTGATCCATCTTCTTTTTGGTTAGCTGATATACTGGCAGTGGAATCAGCTTCATATGTCTTTTTCCCGCGTTTAAGTTTGAAGAATGAGGCATCGACCATGATCTTTTCATTTCCGGTATTTTTTAAATCAGCTTCAATGATAAGGTATTTACCATTCGCAGTTTCCGGGGCAATTGAAGGACCCACTTTTTCAGAAGTTGATTTTGATTTAATGTTGTATACCATATCACCAACTTTAACATCGGTGTTCATTTTAGCTTCCTTAGTTTTCTTTTTGTCTTCTTTTTTCGTTTCTTTAGATGACTCACTGTTACTAGCAGAAGAAGTGTCTTCTGATCCGCATGCTGCAAGTGCAAGTGTTAAACCCAATGCTAAAAACAATACAAGTAATTTTTTCAAAACAAATTCCCCTTTTAAACATAATTTTTATATAAACGATCAATCTCTCTATCTACAGATCGGTATATACTCATTCAATATTTCAACAAATATCGAAAATTTTTACATCCTTATACAAGATTTATACTGTAAAAATTACAGCAGAACCTTCAATTGAGAAAAAATGATTGTAGACTCTACTGTAATTTTTACAGTTGAATGGTCGTTCAATTGTAGGTATTACTGTAATTTTTACAGCAGAACCTTCAGCATTAATTAAACTAAACTAAACTAAACATAATAATAAATATTTATATATAAGCATTTTTGAATTATTTGTTGCGGCCTTTATTTTTTTTTAATTCTTCTAGAATGTACTCCAAAACATATTCCTGCATCTCAGGTGTAATTTTTCCGTCAGAAGCAGCAATGAATGTCTCAGGACTGTCTAATACCTTTAATGCCTGATCCATCAAGTCACCCTTGTGAGGATTTGAAGAAGAGTTAAGTTCTTTTCCCGTTAGCAGATAGTCAGTTGTTACTTCAAAAAACTCCGCTATTTTGATTAATGTTTCATAATCGGGATTTCTAAAACCACGTTCATAATTGGATAAATTCTGATGTGGAATGTTTAATTTATCAGCAAGAGCTTTTTGTGTGAGTTTTTTAGCTTCTCTCAAAGCTCTTATGCGTGCTCCCAGAGCCATTTTTATTCCTCCAAGATATTCATACTTTCTACAAATTGTACAACATTCTTCAATATGAGTAAAAAAAATAAACGAAAAGTATAATTTTTTATTGACATATACGAAACGAAGAATTAATATAGGGTTAACAGCAAGTTCTTCAATTCGTATATAAGGGGGTGTATCTACATGAAAGTAAATGAAAAGTTACGCAACATTCGTAAATCAAAGGGAATGACTCAAAAATTCGTAGCGCAAGAACTAAATGTCCCTATAGCTACTTACAACTCATATGAACTTGGCAGACGAAAGATTCATGTTGAATTGTTAAAAGATATTGCTTGTGTATTAGACGAACCGATCCAAAATTTTTTTGTGAACAAAATATACGAAACGAAGAATTATAAGGATCAAAAATCAAATACCGCATAGGAGGTTTTAACATGTTGAACATCGACCATGAAGCCTTTAAGGAAATGTTCAGAGAAATCATTGCGGAAGAAGTTGCTAAAGCGATGCAGGATTTTAGAACAACTCAACTGCCGCCAATGCTAACGAAAAAACAGCTTATGGAGCTATTCAACATTAAAGATACAAAGGCTTCACAGCTTTTAAACCGTGAAGACTTTCCGGTATTTAGAGAAGCGGGTCTATTAATTCCAACACACTTGCTTTTCAAGTGGATTGAAAACAATACCCGCTGGATTAACGAAAACACAGATTACTTCAAGAAAGGAGTCACAGCATGAACAAGAACATGGAAAGTTATTCATTAACAGAAACAGTTCAAAAACATTTGAGAGAAAGCCCTAATGGGATGTTAACAAGCATTCTTCAAGTATCTGAACATTCTTTGTCCAGTTTGAGAAAACAGGGTCCAGCGAGAGTGAACCCTGCTAACTTCTTACAATTCATTGAGAAAACCTTAGAAAGAGAAGGGCTTGTAATTACTAAAATTGAATGAACCTCAATTTTGAATACCCTTTTGACTGATTGAAGTCATCATTCGAGAAGTACCATTCTGGATCAAAAATATCTCTTTCAACAGTGTTAGGGTCAAAAGAATCCAAAGTTTTTTCAGTAGAAACCCAAGTTGATACCAAGTGATCTAAAGCCATATCGTGCTTAATCAAATCACTTATAGCTTTTCTGTCAGTTAAAAGATCATTAGATTCAAAAAGCTTCTGAGCTTTAGATTTATGAAAGTTAAACAACTGGATTAACAATTCCTTATATTTAACAGGATTAGAAAAGAATTCGTATATGTCATCAGGACCATTCGTTGTTTCTTTGAATGTTTTTCCATCAGGAAAATCAACTAGAGCTTCTTGATAGATATTTTCCCAACCACAAGGGAGTTCTTCAATATCCAAGTTCCATAAATATGCATTCATTTTATCACCACCTTCATGAAGATTTTACCACATGAAAGATTAATAGTTATACAAGATTTGGAGGTTAAAACATGAATCAATTACAACAGATTTTCAATTATCAGGATCAAGAAGTCCGAACAGTCATTCAAGATGGACAACCTTGGTTTGTCGCAAAGGATGTATGTGACGTATTAGAAATCGGTAACCCAAGTCAGGCTTTAAGTCGTTTAGAAAATGATGAGAAGAATACCATCATTTTAAATGAGGGTATTGGCAATCCCAATAAAACAATCGTAAACGAACCAGGTCTTTACACATTAATTCTAGGAAGCCGCAAACCTGAAGCTAAACAATTTAAGCGATGGATCACCCATGAAGTTATTCCGACAATCCGAAAGACAGGCGGTTATGTAGCAAACGATGATCTATTCATTCAAACTTATCTGCCGCAGGCTGATGAACAAACAAAACATTTTTTCAGAGCCACCTTGCAAACGATGAAAGAACAAAGTAAGCAGATTGAAGCAATGAAGCCTAAAGCGCTTTTCGCAGATGCAGTCGAAACGTCTGAATCATCTGTACTTGTTGGAGAATTAGCAAAACTGCTTCAACAAAATAATGTGCAAATCGGACCAAACAAACTCTTTGAATGGTTAAGAGAGAATGGATACTTAATCCGCAAAAAAGGTGAATCCTATAATCTCCCAACACAGCGCAGTATGGATATGGGGCTGTTCGAGATTAAGAAGCGAGCTGTTAACAATCCTGACGGTTCAGTTAGAACAACACGCACACCGAAAGTGACTGGAAAAGGTCAAGTTTATTTTATTAATAAATTTCTAGCGTCAGAAACAGCATAATCGTTAACCAATTCAGCGCAGGGTTTTCTATACCTTGCCTGTCCCTTCATTAATATTTTAACAACAAAAACTGAATAGAAAAGGATGGGAACAAATGCAGAACAGTCCGTATAATCAGCGGAATTTACCTGAAATCATGAGGGGAGTGAGGAAAGAAGCCGGATATTCGCAGTATCAGCTAGGCAAATTAATCGGAGGGCGTGATCAGAGGAATGTATCAGACATTGAAAATGGTTATGTCAGACCTACACCTGAATTGTGCATCAACTGGTTCAAAGCATGTGGAGCCTATGAACATATTGACCTTGTTCATTTCATTTTCAAGCTTCATCCACTCGCCGCGGCACCGATTGATCCCGCCTTAAATGATAGTCCACATAAAGCCCTGATCAATTTGGTACAGGAAATGAAAGATGCACAACAAGCTATCAGCGAGCTTGCGGAATGGTTGAACAATACCCGACCGGGCAAACATGGCGAGCTTCCGATGCAGGCTATCAAGCAAATATACGACCTGACACAAGCAAATAAAACACTCATGTACTCAATGGCTCGTGAGTTTGGCTTAAAAATAACAGACTTAACTGAGAAATGGTCTAAAAAGGCCATTGTCGCAGAGGTAGCAATGCACAAAAGGCAGGATAGGGAGGCCGTACTAGCATGATTGATAAGCAGTTTTTAAGTGAAGATATTCCGCTGGCGGAATCAAAAATTGACAGTGCAAAAGAGCTTTTATACCTTGCTCATCAAGCACTAAAAGATGGTGACTATGACGAACTTGCAAGTCTAGTTGGAAGCATTAGAAATATCAGCGAGGATCTTGTGCGGATGAATAACGAGGGGCTTTTAATTAAAGCAGCTGAGTCAATTCAGAAAAAACATGGTGTACGTCTTGAGGTTGTCACACGAACTGAAAGGAGCGAGACAATTGAATATTGAGCATCCGATGGTAACGCAGATTAATAGCTTTGGTTATCCGAAGAGTCATTGGAAAGACGAGCAAGAAAGAGACGGTTATGAAGAGGAAGAAGAGGATGACAAATAAAAAAACCCGCTTGGCATAGCGAGTTTTAAGGTGTACTGCTTCTGATTGGTTACGGACAGTATACCAAATCTTTAACAAAAATTCAATGGAGGTATACATGATGTCAAAATATCAAATCAGTTTTGATCACCGCCGTGAAGCGCAAGAACGTTTAGAGCAAGCGGGCGGTTGGATCGACTACAAAAAAGGACAACCTGTGTTCAACTTTCCGAACGCTCAAGCAAAACAGAAATACATTCAATTGGGGCAGGCGGCATATCGCAGAAAGGTGGAAATGTAATGAATGGTTTAACCAATATTGATTACTCGAATTATATGCCTCAAGGAAATACAGCAACTTCCGTCACAACAGAAGCAATGGTGAGCAGGCAGGCGCAAGAGGTTCAAGCTGCTATGGTCGTAGCAAAAAAATTTCCGAGAGACGTCTATGCTGCATTTGAGCGAATTAAGAAAGCATGTGAAAGAAAGCTGTTAGCTGAGAGTGCTGTTTACGAATACCCAAAAGGTGGATCGAAAATTTCAGGTCCTTCTATCCGGCTTGCTGAGGCTTTGGCTCAGAACTGGGGGAACATTGATTACGGGATAATTGAGCTAGAACAAAAAGCGGGTGAATCGTCAGTAATGGCGTATGCGTGGGATCTTGAGACAAATACACGACAAACAAAAATATTCACGGTAAAACATGAACGGAAAGCTAAGGGAACCGTAACTAAGTTGAATGATTCGAGAGATATTTATGAGCTTGTGGCTAATCTAGGGGCACGCCGTGTTCGTGCCTGCATTCTTGGAGTAATACCAGGAGACATTGTAGATGCCGCTGTTGATATGTGTCAAAAAACATTGATTAACGGACATAAGGAGCCGTTAGAGGACCGTTTGAGAAACGCCTTATCAGCTTTTAAAACTGAATTTGGTGTTACTAAAGAAATGATCGAAGAATATGTAGGGAGCAACTTGGATGCTTTTACTGAGCAAGATTATCTCAAGATTGGTCGTATTTACACTTCCTTACGTGATGGTATGGCAAAGAAAGAAGATTACTTCAATGTGAAAGTTAGCAGTGCCACCAAGTCAAAGGCAGAAGAAGACTTTCAAAAACAAAAGGAACAAAAAGAAAGCAATAAAAAGGCGGGTGATCCTGTAAATGGGGATTCCGGTGATCAATCAAGATAACTATTACTCTAACGAGATAGATAAAGTCTACATGTCTAATTCTCAATATAAAAGTTTCTTAGAGTGTGAGGCGGCTACGATTGCAAAGATTAACGGCGAATGGCAGCCGCCGTCCTCTGAGGCTCTTCTCTTCGGCCAGTATGTTCATGCTTGGTTAGAAGGTGAAAAGGCATTCGATTCCTTCAAGATGAATACACCATCATTGTTCACTCAAAAGGGCCAGCTGTACAAGCAATATCAATTAGCTGATCTCATGATTGAATCAATTCAAAACGATGATCTGTGTATGTTTGTTCTTCAAGGAGAGAAAGAAGTCATTGTTACTGGTGAATTGTTTGGTGTTCCGTGGAAAGGCAAGCTCGATGTCTACAACCCAAATGGAGGACGTTTCGCAGATTTAAAGACAACACGTTCCCTTCGTGAAAAAGTTTGGGATCAAGAACTAGGATATTGTTCATTTGTAGAGGCTTACGGATATATAGGTCAAATGGCAATTTATGCAGAGTTAGAAAGGCAAATGTCTAAAAGGAATGAATGGCTTGAGCCTCTTATCGTTGCCATTTCAAAAGAAGATCCACCAGATAAAGCCGTAATCAATATAGACAATTCCAGAATGGAAGTCGAGCTTGAAGATATTGAGAAGCATATGGAGCGAATCATTCAAGTGAAACATGGCGGTGAGCCACCAAATCGGTGTGAAAGATGCAAGTATTGTCGTTCCACAAATCAACTAAACAGAATCATTCATTTTTCGGAGCTGATCAGTTGATGGAAAAGGATTTTTTGATAAAGGTCACTATTCCTTATGCTTACTTGTCTTTATCAGAATCAAGCAAAGATCAAGCCAGTTTGTTTAGGTCATATGTAAAAGACTTCATTAAGAGAAACGAAACTGGGCTTACTTATATCAAAATTAGCGGTATGTATGCCCTATGTAAGTTGAAAGGGCGTGAATAGATGAACTATCTCAAAGAAATAAACGGCTTCATGAGGTGGCTTGAAACATCACCCTTGAAGCCAACTACACAAGCACTGTGGTTACAGCTAATGGATATTAACAACGGTTGCAGCTGGCGAGAGTGGTTTACCGTAAGTAACACAACATTAGTAGCACGATTAAATGTCTCTGAGAAAACGGTTCTTGAGCATCGAAAGATCCTAGTCGAAGCAGGGAGAATCGAATACATCCCGCAAGGAAAGAAAGCCGGACGGTACCGCATAATCAGCCTTGAAAATGTCGCAAGCCCTGTACCTGAAAAGCCAAAACAAGAAAAACCAACACGACAGGAGGACGAGCCAATGAACCCAAACCCATTTGAATTTTATGAAAGTCACTTCGGCGGCACTTTAAACAGCTTTGTAAGTCAGCAAATTGGTGACCTGATAGACGATTTTGGAGAAGAAAACGTGATTAAAGCAATGAAAATCACTTTGAAAAACGGCGTTCAGAACATCAAATATGTTCAGCGGGTCCTTTCAAATCAGCGGGCACAAGAAGGAGTGAAGAAAGATGCAGAGTATGGGCGATACCTTAAAGTCGTTGGAGAAAGCAAATCCGGCACTAGCGAAGAGACTGAGAGACTCCAAGAAATTGCAAGAAGAAAAGGTCTATCCGGTCAGGTACGAGACACTCACTGTGACTTCTGAAGAACATTGCATGTATGGGAAATGCGATGGATCAGGGTTGATATGGATTATTGATCATGAGGAAAACAAAGAATTTATGGAAGAATGTCCATGCAAAGAAGTGAAAAAGCTCTCAAATAGGCTTATGAGTGCAAGACTACCCGAAGAGTTCAAAGACGCTTCTCTAAACTCTTTTGATATCAATGTTTACGACAAACCCGAATCCAAAGAGCGAGCAGCCAATGCTAAAAGGGTTGCTAAAAACTATGTTTTGAAATTTGAAAAGATGCGTGAACTTGGAAAAGGCTTGTATTTCTTTAGTAAGGAGAAAGGGAGCGGAAAGACAAGGCTTGCTGCCAGTATTCTTCATGCGATAACCAAAACACATGACAAGGTATACGACAAAGAAACCCAAACGTACAAACCACTTAAAATCATCTATTCGTCTACAGCTGATCTAATCGGAGAAATAAAGAGCACGTTTGATAGCGAATCAAAAGTGAAGAGTACCGACATTATGGATGCTGTCAAGACAGCGGATCTTGTTGTCCTAGATGATATTGGAGTGGAAAAGGTAACTGATTTTGTTGAAGAAACATTCACACGTATTCTTGATTACCGACTTCAAAACAAGAAGCCTACGATCCTTACAAGCAATTTAAGTATAGATGATCTTGACACAGTATATAAAAGCGGTCGGATCAGTAGCAGGATTGAAAAACTGGCGTTCCCAGTGATTATGCCAAATGAAAAGATTCGTAAAAAGATAGCGCAAAAAGAAAATGAAGAACTGCTTATGGAACTATACGAGTAAAGGAGAATGTCGGATGTGCAACACATGCAATGGCGAGAAAGTCGTCATAAACGAAAATACTTTCATGGCGGGCTTCTATCCATGTCCTGACTGTAACACCACAGGTAAAAAGCAGAGTTTGAAGCCAGTCATCGATCAATTAAATCAAATGCTGGCGAAAGCAAGGGCGTTGGAAGGAAAGACAGCATGAAGACGATAGCCTCACTTATCACTATCGCTTTCACAGCTAGATTCAGAGAAAGGAAGCTCCTGCAATGGCTGCGGGATGACGGGAGGTAGACATGACAATAGCATTCACAGTTTATGGCGAGCCAGTAGCACAAGGAAGACCAAGAGCTTCTACAAGGAATACTGGAAAAAGAAAAATCGTTATGCATGATCCACAGAAATCAAAAGATTTTAAGCATTACGTGGCTTTAGTCGCTTCACAACATAAACCAAATCAACTCATAACGGGACCTGTCTCAATGGATATCAGAGTATTCAGACCAATGACGAAGAAGATTTCAGATTCTAAGAAGCAAAAAGCATGTGCTGAAAAAGGAATTCTAAGGCCCACAACAAAGCCGGATGTTGATAACTATTCAAAAGGCATTAAAGACGCATTAAACAATCTAATTTACAAAGATGATAGTCAAGTAGTGGAATTGAAAGTCTGTAAGTTCTACAGCGAAGATCCAAGAGTCGAAATTATTATTACTGAATTGGCGGACTGAAAAGGAAGGCAGGGAGAAAACATGAGCGGAAAGCCTAACAACCCATATACAGCGGGGCCGGTTGTCACTTGGAAGATGACCAAAGAAGAGCTAGAGGCGTATCTAGCAAAACATCCTATCGTATATCGAGAAGAACTAAAACCGTCACCATCATACCAAATGGATAAATGGGCATAAAAAAACACCGAAGCCGCTGCTCCAGTGCTAATTAAATCTCACACTTTAATTATAACATATGGGGGCATGAAGCGGATGAAACCAACTGAAATTAAAGACTTTGATACAACAATTCATCAGAATTTAGAACCTGGGAAGGTCCGCATCATCGTAATAGACGGAAGCGAAGGAACCGCTCACATTACTGATGCTCCTGAACACGGAAAAACAATCATTCAAACTGCTAAAGGTCACTTTGCGAGAGTGGACCATGAAATAGGATTCAAGATCAAATAATCGGAGGTTGAAAGATTATGAGTCTACCAAAACACGTTGAACTGTCACAAGCCGTCAAAGCCTGCAAAAATCAAGCGATGACAATAGATGATGCAGCTGCTGAAATTAGAGTGCCTGACTATGTGGTTCCGATGCTGGTACGCAAAAATGATGATCTCGTGATAGAAGGTAACGTGGTCATGGCAAAGCGTGAGTCAAACGGGCCTGTCATACTAACGGTGCTTGGGTTCATGGCAATTATCGTGATCGCTGGGTTGATAGGCGGGATTGGATAATGATCAGTGGATTTGAAATAAATAAAATATATCGAACTGATTGTATAGAGGGTATGCGAAAATTACCGGATAAATCTGTGGACTTAACTTTAACTGACATACCTTATGGTGCTGTATCTAAAAATGGAGCGGAGCGAGCAAAGTATGCGGGTCAATTAAGGAAAATCGACAAAGGATTAGCAGATATAGTGACTTTCGAGTTAACCGATTTTTTACGAGAAGTGAGTAGAGTTACTAACGGTGGTGTTTATATCTTCTGTGGTGTTGAGCAATTATCTACTATATTTAGCTACTTTGATTCTCATAAGGATTTTATGGTACGTCAGTGCGCTTGGAGAAAGACGAATCCAGCACCATCTAACGGTCAGCATATGTGGTTATCTACGATGGAGAACTGCATTTTTGCAAAAAGGAGAAAAACAAAATTCAATGCTTTATGCAGACCGTCGGTTTGGGATTTCCCGATTAGCAGAGGGAAGCTACATCCTACTCAAAAATCATTAGATTTGTTTGAGTATCTAACGCAAGCGAGTACAGATGAGGGAGATTTAATCCTTGACCCATGCATGGGATCAGGTACAACAGCAGTAGCAGCGGTGAAACTCAATCGAAACTTTATCGGCTTTGAAATAGAACGAGAATATGTAGATATAGCAAACAAACGTTTAAACGGCGTGCAAATTGAACTGTTGCATCATCTATAAACAGCCTAGCGGCTTAGGAGGAAACGGAATGAGTGAACATGTGTTAAAGGAATTTGAAACGCTTAGGGAAGCGGTTGAATTTATAAAAGACGAACTGAAAAAAACTGATGCTGAAATAATCAAAGATAGAGAAATTTCGTTGGAAATGAATCCCGGTAGAGTATTGAAATCTATGGAGGAAGATAACTGGAACGATAATTTGTTTTTACTTTATTCGATTGATGACGGTCCTTTCTTCGTCTTTGAATCAGATTATGATATAGAACATTGGCTAGAAAGTGATGCTTGGGACAATTGGGGCTTGTGGGAACGTAACGATATTGAAGGATCACTCAATGAGGATGTAATGGTATGGCATTTTCATAGGAATATTTGCAAGGAGAAGTGGGAGATATCTTACGGAGATTCAAAACCATTTATAAACGGTTGGTCCAGACAACGTAAGAAAATTGAATTTGAAGCAGTTCCATCATTCTCATTAAATTAAATTGAAAAGGGGCCAACTAAAATGAATCTTGAAAAAATGTTTAAAATGCAAGCGGAGTTAGACCGCCGCATCATTAAAGAAAAAGGGCTGGAAGGTCAAGACCTGCTGCCTAACACTTATGTAGCACTTATCACCGAACTAGGCGAGTTTGCAAATGAAGGACGCTGGTTCAAGCATTGGAGTGATAAGAAAGAACCCAAAAGAAAAGTATTCACTACTGCAGGTGCAACACCAGAAAATGCTACTCATTTTAGATGCGAAAGTGATGATTGCGGTGAATTTCCAACCATAGAAGACTTTAAAAATTTGTTTGAACCCAATTATGATGAGTGTCCTATTTGCGAAGCTGGAAGCGTGACTATATACCGTGAAGTTGATCCCTTGCTAGAAGAATATGCGGACTGCATTCACTTCTTCTTATCAATTGCGATTAAAAAGGGATGGAAAGATGAATTGCATGTATCGGAAGAAGCGATTGAAGATTTCAAAGAAGTGGGATTTGACGGAGGTCTTTCAGGAGTTTTCACGGAGATGCAATGGCATCTACTGAATTCAAACGTGTACAAAGATGAAGTTAAGAAAAAATTACACTTTCGATTATCTTGGTCGTTATTCTTGGCAATTGGAATCGTTGGCTTCGGCTTTACTCCTGAACAAATAGAACAAGCATACACGGAAAAAAACGCCGTCAATCATAAGCGGCAGCAGGAGGGGTACTAATGCGAGAGATTAAATTCCGAGCTTTTGAGAAGCATTCACAACGAATGTTCTACAATGTCCAATCAGGTATTTATATGGATCCAGATGAATTTGAAAGTTTTAACGACATACTCGGGTTAGCACGTTATAAAGTGATGCAGTTCACAGGATTGAAAGATAAGAACGGTGATGAGATTTATGAGGGGGACATAGTTAGAGGGTCACTCCGACTGCACGATGATGTTGATCCAATTATACGAGAGGTATGTATGCATAATGGTTGCTACATGTTCGGAGTTTGGAATGCTCATGAGTATTTCAACAAACATCAGCATATCGAAGTTGTCGGGAACATTTATGAAGATCCTGATCTATTGGAGGAAGCCTAATGGATATTGTCATCAGATACGTTTTTAAGCACCGTGCAACTGGAAACATTGAAATCAAAATATACTCAATCAGCCAAATAGAAGAGCGTTCGGCACAAAAGCTGTCGCCATGCTTCGATGAAACAGAATACGAATTGATCTCTCGTGATCTGTGTGCAGATGAAGAGAAAGATGTCTTTGTCGGTGATTTAATCAAGGTTTCCCATTTTTCTGGTGACTATGTGGCGGTTGTGAAACTTGGAAAGTATGAACAGGATGGAAGCGGTAATGAGTATGAACCTTCAAAATGTGTAGGTTATTATGCGGAAGCAGTAAACCCAAAAGCCACTGATGAAGACGGCTATGAAGTTGTACCTGACTATCTGGTTCAAAACTCAATGATCGAGCTTGATTCGTATAAATGCATAGGCAACATCTATCAAAATCCTGAATTGTTAAAAACGGAGGGTGAATGAAATGAAATTTTTTAAAGTGAGAGATCCATATTATGCACTCATTAAAGCGAACACAAAAGAAAGTGCAATTAAACTCTATTTAGACGAGGTAGCAGCTGACGAAGGTGATCTATACATGAAAGAAGTGTCAGCTATCAATGCTGCTGTAACTTATGGCGTTTTGTTAGCGGAGACCGATGATGCCGAAATAACAAAGGTAGAAATGATTGAGAATTTAGAGGATGAAGAAGAACGTGTTTTATTAATGGACGGTGGCTTGCTATGAGGAAGGGGAAAACTATGGCTCATCTACTAATTATATTAGCTATTATTCTGGTGACACAGCTTTTATATGCACCATTCGCGAAAGCTGATTGGTCTAACTGGCAAAGAGGCGGATATGGTCATCAAGCACGAGTCTTTACGGATGATACCAATTACTATAAGGATGCCTCCACTGTCGACTGGAGAGCTGAGAAGAAGGGATCGGGAACGCTTTACTACACAGCTGGCGTTTACAAAAAGAGATCCAATGGCGGGTTAACAGATACTAATCTAGTGCAAAGGGGCAGATTCAAAACGTCAACGCCTCTAAAGTCGTTTAGCGTGAGTGAGATCCGCAAGCGTACCGGCAGAGGAACATATGTGATCCAGCTGGACTGCTACACTGATTCAGCAAAGAAAAAATACATCGGAACCTTTGAATCCTTGAAATTCAATATTCGATAGGAGGTAGCGGAATGACAATCAAATTATCAAGCCTATCAAACGAAATTAAACTAATCAACGAGAGTGGCTTTCTGCTCCAAACAGTCGCAGAAACAAAAGAAGATATTTTGGAAAGAGGAGAACATCATCACGAAGATACGTGGTTTCTATTCTTGAATGAAGACGTTTTTGGAGACGAAGTGGAAATAGATATTCTTCCAGACTGCTTTAAAGGATTTATCAAACTTGATAGATCAGAACTAGCAGCCATCAAGGATAACATTCTCCATACAGAAATGCATGGCCATAAGCTAACGAAAATCGAAAAAGGGATCTTAGCAAAGGTTGAAGCTGCTATGTATTCAGAATCGGAGGTAAAATAGATGGGAATTAAATTAACGGATATTGAGTTGCAAATGATAATTGATGATATGAAAGAAATCATGCCGTTACACATAAAAATGGCGGGTGAAGTTGCAAAACTTGCAAGTGCTTATTATGTAGAATATAAAAAACAACCTGACGTTGAACCAAGTGATGTCATTTCATTATCAGTAAAATCAGCTTTAACACATATCGGATTTAACAACTAAATAAGTCCAAGACGGAGAGCCTGCGGACACTGATCAACACCTTTTAAGGGTGCTGGTTGGTGTCCGTTTTCTTTTTGTCTGAAAGGAGAGGCCATGAAGAAGGAAAAGCCAAAAAAACAGTCGCAGGAGCTTACAGAAAGAGAGATACGTGAGCTCATGGGGCAAAACATGCAACGTTTGAAAAGAGCCAAAGGCGGGGCGTACAAGCGTAAATAGGAGGAAACAATGAACGAGTTGATTCTTGAGTATAAACGAGCGTTAAAAGATACAAAAAGAAGATATGAGCAGCTGGACGAAACAGATCCAAGCCGCAAGATTTTCAGTGCCATGATAAGTGACCTTGAATATGTGGTGAAATGGTTGTCCACTGGGAGGCAGCCAGAAGCGAAACGAGCGATTGAACGTAGATCAGTTTATCAACGTACTGTATTTGCTTCACCAGAAGTGCTTGAGGCTTTAGCGAATCAGTACCAGTTACGGGGAGAGTCAACACGCACAATAAGTGATGAAGATAAAAGATTAATCGAGGATGTTTTATCTGCACTGACAAAGAAGGAGAGAGAAATTTATATAACCGTTGTTGGTCATAACCTTTCTTTCAGCAAATGTGCAGCTCTTCATGGCATAGCAAAAGGATCTGTACAAAAACACATAGAGAGAGCAAGAAAGAAGATTGCAATTCAACTAGATTTAATAAGATCGAAGGGAGCATGAACCATGAACAAAAAAGAGATTGAAGGACTCATTCACAATTATCACTGGATGGCAAAAGAGGTTCAACGGCTCCAGCGTGTTTTATATGGCACTGACATACCTATGCGTAGCTGGGGTGTTGCTCAATATGGCATCGAGGCAACCTTACCGAAAGGGAGCAAAGGAAAAAGCCAAGCTGAATTGCGTGACATGGATATGAGGGAAGAAAGATTATTTAAACGTCTTCGGAAATATGAAGAACGTGTATACGCGATAGAGGCAGCAGCAAGCAAAATCGAAGGAGAAAAGAACCGTGTGGTCTATGACTGCATGATGGAGGGTATGAGTTATCGAGCCATTGGACTTCACTTGGGGCTGTCTCGAGAAAAGGTCCGTCAGATGAAAGATAATATCATCGACCAATTATGCCAATATTGCCACTTTGTGCACTTGTTGAATGATGAAAAATCCGTAGTGTAAAATGGAAGGCAGGACGGGGAGGCACAATTTCCCGCGTCACCACAAATTAATATATTTTCACTTGCTCTTGCGAGCTTGGGATTCGTTCGACAAATTCTGCGAATAGTTCCATATGCTCACTTTCTGCCGATAAATATAGGTGGGAGGTGAGATTGTGGCATTTCAACATACGTTAGAAGAAGCTCTTGAAAACAAAATAAGTGAAGAAGAGCTGAAAGACATATTTACGGAATTTTGTATTATCTTAACTGATGAAACATATTCCAATGCTGATATCGGTAAAAGGTTTCGGGAGGTCTTTGAAAAAAGAGTTTCTGAAAAATACTTAAAGTAATAAATAGCATCCTGCGGGGTGCTTTTTTTGTTCCCTGTAAACTGCTTCCGGTGAAGAATCTCTATAAAAAGTATCGGCTTAAAGGTAGAGTGCGGCGGCAGTTTAGAGCGAATAAATCAAAGGAGTGAATGACATGAAAACGGAACCGCCTTTAGGTGTTATTCCTAAGTGGCTACATGATGAACGTAGAACAGAAGATATTGCAGCAGCTATTGAACGAAGAATATCAGCAAGATCAGAAATTCCTCTTGAGTGGTTTGAAGAGTACAACAACCTCATCAAGCACCAAGTGAAGAAATAAAGATCCCGAAACAAACACGAATCAGAAGGAGGCGGCAGGTGAATGTAAATGGAATCGAAGCACATTCAGGCGGAGAAAGATTACGTCAAAGGTATGAAATACAAGGACCTTGCCGAGAAATACGGGGTGTCGATCAACACCATAAAGTCATGGAAAAAGCGGCATGGTTGGGAAAGAAAAAAGGGTGCACCCAAAAGAAAAAGTGTGCACACAAAAAAGGGTGGTCAACCCGGTAACGTTAATGCGTTAGGTAATAGCGGGGGAGCAGCACCAATACGAAACCAAAACGCAAAGACACACGGCTTTTATTCAAAGCACATGCCAGCAGAAGCGTTTGAGATCATGCAGGACATACAAGAGTTTTCACCAGTGGACTTGTTGTGGGAGCAAATACAGATTCAATTTACAGCCATTGTAAGAGCGCAGAAGATCATGTTTGTCGAGAATAAGGATGAAATGATCAAAGAGCTGAAAAAGAAAAAGTCAGTCGTTTCAGATTCAGCTGACATCGAAGAAGAAGAATACGAATTTCAGTTTGCTTGGGATCGTCATGCTACATTCCTAAACGCTCAATCTAGGGCAATGTCTGAGCTTAGGGGGTTGATAAAGCAGTTTGACAACATAGCCCATGAGACAGACGAAAGACGGCTTAAACTGGAGCAGATGCGCTTGAACATTGATAAAACAAAAGCCGAAGTCGAGAAAATGGAATTAGGTGACGTTGCACCAGTTTACATTGTTGATGATATAGGTGATGACGATGATTAAAGTATCGGAAGTGCTGGCACCGGCATTTCGTGAGTTTTGGAGATACAGAAGAGCAAAAGAGCATCTTCATTACGTTCTAAAGGGCGGACGTGCTTCTGGTAAATCATTCAGCGTGAGTAATGGTGTGGTAACAGATATTATTGAATACCCTGTTTCCGCTCTCGTGCTGCGTAAAGTACAGAATACGCTTGTTAAATCAGTTTTCGCACAGATAAAGCAAGCAACGGTAACGCTGGGTGTCTCTCATCTATTCAAGTTTGTTCCTTCTAGGTTAGAGATCATATACAAGCCAAGAGGGAACAAGATTTACTTTGCTGGTGCTGACGATCCTGAAAAGCTCAAATCAATCAAAGATGCTGATTTTCCAATAGGTGTCATGTGGATAGAAGAGCTTGCAGAATTTAAGTCTGATGAAGAAGTAAGCACCATCATGAACTCGGTGTTACGTGAAGAACTAACACACAAAACAAAGCCAGAAAACCCACGTAAACGGGCAGGGAAGTTTGATTATACGTTCTATTACACTTATAACCCGCCAAAACGTAAGCAAAATTGGGTTAACAAGAAGTATGAAACGTCTTTCCCTGCCGAAAACACGTATATTCATCATTCCACTTATTTAGACAACCCTCATCTATCAAAAGCGTTTATCAATGAGGCTGAGGAAACAAAAGCCAAAAATTATAAGAAATATAGATGGGAATATCTTGGGGAAGCGATCGGAACTGGTGTTGTTCCATTTGATAACCTTCAAATCAAGAAAGGCAGCATAACTGATGATATGCTCCGCTCCTTTGACAATATACGTCAAGGCGTTGACTTTGGATATGGTCCAGATCCGCTTTCTTTCGTCAGATGGCATTATGATAAGAAGCGAAGCAAAATATATGCGCTGGATGAATTATATGACCACAAAGTGTCTAATAGAGAACTAGCGAAGTGGATTAAATCAAAAGGCTATGAAAGCAATGAGATTACAGCCGATAGCGCTGAGCCAAAAAGTATAGACGAGTTGAAAAAGGAACACGGCATTAGAAGGGTTTCAGGAGCAAAGAAAGGCCCTGACTCGGTTCAATATGGTGAGGAATGGCTTGGTGATTTAGATGAAATAGTCATTGATCCATTAAGAACACCAAATCTAGCCCGTGAATTTGAGAATATTGATTATCAAACAGATAAAGACGGCAACCCGAAACCACGCCTTGAGGATAAAGAAAATCACTCTATTGATGCGACTAGATACGCGTTTGAGCGCGATATGCAACAATCGGGGGTGAGGGTATTAACGTGAAAAAGATCAGCTTTGAAACTGAAAAACCAAATGATTGGCGCAAAAAGAATCGTGTGCAGCTTAATGAAGATCAAAAAAACATAGTGGAATCATTAGAAAAAATGCTTGCTGATGCAAAAAGCGGAAAGATACACAAAATGATTGCTGTTTCTGAGGTTGACCAAGATCAGTACGTATTGGTTTATCGAGGTGCCACTTATCAAGAAGCATTGAATATGACACATACGCTAATGGATTACATGTTTGAACAATGGTATAGAGAGGAGGAATGACCATGTACCCAACATCGCCAACACATACAGAAGAGCTGATAAAAATCATCGAAGACAGCGCAGAAACATCCGACAAGCTGCCCGATACCACCGCTATACAAAAGATGATTGATAGGCACGATGGAGAGCGGGAACAGATGCTTGAAGGTGTCGCTTATTATTTGAATCAAGCGGATATCAAGAAGCGAATCCGATACTATTATAAACATGGCGTTAAAGTGGTTGATACAGAGAAACCAAACAATCGAATCTCTCACAACTGGCATAAGCTGCTGGTACAACAGAAGGTCCAATACCTTTTAGGGAAACCGATCACCTTCAATGCAGAAGAAGAAAGTTTTCTTGAAGTTGTGAACGACTTTATAGACGAAGATTTTGATGATTGTATGCAAGAACTGCTCAAGAATGCTAGTAACAAAGGCAAGGAATGGCTTCATCCATTTGTTGATGAAGAAGGTAACTTTGATTATCTTCGCATTCCAGCAGAGGAAGTCATACCAGTTTACGATTCAACCAAAAAACGAAGTCTGCTTTATGCTATCCGTTACTACGATGTTAAAAACATTGATGATGAGATCACCCGCAAAGTGGAATTGTACACAGATGAACAGATTTTCTACTATGTAGAGCATAACGGGTCTTTGATTCAAGACTTTGATTATAAAAACAACCCTGAAAGCCATTTCTACGACAAACGAGGGAAGGGGTATGGCTGGGGTAAGGTTCCAATGATCGAGTTTAAGAACAATGAAGAGGGTGTCAGTGACCTTATCTTCTATAAAGACTTGATTGATCAATATAATAACAACATTTCAAATAACGCTAACACGTTTGATGAAATGCAAGACTTGATCTACGTTTTGAAAAACTTCGCAGGGCAAGATTTAAGTGAATTTACAACGAATCTACGTCATTATAAAGCTGTGGAAGTGTCAGGGGATGGCGGTTTAGAAATGAAGAGCGCTGAAATCCCGATGGACAGCGCAAATTCACATCTGGACCGATTAGAAGAGAATATATACCGCTTCGGACAGGGTGTAAACAACAATCCTGACAAAGTGGGAAATTCACCGACCAACGTTGCAATTAAAAATCTATATTCATTGCTTGATCTAAAGGCGAATGAAGCAGAGCGGAAGTTCCGGCCAGCTTTGAGCGCCTTTTTTTGGTTCTTCACTGAATATCTAAAAATGACAGGTCAAGGAGAATACGATCCCACGCTCTTACAGATGACTTTTAACCGCTCTCGAATGACAAACGAGCTTGAGCAGGTTCAAATGTCGAATCAGAGCACAGATTTAAGCCGTGAAACACGAATTGCAAATCATCCGTGGGTTGATGATGTAGAAGCGGAAATGAAACGCATTGAAGCAGAGGAAACAGAATACAGAAACAGTATGCCGCCGTTAACTGAGATCGAAACGGGCGGTGATGAAGATGAACCAGAACGAGATTGATAAACTGCTCGATGACATGATCACAGAGGATGCCAAGAAAATTGATGCTGTCTTTGCTAAGAGATTGAAAGAAATCAATCAACAAATCGCGGCCCTTTATGCGAAATACAGTATAGATGGCAAGTTGTCTATGGCTGATCTAAACAAATACAACCGCTTCAAAAAAGAAATGGAGCGCATGACAGAGGAATCAAGCAAAGCATTCAAAACGGTTCTTATCATTGTCGAAGCATTAGCAGCCAAGCAGTTTCTTGAGAATTACATGCGGTCTGCTTATCTTTACGAGATAGAAGCGGCCGTGAAAATGGGTTATACGTTGCCAACAACTGCGATGATTCAACAGGCAATATTAAACCCGATAGCTGAATTGACTTTATCCGCTTTATATAAGCGTCACCGTGATGATTATGTCCGGCAGATTCAAATATCTATTGCTCAAGGTATTCAAGCTGGTGAAGATTATAGCAAAATAGCCAAGCGAATTGAGAGAAGCACAGAATTCGCAAGAAAAAAAGCCCGTGACGTAGCGAGAACGGAAGTTCATAGGGTACAAGTATCGGCGAGGATGAAAAGCGCTGAACAGGCTTCTAAGCATGCAAACTTAGAAAAGGTGTGGAATTCTACCCTTGACCTAAAAACAAGGGCGGGGCATAGAAAGCTAGATGGGAAGACCGCTAAAAATGGTTTATTCGTTTCTATTTACGGCGGTGTCGGCCCCGCTCCTGGTCACATGAATAATGCCAAAGATGATATAAACTGCCGCTGCACTGTCTCGTTCAAAGTGAATGGCAAAATGCCAGACACGAGAAGAGCGAGAAAAGGCGGTTCTGGAGCGGGCGAGGTCATCCCATACCAAACCTATGAAGAGTGGTACAAAACAATTGAGGGAAAGGGGGAATAATTCATGAAAGAGAATGAACGTGTTAAATACCTTTTAGATATGCTCAATAGCGTAATTCAATACAATGATCCTGTTACTTATGACGAGATTATCAGCGAATTGAAACAATCACTATTTACTCATGAAGCGTTTGATACGAAGACTGCTGAAAAAATGGTTGCATTACAAGAAGAGTACAGAGCAAAAGAGAATCATTCTAGTCAATTGAATGGATGGGGCAATATTGCTGCTAAACTATCAAACACATTTTCGGCAATAAATAAGTAAGAATTAAAGCTGTTTACTTATGTGACAGCTTTTTCTTTTGTCCTGAGCATGACATAAAAAGGCTTTTTTGCTCATTCTAAAGGCTTGGAGCCAAACTAAGCGCAAATCCTGTGCGTGAGGTGGACACGCAAAAAAACATCAAAGGAGAGGTTGAAATGAGTTTAAAAGAATTACTCGGTGATGATCTGTATGCGAAAGTCATTGAAAAAGCAGGAGATCAAAAAATTGATATTGTTAGTAACGGTCAATGGTTCCCGAAAGAGCGGTTTGACGCAGTGAACAATGAAAAGAAGGAATTGAAAAGCCAGCTTGACGAGCGGGATCAGCAGTTAAGCACACTGCAAAAGCAAGCAAAAGGAAATGAAGAGCTTCAAAACGCAATTGAGCAGCTGCAAGAAGAAAATAAAAAGGTGTCTGAGGAATATCAGCAAAAGCTGGAGAAACAAGCCTTTGACTTTGCTCTCGAAAGTGCTTTACGTGATGCAAAGGCGAAAAACATCAAGGCAGTAAAAGCCAATTTAAACGTTGATGGGCTTAAATTATCTGATGGCAAGGTCATTGGTCTTGATGAGCAGTTAGCCACTCTAAAAGAGAGTGACAGCTACCTGTTCGACACAGAGAATGACAGTTCACCGGGATTAGCGGGGAGACAGCCGCATGGAACAGGTAATTCTGTTGCTAATTTGCCAACAGCTAAAAATCCATTCAGTCAGGACCATTTAAACCTAACTGAGCAAGGGAACATTTTAAGAAGTGATCCCGAACAAGCTAAAAAATTAATCATCCAAGCAGGCGGAAATCCTGCAATCTATGGATTATAAAGGAGAATTTAAATGGCAGTAACTAGAGTTCAGGATGTTATCATCCCACAAATTTTCAACCAGTACACAATGAACAACACTGTGGAACAAACAGCGGTATATCGAAGTGGAATTATTCAGCCAGTACCGAATTTAGATGTCCCAAGTGGCGGAGATACAGTAAATATGCCTTTCTGGAACGACCTAGAAGGAGATCCGGAGGCAATTCAGTCAGACTTTGCGTTGACTCCAGAAAAAATCACATCAGGAAAAGACGTTGCACGGGTCCTTGAATTTGGAAAGGCATGGAGCAGTGAAGATTTAGCTGCTGAACTGGCCGGATCTGATCCAATGAGAGCAATCGGGGATCGTGTTAATAATTATTGGGAAAGACAAATGCAGCGAATGATTTTCCTTATGCTGAATGGTGTCTTTAGTAGCAACATCACTAATAATGATGGTGATCTAGTATTAGATATTTCGAGCGGTGATGAGAAAAAGTATACAACTTATCTATTTGCTGGTGGTGCCGTTGGTTATGCTCCAGGAATGCCTAAAGTACCGACCGAAACAGATCGAAATTCTCTTAAAGGTGAAGACATTCTGATCCATCGTAAGAAGTTCATTATGCATCCACGTGGTTTCAAGTGGACCGAAGCGGATGTTGCTGAGAAAATGCCTACACTGAAAGAATTAGCAAGCGCTAGAAACTATGAACGTGTTTATGACAAAAAGAAAGTCCGAATTGTGAAGATTATTTCCAATGAAGGACCAAACGCAGCAGCTAAATCAAAATTAAGCGGTGAAGTGATTCTTGATGCAGCTCAATTACTTGGGGATGCTAAAGGGAAATTCACTTCAATTGCAATGCATTCGGTAACGCATACAAATTTACAGAAACAAAACTTGATTGAGTTCATTCCTAATAACAGAGCTGATGTAGGTTTTGGAACATACCTTCAAAAATCTATTATTGTTGATGATTCACTTCCAGTGGAAGAGCCTATTCCTACGCCCTAATGCGCCCCAAAACCTACGGTTTACAAGCACAAGTAAATCTGTGACTGTCAATTGGGATGCCGTAGCTGGGGCGGATTCATACAATGTTTATCGGGGAGCAGACAAGCGTTTTGATAAGAATGTAACCAAGCCTGAATACAGCACGGACGGTCTAACGCCTGATACTAAGTTAACAATCAATGTCACTTCTGTTAATGAGAGCGGCGAATCTGCAATGTCGGAAATCGCAACTAAAACAGAAGCAGAAGGAGGCACCGAGTAAATGGGAGCAACAACCTTTTGGCTCTTGGAACAAGAATTGAAAAGGCGTGCGAAGATTGAAAAAGATGCTCAAGACGACCTGTCTTATGAAGAAATGACTGTTGAGCAGCTAAAGCAGGAAGCTAAAGATAAAGGTATTGCTGGTTATTACAACATGAAGCGTGAAACACTGCTTGAAAAATTGAAAGGGTGATCCAATGGACATCCAACAGATTAAAAGAATGATAGGAATGACCACAGATAAGCACGATGATTACTTGTCTGAGGTTGTTCCTATTTTTGTTGAATATGCTTCTGATTTTTGTAAGAACAAATTTGATGCAAATGACCTTCCGGCGGGTGTAAAACTCTTTATTGCGAAAGCCGCTGAGTACAATTTAAAACCAGCAGGTTTGGCAAGTCGAAGCATGGGTGATGTGTCGTACTCTTATGACACTGATTTTCCTGAAACGGTCACTAAGTACCTGTACCCGTATAGGAGGGCTTATTGGTGAGTTATGTATTTGAAGAATTCCCACATGAAATCACGTTTCAAAAACTCGAAAAAGTGCCGGACGGTGGCGGTGGCTACACTGAAAAGCATGTGGACTATCTTACAATACCCGCACGAGTGACAAGTGTTACATCAAGAGAGTTTTATCAAGCTCAACAGCTGCAAAACCCAGTTGATCACAATGTCTATTTCGAGTACAGGGAAGATATCAAAAAGACTATGCGAATCAAATACGAAAATAAAATACTCATCTTGAAATCAGATCCTATTGATCAAGGCGGAGAAAATGAGATCATGTGTCTCAAATGCCAAGTTTCAGAGGTGCTCAATGGCTGAGGTAAGCGGCAAATGGGCAAAGCAAATGGCGAAAACGGTTGAGAAATTCGAGCGCAAAGTCATAGATCGAGCAAAACAAATTGTCACAGAAACAGCAGAACTGATTTACAGTCATGCTGTCATTAACGCACCAACAGCCATGATTGATGGTGGGAACCTTAAAAACTCGATCGAGGTTGAATATCGAGACGAAGGATTGAAAGCCATCATCACCGTTGGTGCCGATTACGCAATATACGTTGAGTATGGAACCGGTATTTATGCAGAGGAAGGCGGCGGCCGTCAAACACCGTGGGTCTATTATGATGAAAAGCTAGGCCGATGGGTGATGACAAGAGGTATGAGGGCGCAACCATTCTTTAATCCTGCTGTAGAAGAGGGAATGAGGCACTTCGCAAGGGAAATGCAATAGAAAGGAGCTGCTGAAATGCGCTCATCATTGTGGCCGTTACAGGCTGCTATATTTGAAAGGCTATCTATGGATAAGCGGTTAAACGAACGTGTCACAGGCGTTTTTGATGCGGTTTCCAAAGATGCTAAAAAGCCTTATGTCTCAATGGGTGATGACGATGTGTCCTTATTTGAGACAAAAACATCTGCTGGCGAGGTTGTAAACGTGGTTTTACACTGCTGGTCAGATTACAACGGAAAAAAAGAAGCACAGCAGGTCATAGACCTCATGTTGCAAGCATTGACCAAAAGGCCCCTAGAAATAGAGGGCTTTTCTTTATGCCGTTCTGAGCTGCGAGGGATGCAGGTCATCACAGACATAGACGGATATACAAAACACGGTATCTTGCGAATGAGATACACGATAAACAATTGAGAGGGTGTTTTTAGTGGTAAACCTATTGAATGGTAAGGATGAAGTTTTCATTGTTCAACCAATTAGCGCAACGGATCAAAAAGGATTATTTATTGCTTTTCAGACTGAGGGTTCTCACACGAAAGAGCAAGATTCACTTGACGAAAGCACAAAATCAGGTCGTATCGTTGGATATGGAACAAAAAGTGAAAGTTTTGAGTTATCTTTTTATGCTGCGGACGATGATCCAGGTCAAAAAGCCATTGAAGCTGCTTTTGACAAAGAGGAAGCAGTACAGGTATGGAAAGTAAATCTTAACTTAAACGCAAATGGAAAACATGATGCTGAATATGGTCATGCGATCATTGAAAGCCTTGAGAAAAGCGCACCGCAGGATGGTTTTATCGAGGTTTCAACAACTCTTCCTGTTCTCGGAAAGACGTTTAAAGACGAATTAGAGCCGCTAGATCCAGAATTAATTGCTCAAATTCGATCTGCTGCTGGTGCTGACAGCTTCAAGCAGTTTGGTGAACTTAATAAGAAAGTTGAGACACCCTAAGCAGCCCCAAAATCTATCGTTTACAGCTACGTCTGACAGTATTTCAGTAAAGTGGGATGCGGTAGAAGGGGCGACTTCATATAACGTATACAGAGGTGCAGACAAGCGTCTTGATAAAAACGTCACTGACACAAGTTATGTCGCAACAGGGATGAATCCTGATACGAAACTGACCATTAATGTGACAGCAGTGAATGAAGCTGGCGAGTCTCCAATGAGTGAAATCGTTACACAGACAGAACCGGCTTCCACAGGAGAATAACACTTGAAGGGCCTCTATCATTTAGAGGCTCTTTTCTATTACAAATAACAAATCGGGGGTTTTTATAAATGGCTACTTTAACAATTGGAAATAAGGAATATACAGCAAGATGTGATTTCTCGTTTGACCGTACAGCAAATGAAAAATATACAAGTAAAGAGGAAGACAAATCAGGCGGCACGCTGAACATTTACATGGGCTTGCTCAATGAAGATGCTTTAATGCTTTCAGCTTTTTGGGATTGCGCTTTATCTCACCTTAAAGGCAGTAAACCGTCTTCAGAACAAATTGAAGATGCAATTATGAAAATCATTGACGAAGACACTAAAGGTGATGCTACTGACCGTTTGATTAACGAAGCATTCCAGACGCTTGAGAATGCCGGTTTTTTCAAAGGCAAGATCCGTCAGCAATGGACCATGATGGAGAAAATGGGGGCACCGAAGAAAGCGGCACCGAACGAAACGCCAGAAATGGCAGCGAAACGGATCGAGGAACAGGAACAAGCGAAAGAGTACATGGAAATGCTCAAGCAAGCCCGCAAAGAGCGGATGGGATCGACTACCTCAAAGTCATAGAAGATGCAGCTCGTTGGATGGGTGTCTATGACAACGATCTTATCATGTCATGGACTCCAAACGAGTATAAACGCAAGCTCAAGGCGGCCAAGCTGCGTGAAATTGATGAAATAGAGCGAATGACAATAAACGCAATGTTCCATCGGTATGCGAATAACGCCAAAAAAGTTAAGCCTTCACAAATGTTTGATGCACAAAAAGCTAGAGCAGAGCTTGAACGGGATGTCACTGGCAATGGTTTCAAAAATCAAGTGGATGCCAAAAAGCTGAACGATCTTAACATTGGATTAAGGAACATGCTTAGAAAACCAAAAGAAGAGGGGTGAGGGTTTGATCGAAAAATTAACGGCGGTTGTCGAGGCGCAAACACGTAAGTTCAAAAAGCAAATGGACAAAGTGAATGATATGATGCGTCGGATGCGTGATCATCATACGGTTGAAGTAGATGCTGAAATTGCTGACTTCCAGCGGCGTGTTAGGGAAGCTGAACAGCAAATGGACAGTTTCTTGCGCCGGCACGAACGCAACCGAGTTGACCTGGATGCCGATGCTGACCCTTTAACAAGAGCAGTTCGGATGGCCCGTCAAAAATTGCGTGAGATTCCTCAACGAATCAATACTTATTTTACGGGTGATAACAATCCGTTAACTAGTTCTATAGCTCGTGCTAAAGCAGGGCTAAGGTCAATCGCTCAACGAGTGACAACCGTCATAGCTGGAAATCCTACTCCTTTAGGACGAGCTGTAATTGTCGCACGTACGGCATTATCTTCTATATCTCAAAGAGTAACTTCAATCATTGCAGCTAATGCCAGCCCGCTAGTTTCAACGGTTGCCGTTGCTCGTACCGCTCTTTCTTCAATAGCGCAGAGAGTGACGACAATGATTGCTGGAAACGCAAGTAACTTAAATTCATCTGTTGCCGCTGCTCGTGCTGCATTAGCAAGCATACCGAACAGGGTTACAACAATTATAAATGCAAGTTCTGCGGCTTTGATTCGAGCTGTAACAGTTGCAAGAGCGGCTTTGGCGAGCCTTCCTAATAATGTTGTTGTTAAAATAACAGCAGTATGGAAGGGTTTTGAAAAGCGTCTAGATAAATTCGAGAATGCCATGAACAGGCTTTCAAAGATCACAAATTCAATTTCAAACGTCATGGGAAATGCTTTACGTGGTGGATTGCTTGCTTTACTACCTGCTATTGCTCCTGCTTTATCTGGTGCCGTTGGAGTAATTGGAGCACTTGGTCCAATGATCGGATCAGCTACAGGTGGATTAATGGGGCTTGTTAGTGCTTTTTCTACAGCTGGAACAGGTGCAGTGGCGTTTGGTGCATTGGCAGTTACATCTATAGGTAGTGTTATCAAGGCTGGTCAAGATTTAGACAAGCTACAAGCCAAGCTAGATGATGCCACCAATGCGAAAGAGCGAGCCAAAATCATGGAAAAAATCAAAGTTTTGCAAGAGTCGCTAGGGAAAGAAGAGAAGAAAGCTCTTGCTACTTTAGAAGACTTTAAAGATAACTGGCAAGACATTGCGAAGATCACACAAAAACCCATCTTGAAATCGTTCACGAACTCTCTCTCAACGTTTAAAAAGGTTCTGAATAGTCTTAGACCTATGTTTGTTAATGTGGCTAATGGAGCGGTTACATTAACGAAAAACCTTGATAATGCTTTCAAAGCAAAAGACATGCAAAACTTCATCAAATGGATGAACAACAATGCTGGAAAAGCTTTTGTGACTTTTGGAAACATTGCCGGAAATGTCATGAGAACAGTCATGAATCTCATTGTAGCTTTTGGGCCGTTGGGAAATGACATGGCCGCAAGCATGGAGAAAGCTACAGCTTCATGGGCAAAATGGGCGGCTGGTTTAAGCTCGTCACAACGATTCCAAGATTTTATTTCGTATACCCGTGAAAACGGCCCGAAAATCTTAAAAGTTATCACAAACTTTTCAGGTGCATTACGCCGTTTATTCGCTGCGTTCGGTCCAATGTCAGCTGACATGCTTACATCTTTAGTTGATATGACCGCTCGTTTTAGAGAATGGGCCGGTACCGTTCAACATACAGAAGGTTTTAAGAACTTCATCGCATACATTGAAAAAACAGGCCCAACAGTGTGGAGTACGCTTGGTCAAATTTCTCGGACAATAATAAATCTGTTGATCGGCATGGCACCACTAGGAAAGACGATTTTAGAAACTGTAAACAGCTTCTTGAAATTTTCTAATGCTACAATGGAAGCAAATCCAGCAATTGGACAATTTATCGCAGCTGGTTTATCTCTTATTGGTGTCGTTAGAGCGATTGTTCCGGCAATGGTAGCTGTCAGTTCATTAACTAACGGATTTAAAGATTTTAAAGCAGCGGCATTGTATATAAGAGGCTTTAAAGAAACAGCAGCCGGAGTTAAATTAATTAGTTTAGTGGGCCAGTTGAAATTAGGGATCATATGGATTTCTAAATTTATAGCAAAGTATGCAGTTATGACGGCTCAAGCTATAGCAAACAGCGCTAAAATGGCAGTTTCTTGGACAGCAATGAAAATTTCGGCGTTTGTCACTGCTCTGAAGAACGGAATCGTTCAAATGTCTCTATGGATAAGAAACATGGCTGTTATGGCTGCTCAGTCAATTGTTCAAGCGACGAGAACAGCAACGGCATGGACGATCATGAACATAAATTCATTTATCATGATGTTGCAAAACGGCATTAGACAAATGATACTATGGGTCACCCAAATGGCGTTAATGGCTACTCAATCCATTGCGAATGCAACAAGAATGGCAGCAGCGTGGACAGCAACGAAGATGAGTTCATTCATTCTCATGTTACAAAATGGGATAAAACAAATGGCTTTATTTATTGCTCGAATGGCTGTTATGGCCGCTCAAGCAATGGCAAATGCAGTGCGTATGGCCGCAGCTTGGGTAGTTGCGATGGGTCCTATTGGCTGGATAACAGCCGCAGTAATAGGAATTGTGGCTTTAATCATCGCAAATTGGGATAAAGTCAAAGCGTTTACTCTAAAAGTATGGGGTGCTGTTTCAAACTTCTTAAAAGGATTATGGGAAGGAATAAAGAAAGTCGCTTCCGCAGTCTGGACGGGTATTGTAAATTTCTTTAAAACAACATTTGCAGTTCACCAAAAAATTGTGAAAACAGTTTGGGGAACTATTAAAGGCTTTATAACTGGTGTTTGGAATGCCATCAAAAAGGTTGCATCCAATGTGTGGAACGGTATTAAATCTTTCTTTGTCAATTCATTGAATACACACAAGAAAATATTCACAACTGTTTGGAATGCAATAAAATCCGTTGTTTCGGGCGTTTGGAATGGTATTAAAAATGTAGCTAAATCAATCTGGAATGGAATTAAATCATTTTTCAGCAGCGTTTTAGCCGGCATTAAAAACTTCTTTGTGAACAACTGGAACAACATAAAAAAACTTACATCATCAGTTTTTAATGGAATAAAAAGTTTTATTTCTAGTGTCTGGAATGGTATTAAAAGCACAGTCAAAAGTCTAGTTAGCGGCATTTTCAACACTGTTAAATCTATTTTTAACAACATGAAAACCGCTATTGGCAATACAATGCGAGCTGTTAAAACAACCATTAGTAACATCTGGAATGGAGTTGTGCGGTTCTTCAAAGGAATAAATCTGTTTAGCATTGGTAAAAACATCATAGCTGGTCTTGTTCGTGGTATTGGTGGAATGGCATCTAGTCTTTATAATAAAGCATCAAGCATCGTCAACAATGTCAAAAACACCTTCACCAAACTATTTAAAATCCATTCTCCTTCACGTTGGATGCGGGATGAGATTGGATATAACTTGGGTGCTGGTATGGCTGTTGGTTTGGATAAATCAACAAATACCGTTGTTTCTTCTGCCAAAAAGACAACGCAGGCGGCGCAAAAAGCGGCGCAAGCTGAAACGAAAAAAGCTCAAAAGCAAGCGGAGGCATTGAAGAAGAAACAAGCAGCTGCGGCACGTAAAGCGAATGCTAGAAGAAAAACAGGCGTTGATAACAAAATCAGAGCTGTCGAAACCAAGTTTGACACAGGTAAGATCAGCTCAAAGACATATATCAAGCAATTAAATGCAATCAAGAAACACAACAAGTTAACATCTACTCAAAATGCGAAGATCCAGCGTGAAATATACAATGCACAGAAGAAAACACAGGCTCAACAGAAGAAGAAGGCACTTGAGGCACAGCGCAAAAAGGCAAAAGCGCAGTTGGCGTATCAAAAGAAAGTCTCTCAAAAGATCGCTAATGCAGAAGTGAATTATGACACCAAGAAAATAAGCGGTCAGACATACATCAAGCAGCTTGAAAAGATTAAAAAGAAGGAAAAACTGACAGCTGACCAGCGTAATAAAATTCAACGGGAAATCTATGCAACGCAGAATAATCTAACTAGAGAAGCGTTGAAGAAGAAAGAAAATGAGAAAAAAGCAGCTGAAAAACTGAATAAAGGTATTATTTCAGCCAACAACAGCTATTTGTCCAAGTTTAAAAGCATTAATGATAAATTGACTAATGACATTAAGAAGGCCAATGAAGAGTATAAGAATGCTCTTAAAGATCGTACTGATTCCATTTACAATGCTATGGGATTATTTGATAGTGTCACCACAGAGAAAGTAAGTGGGTCAAAGCTTCTGGATAATCTTCAAGCGCAAATTGATAAAATGAAAGGTTTCCAGTCTGACCTATCAAAACTAACAGGCAGCGCACCAAAAGAATTCGTTGATGAATTAAGACAAATGGGCGTGGGATCAGCTGATCAAATAAAAGCTATTGCTTCCATGTCTGCTCCAGAGCTAGATAAATATATCTCTCTATGGAAACAAAAACACAGCATGGCAAGCGAACAAGCGACAAAAGAACTTGCGGATCTTAAAAATGCAACAACTAAAAAGATCACTGAATTGAGAAATGCGGCTAACTCAGAACTAAACAAACTGAAAAATGAATACATGAATAAGATCAGTGAATTGACTGTAAATGTTAAGCAGCTGGGATCGCTTAAAAAGAGCGGGAAAGCTATTGGATCTAACACGATGGCTGGCATTATTTCAGGAATGAAAAACATGAAAGGCGAGCTTGCGAAGGAAGCCAATAGCATCGCATCTACAATTGAAAAAACGATCAAAAATAAGCTGAAAATTCATTCGCCTTCACGTTTAATGCGTGATCAAGTGGGTGTCATGGTGCCAGCTGGTATTGCTGTGGGGATTCAGCAAGGCGTGGGTACTGTGAGTAAAGCGATGAATTCTGTAAAGGATGCTATGTACATCAAACAAGAGGATTTAAACATCGCTTACGATGCTTCTATTACAAACAGTAAAATAGGAGCGGTTAAACACGAATTGAGTGCAGAGCTTCAAAATATTGAACTTCCTGAACAAGTGATTGTTATTGAAATGGACAGCAAAAAGGTCGGTCAAGGTGTTGCGAAACCGGTAGAACATGAGCAGAAGAGAGCTAACGCAAGGAGGACGAGGATCACATGATCAATTATCAAAAACTCGTTCCTAATGAATGGAAAATCACTTTTGATGGAACCGATATATCAAAATATTTCTACCTGAAAGAGACACCAAGCGGTAGGGGTGTTGTGGGTCGAGAGGTAAAGATTGACACGATAGGGAATCGTCCAGGCGGTTTTCTTCGTGGTACTAGATTACCTGTTAGAGTGATAACCCTAGAAGTGCTATTTGCATTCAGTAGTGAAAGTGAACTGAAGAAAAAACAGGAGGAATTGAACTATATTCTTCACACAGATGAAGAAAAGCCGCTTGTTTTCTTCGATGAACCAGACAGGACATATAACGCCATATTTGAGAGTTTGACAGAGGGTGAAACAAAGGGAGGCTTACAACATGCCACACTAACCTTTCTTTGTTCTGACCCTAAGAAATATGGGGCCGCAGCAGCGTATGAATTAGGCAAAGGAGTCCAAACATTCACAAACCCTAGTTTAGCGCCAATCGAACCACAAATTGAATGTATTTTTACAGCAGCAGCCACTTCATATGAGGTGGCTCTTTTACATTCAGATGAGAGTGTCAACAAAGTCATAAAGGTTGTACACAACTTTATTGAAGGAGACACGCTTGTGATCGACATTGCTAAACGAAAAATCATGAACAATGGAAAAGCAATTATGAATGGCCTGCAAATTCAATCAGAGTTTTTTGATTTTCCTGCTCAAAAACCCGTCAAACTAAAATTCAGTCACAAAAGCAGTATCAAATTTAAAGAAGCCTATCTATAGAAAGGGGGTCCGTCATATGGCTGAGATATTCATTTTATCGCCAGAAGATGAACTTTTGGCTGTTCTGTCCAGTGACGGACAGGACTCGTGCAATTTTTGGGATGCAAAATATAAAGAAGAACTCAACTTGGGTTCTTCTTTTTCTTTTATTGCGGATGCTTCCCATCCTGACGCACGTTATCTATTTGAAGAAAATCAAGTGGTGTTCCGAGATAAGGACGGCGAATTACGGGCATTTGTCATAAAAGAGCTTGATGATACGGATGATGGTGCTGAGATTAATACGCTTGTTACTTGCGAAGCAGCAATGATGGAACTAGCAGAAACAATCATCAAAGAAAAACGGCCAAAAGATAAAACTGCACAGTATGTTCTTGATCAAGTGTTTGAAAGAACTCGCTGGACCGCAGAAGTGACCGCCGAGCTAGGACTAAACTCGACATCATTTTATAAAAAGAATGCTCTTGAATGTTTAAGCGATGTCTTGAACAAATGGGGCGGCGAATTTAAAGACATTGTGGAGTTTGATGGGAATACCATCACCAAACGCACAATCAAGGTCCTGCCGCGCAGAGGTAAAGACAGCGGCAAACGGTTTGAAATTGATAAAGACACTGAAAGTATAAGACGTACTGTGATCAGCTATCCGAAGACTGCTTTATATGGTTATGGCGCATCATTGGAAACGACTGACGATGACGGAGAAGAAACAGGGGGATATTCCCGTTTTATCGACTTCGCAGATGTTGAGTGGAAGAAAGCAAATGGTGATCCAGTAGACAAGCCGAAGGGTCAAGAGTGGGTAGGCGATCCAGCTTTATTGCAAAAATACGGCCGCTTGAAAAACGGGGAATTAATTCATAGAGAAGATATTTTCAACGATGAGGATATTGAAGATCCTGAAGAGTTATTGAAAGCAACATACAATCATCTAATTACGGTGGCTTCAATAACTGAGGTCAATTATGAATTATCGGTTAAACTGCTTGAAGGTGTTGAGGGGTATGAGCACGAGCATGTTGATCTTGGAGATACAACCATCGCTATTGACCGTAATTTCGCAATCCCGATCGAAACTTCACAGCGAATTATAGTAATGGAATACGACATCACCGATCCTGAAAATACATGCGTCGTTGAGATTGGGCAGTTCTTATCAGCCTTACAGGGCGATGATCGAGTAAAGCAGCTGCAAAAGATTATTGATAACAACCGCGGCACATGGGAAAGAAAGCCGGATGCGGGAAATGTGACAGATGGTAGTTTTCCGAATACGAAGCCGCCCCGTCCATCAAATATCAAGGCAGAAGGTTTATTCAAGACCATTTCACTTACATGGGATTACAACCCCAGTTCCTATATCGCTGCATATGAAGTGTATGCGTCGCAAAATAAAGGATTTACGCCAACGGCAGCACAGCTTATTTTCAGAGGTAAAACAGGAGGCTGGCACCACCAAGACGGTGTAGATGTTGATCAAGTATGGTATTACCGATTGAGAACCATAAATACACATGGAACGGCTAGTGATTGGTCAGAAGAATATGAAGCAAAGACAGTGAGAATCCTCACCGATGATATTATGTTCGGTGCTGTCACAGCGGATAAACTGGCCGCTCTATCAGTGACAGCAGACAAACTATATACTGACATTTCAAACTCGAACATCTTACCGGGTTCATTATCAAGGCCTAGTGATCTAGCTGGACTTAATTCTGCTGAATTAACTGTAAATGAACAGGATTACAATGAAGTTACTGTAACAAAAAAACTTACAGATAATATGCTTTTTGGAATTTCAACATCTCCACGTAAATCGTTAAAACTTGTAAACGGAGAAACTTATACTTTTTCAATAGAAGTTAAACGAGGCAATTTGAAGAATTTCAATTACTTGAATTTCCGTTATTACATTACACCCGGAAATCTTAAGAGACAAACTGTTGAGACTTCTTTTGGCGATATTTCTAACTTGCCATCAGATGAGTTTGTGCGATTAAACTGTACTTTTACTTACACTGGAGATACTGCAAGTAACTATTATTTGCTTTTCGGTGCTTATACAGAGAACGCTTCAGATGAAGGCACATTTGTCTTTAGAAATCTTCAGTTAAGAATGGGTGAAACAATAAAAGAATGGTCTGCCAGTCCTTTTGATGTGATGCTTACCGAAAAATCTATTACATCAGTGCATATCAATGACGCTGCTATTAACTCAGCGCATATTTCTAATGCAGCGATTGGATCAGCTGCAATCGCAAATGCAGCAATTCAAAAAGCGCATCTAGGAACAGCAATTATTGATACTGCTCATATAATAGACGGTGCCATTACAAATGCCAAAATAGCCAATCTATCTGCTGATAAAATCACAGCTGGCACGATTAAAGGTATCACGATAGAAGGTTCGCTTATAAAAGGTGCTAGAATCGAGCCAATTTCTCAAAATTCAAGATATAAATCTTATATAACTGCTAATGAGATATATCAAGAATATTATGATGGGAATACAAACGTATTAACTATAAAAGACGGAGTTTTTAAACAGTTCTATAAAGATGATGAGGCAAAAGTTGTCTTTGGTGGAACCACTATTGATAAGGGTTTCATAACTCTTGAAGGTGGTACGGGAACAGTAGTTACAAATGGTGATGTTTATAGAACTCACATTTATTCTGATTGGATAGAAGGATCTGTAATCAAAATGACTTCGGACAATGGGAAAGGCGAAGTTGAAGTTTTATCTATGAAGGCAGAGTATAGAGAGTTTCAAATTTCCTCCAAATATGAAACCATAATGAAAAATTTAGGTGCAAAAATAGAGGTCAAAGGAACTGGAACTTACTTTGAGAGTTCTAATAGCATTAGCACTGAAGGGAATTTTTACGCAAAAATAGCTGATGGTTATTTTGCTGTACAAGCTGCAAAAGGCTTTCTCATACAAGCTACAGATGGATATGGGGATCTACGTGCACACACTATTAATATGTATAGTGGTAACCAAACAAACACCCTTTTGAGAGCTGCAGGTGTTTGGCATGAAAGGTATATGAACTCGCTTCAAACAAACTGTCAAATTATTTTTGATAATGTTACTGTCAGAATGTCCGGTAATTCTGGAAGCTATGATTACACATTTGGAGGCTTTCGGAATATAGAAAATGTCTTTAATGTTTTTTTGCAGGTGGAAGGATCGAACTCAAGTGCTGTCATAGCAGCATTTGAAAATAAAACAACTTCAGGTTTCAGGATCTATATAAGAAATGCTGCTGGAATAGCTAGTGCCAACGACCGGAACTACACTGTTAACATAATGATGATTACAGAAGCAATATAGAAGGGAAGGGGGATTCAGTTTGATTGAAATTAGAGGAGATAAGAGATTCAATCCATTTTTTCGCTCTTTAAAAGCTAAAGAGACAGATCAAGGAATTGAATTGAGCGCTTGTACTATTCATCACAGGTATGAAGGGGAATTAGTTATAGGTGAGCTTCCAGCAGCCTTGATAAAGCTAGATGCGGATGAAGAAAACAGATATTCAGTGCTGTATGACCTTTATATAACGATGGATGAGGAAAAAAATCACGCTTATCATTTAGACAAATGTTACATGTCACCTAATCAAATGCCGTGTTATGCCGGGTCCGACTATCTCGTTTTAACTCTATTAAGTATCAGAGTAGATGTTGAAGGTGAAAGAGAGGGGTATATAAATGCGTTTGTAGAAAGGGTGATTGAAGATGAAGGAACTGATACCCAACGTAATTAGAGGTGACGCTCCTACAAAATCACTGGAAGAAAGATTGAAAGAAGCAGAAAAAACACTTCAAGAGATTAAAGAAGAAATTAAAATGCAGGAGGATATGACACATGAGTAATGAGATGACAAAGGAACAGCTGCAAACAGAGCTGAAAGCGACACAGTTAAAAGTAATCAGTCTAAGCGAGTTACTTAATGAAGCAAACAATAAATTTGCAGAGGTGAGGGCGACATATACGATGTTGTCTGAAGAACATAAGAAGCTTAAAGAAGCTTTATTAAATCAACAAGGGAATGACACAAACGCAAACGCTGAATAGGCGTTTTTATTTTGCCTTCTTTAAGGGGGTGACTAACGAAATGGAGGAAACAATAGTGTTTATTAACTTTGAAACTTTGGATTTAGCGAAGACTTATTTATTTGGCGGAGTGAAATTTTTGGACTTGCTCGTACTGTTAAGCGTCATCGACGTTTTAACAGGAATCATAAAAGCGTGGAAATTTGGGAAGTTGCGCAGCCGAACAGCATGGTTCGGTTACGTGCGAAAAATGCTTAGTTTTGTGGTGGTGATTGTGGCCAACATTATTGATCAGATTATGGGTTTAAATGGAGTGCTGACCTTTGGGACAGTGCTTTTTTATATTGCAAACGAAGGTCTTTCTATAGTAGAGAACCTTGCACAGATCGGCGTTAAAATTCCGGCTGCAATCACTGACAGATTGCACGTGATTGAAAATGATAGTCAAAAAGAAGAATCAGAAAAGAAAGCTGCTGAGTAATCGGCGGCTTTCTTTTAATACTAAAAACAATTTTAAGGAGTAGATCAACCAATGGTAAAGATCGTTCAGGACTTCATTCCGAGAAGTAACAAGAACCGTCCGGGCAACTATATGAAGCCTTTATATATTACTGTCCATAACACTGCTAACACAGCCAAAGGAGCAAATGCAGCAAGTCATGCAGCATTTGTTAAACGCTCATCTACAGGTGTAAGCTGGCACTACACTGTGGATGATAAAGTCATTTATCAACATCTGTCGTTGAATGAAAATGGATGGCATGCGGGAGACGGCAGAGGAACGGGCAATATGAAATCAATTGGTATTGAAATTTGTGAAAATAGTGACGGAAACTTTGAGAAGGCGGTAGAAAACGCCCAATGGTTAATTCGTCAGCTGATGACAGAGCAAGGCATTCCATTGGCCAATGTCGTGCCGCATAAGAGATGGAGCGGAAAAGAATGTCCTCGTAAGCTGCTTAATCGTTGGGACAGCTTCAAAGCGGGTATTGCAACCGCAAAGCCGCCGAAAGCGACACCTGTGAACAATACACCTAAGCCAAAAACAAGCACGTCCAAGAAGTCATTTAATTTACCATCTGGCATTTTAAAAGTCACGAAGCCTCTTACAAAGGGATCAGCAGTAAAAGCCGTACAAGAAGCCCTAGCCGCTCTTTTCTTCTATCCTGAAAAGGGAGCGAAAAACAATGGAATTGACGGCTATTATGGACCGAAAACAGCAGATGCGGTCAAGCGATTCCAGCTTATGCATGGGCTCACAGCAGACGGCATTTACGGGCCGAAAACAAAGAAAGCCATTGAAAAAGTATTGAAATAAATATAAAGCCTTCTCTTTTTTTAAAAATTGAGGAGGCTATCTTCTTTACTATTAACAAATTGAAAAAGGGTATTCTTGTAATATTTCTGAAAATATAATACTATGAAAAATAAGAAAACTTTTACAGGGTGATTAAATTGTTCTACATAGATGAATCAGGGAGTATTCCAAAACTCTATCCAAAAAGATATAAAAATCGTTTTTTTGTTATAGCTTTTGTTCATACTGACAATCCTAAAAAATTAAAAAATACATATAAGAGAGCCATTAGTCGATTGAGAAAAGATTATCCAGATTTTTTTAAATACCTTCCTAATCCGAAGGAACTTAAAGGGTCAGAGACACCACCTTTCATGAAGTTATTTATATTTCAAAAGTTGTTTAAATCGACGGATATTAGGATCGGTCATATGGTTGTTTTAAATCAAAAAATTGATCAGCGTTTTAGAGAAAGTCCGGCACGTTCATTTAATTATTTAGTTTCAATAATGATGAAGAATTTCCCATTAAGTGATGAAGACCGAAGGATATTAAATTTGCAAATCGACAATAGGAATGCAGCCTTACCATCTTTGAAAGAACTTGAAGGTTATCTCTTCCCGGAACTAGTCCTTGAAAAGCAGATCACTAAAGAAGTTAATGTAGATTACTTACTTTCAGATCAATCAATTAACATTCAAGTGGCTGATATGGTTGCAAATACAATTTATCAATATTATCGATCGATTGGGTGTCCTTTTCCTCAATTTGATCAAGTGAATGAAAATACTGATCAAGTTTATTTTGAAGGTTGTGAATTTCTATACAAATTTTTAGAACAAAAGATATGTACACCTTTTGTTTTTCCGCCATATACAAATGTTTCTGATGAAGCTGCTGCTTCTAAGGAAAAGTATTGACATGCAGTCTGCTGGTATGTTATATTATATTCACAATAACAAGTGAGTCCAAGAAACACGCGACTAATTCTACGTAAGCTGCCTGTGTGGTAGCCGTGTTATGGCAAGTTATTGTTTACAAAAAAGCCATTATTAAGGAATGCTGTATCCTTAATAATGGCTTTTTTTATTAGTTATAAATTATATACTTCATGACTAATACTCTTGAAATTCAGATGTTTTCAACTAGGGATATTTCCTAATTGTAGAATATTTTGTAAAAAAATATACACATTAATATGGATTTCTGCTATATTTAAATAGCTGAGTACGCTTACTCCTTCTGTAATTGTAGCACGAACTACATAAACCGAGCAGGGGAACTGAAGGAGGGGCGGAATTGTTTTTCAAAGAGAAACCACACAAGTTTCAAGTTATTGCATCAATTTTCGGTAATATTTCCAAAGGGTTTTATTTTGTTTTAAAAATCTTCCTTGATCTAAAAGGATGATTTAATTAACTAACCAGTTGCAAGAGATTTAAGGGAGCTCTGGGAGAGCTGACCACTCTAAATCTAGCTTAGCGTAAATAACTCCTTGTGAAGGAGAAGCGTCTTTCTTAAGTTATCTTAAAACTGGTTGGTTTTTAATCTTATGATTATTCTTTCCGTAATAGAACAAATTTAAACATAAAAAAGTCTCTTAAACAGATGACCAATCTGATAAGAGACTTTTTTGTCTAGAGGGTGATCTACAGAGTGATCTGGTTGCAATTTTTTTTAGAAACAGACTTTCAAAACAATCGGTTGTTATTTGAATTCTGAGAATAATAACCCTATTATCTACTCTGTAAATAAGGAATGTTTATTCAAAGTTTATTCCACACATCATTATTATAACGCAAATTAACTTAAATGTAACCTTTTTTTGTAAAAATATAATGTGTTATTTGTTTTAAATCAAATTTAAACAAAAGATTTTGTTATGAATTAATTATATAATAATGCAAATTTCTAAATGAATGGAGATGATTAACTTCTTCTTATATTACTCACACCTATACCATCCTAATGGATGGTTTTTTTGGTCACAAGTTTGGTCACAATAAATGAAATTGAATGTGAATATCAATAAAAAGACGAAATAACATTTCAATTAAATTAAAGAGATAAAGGGCGAAATAAATAGGAACGAATGTTCGTGTTTAATTACGATACATGGGTGGAATGATGTAACACCCCCGAAAACCCCTTGAAATATAGGGGTTTTTGTTTTGTCTATTTTTTGGTTAAGAGCGTTAAATGAATTGAAACTTTCACCGCTTTACATCCGTTAACTAAAGAGACAGTGATTTTTTTGGTTTTATCTAACATAAAGAGATGATTTTCAAAAGAAAAGCGGTGATCATATGGGCTTTACGACTTGGGTGGCGATTATAGTTGCACTGGCTGTCGTGTTTGGATTGTTTGGATCGAAGAGGCGTGATAAATAAAGAAAGAGTTGAAAACCCACTTTCAATTAAGAAGTGGGTTTTTTTGTTGCAAATACAACATTAATCAATTATACTAACTTTAGTTATTTGTTGTAAATGCAATAAAAGGAGTCGAGGTATATGAAAGAAATTTTGCGGGAGATCGGCGTGATTGCTCGCGCGCTTGATTCCATTAGTAATATTGAATTTAAAGAGTATGATTTAACGAAGGGGCAGTATTTGTATCTTGTGCGTATTTGTGAGGAGCCTGGCATCATTCAGGAAAAACTAGCGGAAATGATTAAGGTGGATCGAACTACGGCTGCTCGGGCTATTCAAAAATTAGAGCTGCATGAATTTATTGAGAAGAAACATGACTCAGCGAATAAAAAAATCAAGAAATTGTTTCCAACTGAGAAAGGGAAAGCCGTCTATCCAATGATCAAACGAGAACATGATCATTCAAATCGGGTAGCGCTGGATGGGTTTTCTGAAGAGGAAGCGAAACAGATTTATCAGTATCTTTTGAGGGTGCGAAAGAATATCGAAAAAGATTGGGAAGATGTGAAAAAAGGCAAAAAGAGAAGCTACTAATGACTAAGGAGGGGTTACTTCATGACCGTCACGCTCATTCGGTGTAATGAACAACATATAAAAGAGCTGCAAAAAATCGGAATCGATACTTTTATAGAAACGTTTCAGGAGCAAAACAAGGTGGAGCATATCGACGCATATGTGAAGACAGCTTTTCATTCGAACCAGCTGCTAAAAGAATTACAACATCCCTTTTCACAATTTTATTTTGTTCAAGTGAATGGATGCCTTGCTGGTTATTTAAAGGTCAATATGGACGATGCACAGTCAGAAGAGATGGGTGATGACACATTAGAAATTGAACGCATTTATATCAAACAGTCCTTTCAAAAACTAGGATTAGGTCGATATTTAATGAATCAAGCCTTTGAAATTGCAGAGAAACACCATAAACGTGATGTTTGGCTTGGGGTGTGGGAGCATAATAAAGCCGCCATGGCATTTTATCAAAAGCTTGGGTTTGTTCAAACAGGGGTGCATGCTTTTCACATGGGAGACGAGGAGCAAATGGACTTCATTATGACCAAAACATTGAGATGATCAAAAAGGGGGAAGGGAACATGCATATACCATCATTTTTTCAAGTGAAAGATATGGAGAAAATCAAATCATTTATTCAATCACATTCATTTGCTACAGTTGTGACGACAACGAATGAAAAGCCCATTGCGACCCATATTCCAGTGAGTTTTCATCAAATTGGCGATTCGTATGTGATCTCAGGGCATATGGCGATTGGAAATCCTCAGTGGAAAACGTTTGAAGAAAATGAGAAGGTGCTTGTCATTTTTCAAGGGCCGCATGCTTACATATCCTCTTCGTGGTATGAGAAAGAAGCCGTACCGACGTGGAATTATCAAGCTGTACATGTATATGGAAAGGCTTCACTGCTTGAAAAATCAGAACTGGTCAAGGAATTAACAGTGATGCTGGAGACATATGAAAGTCATAGAGATCAGCCAGTGTTATGGGATACGTTATCTGAGGAACTGTTAGAGAAACAAATGAAAGGGATTGTGGGCTTCAAAATCATCATTGATGAAGTTCAAGCTGCTTTTAAGTTAAGCCAAAATCGCCGTGAAAGAGATTATGCTCACATTATTGAACAGCTGGAAGCAGAGGGTGAAGTGGAAATGGCGGCTGCGATGAAAAAGAGTTCCATGTAAGAGACTTCTCGAAAAATCAGTTATTCTTATGAAGTATTAAAATGAATGAATCGTTACTTATAAACAAAAACACTTTCTTTTCGGAAAGTGTTTTTTAATGTGATAAATAAAAAGGCCCTCATTATTCAAGGGCAATAGCGAAAGTTTATTTTACTTTTACTGTGAAGGTCACATCTTTACTATTCATGTAATCGTCAGTTGTGACATTTCCAAATTTTAGCTTTAATTCTTTGATGTTTTTAATGTTGATCTCTTTGCCTTCAGGAGCTAAGAATTGAATAACACCATCTTGTTTAACGCCACCTTCAACTTCGCCACCAATATCGCCATCAGTCATAAACATATTCGCATCTAATTGCATGCTTCCAGCTACAACTTTACCTTGGTCTGGATAGAAGTTTAGAACTTTATCTGTCGTATTTTCGATATTCATTCCTACATTGATTCTATCCTTCATAATTTTAATTTCGCCAAGGTTTACTTTCATTCCTTGAGCAGTTGTTTTGTGTTTGCTCGCATTTATTTTTTTTGAACCATCATCTTTTTTGTTTTTTGATTGTGTTTTTGTGCTAGTAGACTCTTTTTCTTTAGATGCGCCTGTAGACACATCTTCTGTTGAGCCGCAAGCAGCCAGTGTAAATGTTAGCCCTAAAGCTAAAAATAAAGCATAGAATTTCTTCAAAATGAAAATCCCCTTTTGTTTAATTTATATAAGCGTCTTGCACTTATATATTGACCATGACTATTATAATAGGATAAAAGCACCTTTAAATCAACAAAAAATGATAAAAATAGAAAATAATTGTTTTTGGGTGGTTTTTTGATAAACCAGTTAGCTTAAAATTACATAAAATCCACTTCTGATGACTTAAAACGAGTTTGAATTTCCTTATAATAGAATTATTATAAGAGATTGGGAGTGATTAAAATGGATGGTTCGTCAATCAAGATGGTTAATAGAGAGGATCAACATGAATTCTCGTTTCTGAATATATCTTCAAATACAGTTGGGGCTCTTTCAAAGGAATTTGCTGAGAGGATTCTAAAGGAAAGGAAAGTAGATGAAATTCATCAATTGATGTATGTTCCTATTGAAAATCATGAAGACCTTAAATGGCTGATCTACTCTTTGCATAAAGCCATCATGGATGAAAAAGATGTAAGTGTCGCTCTTGAATTGGCTGACCTACTCTATTTCTTTATTGTCCCTGCTTACAAAGAAGAATTGATGTGCAAGGAAGATTTGTCACACATGATGGATGATATATTGTTTATATTGGATCTTTGGACAGATGAAAACATAATAGAGTTAGTTGATGCCATTCAATATGAATTACAAAAAGTAGAGAGAAAAGGCTTGTAGAGCAATCTCTACAAGCTTTATTCTCTATTTTTATGCAGTTGTGTTATTGACGACAGTCTCTTTTCTAAACACGCCCATGCATCCTGCGATGAGGATTAATACAGCTGGAAGGATAAAGAACATAGAAATAGAAATAATACCACCAACAGCAGATACTAATAATAAAATCCCGCCAAGCTTTGCTTTTTTCTTCACGATAACAGATGCCACAATCGCAAGAATAGAGAAAAGCATCGCTGCCCAGCCTAATCCTGTGATTTGACTCGTACCTGATTCACTAAATGCCGCATCGAGTCCTCCAAAGGCAATGGCAAACATTGCACCGAAAAATCCAAAAATACCTCCAATTAAGCCTAAAACAAATTCCGTTGTTCTTTTCATGATACTTTCCCCCGATATGTAAATAAGAATTATTGGTACTTAAGAACCAACACAATCTTACTCATCGGCATTCTTTTCACAATGTTAATAGTTTTGTTAAAAAAAACAAGAAAATCCATAAAGAATTTTCTTGTCCAATTACTGGGCTCTCTCCCAGGTAATCTTTGTTTCAGTTGTTGTTTTCTTTCCTTTTGCCAGTACTTTTCCGTTTTCCTGTTTCACGGTAATGTTTAGGTCATAAAAGGAGTAGAGGGCGCCGAGGCTGTCATTTTCCGGTTTATGCAGGTTGTTTTCCTTTTCAGTGGATGCACCAATAGCTAGTGTTTTGGCAAAGTTCAAACCAATGACTTCAGCGTAATCACTATTGGTCTCAGATGAAGCCGTCACGTTTAAGGAAATGACTTTTTTCTTTTGATCAACGGTGATCGCTGTGTCTTTTACGAGCTTAGACTGCTCCATGACCTCTTTCGTTTCATTTTGAATGCGTTCATTAATCGTTGGAAGTGCCGTAGATTCTGTTTTTTCTTCTTTTGTCGTATTTGAGCAAGCTGCTAGGATAGAGAAGGTTGCAACAAGACTCATGAAAACAAGTAGACTTTTTCTCACGTTCTTTCTCCTTTGTTCTTCAAAGTATGTATGCTTATGTTACCACGAATTGATGTTTTGATTAAAAGAGAAGTGTTGATAAGCTGTGAACAATCAAAAGCACCCAAAGTTGGGTGCTTTATTGTGCTGAAAGGGTTGTACTAAGTGGGATAGACGAAATGACCGTGAATTTTGGAGCCGGAGCACCAGATTCTAGATTTTTGCGTAAAAGAGATGATTTGACGGTGCCGTCCCATTTTTTATAGACACTTCCAGATGTATTTGCACGGAGCTGTACATTAGAGAAACTTGCTTGCGAGTAGCTGTTTGTTCCATTATCTTGTACGCCGTGTACCATTTTGACGACATCGAGGTCTTTCAGACGACTAGGATTGAAAACAGGCTGTTTATAACGCAGTTTCCCGTTGACGTATAGTGACACTGTGCCATCACCATTGTTGATGAGCTTTAAGTTGACACGTGCACCATCTTTAATACTTGAATCGTATTCGCTGTTCCAATATTGACTGCCGCCTTGGGAGCCGGTGCCCAGGAAGACCTTATAGCCAGAAGATGTTTTTGAAATCCCGCTTTCAACAACGGCAGAACCGAGACCAAGATACCAGTCGGCATAGCCATTTTTAATAGTGGCTGTTTTTGGCAGCACAATATCAGCCGAGATACCTGACCATTTGGCTTCATCCGTTTGTGTCACGATGGCGCCGTGACGAGGACCAGCCGCAGAGGCAGGAATACTTGAAAGCATCAATACGAAGGTCAAACTTACACTCAAAACGATGAACCACTTTTTCATGAAAATTCCTCCTTATCTTTGATTCATTTCTATTATATAAAACAAAAGGGAGGGATCTACTGACAATGTTCTGGCTGTTTTTGGTGAAATTTATGAACAAAATCGGTCATTAAGTGGTCAACTTGTATTCGAATTGTAATGTGACTGTAAAATAACTGGGTGCATCTTCATGTATAATAGGGTCAGAAACCAAATACGGAGGATTTTTTAATGAATAAAAAGCTTATCGCGACAATCGTAACAGTAGCTAGTTTATTTTTAGCGTTTAGTTTCTCACATGGAGCAAGTGCAAAAAAAGTAAGCGGCAATATTACATGGTATAATGGTGTCGGTAAAAAAGGCGCAGATGGAAAAAAACTCGGTCATTGGGATGCAGCAACGAAAATGGGATTTGACGTACCGAAAAAAGGTACAAAACTAAGAGTGACAACAAAAGCGAAACCACATAAAGTGATTACAGTATATAAATATGATGTAGGTAGAATGCCAAACGCAGTATTAGACGTAAGTCCGAAAGCATTCAAAGCACTTGGGTATAAAACAAGTAAAGGTGTCGTCAAAGGGCATTACACTTATTAATACATAGGCATGCAAAGAAGCGGGAAAAGTTTATTTTCTGGCTTCTTTTCTTGTGGAGAGGGTCTGAAAGTCAATGAAAAAATCAACATGGTGGATCATCACAGCAATTGGAGTCGCAGTGATTGCGGCCGTCATCTTCTTCATGATGAAGCCGGGGCAAGAGGCAAAACATGAAGGAAAAGTGAAAACAAATCAAGATGCAAAAGACGAATTGCTTGTTTCATTTACGGATCAAAAGTTAAACAATACTTATTACTTGCATGACAAGGCGCTTCATACAGAGAAACTGACAGCATATCCTTCAATTGCTTATGATCAGGCGAAACAGCTTTTATACTACACGTATACAGATGAAGACACACAAAAAGTAAGTATACGGGAATTGAATGTGAAAACGGATAAAGAAAAAACGCTCTTTACGAGTGACGATTCAATCGACAGTATGAGACTTTCTGGTGACGGAAAACAGTTATATCTAAGGTATAACAAGGATTCAGGTGAGCAATTTTATGTAGCGTCTTTTGATTTGAAAACACAGAAAGTGAAAGTGTTATATCCAGAAAAAAGTAATGATGATACGGTGAGTTCTTTTGCTTATGATCCAGCATCAAATCTGTTGGCCATTCAGCATTATTCGTTAAAAGAGGATTATAAAAAGACGGATGAGGCAAATGAAAAAGGAATGGATCCTGAACCAACGACCATGAAGATTACCCTTCAAACAGGTGAGAAGGGTAAGCGAATTGCACGTATTTCTCAAACCATCAATGATATTTCTTTTTCACCAGATCATAAAAAACTCATTTATACAGAAGTGAAGGTTCGAAATGAAAAAGAAGTATCATCTATTAAGGTGATGGATGTAGATACAGGAAAAACAAAGCCACTTGTTAAAAACAGCCAAGATGTGCGTATTTTAAGTGCTGCCCAGCCACAATTTTCTGCGGATGGTACATCTGTTTATTTCTTAGGTGTTGCAAAGAACGCAAAGGAATTAAAGGATGACACAGGACGAAAGGCGAAGGTCAGAACCATTTTTGAATATGATATTAAGAAGAAAACAGTAGAAACCGCTTGGGAGAAAGAAGGCGGGATTGTTAACAATTTCACTGTCAATCGGTAAAAGGTGCGCGTTCAGTTATTTTATATAACTGGACGTTTTTTTATTTTGTCATGGGATGTGTCGGTGAAAAATGCGGATTTGTGAAATGAACATCACTTTTTAAGCAAGGAAATGAGTGGTATTTTGATATTTTGCTACTGTGACAGAATCAGCGTAAGAGAGTAAAGTAAGTGGAAATAAAAAAACGAGAGGACAGAAGACTTCTCGTTTTCTCTTATTTATTTATTGTTTTCATCTAGTAAGTTTTGAAAAATAAACAAGGCATTAATGGAATGAGGGAATCCTGCAACCTTTGTACAGTGCTTAATGATCTCCATAATCTCTATAACAGAGAGCCCGATATGTAATGCTTGTACAAAATGAGCTTTTAACTCTTCATCACAATCACCTTTTGCAATGAGAGCCGATAATGTGCTGATGGTCTTCTGTTTTTCATCTAATATGAAGTGATTGAATTCTTTTTGTTCACCGAGTTCAATTGTTAGTTGTTCAATGTTTGATCGAATGCTCTCGTTTTCATGAATTGAAAGCTTCTCCCTGTTACCTGCCACTGTTTCTTGCTTGACATGGCAAGTCTCTTTTTCTTCATTCAAATTGAACTCCTCCGTTTTTTATGACGATTTTCTATTTGTTCGTGCTTGGTTTCTTAAGTGCCTTTTGATAGAGGTAATGGGTATATAGTAGTATTATCGGTTTACTTCGTCAACTTTTTAAGTGTGGAATGTTCAAAAAAATGCCATTCATGCGATACATTGTTCGTTTTTCTCATGGAGATTGAAAAGAAAATAGAGGGCTAATATATAGAAGCTGTTAGCCCTTTTTATATTACGCAATTAAGAGAGAGGAGGTTTCATATTTACTAAATGATATCCATCGGCCGCATCATGTCATAATCCTCGTGTTCTAAAATGTGACAATGCCACACATATCGTCCGCTATATGGGACAAACCGAGCGATGATGCGAATGACTTCACCGGCATGCGCCTGAATTGTATCCTTGTAGCCTTGTTCATGCAAAGAAGGCGCTTCATTTGGTCCTGTATACACGATTTCACCTGTTGATTGATAGATGTCTGTATCGAATGGTCTTCTATCAATCACCCGAAATTGAACAAGATGTAAATGAATAGGGTGTGTGCCCCTTGTTGGGTTGACAATGTTCCATACCTCTACACTACCAAGTCGAGGATTTTCCGTGACAGGATCATTCCAAAACCGGTTATCTAGCAATAAAATCGGGCGCCCATATTTATCTTGTGTGCCAGTAAGCGTTAGCGTTCGCTCGTTATCAGCTCGGCTCGGTCGGAGCGGTGGCAGTGGTTTGAAGATCGGACGTAATGTTTTAGCTGCTCTTCCTTTGAGCGGACGAGTGACTTTAAACTGCATAATGTTCGCATCTGTTTCTGGATTGACATCCTGACCGCAGCCTGCCGTATTTTTTAAAACAATCGTTTTGTTTTCATAAGCTGAGAAGTCGATGATGACATCAAAACGTTCAGCAGGTGCAATGCTAAAAGATTGGTGATGAACAGGTCTTGGCAAAAAGCCGCCATCAGATCCAATTTGTAAGATCGTGGCGTCGTTATCTAGATGAAGCTCGTAAGTTCTTGTATTGGACGCGTTTAAGATACGAAAACGATATTTTCGCGGCTCTACTTCTAAATACGGCCAAACTTTTCCATTGACTAAAATCGTTTCCCCGCAAAAAAATGGCACGATGGAGGGATCTGGAAGGTCACTATCTTCTGGTGTGTTATTTGGTCTACTTGGATAAAACAGTGCGCCATCCTCCTGGAATGTCCGGTCCATGATCATTAAAGGGATATCATATTCATCTTTCGGTAATTCGAGTGATTTTTCAAACGCATCTGAGATCAAATAAAAGCCAGCTAATCCGGCGTATACATTTAATCGTGTTAATGCCATGGCATGATCGTGATACCACAATGTGCATGCTTGCTGGTGATTAGGGTATTCGTAAACCTCTCGTTCAAAGAAGGGACCGGTCGCTTCAAAGTCTCGCGAAAACCAAGCCTCCGGATAACCGTCACTGCTTGCAGGTGTCACGCCCCCATGCAGGTGAACGACTGTTTTGACTTCGGGTTCATCATGATGTCCAGCGTGAATGGTATGATCGACAGGCAGGAAGTGTTTCAACGGCAATTTGTTCATCCATTTCACTTTGACCTTTTCATTTCGATTCGCTTTAATGGTTGGACCCGGCAAACTGCCATTATAGGTCCATAGCTTGGTTGGGGGCAGATCTCTATGAACTTTTAGGAACACCTCCTCCATAGCGATTTCATAATACGTTTGTCTTGGGTTTTTTTTGACGGGCTCTGCGACTTCTGGAATTGGCAGCTCGTCAACAAACTTTTCTAGGTTCATGTTGACTAATCCTCACTTAAAATCAATTTGATACATTATAAGTGCGGACATCCAAATAGGTGAATAAAATAAAAAAACCCGCTTTTCAGCGGGAGAATTAAGGGTGTTTATTTTCAAGCGCTGCACTTGCAGGCACTTTTTTATTCGGTTTAAAGATGAAGTAGGCGGCTAGTACACCGATGGTAATGATGCTTGTCAGTATGAGCTGAGGTCTCATCGATTCGATAAACAGCATAGAGGCCAAGATGGCGCAGATGACCAAAATGGTAAAGTACGTAAGGTATGGGAACAGCCACATTTTGATTTTGAGTTGCTCTGGATTTTCTTTTTCAATTTTACGACGCATTCTTAATTGTGAAACGGCAATGACCAAGTAGACAAGAAGTGCAATGGCACCAGAGGCATTGACTAGAAATAGAAAGATGGTTTCAGGGTAAAAGTAGTTCATCATGACGGCAATATAGGAAAAGAAGGTACCTGCGACTGTCGCTGCTACAGGGACACCGCGTTTGCTGATTTTCATAAAACGTTTTGGTGCTTCGCCTCTTTCAGCTAATGAATAAAGCATTCTGGACGTTGTGTATAGGCCGGAGTTTAAACAAGAAAGAACGGCTGTTAAAACAATGACGTTCATGACTTGAGCGGCTGATGGGACACCGATGTATTCTAATACTGCAACGAACGGGCTTGTTAAAATATTCGCTGAATTCCATGGGAGTAAAGTGACAACGACGGCGATCGACCCGACGTAGAACACAATAATACGCCATACAACTGAACGGGTAGCTGTTGTCACAGATTTGACAGGGTCTGCTGATTCACCTGCGGCAATTGCCACAATCTCGGTTCCCATGAAGGAAAAGATGACAACGACAATCCCGAGGAGCACAGAGCCGAATCCGTTTGGAAGGAAACCGCCATTCCCCGTTAAATTGGCAAGACCTGCAGTATGATGACCGCCAAAACCAAAGATAAATGCAAAACCAATGAGTAGGAATAGAATAATGCTGATGACTTTAATCAATGAAAACCAATATTCAAATTCGCCAAAAGATTTAACAGAAAAGATATTTGTCAAAGTTAAGAGGATTGTGAGGATAAGACTTGTGAGCCAAACAGGTGCATCTCCATACCAATATTGAATAATGGCAGCACCGGCAATGGCTTCGATGGCGATGACGATGACCCAGAAGAACCAGTAAAGCCAGCCGATTGTAAACCCGGCCCACGGGCCGATGGCGTCGCTCGCATATTGTGAGAAAGAGCCGCTTGTCGGATAGGCACATGCCATTTCTCCAAGCATTCTCATAATAAAGATGACCAGAAGTCCGGCAAATGAATAGGAAAGAATCGATCCAGGCCCTGCAGAATGAATGACAGCACCACTACCAACAAATAGCCCTGCCCCAATGACCCCGGCAATGGAGATCATTGAAATATGTCTTGTCTTAAGGTTTTTTTGAAGACCGTTTGTCATGTTGGACATTTCTTTACCTCCAAACATTTCTCTTTTATTCGAGAGTTTGTTTTTAGAATATTTTAAATTTTATCATACTGAATTGTCATTCAGCATTGGACAGGTTATCAAACTGACATTTCAAACCTCTTAACATGATGTTAAAAAGTATAAAGGATTTGAGAGATTATGTTCCCTCATTTTCCTCTGCCCATTCTTAAAAATAGCATAAGAAGGAAGAAAGAAAAGTTGTGTTTTTAAATAAAACTATTCTGACAATTAGATAGTAGAGTGATTTTGTTCTTTTTCATTTTTCGGGGTGGTTTTGAAAAACATTGATGGGAGTAGGTCTTGAGGTCAATTGACCTTATAAAAATAAGTTTGCTTAGGTCAACACATTTCTATGTATCCTATTTTGCTGATTCAAGCGAATCATGTTGCTGTAGACCCACACGGGCTTGGCTTTGTAAGATAAATATAGAAAAGTAATGTGTGAGGAGGCGCTGTTCGGTATGGAGCGCTACAACGAATTAAGACAAGGTGAAACAGGTGCTTGGGTCAGCATTATAGCCTATGTGATCTTATCTGCTGTCAAACTGATCATTGGGTATGTGTTTCATTCAGAAGCCCTTTCCGCAGATGGCTTGAATAATACGACTGATATCATTGCTTCGCTGGCCGTATTAATTGGGCTGCGTATTTCTCAGAAGCCACCTGATGAGGATCATCCATACGGTCATTTTAGAGCTGAAAATATTGCGTCACTTGTGGCTTCCTTTATTATGATGCTTGTCGGGCTTCAGGTTTTGCTGAGTGCAGGCCAGTCGCTTTTCTCATCAGAGCATCAAACGCCTGATATGATTGCAGCTTGGACGGCAGCAGGAAGTGCTGTTGTGATGTATGGTGTGTATATGTATAACCGTAAACTGTCTAAACGAATTAATAGCCAGGCGCTATATGCGGCAGCGGCTGATAATAAATCAGATGCTTATGTGAGTATCGGGACGTTTGTCGGAATTATCGCCTCTCAATTTCAGCTGGCGTGGGTTGATACGCTTGCTGCGTTTGTGATTGGCTTAATTATCTGTAAAACAGCGTGGGAGATTTTCAGAGATGCGTCTCATTCGTTAACGGACGGTTTTCATATAAAAGATATGTCTAAATATAAAGAGACGATTGAAGCGACACCAGGAGTGGGCGATTTGAAAGACATTAAAGCTCGTTACCTTGGAAGCACCGTCCATGTGGATGTGGTCGTTGAAGTAGAACCGCATTTAAACATCGCAGAAAGCCATGATATTGCAGATGAAATTGAACGCAGAATGAAGCAGGAACATGATATTTTACACTCTCATGTTCATATGGAACCAGCAAGTGAGCCTAAAGAGGAGCAGAAGTCTTTTCCGTCGTGAGAAGGCTTCTTTTTTCTACGTGTTGATGTTTCATGCAAATGCGTGTTGTATGGTAAAGTTAGACTATATGAAAATTGACGGAAACGTGATAGGAGGATCAGGATGGCATTTGATGAACCGATGCATTCAGATTTACAAAAAATCGTAGATAACATCAATAAAGTGATGGTGGGAAAAAAAGATATTGCGATATTAAGCCTTGTTGCGATTTTGGCGAAGGGGCATGTGCTATTAGAGGATGTGCCTGGCGTTGGGAAGACCATGATGGTTCGTGCTCTGGCAAAATCCATTGGGTGTGAGTTTAAGCGAATCCAATTTACGCCTGACCTTTTGCCTTCAGATGTAACAGGTGTGTCGATTTATAATAAAAAGACAAACGAGTTTGAATTTAGACAAGGACCGATTATGGGGCAGATTATTTTGGCTGATGAAATCAACCGAACCTCTCCTAAAACACAATCAGCCCTTCTTGAAGCGATGGAAGAAGGCAGTGTCACAGTGGACGGAGAAACGATGCCGCTGGCAGATCCTTTCTTTGTGATGGCTACGCAAAATCCAGTGGAGTATGAGGGAACCTATCCACTTCCAGAAGCGCAAATGGACCGTTTCTTATTTAAGCTGCAGATGGGGTATCCAACCATGCTGGAGGAGCTTGAGGTGCTGAATTTGCAGGAGAAACAATCGCCAATTGACACGCTTCAGGCAGTCATGACAAAAGATCATATCCATGCTTTGCAGCAAGCGGTTCAGACCGTACATGTGGATGCATCGATTAAAGAATATATTGTCGAAATCGCCCAAGCGACGCGAAATCATCCGTCTGTCTATTTAGGCGTGAGCCCAAGGGGTTCAATTGCATTAATGAAAGCGGCTCAGGCGTATGCGCTGTTGAACAGGCGGGATTATGTGATTCCTGATGATGTACAGTATTTGGCGCCTTACACATTGCCGCATCGCATGATTTTGACATCAGAAGCAACATATGAAGGGAAGAAGGCGGAGACACTGTTGCGACAGATGATTGAGCATATTGGCGTACCAGTTCAAAAGTCGATGACTCAATGAAGTCACGTGACCGTTTCGCTTTTTCACTATGGTTACGGGTGTTTATGCTCCTTCTCCTTACAGCAGCAGCCTTTTGCTATGCCATGTTTCAGGGCGGTTTTGTGAGCTGGTTCCTTTTTTATGCATTTTCACCATATGCTTTGTATGCTTTGTTGTTTGCCCTTGTTCCACTTCGTGCAACAGCCAAAAGGACATTACAGCATACCCGGTTAAAGGCAGGGGATGTGCTGTCTGTTGACCTTGAAATCAAGCGGACGAATTTATTTCCGTACGTGTACGTCATACTTGAGGATGACCCGCCGGATACCTTCCATTTACAGGAACAGATTGAAATGAAGCGAATGATCTTTCCATGGTTTCGGAAAACGTGGCGATTTTCGTATCAATTTAATGACATCATGCGGGGAGAGCATCAATTGACGGCGGTTAGAATCAAAACGGGTGATATGTTTGGGTTTGTTGAAAAAGAAGTGATTCTTCCACTAGAGAAAACATTGCTTGTGTATCCGAAAATATTGGATATTCCGGTTGAATCTGCTGCATCGGTGAATGAAAATGGAGGCAAAGCATTGCACTCTTGGTTAAATGAACCGACAAATGTGACAACAGGTGTGCGTGAATACCAGCAAGGAGACCGTTTCGCTTGGGTGGACTGGAAGACAACAGCTAGAAGAGGTCAGCTTATGACGAAGGAGTTTGAACAGAATCAGACAAAGGATCTGGTGGTGTTTGCTGATTTTACAGATGAAGCCGCTTTTGAAACGATTGTGTCTATGGCCGCATCGGTTCTGCAAACGGCTGTGAAAAAAGGGGTGCCGGTAGGCCTTGTCCCGCTTGGGGATCAGCACTTATTTCGAGTGGATCAAGGAGAGAGGCATTTACAGGACATGCTCTACTATTTAACAAAGGTGCAGTATAAGCCTTCTCGTGCACCTGATTATCAATCATTAACATCGAGTGAGCACCAGCAGACAGGAAAGTATGTGGTGACAGGTCATCTGCAAGAAGAGCTTGCTGCCATTTTACTTGGGAATCGAAACAGAAAGAACATCACCGTTCTTTTAGTGAAGAGAGCCGTTGATCGATTGACGGCAAAAGAAAAACAGCTTGTGGACCGGCTTAAAGCTTCTGGGATACACACGACCCTTTTATTTGAGGACCGGCTGCACGAAAGAACTGTGAGGTGACAAACATTTATATGCATCAGCGGCAAAGCCGTTTTGAGTTGTTCATCTATTATGCTGTCGCATTTCTGCTGCTTTGGGAGTGGCTTCGTCCACTTCAAGATTTTACAGAGACGAGTCATACGTCTTATTTCATCATTTTTATAGGGCTTACGTGTTTGTTGACGTTCTTTCGATTGAAGTGGTATGTGACGTTTCCTATTTGTGCTGGATTGATCTTGCTCGCATTATATTTGATTTTTTATCAATCAGAGCCAAGTTATCTGCCTGCGCTGTTTGCTGATATTCAAGATAATATTTCTTTGATGAGCATGGGCATGTGGAGTGACATGTATCCGTCTTTCCGCACATTGTTGTTTTATATTTTGCTTTGGCTACTTGTTTATTTGCTTCATTATTGGGTTGTGTATCAGCAGCGTATCTTTTTCTTTTTACTGATGACGATTGTATATGTCACGATTCTTGATACGTTTACACCTTATGATGCGACTTTTGCGATCGTTCGAATTATGGTATTTGGCTTTTGTTTGCTTGGCCTGCTCTATTTCGACCGGCTTCGTTCGGCTGAAGGTGTGCGGGTGTCACAGAAAGCGCGTCTCAATTGGTTCTTACCCATGCTGGCACTTGTTCTTGTATCAGCATCACTCGGTGCGTCTTTGCCAAAATCTGATCCGAAATGGCCTGACCCTGTCCCGTTTTTTAAAGCGGTCACGAATCAAGATGGTTCTGCCGGGCAGAATAAGGTGGGATATAGTACGGATGATTCGTCGCTTGGGGGACCGTTTAGTGAGGACCGTACACCGGTATTTAAATGGAGCGGAAAAGAGCCGTCTTATTTTCGTGTAGAAACAAAAAGTATTTACACGGGGAAAGGCTGGGAGGATGCTTCAAATGATACGAAACCTACTCGGTTAAAAGGGAATGAAGTGCCGAACCAGTGGTTTACCAATCGCGTGAAAACAGAGGAGCATGAAACGAGAGTCGATATGGAATCAAATTATCGATTTAATCATGCTGTTTATCCGATTGGTACGGTTATGCTGACGCCGATGGAAAACATTCCACTGCAAATGATGGGCAAAACGGAGAAAATTGTCCCGTCTACTCAAAACCCGCCCAAAAATTTAGGGAACTATCGAGTCAGCTTCTTATCACCTACATTTATCCTAGAGGACTTGCAGCGGATCAAAGTACCGACCAAGCAGCAAGTGAACCAGCAGGTCGGACGTGAATACTTGCAGCTCCCATCCTCGCTGCCAGAGCGTGTGAAAACATTGGCGAACAGCTTAACGGAAACGAAGGATAATATGTATGATAAAGCAAAAGCGATTGAGGATTATTTAGGATCTGCGAAGTTTTCATATGAAACCCAAAATGTCGCTGTGCCTGGGCGTGAAGAAGACTATGTGGATCAGTTCTTATTTGATACGATGATTGGCTATTGTGATAACTTTTCAACCTCTATGATTGTCATGCTTCGCTCGATTGGAATTCCGGCGAGATGGGTGAAAGGGTACACGTCAGGTCAGTTATATGAAACACAAATGGATGGAAACAATGTGTATGAAGTGACCAATAACAATGCGCATTCATGGGTAGAGGTGTATTTTCCAAACCGTGGCTGGGTGACATTCGAACCGACAAAAGGGTTCACGAACCCAGAGACATTTACGAATGAAACCACGGCTAACAACGACCAAACAGATGATCAACAGGATGAAAAAGATCAGCCCGCATCTGATCAACAAGAAAACGAGCAGACACAACAGCCGCAGCAACAAGAACCAGAACAGGCGGCAAAACAAGAGGAACAAGCAACTAAAGCAAAGCCAAGTATGGTTCATGTTGGTTCAATCTTGGGCTACGCAGCAGGTGTGATTGTCTTTCTTGGTTTCATAGGCTGGATGCTTTACAGGTTCAGAGCAAGATGGCTGCCAATTTTTATTGTGAGAAAGGTAAAAAGTCTGCCAGATGAGGAAGCTTTTTTCTACGCATATGCTGCTCTATTAAAACAGCTAAGGCGCAGAGGGATCGAGAAAAAGCCAGGCATGACGCTAAGAGAATTTGCTTCTTTGATCGATGACAAGGAAGGGAATCATCACATGTCTGAACTAACGCAGTTCTATGAGCGGGCGCTCTACAGGCGAGAAGATGCGTCGGCGCTTTGGCGGCAGTCGGTGAAGTTATGGGAAAATTTAATAAACAGGAGATAGTCTTGACCCCGTACCTTCCTGTTGTTAGAATAGGTGAATATTAAAACCTTCTAAAATACATGAAATTGAAGCGTTCGGATGTGAGTCTGGGCGCTTCAAAAGCGTGATTTACACTGAGAGCAGGTTTTCTCCTCTCATTTTTTCTGTGCGTTTATAAAAACTATATTGGACATAGAGGTGACACCATGACAAATTTAGTAAATGAAATGATTTTGGTTCTCGATTTCGGTAGTCAGTACAATCAGCTGATCACTCGCCGTATTCGTGAATTTGGTGTGTACAGTGAGCTTCATCCGCACACTTTAACTGCTGAAGAAATTAAAGAAATGGCGCCGAAAGGAATCATCCTTTCTGGTGGACCAAACAGTGTATATGATGAAGGATCTTTCCGCTGTGACGAAAAGATTTTTGATCTAGGTATTCCGGTTCTAGGCATTTGCTACGGCATGCAGCTGATGACTCACTATTTAGGTGGGAAAGTAGAAGCGGCAAGTCAGCGTGAATATGGAAAAGCAGACATCCATATTAACGGAACACCTGCTTTATTCAAAGACCTTCCAACGGATCAAGTCGTTTGGATGAGCCATGGTGACCTTGTCGTCGAAGTACCAGAAGGCTTTACAGTTGATGCAACAAGTGCACATTGTCCAAACTCAGCGATGAGCTTAGCTGAGAAGAATTTCTATGGCGTTCAGTTCCACCCAGAGGTACGTCACTCTGAGTACGGAAATGATCTATTGAAGAACTTTGTCTTCGGCGTATGTGAGTGCGATGGCAAATGGTCAATGGAGAACTTCATTGAAATCGAAATGCAGAAAATCCGTGAAACAGTAGGCGACAAACAAGTATTGTGCGCACTAAGCGGCGGTGTAGATTCATCTGTTGTGGCTGTATTGATCCACAAAGCCATCGGCGATCAGCTGACATGTATTTTCGTTGACCACGGTCTTCTTCGCAAAGGCGAAGCAGAAGGGGTTATGAAAACATTTAGCGAAGGTTTCAACATGAACGTGATTAAAGTAGATGCGAAAGATCGCTTCTTAAACAAGCTAAAAGGTGTGTCTGATCCTGAGCAAAAACGTAAAATCATCGGTAACGAATTCATTTATGTATTCGATGACGAATCGGACAAGCTTAAAGGAATCGACTACTTAGCACAAGGAACACTTTACACAGACATCATTGAGAGCGGAACAGCAACGGCACAAACAATCAAATCTCACCACAACGTAGGCGGTCTTCCAGAAGACATGCAGTTCGAATTGATTGAGCCACTTAATACGCTATTCAAGGATGAAGTTCGTGCTCTAGGGTCAGAGCTAGGTATTCCAGACGACATCGTATGGAGACAGCCATTCCCAGGTCCAGGACTAGGAATCCGTGTACTAGGTGAAATTTCTGAAGAGAAACTAGAAATCGTCCGTGAATCTGATGCGATTCTACGAGAAGAAATTGCCAACTTCGGCCTTGAGCGCGACATCTGGCAATACTTCACAGTCCTCCCAGACATCCGCAGCGTAGGTGTCATGGGTGACGCAAGAACATACGATTACACAATCGGCATCCGTGCTGTTACGTCTATTGACGGTATGACGAGTGACTGGGCAAGAATCCCTTGGGATGTACTTGAAAAGATCTCGACTCGTATCGTGAATGAAGTGAAGCATGTGAACCGCGTGGTGTATGATATTACGAGTAAGCCGCCTGCTACGATTGAGTGGGAATAGGGAATTGAGTCAAAAAGCCTAATGCGGTTTTTTGGCTTTTTTATGCTAAATTTAATATAGAATTTTGTATAAATGTTCAACTTCTGATTAAGCTAACATTGCTTTCTAAATTTTGAAGTTATATAATTTTAATTGTAAATTAATCCAATTTTAATTCAAATAACACGAAAATGGAGCAATGTTATGTTTAAAACAATGAAATTAGATCCCACACTAATAAAACTAGACCTAAATAACCCAAGATTTTCTCTGTTTAAGTTTTTAAAAGAGGAAGAAATAATTGATTACTTGATAGAGTATGAAGATGTAAAGTCATTGGCTCAACAAATTATAAAAAATGGGTATGTAACGCTTGGTGAAAGAGTAATAGTTCTTGAGAAAAGAAATAGAGTAAATACACAATATGTTGTCTTAGAGGGCAATAGAAGAATTGCAGCACTAAAAATAATTTTTAAAGAAAAACAAAGATTTAGCAGTTCAGTTAGAAGACAAATAGAAAAACTAAATATAGATGATTTTATGGTGCACTGCGATGTGATAGATGAAGACAATAAAGATGAAGCGTTATTCAAAATTACAGCAAAGCATATTGAAGGGATTAAGGAATGGCGTCCCTCTGATAAAAGAATATTCTATGATAATTTATTTACTCAACATAAAAAAAATGGTTTATCCAGTAAAAGTGCCATAGAAGAGATTGAAAAAGTCACACCTGAGAAACCAATAGATATAAAGAATGCCATTAAACATCAAAGGTTTTTAAAAGCTATCCATAATTCGGTTAAATCTTCCTATCCTGAATTAAAAGAATTATCACACTTAGAAAATGATGTTCTTATTTCAAGAGTTTGGCGCAAACTAAAAAAGACATTAAATTTAAAGGAAGATGATAATTTCTATCTGTTACCTGAAAAGAATAGAGAAGAAGAGTTTCTAGAAATACTTAAAAAATTAGGTGAAGCCACATGGATAACTTGTACTCTTAATACAAGAACTTTTAACACTCAGAAGATGTGGGACAACCTGTTAGAAGAAAACAAGGTTGTTCCGGGGTTGAAGCAATTGATAAAAAATTATATTGAAGATACTAATTTAGCTACTCCATCTACTCCACCTAGTGATGCTACTCCGGCTACTCCGGCTACTCCGGCTACTCCGCCTAGTGATGCTACTGAAGGTGGGCTAAAGGATGGGTTAGTTCCTATTGGAGAGAAAGATGGAAAAAAAGATAGTTTAAATGAAGTTAGTCAGCAGTATAAACTTTTTGTTAAAAAAAATGAATTAACTTTAGTTAGAGCTAATTATGACACACTTAACAATATAAAAGTTATAAATGAACAAGGCGAAATATTATCAGAAAAACATGATATTTATTCAGAAATAGCAGTGTATTCTGATGATAATGATATTGCGATAATAAATAACAAAATTTCTGCACTTTCTAAAAACGGAGAGTATAATATAAATATTAGATTGAATGATATGGTTAAAACTTACAAGGTCTTCTTAAATATCCCTATAAAAAAATCTGTAGCAGGTGAGGTTCTATTTAGTGAAGAATGGTATCAAAAATCATTTGGATTATTAGCTAAAAAAGAAGAATATTCAAATATAGTTTCTGTATTAAACTGTTTGGAAAAAGAAAAGGATATTTCTACACAAAGCGATAAGTTTGTCATCATAGCTTTTTTAATTAGGGTATTACTAGAGTATTCATCAAAAGCATACTGGGATAAACATAGAAATGGAATAGATAGACCATCTGACCTTACACAGCTTATATCTAAAGTATCTGCTCATTTATATGACAAAAAAATTATTAATAAAGAATTAAAAAAATCCTTTGGAAATGGAAAAGATATTGAAACTCTAAATGGTAAAATTCATGACTATAGAAGTAATATAAGTTCAATTACATTAAAAACAATATTTAAGGCATATCAAACTTATTTAGATAAACTGTTTGCTGCTTTAAGTTAATAGTTTAGTTATGGAGATGTTTCTATCTATGAATAATTATAGCCCCTTAAGGTATCCAGGTGGTAAAAATAAGACATATAAATATGTTCAGTTTCTAATAAAAGAGAATAATATAAACACTTATATTGAGCCATATTGTGGAGGAGCGGCAGTAGCTTTGAAACTGCTTATCAAAGGTGATGTCAAAAGAATTATGATTAATGATTATGATCGTTCCATATACGCTATGTGGTATTCTGTATTAAATCATACAGAAAATTTTATAAAAAAAATTAAAGAAGCTTCTTTTTCTTTGGAGGAATGGGAAAAACAAAAAAAAATTCAGGTTAACAAATATCAGACGGATCTATTAGAATTAGGGTTTTCTACTTTTTATTTGAATAGAACAAATCATTCTGGGATTATCAACGCCGGACCAATTGGAGGTAAGCAACAAACAGGAACATACAAGATTGATTGTCGATTTAATAAAGAAACTTTAATAAATAAAATAAACTTAATTGCTTCTTTTAAAACGAAAATAAAATTATATAACCTGGATGCAATAGATTTCATTAAAAATAATATTGTGAAAACGAGAAATTCACTAACTTTTTTTGATCCACCATATTTCGTTAAAGGCAAAGATTTATATACCAATTTTTATGAATTTCCTGATCATTTAGAGCTAAATGATGCAATAGTGAGGTATATGAGTAAACAAAAGTGGATTTTAACATATGATGTTCATGACGATATTCATAACATTTACTCTAGCTTTGAGCATTTTACTTATCAATTAAATTATAGTGCTGGTAATTCAAAAAAAGGTTCGGAGTATATTTTCCTTTCAAATAAACTTTCTTCTAAAAAAATAAGCCAGTATTTACACTTGGTATAAAAAATAAGCCAGTTTAGATCAAATAAAATATTTTACTAACTGCTAAAAGTCATTCCTCCCGTTAGTTTATTAAACTAACGGGATTTAATAAATTTATATTAATGTAGATATAGTGGAATTTTAGGTGGCTAGATCCGATACTTTATCACTCATATGATTTGAAATTTTCAAATATCTATTTGCTTAAATCTATTCTTTTATTCAGCCCTGACACACTTTGTTTAAAATCCCATTCCCAAGGCTTGATTTCAAGTTCTTCACACTTTTCAAACCAGCCTTCTATCCATGTGTTCTCCTTCATTTCTTTCCTCCTTTTTTCATTATCTATCGAACACTTTTTTCGTTCTTAATCTTCTCCACAACACCACTGCAAGAACAAGCAAAATGACACATTGAATGGATAGTAAAAGCATTTGCATTCCGACAGGCGTATTTCCATTTGTCATTTGATCCACGATATTATGCACTGCATGCCATAAGATCACCCATTGCAAGCTGTTCGTGAGTGCAACGATTTCGGCTGCGACGAATCCAAATAACAAGGCGAATAAGATTTGTGCCACTGTTAATGTGATGCTTTTTCCGCTTAGCAGATTCGCAGCATGACCAAGTCCGAATAGTACGGCGGAGCCCCATATGGCAGTGCGCAAGTTGATTTGTTTTAAATATTGAAATAGAATGCCTCGAAAGATTCCTTCTTCAAAAAGACCGACACACACCATGAAGAAACAAAGTGCCAGAAAGGAAGAAACAGTTAAATCCTTGTTGAATCCAGCAATAAACGGAATGGCTTCGATGATAAGGATCGGAAATATCCACATCCCGAGAGAGCCTTTTCGAAAACCTATTTCTTTCAAGTGAAAACGACTTTTTTGAATAATGAATAGAAGTAAAAGACACCCAGCTAGCATGGCGCAGCCATTGATGAGATAGATGGTCATCGGATCGGTTACTTCTTTGATGGATAAATAGACACCTGCACTTGTTGGAATGATTAAAGAAAAGAGCAGTAGAAGTACTGATTTTCGAATGATTGTGATTGGTTTCATGTGTTGATTCCTCCTCTAACGTCAGAGTAGTGGAATCATGCAGAAGTCACAATGAAATCTTCCTAACATGTCAATATTTAGCCCTAAGATGCACATTAAGATGTTGTTCGTTTCTTTCGTTGCTGTAAAAGATCGTTGATTTCCTCAGCGGTTGCTTGATCTTTTTTATACAATAGGTACTTGATCACAAAGAATAAAGCCATGACCACAAGGAAATTTAGGATAAACGAAAGAGGGCTGATTTCACCGCTCACAATAATGATGGTTGTTATAATCATACCCATCACAAGGACGATATATAGAATTTGTTGAAAAAGAATCCGTTTATGGCTGTACGTTTGTTTTGAGTATAGCAAGAAGGTCAGGGCGCTTGAAAAAAAGGAACTGAACATGATGGCTTGTAAAATATAGATGGGCATCGTTCCAAACGTGAAACAGTAAATCAATACGAGTGCAGTAAAGATCATACAAAATGTGATCAAAAGATTTGTGATATAACGTTTCATCCTGTTCACTTCCTTCGTAACCCAAGTTTCTCTTTTAATGATTGAATATAAAAACGTGAAATCATCACCTTTTCCTCATTTGTAAGCTTTGCTTCAAAACGGCCACTCGTTTTAGGAGAAATAGCGGCAATAGAATCTATATTCAGAATCATCGATTTTGAAATCCTGACATAATCGTGCGCTTCAAGCCGTTCTTCAAGTTCAAATAACTTTTCCTTTAAGAGAAACACTCCATCTGACGTATACAAGAACGATCTTTTATCAACGCTTTCTATATATAAAATGTCGTGATAATAGACCTTTTTCACTCTTTCTTTCGTTGGTTCTTGTGCTAAGAAATAGGGGGCTGACTGCTCCACTTGCTGGACAAGTTTTTCAACCGACGGATTGAGTTCATAAATGTGAAAAGAAACATACTCTGGTTGCGGCTTTTGGATGAAATGAATATCCGTTTTCATTTGTTTCTCCTCTGTTTAATAGGATTTTTCGTAATCTCTCTTCAAAATCGAATACATATACACATCATCGAATCCCTTCTGACCCAATTCATACTCTCTTAATAAACCCTCTTGTACAAAATGTATCTTCTCCAATAATTGAACAGAAGACGTATTTGCTGGATCAATGATCGCTTCAATCCGATTCAAGTTCATCTCCTGAAATCCATACCGTAACACCGCAGTAATTGCTTCCTTCATGATGCCTTTTCGCCAATGATCTTGGTGTAATTCATAGCCAATTTCCGTACGGCGGTGCTGTTTTTCTAGATTGAGAAAGCCGCAGCTGCCGATGATGGCTGGATTTTCTTTTAGAGAAATGCCCCAGCGGATGCCTGTTTGTTCTTTGAAGATATTGTCATACCACTTGATTTCTCCTTTTGTGTCTTCGATTGTTTCATGTGCATCAATGCCCATGTAGCGGCAGACAGTTTCATTGGATAAATAGATGTGCATATCCTCAGCATCTGTGATCGTTGCTTGTTTTAAGATCAGTCTTTCGGTATGTATCGTTGGAAATGATTGCGGAAAAGTGATTTTGTTCATGCGTTTATCCTCCATGTGATGTCTTTTGTTCTGTACATGCCTTACAATAAAAAACCCCTTCATTTCTTAGCCAAGCCTTTACTTCTGTCATTCCTCGTCTCTTTGGATAGACCAGCTTAACGTACACTTCTTCGTTACCTTCTATTTTCTTTTGGCAGCTAGCACAAGCAGGTTCTTCAAATAGAAACAATCAATATCCTCCTTTTTGTAGATATTTCTTCCATTATATCAAAAGTTCAATACGATCTTTGCGGCCTATTCTTCACTTTCTCTATTTTTGTCCGACATATGCTAAGTAAAAGAAATTTCTGTTTGTTGAAACCGTTTGTGAGAAACCTTGCTCTAACAGGTGTAGGAGGTGTGGATGAGATGAAGCCAGTGCGTCTAATTAAAAAAGCACAAAAAGGGAATGTCCCGGCATTTGAGACATTAATGCTGATGTATCAAGAGCGTTTATATAAAACGGCTTTTCTCTATACAAGAAATAAAGAGGATTCGTTAGATGCTGTTCAGGAGACGGTCATTAAAGCATTTAAGCATCTATCGGGCTTAAAAGAACCGGCTTATTTTTCTACATGGCTGACTAGGATTTTGATTCATACGATTTTTGCGATGAAGAAAAAGCAGCAAGATGTTGTTCCGTTTGAACAGCATCATGAGAGCGTTGAGCGTCATGATTTTTTGGAAGACAAGCTCGATTTAAAAAATGCACTAGATGTATTAGATGAGCAATATCAGCTCGTGATTCAGCTATTTTATTTTCAAGATTATTCGATTTCAATGATTTCTGAACAGATGGCTGTGCCCGAAGGAACGGTCAAAACTCATTTATATCGTGCAAGAAAGTTATTAAAGCAAACATTGGAGAAGGAGGAGTGTGTCGATGGAACAAAAAGAAATGAAAAAGCTCTATGATGAGATTGATGTACCAAAGGTTGAAGTGACCTCTGCGGTTCGCCAAGCAATAGGAGATGTGAAAGCGGAAAAGAAAAGACGTTGGTTCACATGGAATTGGAGAACGCCAATATATTCTGCCATCGTACTAATCGTTCTTTATTTTTCATCCGGCTTCCTTTTTCCTTCTCTTAATACAGCGATGGCTCGAGTGCCGTTTGTTGGACAGTTATATATGATGTTTCACGATAAAGTAGGAATGTCTCTTTTTCAGAGTGAGTTGGTGAAGCATGTCAATGAGGGGGCTGAATCAAGAGGGGTTACTGTGAAAGTGAACAGTGTGTATTATGATGCCGGGCGGCTTGTTTATACGTTTACTGTGGAGAACTTGAATACAAAGGAAGATTCTGTACCATTCATAGTCAACAACTTCGATCATAAAAATGACACTTTCCAACCGAGTTACGACAATCAGGGATTGAAAAAAATGAAAGATGGCCGCTATGTTGGGCAGACGGAAGTCTATACAAATGGACAGACGATCAAACAAGGTCAGCAAGTCCCGCTTGTCATTTCGAAGATTGGGGATATTGTAGGGAATTGGCGCTTCAAATTACCTGTTGTCAAGCAAAAAACCACCTTATTAGTGGGACAAAAAGACGTGTCTATTTTAAACGGCCGTTATCAAATAAGAAATGTAAAGGTAGAAAATGGAGTGAATGGCTCTGCGATTCAATATGCCATTGATTACAATGGTTTTGCCAAAGATGATAAAGTCAGTATAGATGGAATGAAGGATAATTTAGGGAATGAGTATCAGCTTGAGATTGGAACCGTTTTAAGAAAAAAACAAATGTCTTCTGACAAAACTAGAAAAGATCATTTAACGATTTTGAATCAGCCGATCAATCCAAAGGCGACTGAATTGACATTTGACACATATGTGAATATCGAACGAGAAGAGAGCAAAATCATTCCTCTTCAGACAAAGCTGCCTATTCAGTTCAAAACAAAACACCATGGCATCGGAATCCAAATTAATAAGATAGAGCAAAAAGACCGTTCTGTGATTGTTGATTATCAATTTACTGGAGTAGATCAAAAAGAATTAGAGCAGGATGTGATGGAGAATATAGGTGAATTCATTGGATTAGGCGATGTTGAAAAGATGAAATCATGGACCAATCCACAAGCAGACTATGAAAGCGGATATTACTTGAAAGGGAACCATGCGAAGGTGACGAATTTAAAGACAGCTTCCATGCAATCCACCTTTGAATTTGATGATAAGAATTTAGAGACTTTATCATTAAACCATTTTTCTTTTAAAGAATATGGGCTTTATCTTGATTTGACTGAACTGAACATGTTGGCACCACAGAAGGCGATAACGGTAACCATTCCAGTCAAAAAAGAAACATCAAAAGCTAGTCAATAAGTAAGAAAGCGAACATGATTACACATGTTCGCTTTTTATCTGTTGATGCGCCAGTCGATGACGATTGAACGAGTACCGAATCAACATCAATGCAACAAAACTGGCTAGCCCGCCGATCCAACTTAAATTCGTTACATTTGTATATTGAATAATCAGACCACCCATTGACGAGCCGAGCATCATGCCGATATTCATAATCGCTGTATTAAAGCTCAGTACGGTTTCTGATGTTTCGGGTTTTAGGGAGATGAGATAAAATTGCTTCGCTGGTGTTGTTGTCCATGTGGCGGTGCCCCAAATGGCGAGCGTGATGAAGACGCCAACTACAGAAAATTGTGTAAAAGATAATGCAAAGAGCATGAGCATCTGAACCGTGATGCTGATTGAAATGGTTCGGTTTGGTCCCCATTGATCGACGGCGTATCCGCCAAAGCGTGATCCGATAAAAGCAGAAATCCCTAAGACGAGCAAGGCAATGCTTGTCATTTCGAGCGTAAATCCGGATGTTTGCCTCAATAATGGCGAAATGTAGGCAAATACCATTGTGTAACCTAAAATCCAAAAGGCTGTCGTGGCTAAGCCGCTTAACACCCTGCGGTCTTGAAGAATTTGCATTTGCTGTTTGAATGGCACATGCGAATGTCCCTCCATAGGCGGTAATAATCGATACAGAAGAAACAAGAGACAAGCGGTTCCTATTGCAATGATGAGAAAAATGGCATGCCAATCTACATATCCTGCTAAAAATGTTCCAATCGGTACACCGAGTACTAGTGAAACTGTAAATCCAGTGATCACCGTGGCCATCGCACTCCCCTTTTTTTCTGGCGGGGCGAGCTGCGCTGCATAATTTGTTGCGAGCACAATATATAAGCCGCCACTCATGGCCATGATGACCCGAGAGAGCATGAGCAGCATAAAGTGATGGCTAAAAAAGGCAAGCACATTCCCTGCTATAAACATGGAAATCGCCGATAAAAGAACCTTTTTTCGATTCAATTTCGATGTGGCCATGACTAAAAAGAGGGCACCCACCGCATAAAAAAGAGAATAGATGGTGATAAGCTGTCCCGCAACCGGGATGGAGATGCGCAGATCGTCAGAAATGATGTCCAGTATGCCTGATACGACGAATTCTGAAGTACCTGTGACGAAAGAACCAACGGCTAAAAGAAATATGAGCAATGGATAAGATGTACTTTTCATTTTGAACCCTTCCTTTATGTTGAAACGTTGTATTCATTTTAAATTCCGTGCTAACATAAGTAAAATTGATGTTTTTCATGAAAGGGATGAGTGAATACTCATGAGCTTTGTTCGATTCGAGACGATGGCTAAGGTGGTCGAGCTAGGCAGTTTTACCGCTGCAGCTGAAGCATTAAATATGACACAGTCTGCCGTGAGTCATGCGGTGGCAAGTTTAGAGACGGAGTGGGGCGTGTCTTTATTCGTGCGTGACCGAAAAAAGGGCATTACGCTGACAGATACCGGTGAAACCCTTCTCCCGCATATAAGAGAAGTGCTAAATCGAGTAGAGAAAATTCAGCAGGAAATTGCGCTCACCAAAAATATTGAATCTGGCTTGATTCGGATTGGAACATTTGCCAGTGCATCCGCTTGTTTATTGCCAAAACTGCTTGTGAGCTATCAGAAAAAGCATCCAAAGATTGAATTTAAATTCTATGAGGGGACATATGAAGAAATATTGGAGTGGCTCGATTCTGGCATTATTGATGTTGGGTTTGTTGTAAAAGGTAAAGCGGATGAAGCGTTTCATCTATTGCCACTTATGAAAGATAAAATGGTGGTCGCCTATCACGAAAATCATCGTTTTAAGCAGCAGCCAATTGTAGACATGGAAGAATTAGCAGATGAACCATTTATTATGCCAACTGGCATGTATCAATCCCATGTAGAGGATATTTTTTCAGAGGCGCAAATCAAGCCGTCTATTTTATTTGAAGTGCATGATTGTACGACCATTGCCCGCATGGTTGGGGAAGGACTTGGTGTGACGATAGGTCCTGAGTTATTCCTAAAAACGCAGCAATTTGTGCAGATCAGTCATCTGAATGTATCGCATCATCGTGAGGTGGCGCTTGCCTGTCCATCGGTCACGCAAGCTTCTCCTGCTGTGAAGGCATTTTTCGATGTAGCAGAAACGGTTTTTGCCAGAATTCAGTGATGGGTGTATAAAGAACTAGATGTGATTTTCCAAATTCGTGTAATAAGACGAATGAAGCGGACATTTCTTTGAAAAATGTTCGCTTTTTGTATTGTGTTTTAAAAATGAAGTTGGTACAATAGACACAGAAATCAAATAGATAGAAGTCGTATAATCGCGGGGATATGGCCCGCAAGTTTCTACCAAGCTACCGTAAATGGCTTGACTACGTCAATTCACACTCGTTTGATATAAATCATGCATTGTTCTTGTTTGATGTCACGGTCTGAATTCACATTGTAGTCAAGCGTCCCAAAAACTGTTGGGGCGTTTTTTATTTGACTTGTGAATGGGACAGACTAAAGCAAAAGGACATGAAGGGAGTCAGTTGGCTTTGAAACAGTTTTTTCAGTTTGATGAGTTAGGTACGAATTATCGCAGAGAGATCATCGGCGGTTTAACGACATTTTTGTCGATGGCTTACATCTTGTTTGTTAATCCGATCACACTTGCTTTAGTAGCAGTACCGGATTTTCCAGATAAATTACGAATTGATCAGGGGGCTGTCTTTACAGCTACAGCGTTAGCTTCTGCGGCAGGTTGTTTCCTGATGGGATTGATCGCCAGGTACCCGATTGCGATTGCACCAGGTATGGGACTGAATGCGTTCTTCGCTTTCTCAGTGGTTCTTGGTATGGGGATCTCATGGCAGGCAGCACTTTCCGGTGTGTTTGTTTCAGGATTGATTTTCGTTGCTCTTTCTTTAACAGGTTTTCGTGAAAAAATCATCAATGCCATTCCGAGTGAGCTGAAGCTGGCTGTTGGTGCAGGGATTGGTTTGTTCATTACATTTGTGGGTCTTCAAGGCTCCGGTATTATTGCAAATAACGATAATACGCTCGTTTCGATTGGAAATATTCATAGTGGTCCGGTATTGTTGACGGTATTTGGAATCGTTGTGACTGTCATTTTAATGGTTCTTCGAGTGAATGCAGGTGTCTTCATTGGGATGCTTGTGACAGCTATTGCTGGGATGATCCTTGGTCTTGTGCCAGTTCCATCTCAAATTGTAGATAGCATTCCAAGCTTGTCTCCAACTTTTGGTCAAGCCTTGATTCACTTGCCAGACATCTTCTCCATTCAAATGCTTGTGGTTATTTTAACGTTCCTATTCGTTGGGTTCTTTGATACAGCTGGTACACTTGTGGCTGTGGCAACGCAGGCTGGTTTAATGAAAAATAATGAGCTGCCGCGTGCAGGAAAAGCGCTTCTGGCGGATTCTTCTTCTATCGTCGTCGGTTCTGTTCTTGGTACATCAACGACGACGTCTTATGTTGAATCTAGTTCAGGTGTTGCTGCGGGTGCCCGCTCTGGTTTTGCAGCTGTCGTGACAGGTATTTTCTTCTTACTTGCGATGTTCTTCTCGCCGCTTTTATCTGTCGTGACACCGAATGTAACGGCACCTGCTTTAATCATTGTCGGTGCACTGATGGTTGCACCTCTTGCGAAGATCGCATGGGATCGTTTTGAAATTGCGGTACCGGCCTTCTTAACCATGATTATGATGCCACTCACATATAGTATTGCAACAGGGATTGCAATTGGTTTCATTTTCTACCCGATCACCATGATCTTTAAAGGAAAAGCAAAAGAAGTGCATCCAATTATGTACGGACTGTTTGTCATCTTTATTCTATATTTTGCTTTCTTAAATCATTAATGATTTGTCTGGAACAGCAGCTCATGGAGGCTGCTGTTTTTTGTAGGGAAATTTTAAAAACATAGTTGACTTATAGGAATTATGTGTTTATGATAAAAAGACATAATTCGCTGATTGGATCACCAAAGGCGCTTTGATTTCCTTTTTTCTATAGAAGGGTTCAGAGTGCCTTTTTTCTTGCATTCATTATAACGGGAGGGGATGACTTGTCACGCTGGCTTAGGCAGGTGATTGAGCGGAAAAAGCAGGTATTGATTGAGCAGCTCCTTTTATGGGGGCATGAAGAAAAACATGAAGCGCTCATGCATTATACGATTCATGAGCTGGAAAATGAGGTTCTCTATTTAAAAGAGCGAAAGCAAAATTAGTGGGATGGGGGATGAGCGATGGATGAACAAAAGCTGAATTTTATTTTATCTGCCTTAAAAGAGATTGAATACGGGTCGGTGGTGATCACCATTCATAATGGACAAATTACACAAGTCGATACGACAGAAAAGACTCGTTTCCCCGCACACCAAGAGAATCTTCGGATTCAGAAAGCAAAGCAGGGGCGCTATCGTTCATGAAAAGTAATGAAAGATGATGAAAAGCTGATCCACTCATCAGCTTTTTTGTTTTGGCTTATTTTCTCTCCATTTAAAACCTCTTCATTCTTTTATCCGTCTATTCGTATGAACGTCAAGGAATCTTGACTGAATAGAGAGACTCCGCTACTTTAATAGGAGTCATCCGGACAGGTCACATGAGCCTGTGCGGATTGTCTGAGATAGGAGTTGATATGGGATGTTAGAGAAAGATCAAGAGCAGGTTACATCTGAAACGAAAAACGAAAACGAAGAGCCATCAATAGATCAAGAAACGAGGCAGTCCCGCCTCAGCCGCAGCGCTGCAAAACGTGGAAGAACGGCTAAGCCAGCTGATGAAGAGCGTTCAGCCATTCAGCGCATTGCAAGAAGTGTAGGAGGTGCGTTTAAGCGCTATGGCTCATATGGGCTCGCGATGTTAAAATCACCGAGCCGTGCGATCCATCAAGCGGACACTTTACGCATGAAGTACGCCTGGATTTCAATTGTGTTATTCAGTGTGTTTTTTGCTTTAGGCAACTACGTTCAATTAAAGGCGTCAAAGACTCGTTTATTAGGTTTTGGTATTCATTATTCTTTTGGTGACGCCTTTTTGAAGGTAGCGGTCTTTACACTCATTTTGTTGACACTGATGATGCTGACGGTTTGGGTGCTCGGTAAGTACATGCTGAAAGGGAACATATCGCTGAAAGAAGTGATCATGAAGTTCGGTGCCGTGCTTGTGCCGGTTTTGGTTTTATCTATCCTTTGGCTTGTATTTGCCATGCTGAATATTCCATATGTAACGGTGATTTTATCCGTGATGATGTTTTTTGGTCTTCAGCTGATTGCCATTGTGCTCTTCCGCTCCATTCAATTAGAGCAAGAAGCTGTGCGGGGAGACTTGATGTATGCCGGCTGGGTCTTTTTGTTGATTGAGCTCGTCATCATTGCCCTTTTATGGGGCATTGTCGGAGAGTATTTGATCCCATCACTTGTTCCAGTTCGGTTTGGATAAAAACACGTTTCAGCGTGTAGACAAATCTTTGGAATCGACTGTAATCCTGCGTGACGGTGCTCACGAATGTGAAATTCGCTTCGCACCGGTACTCGTCCTTCTTAGAATTCAAAAGTTTCTATCACGCTGAAAAGAAGACAGAGGGTTAAAATAATATTCATTTTAGCCCTTTATCAACCATCTAACGCCTCCTTTTGAAAAAGGAGGTTTTTCATGTTGAGAAGAGGAAAAAACGGGTAAACTCTTGGTAACAAAGACCACCCCTTGTTGTCGAAAGATATATGTGTTTTTCTCGCGCAAATTTGATTGTATCAAGGTTTGTTCTCTAGTAGAATATGGGGTGCTTTATTTGATTTTTAGTGCAGGGGGTTCGAATCGTGCTTCAACAACTTTTATCCAATGCGTTCACCATGGTTTTGATTATTTTAGTGATTAACATTGTCTATGTCTCTTTTTCCACTATGCGTTTAATTTTAACAATGAAAGGCAGAAGGTATGCAGCCGCTTTTGCTGGTACTGTCGAGATGCTGATTTATGTCATTGGTTTGAGTATCGTATTAGATAACTTAGATCAAGTACAAAATGTCATTGCGTATGCGCTAGGTTATGGAATTGGAATCATTGTCGGGATGAAAATTGAAGAGAAGCTGGCACTTGGCTACATTACTGTGAACGTGATTACAAAAGAAATCGATCTAGATCTCCCAAAACAATTGAGAGAAAAAGGATATGGCGTCACCAACTGGGTAGTAGGAGGTCTTGAAGGAGACCGGTCAGCGATGCAAATTTTAACACCGAGAAAATATGAACTGCAATTATATGAAACGATTAAAACGCTTGATTCAAAGGCGTTTATCATTTCGTATGAGCCCAAAACGATTCATGGCGGCTTCTGGGTGAAGGCTGTGAAGAAAAGGAGAATTAAAGAATGACCGCAAAACCAAAGAAAAAGAAATTCTACGTGGAAGACAACATGACGATTGAACAAGTGTTGTCCCAGATGGCAGAGGAAGGCTACTCACCTGTCCGACGAATGGAGGAGCCCATCTTTCAGGAAAAGAAGGAAAATGGGTCGATTCAGATCATTCCGATTGGGAAAAAAATCGTATTTGAGGGAAAAATACTCTAAATCCGAACATTAAAACGACGACTTCATAGATTGTTCGATAAATCCGTTGACATCATGAACATCCGTTGTTAAGATAAACATGAAATCAAAACACGAGCCTCATATAATCTTGGGAATATGGCCCATAAGTTTCTACCCAGTTACCGTAAATGACTGGACTATGCAGGATAGTGAACAAAACTGACATGGCGTTTTAAAAGCGAACAGCGCTTACCATGGCCCGGTTTGTGTTGCTTCCTAACAATGCAATACAAACCGGGCCTTTTTGTTCGGCGTTTGACAAGCTACTTAGGTTTGGGAAGCGTGTCAAACGATACAAAATCGAATAATAGCTTAAAGGTGGGGACAAAATGAAGCCGCTTGTAGGTGTCATCATGGGAAGTACATCTGATTGGGAAACAATGAAACATGCGTGCGATATCTTAGAGGAATTAAACATTCCGTATGAAAAACAGGTTGTATCCGCACATCGGACACCTGATTTGATGTTTGAATATGCGACTGAAGCAAGAGGTAAAGGACTCAAGGTCATTATTGCCGGTGCTGGAGGCGCAGCACATTTACCGGGGATGGTCGCAGCAAAAACGACACTGCCGGTCATTGGTGTGCCCGTACAATCAAAAGCATTAAACGGGCTGGATTCCTTATTATCCATCGTTCAAATGCCAGGCGGTGTACCTGTTGCTACAGTGGCAATTGGCAAAGCCGGTGCAACAAATGCAGGCCTTTTAGCTGCACAAATGATTTCAGCATTCGATGAAGCCGTTGCAGCACGCCTTGAAGAAAGAAGAGAGCAAACAAAACAAACTGTATTAGAAAGCAGTGATCAGCTTGGCTAAGCAGACCATTTTTCCAAACAAAACCATTGGTATCATCGGCGGCGGACAGCTTGGCAGATACATGGCCGTCAGTGCAAAGCAAATGGGCTACCGGGCAGCAGTCCTTGACCCTGTCACACTTTCTCCTTGTGGACAGGTTGCTGATACAGAAATTACAGCCGCATACAGTGACCTTGAAGCGATCAGGCAGCTGGCGGACATCAGCGATGTGGTCACATATGAATTTGAAAATATTGATTATGATGCACTCAATCAGCTGAAGGAAGAGGCGTATTTACCGCAAGGAAGCGAACTCCTTCTTTTAACCCAAAACCGTGAAACGGAGAAAAAAGGGATTGTAGATGCAGGCTGTGAAGTCGCCCCTTATCGCATCGTTCATGATGAGAAGGAGCTGAAAGATGCAGTAAGTGCGCTTGGTTTACCAGCTGTGCTGAAAACATGCAGAGGCGGTTACGACGGTAAAGGACAGTACGTCATCAAAGAGAAGGATCAGCTTCATGAAGCGGCTGCACTTCTCACGCATGGAACGTGCATTTTAGAAAGCTGGGTTCCTTTCCAAATGGAACTGTCCGTGATTGTGACGCGGTCTGTTCATGGGGAAATTGCGACATTCCCAGTCGCTGAGAACATTCATAAGCACAATATTTTATTCCAAAGCATCGTGCCTGCACGGGTAGATGGCAGCATTCAGAAGAAAGCAAAAGAGCTGGCAACAACGCTTGCTGAAAAGCTAGGGTTGGTTGGTACGCTTGCTGTTGAACTGTTCCTGACAAATGAAGGGAAGCTGCTTGTCAATGAACTGGCACCGCGTCCACATAACTCTGGACATTACACATTGGATTTATGTGAGACGAGTCAGTTTGAACAGCACATTCGCGCCATATGCGGTTTGCCGCTTGGCGGAACAGCTCTTTTATCAGAGGGTATGATGGTGAATTTGCTGGGCGATGAAGTGGACATCCCAAAAGAACATCCTGAGCTTTTAAAGGAAGCGAAGCTTTATCTATATGGCAAACATGAAGTAAAAGCCGGCCGCAAAATGGGGCATATGACATTTATGAAACAGCTTGATGATGAATGGATGGCAAACATCACAAAGATATGGACTGAAAGAGATGGAGGAAACGGGAAATGATCGAACGTTACGCACGACCAGAAATGTCAGCAATCTGGACAGAGGAAAACAAATTTAATGCATGGCTTGAAGTAGAAATTCTCGCTTGTGAAGCTTGGGCAGAACTTGGCATCATTCCGAAAGAAGACGTTGTGACAATGCGCAAGAATGCAAGCTTTGATATTGATCGTATTTTAGAGATTGAACAAGACACGCGCCATGACGTGGTTGCCTTTACGCGTGCTGTATCTGAATCTCTAGGAGAAGAAAGAAAGTGGGTTCATTACGGGCTAACATCTACAGACGTAGTGGATACGGCGCTTTCATATCTATTAAAACAGGCGAACGATATTTTGCTCAAGGACATTGAGAGATTTGTTGACATACTAAAAGAAAAAGCAAAAGAGCACAAATATACAGTCATGATGGGCCGTACACACGGTGTACACGCTGAACCGACAACATTTGGCTTGAAGCTTGCTCTTTGGTACGAGGAAATGAAGCGTAACTTAGAACGTTTTAAACAAGCAAAAGCTGGCATCGAATACGGCAAAATCTCTGGTGCTGTTGGCACATATGCGAACATCGACCCGTTTGTTGAGCAATATGTATGTGAGAAACTTGGCATCAAAGCTGCACCAATTTCAACCCAAACCTTGCAGCGTGACCGTCATGCAGATTACATGGCAACCCTTGCTTTAGTGGCAACAAGCATTGAGAAATTTGCTGTTGAAATTCGTGGTCTTCAAAAGAGTGAAACACGTGAAGTAGAAGAGTTCTTTGCAAAAGGACAAAAAGGATCATCCGCGATGCCTCATAAACGAAACCCGATCGGTTCTGAAAATATGACGGGGATTGCCCGTGTCATCCGTGGTTATATGCTGACTGCTTATGAAAATGTACCGCTTTGGCATGAGCGTGATATTTCTCATTCATCTGCTGAACGCATCATTTTACCAGATGCAACGATTGCACTGAACTATATGCTGAACCGTTTCTCTAACATTGTGAAGAACTTGACGGTGTTCCCTGAGAATATGAAACGCAACATGGACCGCACACTTGGCTTGATCTACTCTCAGCGTGTTCTTCTTGCACTTATTGATACAGGTATGGCACGTGAAGAAGCATATGACACGGTTCAGCCAAAGGCGATGGAAGCTTGGGAGAAACAAGTACCATTCCGTTCATTAGTAGAAGCAGAAGAGAAAATCACTTCACGCTTAACACCTGAACAAATCGCTGACTGCTTCGATTACAACTATCACTTGAAAAATGTCGATATGATTTTCGAACGTCTAGGTCTTGCGTAAGAAATGGGCCGCCTGCTAGTCAGGCGCCTAATCCTGAAAATTGCCAACATTCAAATTAGGAGGCCAATCTGAATGACTGTGAAACAAGAACTTCTCTACGAAGGCAAAGCGAAAAGAATCTATCAGACCGATGACGAGCATATTTTATATGTCGAATATAAAGACTCAGCTACAGCATTTAACGGTGAAAAGAAAGCGGAAATTGAAGGAAAAGGCAGACTGAATAACGAAATTTCTAGCTTGATTTTTCAAATGCTACATGAGAAAGGGATCAACAATCACTTTGTGAAACGCCTATCTGAAACAGAACAGCTCATTCAAAAGGTAGACATCGTACCGCTTGAAGTCGTTGTGCGAAACGTGGTGGCAGGCAGTATGTCAAAACGTCTTGGGATTCCAGAGGGAACGAAACTGGACACACCTTTGATCGAGTTTTACTACAAAGATGATGCACTCGGCGATCCGCTCATTACAGAAGATCATATTCGCATTTTACATGCAGCGACACCTGAGCAGGTCGAGGAAATGAAACAAATCACAAGACAAGTGAATGAAGAATTGAAGCAAATCTTCTCAGATTGCCATGTGAATTTAATTGATTTCAAGCTTGAATTCGGAATAGATCACGAGAATCGTATTTTGCTAGCTGATGAGATTTCACCTGATACGTGCAGGCTTTGGGACAAAGACACAAACGAAAAGCTTGATAAAGACGTGTTCAGACGAAACCTGGGCGGCTTAACAAATGCATACGAAGAAATTTTCAAAAGACTTGGAGGCCATAAACATGTATAAAGTGAAAATTTTTGTCAGCTTAAAAGAGAGCGTTCTTGATCCACAAGGAAGTGCCGTGCAGCACGCTTTGCACAGCATGTCTTATCAGGAAGTAAAGGATGTCCGTATAGGGAAATATATGGAGCTAGTCATTGAGAAATCAGAACGTGACTTAGATACAGTGGTCAAAGAAATGTGTGAAAAATTGCTTGCCAATACGGTGATTGAAGATTACCGCTATGAGGTGGAGGAGGTTGTCGCACAGTGAAGTTTGCAGTGATCGTCTTGCCTGGCTCTAACTGTGATATCGATATGTACCATGCGATTCAAGATGAGTTAGGTGAACAAGTTGAATATGTATGGCACGACGAAACGAGTCTTGATGGTTTTGACGGTGTACTCGTACCAGGCGGTTTCTCTTATGGGGATTACTTAAGATGCGGTGCGATTGCTCGTTTTTCTAACATCATGCCGGCTGTGAAAAAAGCAGCTGCGGAAGGAAAACCTGTTCTTGGTGTTTGTAATGGGTTCCAAATTCTTCAAGAGCTTGGCATTCTGCCAGGCGCAATGAGACGGAATAAAGATTTAAAATTTATCTGTCGTCCAGTTGAACTCATTGTAGAGAACAACGAAACGCAATTTACAAGCGGTTATCAAAAAGGTGAATCGATTACGATTCCTGTGGCACACGGTGAAGGTAACTTCTACTGTGACGAAGACACGTTAGCGAAGCTGATTGAACGAGGCCAAATCGCTTTCACTTACGGTGACGATATTAACGGCAGTGTCAATCGAATTGCAGGTGTAACGAATGAACAGGGCAATGTACTCGGCATGATGCCGCACCCTGAGCGCGCGGTTGACTCATTACTAGGCAGCGCAGACGGACTTAAATTGTTTCAATCTATCGTGAAAAATTGGAGGGACACTCATGTCACTACTGCTTGAACCAAGTCACAAGCAAATTAAAGAAGAGAAATTGTATCAGCAAATGGGATTGAGTGATGAAGAATTCGCTTTAATCGAATCCATTATTGGCAGGCTGCCAAACTACACAGAAACAGGTATCTTTTCTGTCATGTGGTCAGAGCATTGCAGTTATAAAAACTCAAAGCCTGTTTTAAGCAAATTCCCGACAAAAGGAGAGCATGTTCTTCAAGGTCCTGGGGAAGGCGCTGGAATCGTTGATATTGGAGACAACCAAGCAGTTGTATTTAAAATCGAATCACATAACCATCCATCTGCAATTGAACCGTATCAAGGAGCGGCAACAGGTGTCGGCGGAATCATCCGTGATGTATTCTCCATGGGGGCTCGTCCAATTGCGGTATTAAACTCTCTTCGTTTTGGTGAACTGACTTCACCGCGCGTGAAGTACTTGTTTGAAGAAGTAGTGGCAGGGATTGCAGGCTATGGAAACTGTATCGGTATTCCAACAGTCGGCGGAGAAGTTCATTTTGATCAAAGTTATGAAGGCAATCCGCTCGTTAATGCGATGTGTGTAGGGTTAATCAACCATGAAGACATCAAGAAAGGGCAGGCAAAAGGTGTTGGCAATACGGTCATGTACGTTGGTGCTAAAACGGGACGTGACGGGATTCACGGTGCAACATTTGCGTCTGAAGAATTTTCTGATGAATCAGAAGAAAAACGTTCAGCGGTTCAAGTCGGCGATCCGTTCATGGAAAAGCTTTTGCTTGAAGCATGCCTTGAAGTCATCAAAAATGATGCGCTTGTGGGCATCCAAGATATGGGAGCGGCTGGCTTAACTAGCTCAAGTGCAGAGATGGCAAGTAAAGCCGGTTCAGGTATCGAAATGAACCTAGACCTGATCCCTCAGCGTGAAACAGGCATGTCAGCGTATGAAATGATGCTGTCTGAATCCCAAGAGAGAATGCTGTTGGTCATTGAAAAAGGCCGTGAGCAAGAAATCATTGATATTTTTGAAAAATACGATCTTGAAGCAGTCTCAGTCGGTCATGTGACAGATGATAAAATGCTTCGTTTACTCCATCAAGGAGAAGTAGTGTGTGAGCTTCCAGTTGATGCACTTGCAGAAGAAGCACCGGTTTATCACAAGCCGTCAAGTGAGCCTGCATACTATCGCGAGTTTTTAGAAACAAAAGTGGAAGCTCCAGCGATCACAGATGCAGCAGATACGTTGAAACAGCTGTTAAAGCAGCCAACGATTGCGAGTAAAGAATGGGTTTACGATCAATACGACTATATGGTTCGTACAAACACTGTCGTTGCACCTGGCTCTGATGCGGGCGTGCTCAGAATCCGTGGGACGAAAAAAGCTCTTGCGATGACAACAGATTGTAACGCGCGTTATCTCTACCTTGATCCAGAGGTCGGCGGGAAAATCGCCGTCGCAGAAGCAGCACGTAACATTGTCTGCTCAGGCGCTCGTCCGCTTGCAGTAACAGATAACTTGAACTTCGGTAACCCGGAGAAACCAGAAATCTTCTGGCAGATTGAAAAGTCTGCTGACGGCATTAGCGAAGCTTGCCGTACATTAAGCACACCGGTCATCGGCGGTAACGTCTCTTTATATAACGAGTCAAATGGAACGGCCATTTACCCAACGCCAGTCATTGGTATGGTTGGTTTGATTGAAGATACAGCTCATATTACGACTCAATCGTTCCAACAGGCAGGCGATGTGATTTTCGTCATTGGTGAAACGAAGGAAGAATTTGCAGGCAGTGAGCTTCAAAAAATGACAGAAGGCCGTATCTACGGAAAAGCACCAGAAATTGATTTGGATGTAGAACTGGCGCGTCAAGAAGCCCTATTAGCAGCGATTCAAAACGGACTTGTTCAGTCAGCACATGATGTGTCTGAAGGCGGTCTTGGTGTAGCACTAGCTGAAAGTACATTTGGAACAGATGGTCTTGGCGCTGATATCCAGCTCGATCTAAACAGCGCAGCATCACTATTCAGTGAATCACAGTCGCGTTTTGTTGTCACAGTGAAACCAGAAAACCGCGAAGCATTTGCTGCGGCTGTGCAAGATGCAAAAGAAGTCGGAACGGTCACAAATGATGGTGTATTCACTGTCAAAAATCAAGAAGGACAACAATGGATTCATGCGGCAGTCAACGAGCTTGAACGCGCATGGAAAGGAGCGATCCCATGCTTGCTGAAATCAGAGGCTTAAACGAAGAATGTGGCGTCTTTGGGGTTTGGGGACACGAAGAAGCCCCGCAAATCACATATTACGGATTGCATAGCCTTCAGCACCGAGGACAAGAAGGTGCGGGAATTATTGCAACAGACGGTGAAAACCTGACGTCACACAAAGGCCTTGGACTGATTACGGAAGTGTTCCAAAATGGTGAGCTTAAGGATTTAAAGGGAAAAGGTGCGATCGGACACGTTCGGTATGCGACAGCAGGCGGAGGCGGCTTTGAGAATGTGCAGCCCCTCTTCTTCCGCTCGCAAAACAATGGCAGTCTCGCCCTTGCTCATAATGGAAACTTGGTCAATGCAACGCAATTAAAACAGCAGCTAGAGAACCAAGGAAGTATTTTTCAAACGTCTTCTGATACCGAAGTGCTCGCTCACTTAATTAAGCGCAGCGGATATATGGATTTGAAGGATCAAATCAAAAATGCTCTGTCTATGTTAAAAGGAGCTTATGCTTTCCTAATCATGACGGAAACAGAAATGATCGTAGCGCTTGATCCGAACGGATTACGTCCACTTTCACTTGGTATGCTTGGGGATGCTTATGTTGTCGCTTCTGAAACATGTGCCTTTGATGTCGTTGGTGCTACCTATTTACGAGATGTAGAGCCTGGCGAAATGCTGATCATTAATGATGAAGGCTTAAAATCTGAGCGCTTTTCGATGAACATTAACCGTAGCATGTGCAGCATGGAATACATTTATTTCTCAAGACCGGACAGCAATATCAATGGCATCAACGTGCATAGTGCGAGAAAGAATCTTGGCAAGAAACTTGCAGAAGAAGCACATGTCGAAGCAGATGTCGTGACAGGTGTGCCAGACTCCAGTATTTCTGCAGCGATTGGCTATGCCGAAGCAACTGGTATTCCATATGAGCTAGGTTTAATTAAAAACCGTTATGTCGGCCGGACATTTATTCAGCCGTCTCAAGCATTGCGTGAGCAGGGCGTGCGCATGAAGCTGTCTGCTGTGCGCGGGGTGGTCGAAGGCAAACGTGTCGTCATGGTGGATGATTCCATCGTACGCGGAACCACAAGCCGCCGGATTGTGACGATGCTAAGAGAAGCGGGAGCGACGGAAGTGCATGTACGCATTAGTTCACCGCCAATCGCTCATCCGTGTTTTTATGGAATTGATACGTCTACACACGAAGAGCTGATTGCATCATCTCATTCAGTGGAAGAAATTAGACAGGAAATCGGTGCAGACACCATTGCATTTTTATCTGTAGACGGTTTAATGGACGGGATTGGCAGAAAGTATGATGATCCGCAGCGTGGTCAGTGTTTAGCATGCTTTACTGGAAAATACCCGACCGAAATTTATGAAGATACTGTCCTTCCTCATGTGAAGGAAACAGTCCTGACGAAATAATCGAATAATGGAGCAGCAGTCAACGTGATTTGATATGCTGCTCTTTCATTCTGCCGAAAATACATGAAAGACAAGCAGATAAAAGGAGTGAATGGGATGTCAGAAGCATATAAAAACGCCGGTGTCGACATCGAAGCAGGATACGAAGCCGTTAAACGAATGAAAACACACGTAGAACGTACAAAAAGAGCAGGTGTCATGGGGGCTCTAGGCGGATTTGGCGGTATGTTTGATTTATCTGAACTGCCATACAAAAAGCCCGTTCTTGTCTCAGGAACAGATGGTGTTGGTACGAAATTAAAGCTGGCATTTTTAATGGATCAACACGATACGATCGGTGTAGATGCTGTTGCTATGTGTGTGAACGATGTGCTTGCACAAGGGGCAGAGCCGCTCTTTTTCTTAGATTACTTAGCAGTTGGAAAAGCAGATCCTTTGAAAATTGAATCCATCGTCAAAGGTGTAGCTGACGGATGCGAGCAGTCTGGTTCAGCGCTTGTCGGCGGAGAGACAGCAGAAATGCCGGGCCTTTACACAGAAGAAGAATATGATATTGCTGGATTTTCTGTAGGTGTCGTTGAAAAGGATGAAATCGTCACAGGTGAGAACATCAAGGAAGGGCATTTGCTGATTGGACTCAGCTCTAGCGGAATTCATAGCAATGGCTATTCTCTTGTACGAAAAGTATTGCTGGAAGACGCAGGTCTAGACCTTCACCAAACGTATGAACCTTTTACAAGACCGCTTGGAGAAGAGCTGCTGGAACCGACGAAGATTTATGTCAAGCCTGTTCTTAAACAAGTGAAAGCTGGCAAGGTTGACGGTATGGCACATGTGACAGGCGGTGGCTTTATTGAGAACTTACCACGTATGCTGCCTGAAGGACTTGGTGTTGAGATTGATAACGGCTCATGGCCGGTCCCGCCTATTTTCTCCTTTATTCAAGAAAAAGGGCAATTGAAAGCAGAAGAGATGTTCAATGTATTTAATATGGGCATCGGCTTTGTCCTAGCCGTCAAAGAGGATGATCTCGTCGATGTGATCAGCGGACTTGAACAAGACGGAGAGAAAGCCTTTCTTATCGGACGAGTTCAAAAAGGAGAAGGCGTCACTTTCGGTGGTGGAAGCCTCTCATGAAAAAGTTTGCGATCTTCGCCTCTGGAAGCGGGACAAATTTTCAAGCCATTATTGATACGTTAAAAGAAGAACAGTGGCCGGCAAAAGCCGCCATTGTGATCTGTGATAAACCGGGTGCGAAGGTGCTGGAGCGGGCAGAGAAAGAGGGCATTCCGTCTTTTTCTTTTACGCCGAAGGCTTTCCCGAGTAAAGCCGCTTTTGAGCAAACCATCATTGAACAGTTGAAACTGCATGAAGTGGAATGGATTTTCCTCGCTGGGTATATGCGACTGATCGGTCCGACATTGCTTGATGCATTTAGAGGGAAAATCGTGAATATCCACCCTTCTTTACTGCCAGCATTTCCTGGACTCGATGCGATTGGACAAGCCTATCAAGCAGGAGTCAAAGTGGCTGGCATCACGGTTCATTATGTCGACGAAGGCATGGATACCGGCCCGATTATTGATCAAGCAGCCATTCATATTGAACAAGGGGAAGACCTTGAATCCATTGAAAAAAGAATGCATGAATTAGAACATACACTATATCCAAAAGTGATCAAATCACTTTTAGAATTATCTTAATGAGGTGACAAAGGCATGACGATCAAACGCGCATTAATCAGTGTTTCCGATAAAACAAATCTTGTACCTTTTGTGAAAGAACTAACAGAACTTGGCGTTGAAGTGATTTCAACTGGTGGTACACACAAACTTCTTCAAGAGAACGGCATTGATGTCATTGGTATTTCTGAAGTGACTGGCTTCCCAGAAATCATGGACGGACGTCTCAAAACGCTTCATCCGAACATTCACGGTGGACTGTTAGCAGTGAGAGAAAACGATGAGCATATGGCACAGATTGAAAAGCACGGCATTCAGCCGATTGATCTTGTCGTTGTGAATCTATATCCATTCAAAGAGACCGTTTCCAAAGACGATGTCACGTATGAAGAAGCGATTGAAAACATTGATATTGGCGGACCGGGTATGCTTCGTGCTGCTTCTAAAAACCATCAGGACGTCACTGTGATTGTAGACCCGCGTGATTATGATTCTGTCGTTCAACAAATCAAAGAAGGCGGCGTATCACTAGAGAAAAAACGTGAGCTTGCAGCAAAAGTATTCCGTCATACAGCTGCTTACGATGCCCTGATTGCGGATTACTTAACGAACTTTGTTGGCGAAACAGAGCCAGAACAGTTCACAGTCACATTTGAGAAAAAGCAATCTCTTCGTTATGGAGAAAACCCGCACCAAGCGGCGACGTTCTATGAAAATGCGCTTCCAAGCAAAGGCTCTTTAGCTACTGCAACGCAATTACATGGAAAAGAACTTTCCTATAACAACATCAAAGATGCAGATGCAGCACTTCAAATTGTACGTGAATTTACAGAGCCAGCGGCTGTGGCTGTAAAGCATATGAACCCATGTGGTGTTGGGACAGGGGAAACGATTGCAGAAGCATTCGATCGTGCATTTAAAGCAGATGAAACATCTATTTTCGGCGGCATTGTGGCGCTTAATCGTGAAGTAGACAAACAAACGGCTGAGGTGCTCCATACGATTTTCTTAGAAATCGTCATCGCACCATCGTTTAGCCAAGAAGCACTTGATGTGCTAACAGCGAAAAAGAACCTTCGTCTACTAACATTAGATGTAGAAGCAGATCTTGGGAAAAAAGAAAAGCAGCTCACAAGTGTTCATGGTGGATTGCTCGTTCAGGATATCGACACATACGGCTTAGAGGAAGCAACGATCTCTATTCCAACGAAAAGAGAGCCGACTGAAGACGAATGGAAAGACTTAAAGCTCGCTTGGAAAGTCGTCAAGCATGTGAAATCAAATGCCATCGTTCTAGCGAAGGATCAAATGACAGCAGGTATTGGTGCTGGTCAAATGAACCGTGTTGGCTCGGCTAACATTGCGATTGAGCAAGCAGGTGAAAAAGCGAAAGGAAGCGCGCTAGGATCTGATGCGTTCTTCCCAATGGGCGATACAGTGGAAGCTGCTGCAAAGGCAGGCGTTACAGCGATCATTCAGCCAGGCGGATCTATTCGTGATGAAGAATCGATTCAAAAGGCAGATGAATACGGCATCGCCATGGTCTTCACTGGCGTTAGACATTTCAAACATTAAGGGGATGACAGTGTGAACGTATTAATTATCGGCAGAGGCGGAAGAGAGCATACCATCGCATGGAAAGTGAATCAAAGCGAACTTGTCAGCCAAGTATTTGTCGCACCCGGCAATGATGGAATGACAGACGCTGCGAAGCTTGTCCCGATCGACGAGGGAGATCATGAGGCGTTAATTCGTTTTGCAAAAGACAATAACATCGGTTTAACAATTGTCGGTCCAGAGGTTCCTTTAATTGCAGGTGTCGTCGATGCATTTGAAGAAGCAGGACTCAAGGTATTTGGACCGAATGCAAAAGCCGCAGTCATTGAAGGCTCAAAAGAATTTGCAAAAGACTTAATGAAAAATTATGATATCCCGACAGCCGCTTACGCCACTTTTACATCGTTTGAAGAAGCGAAGGCATATGTGGAAGAAAAGGGTGCCCCAATTGTCATTAAAGCAGATGGGCTTGCCGCAGGAAAAGGCGTGACAGTTGCAATGACGCTTGAAGAGGCAATCAACTGCCTACATGACTTTTTAGAGGATGAAAAGTTTGGCGATGCGAGTGCATCGGTTGTCATTGAAGAATTTTTAACAGGTGAAGAGTTTTCTCTGATGGCCTTTGTCAATGGAGAAAAGGTGTATCCGATGGTGATCGCACAGGATCATAAACGGGCATTTGAAGATGACAAAGGACCAAACACCGGCGGGATGGGCGCTTATTCACCGGTTCCACAAATTACTGATGAAGTGGTACAAAAAGCGGTGGAAGACGTCGTCAAACCAGCAGCTCGCGCGATGGTGCAGGAAGAGCGTTCGTTTACAGGCATTTTATATGCAGGCTTAATGCTGACACCAGAAGGCTCAAAAGTCATTGAGTTCAATGCACGCTTTGGCGACCCTGAAACGCAAGTAGTGCTCCCTCGCCTTGAATCAGATCTAGTCCAAGTCTTCCTAGACATTCTAGATGGAAAAGATGTGGACTTGCAGTGGAAAGACACAGCCGCTGTCAGTGTCGTTCTTGCATCAGAAGGATACCCGGAAGACTACGCAAAAGGCACGCCAATCGGTGCTTTGCAAACAACGGTCTCTGATGTCGTCACCTTCCACGCAGGAACAAAAAAGGAAAACGATCAATTCGTCACAAATGGCGGCCGTGTAGCAAATGTGACCGCATTTGACGACACTTTTGAAGCGGCAAGATCAAGAGTATATGAAGCGGTTGAAGAAATCATTCAGCCAGGTTTATTTTATCGCCGTGACATTGGCGCCCGTGCGCTGAAGGCTGCGGGGAAAACTACATGATTATACTAGACTCTCTCACTATGTGAGTGGGTCTTTTTTTATATTATAAAACTCACAGATAAACCTTAAAATTACTTTAAATGTATAAAAAAACCTTTTTATTTTCATTTTAATGTTATAAATTTAATATATTACAAAGGGAGGTATAATAATGAAAAAAGTGATTTCATCAGTTCTTCTAGTTCTCGTATTAGTAAGCTCAGCTTTTGCTATTCCTGCACCAACTTCTGCTAAAGAATTTGGTTCTATCAATCTTAATAAGGTTCATAATTTAGGTAAAACAGGAAATACCAAAATTGAAAAAATTTCATATGATCAATATGTTAAGGAAGTATCCAAATCAAGGGGTATCTCTAAGAAAGAAGTTCAAAAATCTTCTACAAATTTATCAAAGAAACAATTTAGTACAGCTGCAGCAAAATATAGTATGCATAAAATGACAATTGTTCAGGATGTAGGTTTTTTATATCAACCTAAAGTTCAAATTTATGCTTGGACATATGCGAGTGGATCATTTGTACAATTTAAATATATTGAAGATATAGACTTAGACAGATATTCTAGCCTTGGTTCAAAACATTTTGCTGGTAAAGTTAAAGCAAAAATAACTTCTCCAACTGCTATTTGGTGGTATGTAAATGGAGACTTCTATAATAATGGAACCACTAATGTATCAATAAGTGGAAGTGGTTCTGCAGCAGTAAAAGGGGTAACAGTAACTGGTAGTTTCTCAGTTTCTAAATCTTCAAATCATTACAAATATTGGAATAATAGTGGTACTAAACATCGTTAATTATAGAAGTTATTTTCTGGAATTTTCGAGAAAATTGGTTTAATCAAAACACCTTTCTATCTGACGAGATGGAAAGGTGTTTTTTCTTCTTTTGATGATTAGAAGGGATATAGCCCGAATTTGGAGAAGTGTTATTGGATGACCCATTCACGAGGAGGCAACATGGAATTTAAGGCAATTATTCTCTTTGCAATATTCATGATCATTTTATTTCTCATAAACATAAATAACATTATGTTATTTGCCATTAAACACAATAAAATGAAAAAAGCTTCAGCCATTAGTTATATGATCCTATCCATTTTTTCTGGCGTTGCTATTTCTTCATTTTTAATTTGGAAGTTTTTCATTATCTAAGAGGGGAATGAGTGTATGGTGCAATTGAAGAAACTTGCAAACGAGCGTTTTTCTGCTTTGATCTGTATGGATCCATTTAATGAGCGAATTCGTTTGGATGACTATAGCGGCAGGGTGCAGGATGTGATTCAGTCCGTGCTTCAGGAAGCGGCGGACTGCAAGGCGTCTAAGGTCATTGTAAAAGTAAGGCGTGAGCATATGCCGCTTTTTTTAGCAAAAGGCTTTCGGCTTGAAGGCGTGTTTTCTCATTATTTTCTCGGAAGTGATGCGTACGGCATGTCGCTCTTTCTGACCGAAGATCGAATGAACAGCCCATTTTGGCTGAAGGAAGATGAAATGGTTGCGTCTATTCAAGAAAAGCCGATGAAAAAAGACCAAGGCGTGTGGCAGGATGAGTATGTGATGAGGAAAGCCGGTCCAGAGGATGTGCACAAGCTGGCAGCGCTCTATGATACGGTCTTTGAAACGTATCCCACGCCAATGAACGAGCCAGATTACATCCGAAAGGTAATGGAGGAAGGGACGGTTTTTTATGCCGTTGAACATGACGGTCAACTTGTAAGTGCCGCATCCGCTGAAATCAATGCACCGTATGGTCATGCAGAATTAACAGATTGTGCAACCCTTCCCACATACAGAAAACTAGGATTCATGCATCATTTGATTCTAGCCCTCGAACAAGAGCTTCAATCCATGCACATTTATGTCTTTTATTCTCTCGCCCGTGCACTGTCCTATGGAATGAATCAAGTATTTTATCAGCTCGGGTATACATACACCGGACGCTTTCAAAACAACTGCTATATTTTTGACAAAATTGAAGATATGAATCTATGGGTCAAAACGCCAAATGAATCATGAGATGGTTCTCATCTGATCAAGCAGACCAGATAGGCGGTACGCCATGATACTCAGCTGCAGCTTCATCCGATCATCAGTGGATTTGAGGCTGCAGCCTGTTCTCGTTTCAATTTGTTTCAACCGGTAGCTTAACGTATGCCGGTGAATAAACAATTCCCCCGCTGACTTTTGAATATTTTCATTGTGTGCCAAATACACTTCGAGTGTATGAATCAGGTCAGCTCCTTGTTTTTTTGTATAAAGCAGCGGGCTTAACAGCTCCACGTAAAAGTCATGCAAATTCATTCCGGCTTCGTTCATTTCAAGCAGCATCCCATATAGACCGAGCTTCTGATAATGAATGATGCTGTCATCTGTTTTCAAAAGAGGAAGAAGCCTTGCTGCATACTGGGCTTCTTTTGCACTTTTAGCAAAGAGACTGATCTGGTCGTAGGCTCTTCCAATGCCAATCACAATGGGATGGACGGGGAAAAAATAAGACCAAGTACTGCGGCATTCTTCTGATGCGCGATACCAATTTGTTTCTTGATACGTGCTTTTCCCTGCAGGCGTCAAGACGAAAATGGAATCAAGCCTTGCCTTTAATAAAAAAGGAATTTGTCTGCGTTCAAAAATGGATGTGAGCAATTGGGATAGGCGCTGCACCATTTGATGGTCGAGCTGTGTGTGCTGATGCTGAAATTGAAAGTAGATGACGACTTGTTCTTCGCTCATATCATATTGCAGCTTTCTTGCTTGTTCGATGACATAACTTTCTTCTGTGTATTGCTGTTGCAGCATATCATCCAATAAATGCCCCTGCATTTGGTTTTCTGTATCTTGAATGGCTTTTTGTTTCAACCATTCAATCGCATACACCGCACCGGCATGCTCAATGGCGATGGCATCGAGATGGTGCCACGTCTCTTTTTTCTTTAACGCCACAATGAACCCGAAAATATCCCCCATTGCAATCACAGGGCATGCCGCTAGAACAAACGCACCATATGTGTCATAGACGAGCCGGCCTTTTTCCTCTGCCTGCTTGAGCAGAGAAGAGGTTTCAATCGGTTCGTCATCTGTTAGAAAGCCAAAAGCAGGAGAATAGGTCACTTCGTCTGTTTCGAGATGAGCTGCTGTTTGGTGCAAAAACACATCCAGTACGACGATATTTGCTGCTGTGAGATGTGCCAGTTCATCTGTAATTTGCGTGACATTTTTATTGCTCACATTTAAATGGGTCAGTCTTTGATGAATCGCAGAAGAATATTTGAGCTGATGGAGCTGACTGCTGACGATTTGTTCTAGAACGGCTTTTGTGATGTCTGAAAAATTGACATGGGGCGGAATCTCGATGAGCGGAATATCGCTATTTTCGGCGGCTTCAATGAGTGATGCGGGAATTTCCGTTAAGTACACGCCTTTATAGATGGCAATGGCTGAAAGACGATGAGATTGAATCAATTTTTCAAGCCGGATGCGTCTTTCTTTATTTTCTGTCAGTCCAAACCCAGTTGTAACAAGTAATTCTCCTTCGGAAAGTCTAGACGTGTCCTCAATAATTTCCACAATGGTCACCCACTGGATAAGACGATCCAGTCCATTTTCTCCAGCAAGCAGTTTGGTTTCTTTCATCATATCGAGCGAGAGTGCATCTTTGACGAGAATCGCCATAGACTCATGACCTCCTTTTGAACACTCTTATACACCATGTATAAAAAACACATGTGAAATTCGGGCATATGGCGAATGGAGGATGACTGCCCTCTTGATTAAGCTAATCTTATACCAAGTATACAAAATTTTCTTGCGATTCATGTAAAAAGAAAAGTGCAGCTGCTGACAAGAGAGGGAGGAATGACAAAGTGGAGACCCGGGATTACTTAATCAAACCAATGTTAAATCAGCAATATCCTGTGGCTGTGAGAGGAGAGGGGATTTATTTATATGATCGGGACGGAAAAAAATATATAGATGGCTCATCAGGGGCAGTCACGGCAAGTATTGGACATGGCATACAAGAGATTATTGATGCGATGACGGAGCAAGCGAAAAAGGTGAGCTTTACGTACAGGTCACAATTTACGAATGAACCAGCGGAAGAACTAGCGTATGAATTGAGTACACTTTGCCCAGGTGATCTGAACTGGTCTTTTTTTGTAGGGAGCGGTTCAGAGGCAACGGAGACTGCTATGAAAATGGCGATTCAGCATTGGCAGGAGCAGGGGAAGACGGAAAAAAATCATATCATCTCAAGATGGATGAGTTACCACGGCATTACATTAGGGGCGCTGTCAATGTCAGGTCATATTGCAAGGAGAGAGCGCTTTGAACCACTGCTTGAAAAGCACCCAGTGCTGTCACCGCCCTATAGCTACAGGTCATGGCTGCCAAAGGAAGACAGCAAGCAGGTCGAGTGGTATGTCCAGGAATTTAAGACCGTCATCCAGCGTATAGGAAAAGAGAGGATTGCCGCATTGATTGCTGAACCGATTGTTGGTGCAGCGGGAGCGGCGCTCCTGCCGCCAGACGGATATTTCGAAGCGATGAAGCGTGTCTGTGAAGAAAACGACATTTTAATGATCGCAGATGAAGTCATGACGGGCTTTGGACGAACTGGAAAAATGTTTGCGATGGAACATTGGGGCACGGTACCAGATATCATGGTTCTCGGAAAGGGCATGAGCGCAGGTTATTCTCCAATCGCAGCAGTTGTCTCAACGGATCGTGTGATGGCACCGATTATCAGCGGCTCCGGCTCTGTCATGGCAGGGCACACATATAGTGCCAATCCGCTTTCAGCAGCTGTTTCATTAGCGGTCATTCGATATATGAAAAAGCATCAGCTTCCCGAACGGGCTGAACTTTCCGGGCGATACATGATGAATGCTTTAAAAGATCTGCAAGTAAATCATTCCATCATAGGAGATGTGAGAGGGAAGGGATTGCTTATTGGTATTGAATTTGTCGCAGATCGTTTATCTAAAACGCCATTTCCTGCACATGCTCAGATAACCAATCTCGTCGTTGAAACGGCAAAACAAAATGGACTGCTGGTGTATCCAGCAAGCGCTGGAGAGGATGGAGTCGGAGGCGCAGCGGTTATGATCGCACCGCCGCTTTCCATCACACAGCAGGAGATGGATGAACTGATTGATAAATTCGGCCAGACCATCACACAAGTCGAACAAGAAGTAATCAATCGAGGGTTTTTCCCATCTGCTATGTAAGGAGGGACGAACATGAACAAAACTGTGGGTTTGGATGAAGTGATGACGCGATTAAAAGATGGCATGACCATCATGTTTGGCGGATTTGGCGGCGTGGGTTCACCACCATCGTTGATTGATGCCATTTTGCAAGCAAATATTCAAGATCTGACATTGATCGGAAATGATGCAGGTTTCCCGCAAATTGGTGTGGGCCGGCTCATCACAGAAGGAAGAGTGAAAAAAATCATCGCCTCTCATATCGGCTCAAATCCCATTGCCGGACAGAAAATGCAAGCTGGTACATTAGACGTTCATTTTTATCCGCAGGGCATTCTTGCAGAAAAAATCAGAGCAGGCGGAATGGGGCTGGCGGGCATTGTGACAGATGTTGGGATGGATAGCCTGAATCTCGATGAGAAACAATTGGTTCAACTGAATGGGAAGAATTATATGTTAGAGCCTGCGCTCACAGCGGATATTGCCATCGTCAATGCCTACAAAGCAGATGAAGTGGGAAACTTGATTTTTGATAAAAGCGCACGGAATACAAACCCGATTGTGGCGATGGCAGGGGACTGGACCATAGCGGAGGCAGAAGAAATTGTGGCAGCGGGGCAGCTCGATCCAGAAGAAATCGTGACGCCAGGCGTATTTGTGAATCAAATCGTGCAATCAAAAGGAGTGAACTGGACATGGGCATGGGAGACATCGATTTAAGACACCGCATTGCCAAAAGAGCAGCTCAAGAAATTGAAGATGGCATGATTGTGAATCTTGGGATCGGTATTCCGACCCTAGCAGCAGATTACATTCCATCACATTACGAGGTGTGGCTGCATGCAGAAAACGGCATTATGGGGGCAGGAGCCTCGCCTTTGCAAGGGGAAGAAGATCCGAATTTGTGCAATGCCGGTGGTTTTCCCATTACGTTGACAAAGGGCGGCTCGTACATGGACAGTCCGACTGCTTTTGGCATCATCCGAAAAGGCATGCTGGATATGACGATTTTGGGTGCACTTGAAGTAAGCAGCCAAGGGGATCTTGCCAATTGGATTGTACCGGGGAAAAGAGTACCGGGTATGGGCGGAGCGATTGAGCTGGCGCAAAAAGCGAAAAAAGTGGTGGTGGTGATGAGCCATCTTGATAAACACGGTCGATCTAAAGTGAAATCGGCTTGTACATTGCCGTTAACCGCTAAAGCGTGTGTCGATTTGATTATTACGGATATGGCGGTCATTGAGGTCAAGTCTCAGCTGCTCATTTTACGTGAAGTCATGCCGCCATTTCAGCCGGAAGATGTCATAAGGGCGACTGAAGCGCCATTAATTTTAGCGCCTGATGTCAAATCTGTTGTGTAGAAAGGATGAACGACTTGCAGCCAATGACACGTATCAGAAACTGGATGAAAGAGCATCAGGATGAAGCCATTACGCTTCTTCAGCAAATGGTGCAATGTGACAGCACCCAAGGGAATGAAGAAGACGTGCAGCAGATCGTGGCCAATAAACTGTCCGCCATTAACTTTGATGTAGACGTTTGGGAAATTGGCGGTGATGAATTACTAGAGCATCCTTATTTTTATTCCCCGCGCCGATCTTTTCAAGGGAGTCCCAACGTTGCTGGACGATTGAAAGGAAAAGGTGGCGGCAAATCGATTTTATTAAACGGGCACGTAGATGTGGTTCCGGCAGGAGATACAAATCAATGGACATATCCACCTTACAGCGGGCATATCATAAACGGGAGACTTTATGGACGCGGGGCAACAGATATGAAAGGTGGAAACGTTTCTTTACTCTTTGCGCTTGAGGCACTGCATGCGCTTCAGATTCCCCTGAAAGGAGATGTGGTGTTTCATAGTGTCGTCGAAGAGGAAAGCGGCGGAGCAGGCACACTTGCTGCGATATTGAAAGGGTACACAGCGGATGCTGCCATCATTCCAGAGCCAAGTCATATGAATATTTTTCCACTTCAGCAAGGATCAAAGTGGTTCAGGCTGCATATTAAAGGAAGGGCAGCTCATGGCGGAACAAGGTATCACGGTGTTTCTGCTATTGAAAAGAGCACGGTGGTCCTTTCTCATATAGCGGCACTAGAAAAAGAAAGAAATCAGCGAGTGACGGAGCCGTTGTTTCAGCATATCCCGATTCCAATTCCAATCAACATTGGGAAAATTCAAGGCGGTGATTGGCCGTCCTCTGTCGCAGATCTTGTCACAATGGAAGGCAGGCTTGGTGTGATGCCAGGTGAGACAGTTGAGCAGGCAGAGAAGGAATTAGAAAATTGGATGACTGGACTCGCTGAAAAGGATGATTGGTTTCAAGAACATCCTGTGGAGGTGGAGTGGTTTGGTGCTAGATGGCTTCCAGGGTCAATCGACTCTGATCACCCGCTTTTAGGTCTATTGAAGGAACAATATGAAGAGGTCATGCAGCACCCGCCAAAGGTGGAAGCCGCCCCTTGGGGGACAGACGGCGGATTACTGTCACAAGCAGCGGATATCCCAATCATTGTGTTTGGACCTGGAACGACAGAGCTTGCCCATTTCCCGAATGAATCCATTGAGATCAAACATGTGATTGAAGCAGCAGAAATCATTGCTGGTACGTTGGTCAAATGGTGCGAAGCAGCGGAATGATTCACACACAAAAAAAGAAGGCTGTCTACTCAGCCTTCTCTTTATGTGTATTCTGCTGTTCACACATATAGGTCACTGGACAAAAACGAAGAATACCAGAACCCAATTTTAATCCGCCGAGCATGATGCCAAAAAGCAGCATTTTACTCCATGGTTTTCGAGCATATAAGGATCCAGCTACAGTACATATCGTCATTCCGCAGGCAATTCTCATGAGCGCTTCCATTAAGCCAAGATTAGGTTTCATTGCAAGTGATTCTCCTTTTTTAAATTATTTTAAGTGTGATTTCAAGAAATTGTAACGTTTCATTAATGCGTAACGTGGTTCGTTATGTTACGATAGGGCTAATACAAATGAAGGAGAGTATGTGAATGTCCGAACGTACTTTTAATTGGAGAAACAATGACATCCGCACACAAATCGATGTAGTCGACTCAAAAATAGTTCCAACACTCCTTTTAACGAATGGACTCGTGCTAAACCCGTTTTTGAAGCAATGGGTGAAGGCAAATATTTGGATACATGATGATCGAATTGTTTATGTCGGAGCAGAGCTTCCTCAAAATAAATCAGCTAAACGTGTGATTGATTGTGAAGGTAAATACATTGTGCCGGGGTATATTGAACCTCACGCGCATCCGTTCCATATTTATAATCCCCAATCACTTGCAGAATATGTGTCTCAATTTGGCACAACAACGATGGTCAGCGATAACTTATTTCTTCTTTTGCAAAGCAACGAAAAGAAAGCGCTTTCCACTCTGTGTGAATTAAAAAAGCAGCCATTTCAGTACTTCTGGTGGTCCAGATACGATCTTCAAACCGAGGTCAGGTATGAAGATGAGATGCTTCCTATTAACTATCGGAAAGAATGGATTGATCATCCCGACGTCCTTCAAGGCGGCGAATTAACGAGCTGGCCAAGATTAATGGACGGTGATGATCTCATTTTATATTGCATGCAAGAAACGAAGAAGCAGAGAAAACGAATTGAAGGGCATTTCCCTGGGGCTTCTGAGAAAACGCTAACAAAAATGAAGCTGTTTGGAGCGGACAGTGATCATGAAGCAATGAATGCAGACGATGTGCTCAAACGCTTGTCTCTAGGTTATCATGTGTCCTTGCGTCATTCTTCCATCCGCCCAGATTTAGTGAACATTTTAAGGGAATTGCATGAGCGTGACTTTAGGCACTACGATCACTTTTTCTATACAACAGATGGATCAGCGCCTCACTTTTATGAAGAAGGCATGATCAATCGTCTCATTTCCATTGCCCTTGAAGAAGGCGTGCCTACTATTGATGCGTACAATATGGCGACTTTTAACATTGCGAAATACTATCAAATTGATGACTTATTAGGCGTGGTCGGTCCTGGCCGATTGGCTTCTTTGAATATTTTAGATGATCCGATGAATCCAAATCCAGAAACGGTGATTTCTAAAGGGGTAATCCTGAAATTAGAGGGGGAGAACCAGCATCAATTCCAAGAGACAAAATGGGAAAATGGTGGGCTTGAACCATTAGATTTAAGCTATGACCTGACAATGAGTGACTTGCAATTCTCAATGCCTCTTGGTGTCAAAATGCGCAATGCTGTCATCATGGAGCCTTATACAGTGGAGATTGATAACTCTGTCAATCAGCTGTCCTGTGACCATGATCAAAGCTTCTTCAGCCTGATTGATCGAAAAGGCGAGTGGCGCGTGAACACAATGTTAAAAGGATTTGCAAACAAGGTGCAAGGGTTTGTCAGCTCATTTTCAACCACTGGTGACATTTTAGTGATTGGGAAAAATAAAGATGATATGATGCTCGCTCATAAGCGAATGAAAGAAATTGGCGGTGGAATTGTGCTCACAGAAAACGGAAAGATTTTGCATGAAATCCCGCTGCAATTATCAGGCTGTGCATCAGCTGAACCGTTTGAAACGGTTCTTCAGCAGGAGCAAACGTTACGCAAGCTACTCATTGAGCGAGGGTATCCATTTGACTGCCCGATTGATACACTTGTCTTTTTCCAAAGCACACACTTGCCGTATATTCGAGTGACACCAAGAGGAATATTTGATGTCATGAAAAAAACTGTACTCTTTCCGTCTATAATGCGTTAAAATATAACAGAGTGGAGCTGTATCATATTTGCTAGATTTCTGACCGCTGTTATAGGGCAGGAGTAAGCAAAAGATCTCTTCGCTGCTAGATATGGTGACAAAGCATAGGGCTTTGACATGACGAATGAAGTGCCCAATTGTAAAATGAATCTGTCGGTTACGCTGGCCGACCAACATATTTTGAATAATTAAGCAAGGCGGGGCGCAGGTTTGTCGTCTCGCCAAGCTTTCTACACATACTGTTTTTTAGGGAAAGACTTAACAGAGCAGAAGTGTTCTAGATATCGGAGGCAAACAAGTTTGTCAGATTGTCGCACAAGGAATATGACAAAACTTGTCGAATTTGTTTACGATAAAGAAGCTTCGGCTTACGAAAGAACCTGATGGCATTTTCAGCGTAGAACCAAACCTGTCATGATTCGTTCAAAGCTCATTGCTGAGGTTGAAAAAAATGAGTCAGGAAAGATACCGCTTTCTCGGAAAAGTCAGTGCGGAGCGGTGTGCCAATAGTAAAGGAGAAGATGTATAAAGATGCAAATTGATAAATTAAGGGGCAAAAGCTTAGATCAGCTATTCAACTCCATCTTATCCCTTAAAGACCTGGAAGAATGTTATCGATTTTTTGATGATTTGTGCACCATCAATGAAATCCAATCTTTATCACAGCGTCTTGAAGTAGCGCGTATGCTTCGCGAGGGAAATACGTATCATAAAATTGAGACGGAAACAGGTGCAAGTACAGCCACTATCTCACGTGTCAAACGCTGCTTGAACTACGGAAATGATGCCTATACGATGGCACTTGACCGCGTAGCAGAGCAACAAGCAACGGACGAAACAAAATAAAGTAGCTTTCACTGCAGACATTCTTTATGATTTGTCGTTTTGAAGTTGAACAAATAGAGCCATTTCAGTTGAAATGGCTCTATTTGATATCATCAAGTTCTCCCATAAACCATCGTTCACCTTCATAGGACACTTCATCGTCATCAGTGATCACTTCCTTAAAACCGATGGTTCGCATATTTTGCGCAACAGATAAATCCCATTCTTTTTGAATATTTCTCTGATCAGAAAGGGGAAGCCATGTCTGATACTCATCTTGTCTGTTGAAGAAATCTTTCACATAAGAATCCCCTTTAAACACAATGATTTGTGAATGCCATAATCCAGGCAGATCGACTGCGACCACGACACGATATATGTCCCCGTCGTTTGGTTTCAAATCAATGAGATGCTCAGCTCTATTCAATAGAGTTTGAATGCATAGACGTTTGATCTTTTTCGGTGTTCTGTTGGAAGTCATAAAATCATAAGCCGCTGGTAGAGGAAGGTGCCAGTAGTCAGAAACATTCGCCGGAAACGACTGCGTATTTGCGTTCATTTCTTTTATGATCTGTTGAGTCTTTCGTTTCATACCGCGGACCTTTTTTTCACGCATACTCTTTCTCCTTATCAAAGATCTATTAAGTTCTTTATACGTGATTGAGCAAGAATGTCAACGAAAAAAGGTGCGGAAACGCACCTTTTTAAGCTAGACAGACTGCTCTGTGCCTGAGAACATAGGGACTTCACTTGTCTGGCCGTTTTCTTGTCTAAAAATAATATGTTTTTCGTTAAAATGAATAGGTGATTCGATTCCAGCTGCTGCGCATAAATTAAACAAACCTTCTCTAAGAGAAAGGATATAATTACAGACTCGGTATTTCTTTTCTTCAATGGATAAACCTTTTTGCAGCTTTGGATCTGTGGTGGCAACCCCGACTGGGCATTTATTCGTATGGCACACTTGTGCGCGAATGCATCCGACTGAAAACATGAGTCCCCGTGCGATATTGACAAAGTCAGCACCCATGGAAAGGGCAATCGCAATTTTATCAGGTGAGAGAAGTTTGCCAGAAGCAAAGAGTTTTACCTGATCTCTGACACCGTATTCCTTCAATATTTGATGAACCATTGGGAGTGCCGTGAAAATCGGCAGCCCTGCGGAATCTGCCAATTCATGAAAGGATGCACCAGTGCCGCCTTCTCCGCCATCTACTGTAATGAAATCAGGATGCTTTCCGCTTTTTTTCATGTACGCTGCAAGTTCCTCAATGTTTTCTTTATGTCCGACCACAAGCTTGATGCCGACTGGCTTTCCGCCTATACTTCGCAACTGTTCAATGAAATCAAACATATCAGGAATGGAATGGAACATCTCAAATCGATTTGGACTGTCAATGGATTGGTGGGGCGGCAATTTACGGATGCTTGCAATTTCTTCGGTGACCTTTTCACCGTCAATATGTCCGCCGCGTGTTTTAGCTCCTTGAGCCAGCTTCAGCTCAAAGGCTTTGACTTCCTCGTGCTCGCTTTTTTTCTTAAACTCTTCAAATGAAAATGCGCCATCCTCTGTTCTCACGCCAAATAGACCAGGCCCAATCTGGCATATAATATCGGCTCCGCCTTTGAGGTGATAGGGAGAAAGCCCGCCTTCACCTGTGTTCATCCACGTACCGCCAGCCATCTTTAATCCTGAGGATAATGCTGTAATGGCCCTGTCTCCTAAAGATCCGTAGCTCATGGCTGACTGACCAATCAGGCCTTTTACACGGAAAGGCTTTTGACATGTGTGCTCGCCTATCACTTGTACATCGTCTTGATGGAGATAGTAAGGTTTTGCTTCGACTTCTTTCGTGTGTTCACTTCTTCTCAGTAAATTGTCTTGATCGATCTGATACACTTTTGTTTGGATTTTTTCAGATTGATCGATGCGTAACTCATCTCGCTGCTTTGGAAATAGGACGTTGCGAATATAGTAACCAGGCTTGTCAAAATCACGTTTTGATCCAAAGCCCATTGTCCGGCTTTTGTACTTCCCAGACATGACAGCTTGCTCGTATTCTCTTCTTGAGAAAGGAAGCTCCTCTCGATCATTTAGAAACAGATATTGACGAAGCTCAGGTCCTATTTTTTCAAAAATAAACCGTAGCTTTCCAATGACCGGATAATTTCGTAGGACAGAATGCTCTTCCTGTTTTTCATCTCGCATCCAAATCCAGATGAATAAAATGATTGGTATGATGAAAAAAATCACTAATAATGCGCCAATGACAATGAAAGTTGTTGTCACGAAAATCCCCTCTTTTCTCTATCATTACTGTTGTTATTCCACTTTTCATTGAAAGAGAAACCACTTCAACAGATTGTGACGTTTAGAAATGAAAAGGCGGGGTAACTTACAAATAAGATCATAAGGGGAGGGAACATACATGAATAAGCGTCCGAATGCGTATGTACTTGCAGGATTAGGGGTTGGTGGTGCAGTGTTATTAGCAGTGAAAAATAAACAGCATCTCAAAAAATGGGCAAGCATGTTCCGCTCAGATGAAAAGGTTCCTGAAAAAGCTGGTCACCCTGATCCGTTAGATATTCAAGACAATAAGATGGTCGATGAAGGGGCCATGACATCTGTTCATTATTTTAATGAAGTGAGACAATAGTTTAGAAAAACCGTTTTGACCATTCAAAACGGTTTTTTCTTGTCTTTTTTTTGATGTGATATCGAAGAGGATCGACAATCGTAAAACCGATCAATCCTTCGTGATCAGGCGTCGAGAAAAGAAATTCAATGCCCGATAAATGATAGGTTGAGAGAACTTCCTGATCCGTAAAACGTAACGAAAGCTCGTCCTCATAAACGGGTGTGTGCTTCAACACCTTGGCTTCTTCTGCAAATAACTCCAGCCCAGCCACTCGGCCCTCTTTGTCGATGTCTACGATCACACATTCATTCACGTCTAATTCAATGGTTTCTTTGATTGTCCCGATTCGAGGCGGGATGAGATAGATGTATCCGATGTCGATCGTTTGATCATATGTGATGGTTCTTTTCAAATCATTCACCTGCTTGGTCGATAGTAAAATGTTCCTTTCATGTATAATATCATGTGATGAGATGAAGTAGCTCTCATTTCAGTTCAGCACGCATCTATTGATCTCCCTCAGCTCCTCTTGAAGTGGAGCTTTCATATAGTCTCCATTCACCTCGCCTAAAGTGAAAATCGACTATTTTCAAAAGAATGAAACTTTTAGCTGAAGGAGGTTACCCATTTTTTGCGGTGTCTGATTTTGTTATAATATTTAAATGGAATGAAACGAATGGAGGAACGTTTTTCATGTATGATGTTACCGAGTGGAAGCATGTCTTTAAACTCGATCCAAATAAAGAGATTTCCGATGAACAACTTGAAGCGATTTGTGAATCCGGTACGGATGCCATTTTAATTGGCGGCAGTGACAATGTGACAGAAGACAACGTGCTGCAACTGATGTCAAAGGTGCGCCGCTTTCTTGTGCCATGTGTTCTTGAAATCTCGACACATGAGATGATTGTGCCTGGCTTTGACTTGTATTTTATCCCCACTGTGTTAAACAGCGCTCATCCTGATTGGATTGTTGGTCTGCATAAGGATGCGATGAAGGAATACGGTGATTTGATGTCAATGGAAGAGATTGTGCCGGAAGGATATGTCATCTTAAACGAAGAGTGTAAAGCGGCTAAGCTGACAGAGGCAAATACGGCACTGGATATAGATGACGTAAGAGCATATGCGAGAGTGGCAGAGCACTTGATGAAACTGCCCATCTTTTACTTAGAATACAGCGGGACGCTTGGAGACATAGAGCTTGTGAAAGAAACCAAAGCAGTGCTACATGAAACGGTTCTATTTTATGGCGGCGGTATTGAAAGCAAAGAGCAGGCGAAAGACTTTGCACAGCATGCAGACGTTGTCGTAGTGGGAAACGTCATTTATGACAATTTTAAAGAAGCGTTAAAGACAGTCGACGCAGTGAAAAAGTCATCATAGTCAAACAAGACGAAACGGGTTAAAATAGAACATAAGTTCGAATTGGCGGTGAATGAAATGAATGAAATATCGAATCATCTATTAGAAGGGCTGAATGACGCGCAGAAAGAAGCGGTCAAAGCAACAGACGGGCCGTTGCTACTGATGGCAGGAGCAGGTAGTGGAAAAACACGAGTGCTCACGCATCGAATTGCGTATTTAATGGCAGAAAAGCATGTGGCACCGTGGAATATTTTAGCGATTACCTTTACAAATAAAGCAGCAAGAGAAATGCGTGAGCGTGTACAAGCCATTTTAGGGCCTGGTGCGGATGACATTTGGATCTCTACGTTCCACAGCATGTGTGTGCGCATTTTACGCCGCGATATTGACCGTATTGGTGTGAATCGCAACTTTTCTATATTAGACACATCTGACCAGCTTTCAGTCATTAAAAACATTTTAAAAGAACGAAATATCGATCCTAAAAAGTTTGATCCACGTAGCATTTTAGGTTCAATCAGTAGTGCAAAAAACGAACTCATTGACGCAGAGGAATACGCTAAAACTGCTGGTGATTTCTATGATCAAGTGGTCAGCGACGTCTACACAGATTATCAAAAACGATTACTCAAGAACCAATCACTCGATTTTGATGATCTTATTATGATGACGATTCGTCTGTTTGAGCGGATCCCTGAAGTATTAGAACACTATCAGCGAAAATTCCAATACATTCATGTCGATGAGTATCAGGATACAAACAGAGCGCAGTACATGCTTGTGAAATTGCTCGCTCAGCGTTTTCAAAATATATGTGTGGTCGGTGACTCGGATCAGTCTATCTATCGCTGGCGTGGAGCGGATATTACAAACATTCTTTCCTTTGAAAAAGATTATCCGTCCAGTGAAGTAATTTTGCTTGAGCAAAATTACAGATCGACTAAACGTATTCTGAATGCCGCAAACACGGTGATTCAAAACAATTCAAACCGTAAGCCAAAAAACCTTTGGACAGAAAATGACGAAGGAGCGAAGATTGCCTATTACCGTGCAGATAATGAATTCGGTGAAGGACAATTTGTTGCTGGAAAGATTCATCAGCTGCATCAGAGCGGCAAGCGTAAATTATCCGATTTTGCGATTCTTTATCGGACCAATGCGCAGTCTCGTGTCATAGAGGAAACATTATTGAAGTCAAACATTCAATACAACATTGTCGGCGGCACGAAGTTCTATGATAGAAAAGAGATCAAGGACATTTTGGCGTACTTACGCCTAGTAGCTAACCCAGATGATGACATTAGCTTTGCACGAATTGTGAACGTACCAAAGCGCGGAATCGGTGCAACTTCTGTTGATAAGATTGCGGCATATGCGGAGATGAATGACCTGTCTATGTTTGAAGCACTTGCTCAGGTAGATTTCATTGGACTCAGTGCAAGGGCAGCCAATGCGCTTGATGAATTCAAACAGCTCATTGATCAAATGACAAATATGCAGGATTATTTATCTGTCACAGAATTAACGGAAGAGATCCTAGAGAAAACAGGTTACCGTGAAGCGCTGAAGATCGAAAAAACGATTGAAGCACAAAGCCGTTTAGAAAATATTGACGAGTTTCTATCGGTCACTAAAAACTTTGAAGAACAAAATGAAGATAAATCACTTGTCACCTTCTTGACAGACCTCGCCCTCGTCGCAGACATTGATAAGCTGGATGAGGCTGAGGAAGAAGATCAGGATGCGGTCATTTTAATGACGCTTCACGCAGCAAAAGGACTTGAATTCCCTGTTGTGTTCTTAATGGGCATGGAGGAAGGCGTCTTCCCGCACAGCCGTTCATTAATGGAAGATGCCGAGATGGAAGAAGAGCGCCGTCTTGCTTACGTGGGGATCACTCGGGCCGAAGAAGAGCTTTATTTATCAAGTGCGAAGATGAGAACGTTATTCGGCCGGACGAACATGAATCTGGAATCACGATTTATCAGAGAAATACCAGCTGATTTATTGGACAACCTAAATGAGAAAAAAGAAACGAAAACACCGTTTGGCCAAACGAGAGAAAGACCGCAAAGACGAGGGCCTGTCTCACGTCCCCAAACGCAAACCATTCAAAACACAGGCGGCGGCAGCATTGGCTGGGCTGTCGGTGATAAAGCCGCTCATAAAAAATGGGGCGTTGGCACGGTTGTGAGTGTAAAAGGTAGTGGGGATAGTACAGAGCTTGATATTGCCTTCCCAAGCCCTACAGGCATTAAGCGTCTCCTTGCCGCATTTGCGCCAATCGAAAAGCAATAAACTGATAGGACTGACAAAACGGATGAAGTGAAAGGAAGAAGCAGATGGATAAAGAAGCAGCGAAACGCCGGATCGAGGAACTACACCAGATTTTGAATCAATACAACTACGAATATCACACACTGGATCGTCCAAGTGTTCCTGACGCTGAATATGATGCGCGGATGCGTGAGCTGATCTCTCTGGAGGAAGAATACCCTGATTTAAAAGCAGCGGATTCACCCTCGCAAAGAGTAGGAGGTGCTGTTTTAGACGCCTTCCAAAAAGTACGTCACGGTACACCGATGCTCAGTCTCGGCAATGCGTTTCATGAACAGGACCTTCTTGATTTTGACCGCCGGGTTCGTCAGGCAGTCGGTGACGACATCGCTTACAATGTCGAGCTGAAAATTGACGGACTCGCTGTTTCTCTCCGTTATGAAAATGGCGTGTTTGTCCGGGGTGCCACGCGGGGTGATGGGACAACAGGTGAGGATATTACCGAGAACCTCAAAACCATTCGTTCCATCCCGCTCAAAATCAATCGGCCTCTGTCGATTGAAGTGAGAGGCGAGGCATTTATGCCAAAACCTTCTTTTGAAGCCCTTAACGAAAAAAGATTACAAAACGAAGAAGAGCCGTTTGCGAACCCGCGTAATGCGGCTGCTGGCTCACTTCGTCAGCTCGATACGAAAATTGCAGCGAAACGAAACCTTGATATCTTCGTCTACAGTATAGCGGAGCTTGATGAAATTGGTGTTGAAACGCAAAGCGCAGGACTTGATCTTCTCGATGAGCTTGGCTTTAAAACGAACAAAGAAAGACGGATGTGCCAAACCATTGAAGAAGTGATCGACCTCATTGAAACACTGAAAACAAAGCGTGCTGATTTCTCATACGAAATCGATGGCATTGTTATTAAAGTCAATTCACTGGCTCAGCAAGAAGAACTAGGCTTCACAGCAAAAAGTCCACGCTGGGCTGTTGCGTACAAATTTCCGGCCGAAGAAGTCGTGACGAAGCTGATTGATATTGAACTAAGTGTGGGGCGTACTGGCGTCATCACCCCAACAGCGATTCTTGAGCCTGTAAAAGTGGCAGGGACGACAGTGCAACGTGCTTCTCTTCATAATGAAGATTTGATCAAAGAGAAGGATATCCGCCTTTTTGATCAAGTGATTGTCAAAAAAGCGGGCGATATTATCCCAGAGGTTGCAGGTGTCCTAGTTGATCAGCGAACAGGAGAAGAAAAGCCGTTTCACATGCCGACTGAATGTCCAGAGTGTCAAAGTGAGCTGGTCAGAATTGAAGGAGAAGTGGCGCTTCGGTGCATCAATCCACAATGCCCCGCTCAAATACGTGAAGGACTCATTCACTTTGTGTCTCGTAATGCGATGAATATTAATGGGCTAGGAGAGCGAGTCATTACACAACTTTTCAAAGAACAGCTTGTCTCTCGTGTATCAGACCTTTACCGTTTAACAAAAGAAGAGTTGATTCAGCTAGAACGAATGGGCGAAAAATCAGTCGATAATTTACTGCGTTCGATCGAGCAATCGAAAGAAAACTCTCTTGAACGTTTATTATTTGGACTTGGTATTCGATTTATTGGTTCTAAAGCAGCGAAGACGTTGGCCATGCACTTTGAGGATATCGATCAGTTAAAACAAGCAACGAAAGAACAATTACTTGAAGTAGATGAAATTGGTGAAAAAATGGCCGATGCAGTCGTCACGTACTTTGAGAAAGAAGAAATACTAGATCTGCTAAATGAACTAAAAGAACTTGGGGTCAATATGACCTACACAGGGCCAAAACCGGTGAAAGTAGAAGAAAGTGATTCCTACTTTGCAGGAAAAACGATTGTGCTGACGGGGAAATTAGAAGAAATGTCTCGTAATGATGCAAAGGCAGCGATCGAAGCATTAGGCGGCAAGTTAGCAGGTAGCGTAAGTAAAAAAACAGACTTAGTCATTGCCGGCGAAGCAGCTGGAAGTAAGCTGACAAAGGCAGAAGAACTCAATATTGAAATTTGGGACGAAGCCAAAATGCTCGAGGAGCTAAAGAAATAAGAGGAGTGTTTTCTATTGAAAAAGTTGCTATTGCTGCTGACAATGCTCACACTGGTATTGTCAGCGTGTGCACCTTTTGGGGGAAAGGATGAGGAAGAGGTCACACAAAAAACGGATGAAACGAAAGAAACAGCGATCATCCCAATGTACAACATCTCTGATTCCTATTACAAAATGGTGCTGCCGTTTAAACAAGGAGCGGCAAGAGGACTAACAGCAGAGCGTCTCAATACACGCTTAGACATTGATGAATTTGAAACAGGACTCATGCGCCTGGCAACAGAATCATTCAATACAAATGATTATCTGTTCCAAGAAGGACAGCATTTAGATGAAGATACTGTTCTCAGCTGGCTTGCCCGCAAAAAAACAGGCAGTGATCTGAAAAAAGCTGAAAAAGAAGACAAAGACTTTAAGAACTTAGGCTTAAACCCTGCTCTTCCAAACTCAGGTTCAACAAAGTCAAAAAATGAAAATAGTCCAATCTACTTAGCTTCCATGCTAGAACATAATTACTTAATCAGAAAAGATAAAAATAGCTTACAGCTTGGCGGGGTTGTCATCGGTCTTGCGCTTAACTCTGTCTATTATTATCGCGAAAATATCGGGGATCCTCAGCAAGAGGTGACCATCGATTCATCGAAGAATTCAAAGAAACTTTTAGCAGAGGGCGAAAAAATTGCGGAACAAGTCATTAAACGCCTTCGTCAAATGGACGGACTGCAAAAAGTCCCAGTCATGATTGCTCTTTATAAACAAGCACCAAAATCATCTATTGTTCCAGGAAACTTCATCGCTAAAACCGATGTAAAAGCAGGATCAGCTGATATTGGTAGTTGGGATACGATTAAAGAAGAGAATGTCTTCTTCCCTTCAGATAATGCCAAGAGCAGCTACAAAGATGATTCAGAGCGATTTGACCGCTTCAAGACAAAGGTAGAAGACTACTTCCCGAATTACACAGGTGTGGTAGGCAAAGGTTTCTATAAAAACGGAAACTTGCAAAAAATGAAAGTAGAAATTCCAATGCAATTCTACGGAAAAACAGAAGTCGTGGCATTTACGCAATACTTAACAGGTGAAGTCATGGATTACTATAAGAGCACCAATATAGAAATCAACATCACCTCTTCTGATCAGCAAGAAGCCCTCATCACAAAAAATGCTGAAGACAAAGAACCAACGGTCCATATATATGACTAAATAAAAACCGCCTTTTGGCGGTTTTTAGCGTGTAGACAAACCCTCGCATTCTTTGTCAGTCCTGCGTGCTGGTGCTCACGAATGTGAAATTTGCTCCGCGCCAGTACTCGTCCTTCCTAGACTGCAAAGGTTTTCTATCACGCTGAAAAGAAGACAAAGGGTTAAAATCAAGTTCATTTTCGCCCTTTGTCAACCATCTGAAAACCGCCTTTTGGCGGTTTTTTTATTTCTAATTAGAGGAATCTTTCAACTTTTGTCAAAGTATGTGAAGAAACCAAAAGGAAAGGCAGGTATGTTGATGCTCGTATAAATGCTGATTACCGTCATGTATAAGTAAAAAGACGATAAAAGGAGAATCAGCATGCATAAAGAAGTAAAAGCACGATACGATGAACAAATGGTCTTAAAGAAAGCGGCTCTACTCTATCATTTTCAGCCAGAACAGGTCACATTTCTAGCCGATGCAGAAAATTATGTGTATGAATATACGGATGAAAAAGGGTCAAGTTATATATTGAAAATTACCCATACCATTCGCCGCTCCCGCACATATATTCTAGGAGAAATGGACTGGATTCGGTATTTATCTCAACATGGAATCTCAGTAGCTAAACCGGTTTTATCCGCAAGAGGAAAAGATGTTGAAGCGATTCCCGATCAAGCAGGAGGCGCTTTTTTGCTGAGAGTGTACGAAAAGGCGCCCGGCAGAAAAGTGACCGAAGCAGATTGGAATGGACAGTTGTTTCAAGCGTTAGGAGCCTATACTGGGCGTATGCATCAAACGACTAAACAATATCAAGTGAAAGATCCTCGCTATAAGCGTCAAGAGTGGTATGAGGAGGAGCAATTAAAGCTTGAAACGTATATTCCTTCTGATCAAACGGTTGTGTTGCAGAGAAAAGATGAACTGATGCAAAAGCTTCACCAGCTCCGAATATCCAAGGATGTCTATGGACTGGTGCATGCGGATTTACATCACGGGAACTTCCATTATCATCAGGGAGAAATCATTGCATTTGATTTTGATGATTGTGGGTATCACTGGTTTATCAATGATATAAGCATTTTGCTATACAACGTTCTTTGGTATCCGGTGATTCCGTATGAGGATAAAGCTGAATTTACGGGTGAATTTATGAGCCATTTTCTCAAAGGCTATCGACAGGAGAATGAGCTTGATGACGCATGGCTGGCGACAATACCAGATTTCCTTATGCTGCGTCATATGCTTATTTATGGGCTTTTACATCAAGCATTTGATCTCCGAACACTAAGCGCTGACGAAAGTGCCATGCTGGCGCGTTTTCGAAAGGAGATTGAGGACAAAACCCCAATTACGCCTTTTGACTTTCATCAGCTAACAACATAAATAGAAAGCCCCTTGCTGTTTCACATAGCAAGGGGCTTTTTATCCTAAACCGTATCACACTTCACACCAACAACGCCTTCTAAATCTTTAATATCAAAGTACACATCGGTTGTATAGCGGTCTTTATGTACGCGAACACGTACTTCCATGATCGGATAGTCTTTTTCCTTTAAATCATCAATACGTACAGAATGAATGCGAATATTGAGTGCTTTCATTTCTTTTAAAATCTCTGTCATGCGGTTTCGATCAGAAAGTGACATTCTGATGCGGATTTCTTTTTCCTGTAAGCGAATGGGTCCAATCCGCTGGAAGAGCCAAGGTAAAAATTCCACACTGACGAGAATAAAGAAAAGACTGAGGAAGGCTTCTTTATAAAAACCTGCACCTGTTGCAACCCCAAGTCCTGCTGCTCCCCAAATCATCGCAGATGTCGTAAGTCCTGAGATGACGTCATTGCTTTTGCGAAGAATCACACCTGCTCCAATAAAACCAACACCAGATATAATTTGCGCCGGTAACCTGAGTGGGTCCATTTGAAGCTTAGAGACTCGAGGGAAATTGTAGGCTGCATCAATGCTGATGATGGTTAATACGCAGGAGCTGACAGCAATGACAATACACGTTTTCAGCCCAAGCGGCTTTTTCTTAAGTTCGCGTTCAAGACCGATGATCAAACCGATTAAGGTGGCAACGGCTAATTTTAAGACCGTATCCCATTCAATTGTCCAAAACATGCGTATCGCTCCTTTCACTTCATGTACGTTTCACATCATGTATATGATCTTCTCACAGTCCATATGGCTGCACAACTTCTATTTTATTCAGAAACGGGAGAAAGAAAAGCATTTTATTTAAAAATAAAGAGAGTCATCCGCATAATGCAGATGACTCCTCATGTCTAGTTATTTTGTTTCTTCTTCGAGATGGTCTTCCATTTTGCTAAATAGCTTTTTAGAAGCTTTAGACGGTTTATTTGTTAAGAGGCTGACAATAATAGCAGTCAAACCACTTAAAATAAATCCAGGAACCATTTCGTACAATCCAGTCGTGTTGTTTAAGCCTGTTGAAATCCAAACGAGAACGACAACAGCCCCAACAATCATTCCGGCTAAAGCGCCATGATGATTCATTCGTTTCCAGTATAGACATAACAAGATGACTGGACCGAATGAAGATCCAAACCCAGCCCAAGCATAACCGACAAGGTCAAGAATAGTATCACTTGGGTTTAGAGAGAGACAAATGGCAACAATCGCTACGACTAGTACAGAGATACGTCCAATCATCACAAGTTCTTTGTCAGAGGCTTTTCTTCTAAAGAATGTACGGTATAAATCCTCTGTCATCGCACTTGCAGTGACAAGCAGCTGAGAAGAAATTGAACTCATAATCGCAGCTAAAATGGCAGAAAGTAAAAATCCAGTAATATATGGATGGAATAACACTTTAGAAAACACAATAAAGATGGTTTCTGGGTCTGCCAAAGTGGTGCTTGTTTCATGAACATACGCCACGCCGACTAAACCGACAGATAGTGAACCAATGACAGACACAATCATCCAGCTCATACCTATACGACGTGCTGGCTTTAAATCTTTTACAGTCGTAATCGCCATAAAGCGAACAATAATGTGCGGCTGTCCAAAGTAACCGAGTCCCCAAGCGAGGAAGGAAATAATGCCAATGACGCTCGTTCCTCTAAAAATATCAAGCAATTTAGGGTCAATCTGTTGAATATCATTGAATGTGGCAACAGGTCCACCTAATTGAGTAAAGGCAACGATCGGCACGAGCACTAATGCTAAAAACATAATAGCTCCTTGAACAAAATCAGTTAAACTAACTGCCAAAAAGCCGCCGAATAGTGTGTACAAAATCACGATACTAGAAGTTAAGATTAAACCAAACATATAATGAGCACCAAACGCTGATTCAAATAAGCGTCCGCCTGATACCATACCTGATGAGGTGTAAAGCGTAAAGAAAATCATAATGATGACAGCTGAGACAGCTTTCAATAAAGTAGATGAGTCTTTAAACCGTTTGTCAAAAAAGTCTGGAATGGTAATCGCATCATCAGCAACTTCTGTATACGATCTCAATCGTGGCGCTAGGAATAGATAGTTTAAGTAAGCCCCACTAATTAACCCAACAGCAAGCCATCCAGATGAAAGACCAGTTGTATACATAGCGCCTGGAAGCCCCATCAGCATCCACCCACTCATATCAGCTGCACCAGCAGATAGAGCCGTTACATAAGGACCTAACCCGCGTCCGCCTAACATATAATCATTCAAGTCGTTTGTTTTTCTGAATGCATACCAGCCAATGGCAAGCATTCCAATAAAATAAATAGATAGAGAAATTACAATCTCAATACTCATGTTTCCATATCACCTTTTTCGTATTAATTTGACATCACCTCAATCAAAATATACAAAGAACAGCCTATTGAACTGTCTGCTCACTGCTATGGTTACTTAACCTATCAGAGTATTCCCAAGTGATCAACCTTCTTAAACATCCTCATCAGACAAAAAAATACGTCTATGCGTGATAAGCGTCTATATGTAAACGCTTACTCAATTAAATAAAAGAAAAAATTTTCTGAAAAATAAAAAGTCACCTTGATGAATATTTTTGACAATAGTGGACAAAGCCTTTCTGGGCGACCTCGTAAAGTTGCTTTAGAACAGTAAAATTTGATATGATAAAGTGTATATGACTTATGATCATGACCACGAACACGTATCATTTTTGGAGGTGAACCTGCATGTCAAGAATATCAATAGAAGAAGTAAAGCATGTTGCGCATTTGGCACGGCTTGCGATTACAGAAGAAGAAGCTGAGATGTTTACAGAACAGCTTGATAGCATCATTTCATTTGCAGAGCAGTTAAACGAGGTAGATACGGAAAACGTTGAACCAACAACACACGTATTAAAAATGAAAAACGTCATGAGAGAAGATGTTCCGAATAAAGGTCTTTCCATTGAGGCAGTCATCAAAAACGCGCCTGATCATAAAGACGGCTATATTCGTGTGCCATCAATTTTGGACTAAAGGAGGCCTGAGGCATGTCACTGTTTGACCACAAAATTTCTGAATTAAAAGAGCTTTTACATAAAAAGGAACTGTCTGTTTCTGATTTAGTGGACGAGTCTTATAAACGAATCCATGAAGTAGACGGGAAAGTACAAGCATTCCTAGCGCTGGACGAAGAGAAAGCACGTGCGTACGCAAAGGAATTAGACGAGGCCGTTGGTGAAATGGACGAGCTTGGTCTATTGTTCGGTATGCCGATCGGTGTCAAAGATAACATCGTGACGAAAGATTTACGTACAACGGCATCAAGTAAAATCTTGCAAAACTTCGATCCTATTTACGATGCAACCGTTGTGAACCGCTTAAGAGAAGCGGAAGCTGTCACAATCGGTAAATTAAACATGGACGAATTTGCGATGGGATCTTCTACGGAGAACTCAGGCTTCAAAGCAACGAAGAACCCGTGGAATTTAAACACAGTTCCAGGTGGGTCAAGTGGTGGCTCAGCAGCATCTGTTGCAGCTGGAGAAGTACCATTCTCTCTTGGATCAGATACAGGCGGCTCCATTCGCCAGCCGGCATCATTCTGTGGTGTTGTTGGTCTTAAACCAACGTATGGCCGTGTATCTAGATACGGTTTAATCGCATTTGCTTCTTCATTAGATCAAATTGGGCCGATTACGCGTAATGTTGAGGACAATGCATATGTTCTTCAAGCGATTTCTGGTGTTGATCAAATGGACGCAACGAGTGCAAATGTCGATGTCCCAGATTTTCTTTCTTCATTAACTGGAGACATCAAAGGCTTGAAAATCGCTGTGCCAAAAGAATATCTTGGTGAAGGTGTTGGCGAAGAAGCAAAAGAGTCTGTTCTTCAAGCGTTGAAAGTATTAGAAGGACTTGGTGCAACATGGGAAGAAGTGTCTCTTCCGCATTCTAAATATGCGCTTGCGACTTACTACTTGCTTTCATCTTCAGAAGCATCTGCAAACCTTGCGCGTTTTGACGGTATTCGCTATGGCTACCGTACAGACAATGCAGACAACCTGATTGATTTATATAAAAATACCCGTTCTGAAGGCTTTGGAGACGAAGTCAAACGCCGCATCATGCTTGGCACATTCGCTCTAAGCTCAGGATATTACGATGCATACTATAAAAAGGCACAAAAAGTCCGTACGCTGATCAAAAAAGACTTTGAAGATGTTTTCGAAAAGTATGATGTCATTGTAGGACCAACAACACCAACTCCGGCATTTAACATTGGTGAAAAGACAAGCGATCCACTCACAATGTATGCAAACGATATTTTAACGATCCCTGTTAACCTTGCAGGCGTTCCAGGAATCAGTGTGCCTTGTGGATTTGCAAATGGTCTGCCGTTAGGACTGCAAATCATCGGTAAACACTTTGATGAAGGAACCGTTTACCGCGTGGCTCACGCTTTCGAACAAGCAACAGATCATCATAAAGCAAAACCTGAACTGTAAGGGGTGAATCAGAATGAACTTTGAAACGGTAATTGGACTTGAAGTCCACGTAGAGCTCAAAACACAATCAAAAATTTTCTCAAGCTCACCGACGCCTTTTGGTGCGGCTGCCAATACGCAAACAAGTGTCATCGATCTTGGTTATCCTGGCGTACTGCCTGTGCTGAACAAAGAAGCGGTGAACTTTGCGATGAAAGCAGCAATGGCACTGAACTGTGAGATTGCAACTGATACAAAATTTGACCGTAAAAACTATTTCTATCCTGATAACCCAAAGGCGTATCAAATTTCTCAATTTGATAAACCGATCGGTGAAAACGGCTGGATTGAAATTGAAGTAGACGGCAAAACAAAACGAATTGGTATTACACGTCTTCATTTGGAAGAGGATGCAGGAAAACTGACGCACACAGGCGACGGTTATTCACTCGTCGATTTCAACCGTCAAGGTACACCACTTGTTGAAATCGTATCTGAGCCTGACATTCGTACGCCAGAAGAAGCGTATGCTTACTTAGAAAAATTAAAATCCATTATTCAATATACAGGCGTCTCTGACTGTAAGATGGAAGAAGGCTCACTGCGCTGTGATGCCAACATTTCTCTTCGTCCGATTGGCCGTGAAGAGTTTGGAACGAAAACAGAGCTGAAGAACTTAAACTCATTTGCTTTCGTCCAAAAAGGTCTTGAGTTCGAAGAAAAACGCCAAGAGCAAGTATTGCTTTCTGGCGGATTGATCGAACAAGAAACTCGCCGCTATGACGAAGCGTCTAAAAAGACGATCCTCATGCGTGTCAAAGAAGGTTCTGATGATTACCGCTACTTCCCAGAACCAGATTTAGTGGAGCTGTATATTGATGACGAGTGGAAAGAACGCGTAAGAGCATCCATTCCAGAGCTTCCAGACGAGCGCCGCAAACGCTACATTGATGAACTTGGACTTCCTGCATATGACGCAATGGTACTGACGCTGACAAAAGAAATGTCTGATTTCTTTGAAGCGACCATTTCAGAAGGTGCTGAAGCGAAGCAAGCATCAAACTGGCTCATGGGTGAAGTATCTGCCTACTTGAACTCGGCTCAAAAAGAGCTGGAAGATACGAAGCTAACGCCGCAAGGACTGGCTGGCATGATCAAGCTTATCGAAAAAGGAACGATTTCTTCTAAGATTGCCAAAAAGGTATTTAAAGAACTTATCGAAAATGGGGGCGACGCAGAAACAATCGTCAAAGAAAAAGGACTTGTCCAAATTTCTGACGAAGGTGCACTGCTCAAACTTGTCACAGAAGCTCTTGATAACAACCCGCAATCCATTGAAGACTTCAAAAATGGAAAAGACCGCGCGATTGGTTTCTTAGTCGGACAAATCATGAAAGCATCGAAGGGCCAAGCAAACCCGCCGATGGTCAACAAGATTCTTCTTGAAGAAATCAAAAAACGATAAATCGCAAAAAACCGCCTCATGGAAGAGTCGGTTTTTTTGTTGATGGATATGACAGGGTCTTATCACAGATTCAGACCACCGCCGTATATCAATTCATTGGTTCTTTTTTTATAATGAAGCATAAGCTTTAGCACATATTCGAAGGGGATAAAGGTGAACTAAAGTGAACATCGCCACGTATTGTCATTGGAGGAATAGCTTTAATTGTTCCACAGCTCTTTGGACAGCGGAGTCCTCACACGTTTCTAAATTTGTCAGCATCCCTTGAATGACCGGCTTGCGAGGCTCATCTTTGGCCAATTCTTCTTCAATAACTTCAATGGATACAAGGGTATCATCCGAAAGCAGATGCTCAGATTTTAACAATCGAAGCTCTTCTTGAAGAGTAGCGGCATTTGGCGCTTCATCATCCCAAATGTTTTGCTTCAGAATCGGCTTCGCATGAGAACGGAGAAGCCCATGCACCAAATCATCAAATCGGTCGAGAATAAAGGATGAGAGCTCATCACATGATAATTGCATCTGATCTTGCAAAAGCAGTACCTGCACATAAGATTGGATAATTCCTTGAATCATGACTGACAGGTCAGTTATATATGGTTCGATCTCCTGTCCATACGTGGTCAAAATAGAAATTTGGATTTCATCATTCATCTGTTTTTTAACCGTTTTGGAATACTTTTTAATTTGCTGGTTTTCCGGAATAATGTTCTCGCTGAGGATCAAAATGATAAAATCCTTGTTCTCAGCAAAGTGCTGGAACTGTTCAGCGATTTGTTTCTGAAAGATATCTCTAGGCGCAAGATGTTGATTTTCTTTTCGAATCTTTTCAATACTTTGCATAGACGTGTCGATATAATATTCAAACGCTCTGTTGAAAAGCTGTTCTTTTGATTTGAAATGCAAATAAAATGCACCTTTAGAAATTCCGCATTCATCTGCAATTTCCTGAATGGTCGTAGAAGAAAAACCTTTTTTCGCAAACAACTGAATGCTTGCTTTAATGATCTTTTCTTTTTTTTCGTTCATGAAATAAGGCCCCTTCAGCTTTAGAATGTTACGTCAAACGCAAGTGAAATGGTTGACGGCATTGTATATCACCGTTTATTATGATATAGAATGACCAGTCAGTCAATACATAAAGGAAAATGGAGGACATAATGAATTCGATCATCAATTTTGTATTAAAGAACAAGTTCGCTGTATGGCTCATGACGATTATCGTAACAGTTGCTGGTCTATATGCCGGATTGAATATGAAACAAGAATCAATCCCAAATATCAACACTCCAGTCATTACGGTTTCTACAACGTATCCTGGCGCAACGCCGGACGAAGTATCAGATAAGGTGACAGATCCAATTGAGAAGTCGATACAAAATCTCAATGGGGTGAATGTGGTCACTTCTAATTCTTTTGAAAATGCCTCATCGATTCAAATCGAGTACGATTACAATAAAGATATGGATGAAGCAAAGAAGGAAATTGAAGATGCCATTAGCAATATCAATTTCCCAGAAAATGCAGAAAAACCAAAAATCGCACGTTTTAGCATCAATGCGATTCCAATCTTAGCTCTTAGTGTCTCTGGTGATAAAGAATCATTACAAGACCTGACACAAAAAGTGGAAAATGACCTTATTCCTTCTCTTCAAGGCTTAGATGGTGTCTCTTCTGTCGAAGCTTCTGGACAACAAATCAAAGAAGTAGAATTTTCTTTTAAACAAAAGAAATTAAAGGAATATGGTTTAGATGAAGAAACTGTCCAAAACATGATTAAAGGCTCTGATGTCAATGTACCTTTAGGGTTATACACATTTGGCAACAAGCAAAAATCAGTCGTAGTGGATGGCAATATTTTAAGTGTTAAAGATTTGAAAAACATGCGAATTCCTGTTACACCAAGTGCAAGCGGCGGTGCGGGAAGCGCAGGAGCTGGAGCGCCTTCTAGCGGCTCAGGAAATGCAGGAGCTCAAGGTGCTGATCAACAGGCTGGAAGTGCAAGTCAGCAGCAGGCAGCAGCTCAGCAGCAAACTGGTGCAGGTGCAGCAAGCGGTCAATCTGTAGAGCTGCCGACGATCAAACTTTCTGAGATTGCAGATATTAAAGTCGTGAAAGATGCAGAATCGATTTCTAGAACGAACGGAAAAGACAGTATCGGTCTGCAAATTGTCAAAGGCTCTGATGCCAACACAGTGAGTGTAGCAGAAGCAGTCACAAAAGAACTTGAAACATTCAAAAAAGACAATAAAGGAATCAAAGTCAGCACGACATATGATCAAGCAGAGCCGATTAAAGAATCCGTCAGCACAATGCTGAACAAGGCGATCATCGGAGCAATCTTTGCGATCATTATCATCATGTTGTTCCTTCGAGATATCAAATCAACATTAATTTCGGTCATCTCTATTCCGTTATCCCTGTTGATTGCTGTTTTATTATTAAATCAGCTAGATATCACATTAAATATCATGACACTTGGTGCCATGACAGTCGCCATTGGACGTGTTGTCGATGACTCGATTGTCGTCATAGAAAACATCTATCGACGAATGGCGTTAAAAGATGAACCGTTAAAAGGCAAAGCACTCGTTAGAGAAGCAACAAAAGAAATGTTTATTCCGATTATGTCTTCGACGATTGTCACAATTGCGGTATTCTTGCCATTAGCGCTAGTGGGTGGAATGATTGGTGAACTATTCATCCCATTTGCATTAACCATTGTGTTTGCTCTAATGGCTTCACTACTTGTCGCCATTACAATCGTTCCAATGATGGCTCACAGCCTATTTAAAAAGAACCTGTACGGCAAAGCGAAAAAGGTAAAAGAACACAAACCAAGCAAACTTGCTGGTGGTTATAGACGTGTACTCAATTGGACATTGAACCATAAATGGATCACGTCAGGAATTGCGATTTTGATGCTGGTCGGAAGCTTATTCCTCGCACCACTTGTCGGTGTTAGCTTCTTACCACAGGAAGCAGAAAAAACGGCAATGGTGACATACACGCCAGAGCCTGGACAAACGAGAGAACAAGCCATTGCTGAAACGAAAAAGGCAGAAGATTACTTAATGAAACGGGATCATGTCAATACGGTTCAATATTCATTAGGCTCTTCAAATGCACTGACAGCAAGTGTTGGTGGAAACTCTAACGGTGCATTATTCTTCGTACAATACGACGATGACACACCGAACTTTGATAAAGAAAAAGATCGTGTGGTTAAAGCCCTTCAAGACAAAACGTCTAAAGGGGAATGGAAATCACAAGACTTCTCATCTGCTGGCGCAAGCAATACAGTGACGTACTATGTGTACGGTGACAAAGCAAGTGATATTGAAGGCACAGTCAAAGATGTCGAGAACATTTTAAAAGATGAGAAGAACTTGAAAAACGTCAGCACAAGCTTATCTGAGAAGTATGACGAATATACGTTTAATGCAGATCAAGAAAAACTGGCGAAACTAGGCTTGACCGCTTCACAAATCGCACAGGCGATCGCTCCTCAAAGTAATGAAACAACGTTGACGAAAGTAACAGAGGACGGCAAAGAACTAGATGTGAAGCTTCAAACGGAAAAAGATGAATACAAGAGTAAAAAAGATCTAGAGAATAAAAAGATCACAACACCAACAAGACAACAAGTCCGAATTGGCGATGTGGTGAAAGTGAAAGATGGCACAACAGCAAACACTGTGACAAAGCGTGATGGGAAGATTTACGCTGAAGTATCTGGTGACATGACAACAGACGACGTATCAAGTGTGACACAAGATGTCCAGAAGAAAGTTGACAAGCTTGATTTAAAATCTGGCGTTACGATTGATACAGGTGGTGTAAGTGCGGATATTGAGGAATCCTTTACACAGCTAGGACTCGCAATGCTTGCAGCGATTGCTATTGTATACCTCGTTCTCGTCATTACATTTGGCGGAGGTCTTGCACCATTTGCGATTCTGTTCTCACTTCCATTTACGATTATTGGTGCACTCGTTGGATTGTTTGTAGCGAAAGAAACCATCAGTTTAAATGCCATGATTGGATTGCTGATGCTGATCGGAATCGTTGTAACAAATGCCATTGTCTTGATTGACCGAGTGATTCATAAAGAAAAAGAAGGACTTTCAACAAGAGAAGCCTTACTTGAAGCAGGTACAACAAGATTACGTCCAATCTTAATGACGGCACTTGCGACAATTGGTGCATTGCTGCCACTCGCATTAGGTTTTGAAGGCGGAAGTCAGATCGTATCAAAAGGACTTGGCGTCACCGTTATTGGCGGTTTAACAAGTTCTACACTTCTCACATTGGTCATCGTGCCAATCGTGTATGAAATCTTAAGTAAGTTTAGACGTAAGAAAAAGTACGCTGAAGAAGAGTAAGAGGAAGCCCCGCTCATGAGCGGGGCTTCAGCGTGTAGACAAACCCTCGCATTCTTTGTCAGTCCTGCGTGCCGGTGCTCACGAATGTCAAATTCGCTCCGCGCCGGTACTCGTCCTTCCTAGGGCTGCAAAGGTTTTCTATCACGCTGAAAAGTAGACACAGGGCTAAAATCAAGTTCATTTTAGCCCTGTGTCAACAATTTGAGCCCCGCTAATGAGCGGGGCTTTTTTATGATGAAATCTGACAAACCGCTTTTCTCATAAGCTCTTCAAAGGCCTCGAAAAAGGCATCTCGATCAACGTGGTCAATGACTTGAATCGATTTTCCATCTGGATGTTCTTCAGTACGTCCTTGTCTTGGTGTTTCGGTATAAACAATTGCATTCATTTCTTTTGAACGGGTAAATGAGGTGGATGCAAGAGTGATCGTTGTCAGCACATCCCATAAGTAGTAAGTCGAGTTCGTTTCGTGATGAATGAGAGGCGGACAAAAGGCATAACATTGTCCAATAAAGTCAATCCCGATGTGAGAGCGAAGGGAAGCCCATCGTTGACGGACATCGAGTGTGAGCGGGACTTGATTCGTGCTTTCCAGTGCGACCATTTCAATTGGAAAACGCTCTTGAAATACGGTGCTCACAGCATAAGGGTCCCAAAAAGCATTCCATTCTGCTGTTCCATCATGCTCTGGTTCTTCGACATTGCCTTTTTCAAGGAATGTGCCGCCCATCCACACCAGTTTCTCAATTTTATTTGAGATGGAAGGATCTTCTTCTAAGGCGCGTGCAAGGTCTGTGAGCGGTCCTGTAAAGAGCAGCGTAACAGATTCGGTTGACTTTTTCACCGTTTCAATCAGGTGAAGATGTGCAGGAAGCTTAGATACTTTTGTATCAATAGCGCCTTTTTCATTTAAAATCGGCAAAGCATCTACATAAAAAGCATGCATGCGCCATTCCTTTAGAAATGGATTCACACCTCTAGAATTGGAAGCGGCTACTTCAATCTCATATGGGCTAAATCGATCAATAATTTTCTGAGAGGCGCTCAGCGCAGGCTCTAAATAACAATCAGCAGGAATCACAGACGTCCCGATCACTTTCAGATGTTCCATTTGAAGAAGTAGAAATAAGGACACGAGATCATCAACACCGCCGTCATGGTTGAAATAGACAGGCTTTTTCATGGCATACCATCCTTTTCATCGTTTTCTTTTATCTTATCAGAATGCTGATCTGCTGAGGGAAACGTACCGTGAGATTTCAAATATTAGGGGGTTGTTCTGTTGCCATTTTCAAATCTCATAGTATAATTAAAGGTTGTTAGTGGTGAAAATAGATTGCATAATGATAATAGGATGATGATGAATGAAACGTGCTCGAATTATATACAATCCGACATCTGGACGTGAACTCTTTAAGAAGAATTTACCGCAGGTTTTGCAAAAATTTGAACAGGCTGGCTATGAAACATCTTGTCATGCAACGACATGTGCAGGAGATGCAACACAAGCAGCCGAAAAAGCCGCACAGAGAGATTTTGATTTAATTGTAGCAGCTGGTGGAGACGGCACGATTAATGAAGTCGTCAATGGATTAGCACCGCTTGAAAAAAGACCAAAATTAGGAATCATTCCAGTTGGAACGACCAATGACTTCGCAAGAGCACTTGGCATTCCAAGAGAAGATATTTTAAAAGCGACAGATGCCATCATTGATGGTGTAGCAAAGCCGCTTGATATTGGTAAAGTGAATGGACAGTATTTCATTAATATTGCGGGAGGCGGCCGATTAACAGAGCTGACCTATGAAGTGCCTAGTAAGCTGAAAACCATGCTAGGACAACTTGCGTATTATTTGAAAGGCATGGAGATGCTTCCTTCCATTCGCCCGACAGAAGTCGAAATTGAATATGACGGCAAATTGTTTCATGGAGAAATCATGCTGTTTCTTGTTTCACTAACAAACTCAGTAGGCGGCTTTGAAAAGCTCGCACCAGATTCCATTCTAGATGATGGGATGTTTGACCTGATCATTCTAAAGAAGGTCAATCTAGCAGAAGCCATTCGAGTGGTCAGCCTTGCACTCAGAGGCGAGCATATTCATGATAACAATGTCATCTACGCAAAAGCGAATCGCGTGAAGGTAGATGTAAAAGATAAAATGCAATTGAATTTAGATGGTGAATACGGCGGCATGCTGCCAGGTGAATTTGAAAACTTGTATCGCCATATTGAATTTATTGTGCCAAAAGCAACAGCTGAAAAAATAGGGTGAAGACTGAACTTGGTTCCTTATGGCGACCAAGTTTTTCTTTGCAAATGAGGTGATAAAATTGGTGAAAATGAAACCGCCTGTTGAAAAGAATGAATACTACAATGTAACCTTCGAAGATTTAACGCACGAAGGTGCAGGGGTAGCGAAAATCGAAGGGTTCCCTGTCTTTGTACCGAATGCCCTCCCTGAGGAACAAGGAAAAATCAAAGTCACACGTGTCAAAAAAGGATTTGCTTTTGGACGACTCATGGAGCTGACAAAGGAAAGTCAGCACAGGCAAGATGCACCATGTCCTATCTATAAGCAGTGCGGAGGCTGTCAAATTCAGCACATGAGCTATGAAGGCCAGCTGCTTTTTAAACAGAAACAAGTAAAGGACGTATTGGAGCGGATCGGCAAGCTTGATATGAGCCGTGTAAAAGTTCATCCTGTACTCGGCATGGAAGACCCTTGGAACTACCGAAACAAAGCACAAGTACCAGTTGGCGAACGGGAAGGCGGACTTGTTGCTGGATTTTATCAGCAGCGTACCCATGAAATCATTGATATGGAAAAATGCTTGATCCAGCAATCAGAAAATGACGAAGTGGTACAGGCAGTAAAAGACATCTGCAATGCGTTTGGCATCAAAGCATATAACGAAGAGCGGCATAAAGGCTGGCTGCGTCATGTCATGGTTCGCTATGGCATGGCAACAGGTGAAATGATGGTTGTGTTTGTCACAAGAACGGCTGATTTTCCGCAAAAGCAGCAAGTGATTGAGCAGATTATAGCACGCTTCCCACACGTTCGGTCAATTGTGCAAAACGTGAATTCAAAGAAGACAAATGTCATTTTTGGAGACGAAACGACCGTTTTATGGGGAGAAGAATACATTTATGACACGATTGGCGACATCAAATTTGCTATTTCAGCCCGCTCGTTTTATCAAGTGAATCCAACTCAAACAAAGGTGCTTTACGACAAAGCGCTTGAATATGCCGAGCTGCAAGGAGAAGAAACCGTGATCGATGCGTATTGCGGAATCGGTACAATTTCCTTATTTCTCGCACAAAAAGCAGGCAGAGTCTATGGCGTAGAAATTGTGCCAGAAGCAATTGAAGATGCAAAACGCAACGCTACCTTAAACGGAATCAACAACGTTGAATTCGCAGTCGGTGAAGCAGAAACTGTTATCCCAAACTGGTACCAAGAAGGCATCAAAGCAGATACGTTAGTTGTTGATCCGCCAAGAAAAGGCTGTGATGAAGCACTGCTTGATACGATTTTAAAGATGAAACCAAACCGTGTTGTGTATGTGTCCTGTAATCCTGGGACGCTAGCTCGTGATTTGCGTATTCTTGAAGATGGTGGGTATGTGACGGAGGAAGTGCAGCCTGTGGATATGTTTCCGCATACGAGTCATGTTGAATGCGTTGCTAGTCTTGTGATTCAACAGTCATAATGTATTGAAGCATCCCGATTTCGTGATATAACACCGATATCGGGATATTTTTATTTTGGCTGCCCTTCACTTGAATACAAAACGGTAATTATAGGTCGAAAATTAATTTTTACCCCTTATTTGGTTTTGAAATGTCCTTTTTTGCAATTTTGCCTAGTTCATATTAAAGTATATAATGATAAAAATTGCTGAAAGAATTTACAGAAGGACATGCCCTTTAGGCGCTATGTCATGAGAGGAATTGGATGAAAGATGAGTAAAAATTTCTGGCGTGATTTACCACGGCCATTCTTTATATTAGCACCAATGGAAGAAGTGACAGATGTTGTGTTTCGTCATGTTGTGAGTGAGGCGGCGAGACCGGATGTGTTTTTTACAGAGTTTACGAACAGTGAGAGCTACTGCCATCCTGATGGCATTCAAAGTGTGAAAGGCCGTTTAACGTTTACAGAGGATGAGCAGCCGATTGTTGCTCATATTTGGGGAGATAAGCCTGAGAACTTTAGACAAATGAGCATTGGAATGGCGGAATTAGGATTTCAGGGGCTTGATATTAATATGGGCTGTCCTGTCCCAAATGTCACGCAAAACGGGAAGGGGAGTGGATTGATTCTTCGCCCAGACGTTGCGGCAGAGCTGATTCAAGCGGCAAAAGCAGGGGGATTACCTGTTAGTGTGAAAACAAGACTAGGGTTTACAGAGGTCGATGAATGGCGTGGTTGGCTCAGACACATTTTGGAGCAAGACATTGTGAATTTATCGATTCACCTTCGCACAAGAAAGGAAATGAGTCAGGTGGATGCGCATTGGGAGCTCATTCCTGAAATAAAAAAGCTACGTGATGAAATAGCACCTGATACACTTTTGACGATCAATGGTGATATTCCTGATCGTCAAACGGGCTTAAAGCTCGCTGAGCAATATGGAATAGACGGAGTGATGATTGGGCGCGGAATTTTCCATAACCCATTTGCTTTTGAAAAAGAGCCGAAGGAGCATACGAGTGACGAACTGTTAGGTCTTTTAAGATTACATCTTGATCTTCATGATCAATATTCTTCATTAGGTCTGCGTCCATTCAAGGCACTGCATCGTTTCTTTAAGATTTATGTAAAAGGATTCAGAGGAGCGAGCTTCCTAAGAAACCAATTAATGAACACATCATCAACAGATGAAGTGCGTGCAATGCTAGATGAATTTGAGGCGAGAAATCAGGAACAATCATAATCAACAAGAGGAGGGAGAACCCTTCTCTTTTTTTATGAACAGGACTATTAAACTAGTTTTCTCAAAGATAGAAATAACAATTGGAGGTATTTTATTTGAAACCATTTTGGGATACAGACAGAGAAAGTGAAGAGACATTTAAGAAAATCAATGAAAAAGGCATTGCGAAAGCAGAAAAGAAACTAGGCGTCACCTTGCCTGATACATATAAGAAACTGATTCTTGAACAAAATGGCGGTTATACCTTGCATAATGCTTTTCCAACAGACCAGCCGAATGGATGGGCAGAGGATCATGTGTCATTTGATCATTTAAGAGGAATTGCCAAAGGCGAAGGTATTATGGATAGTGATTATTTAATAGAAGAATGGGAATTGCCAGAGGGGCTTGTACTGATTTGTGGGGATGGTCATACGTGGATCGCATTGGATTATAGAGAAACAAAGGAACATCCGCCGATTCATTACTTTGATCTAGAATATGAGACGGATTTCAAATTAGCGGATTCGTTTGATGAACTAATTGCAGGGCATTATACCGCAGAAGATAGCGAAGAAGATGGGATGTCAGATGAAGAGTGGCAGGCTGAATATGAAAAGCAGAATCCGCCATTATCAAAAGAAGAAGTGAAAGAAATATTGAAGACTCGAGGCTCTGAGGCACTTCAGAATATTGTATTTTTTCATGTAGAACAAATTGATGTTATCAAGTGTTTTTTTTCAGAAGTAGGAACTTTTATGAACGCCGAAAATATGTTAGTAACTACTGGAAACGTGACAATGAAAGACATTTTCTTTTAGTGTATTTTTAAATGACCTAATTATCAGGTTTGACCCTGACAATTAGGAAGGTTCAAATCTTTTGATAGTTAGAAATCATTTAAATGAAAAATAATTTTATTTAACAAGAAAAATGGCGTTCTAATAATGGACGCCCTTTATGTGATTCCTATTAAGTTATTATTCGTAGTAGAATTCTGCGTGTGCATCATACTTGTACTGAAGGGTTTCTTGATAATAGTAAGTCAAATTTTTCAAGTTGTCGAAGACTTTAGAAAATACTTTGTAAAAATTCGGCAAATCTATAACTACATTATCAAATTGATTGATATAGAATTGCGGTTCTTTATCTCTCGTTAGTGCATATCTTGCAAAAGTAATGTCGGAAAAAGTTTGACCTTTATTAGTTTCAATTTCAATCTTCTTATACAATTCACCAATATATTTTTTTAAATCCCCGTAATGATGTTCGAAATCAAAACTTTTTTCAACTTCAATTGATTTCTCTTTAACCGAATTCAATAATTTTTGCAAGTCGTGTGTATTTAAATACGATTCTTTACTGTCTAAAATAAGGTTCAATGACCAATTAATTGTTTTTAAATAGACTTCTATCGCATGATTTGCATTAAATAATATTGGAAATATCAGTTCATCAGCTTCTTTTTGAATATTCCCCGTTTCAACTATTTGTTTTACAAGTGCTAATGAAGCATTTGCAAATCCACTGGCGACAACATGCATATTATGAAGATGGTCATGCTGGTTTGTTCTCCAATTCATATATGCGTTATAATCCATATTTACGTTATAAGAAAATATATCTTTCATATCATTACCCCCTAAAATTACCTTTATTGTGACATAATTCATATACAAGTAATACATATATGTAATCGAAATTATATTATAGCCGCCTTCTTAATAAATGATTGTATCGCCTAAATACATTCGGATATTGAGCCGGGCATAATCCACCTTATAATCACCGTCATACAACTTGTACAAATGATGATATTCGTATTTTGTTAGGTTGATATGCGGTTTGTTTTCGATTTCAATTCGTTGAGTATCAACGGTTGTATCACTCAAAACGAATAACGTTCCTTTGTGAAGCTGGTCGCTGATAATCTTTGCCGATATTTGAAAATCACATAACTTGAAAGTGAAAATCGCATATAGATAAAAACTTGAAATGACGGCGTTTTGACCGTCTTTTAAAATTCATTTTCCCAAAAATGTCTCTTGTTGTTACGCTTGGCTGGGCGCTCAGTAATTAAGTAGAATGCCGATATTTTTCAAAGTGCACGTCGTTTTGCGGAGCGTTTGAATCAATCAAAAATAGAAGAATTGCATGAAATCACTTTTAATATATCATTATGGTTGGAATTTGATTTAGAAGAGCAATAAGAATATCTATTTAATATAAAAACCCCCCATATCAAAAAGGGGGTCACCAATTCCTTTACTCTGCACTCTCCTCAACCTCACGGCTATCTTCTGTTTCACCAATATAAATAGGACCGTTTGCATGGTCGATTCGGATTGGCCATTCGTATGGGACTTGCAGGCGTCGTGCGATGGCTCTCCAAAATTTTGCAGAATCAAATTCTAGTTCTTGAAAGTCTTTAAGCAATTCTTTATAAGAAGATCCATCAAATTGAATGTACGAGTCTTGCAGACGCATAAAGGCGTAATGTCTCACTTCTAATGCTGCCGCAGCTTCCATTTCTTCTTCTGTTGCTTCGCCAATGATTGTTCCTGCGGGTGGAAGCATGTCGTATACGTTAAATTCCTCTTCTTCTTCGTGTGCTGCATTGTGCTGTTGATCTGACATTTTTTTCACTCCTTCTAGTCTTCATCAAGCTTTTATTCGTGCTTACTTCTATTATCGGAAGGAAATGCGAAATGTGGAATGAAAAAAGAAGCAGATCCACAAGACTTGCTTTTTTTCCTTGAATCCTCTATGATCAATTACAGATATAAAAGGTCTATAATAGATAGAAAGGAAAGGAATGTTTCTATGAAATATTCTAAAGCGACCAACTATGCGCTTCATACGATGGTATTTTTAACCCTTGCACCAAAAGGGAAAGCAATAGGCGTTGAGCCTCTCGCCAAGATGCAAGATCTTTCACCCACTTATTTATCCAAAATTTTAACAAAGCTTGTGAAGGCGGGATTGATTGAATCAACACCTGGCGCAAAAGGTGGTTACACCATTCTGAAAAAGAAGGAGGACATTTCGTTTCTAGACGTCATTCAGGCGGTAGAAGGACAAACCAATTTATTTCGTTGTTCCTTAGCACATGATTCTTTCATGCCTCACGATGGCTGTTTGATTGAACAAGTCATGCAGGATGTTGAAACGAAAATGCAGGTAACGTTAAGTCAAAAGCGATTAGTTGATATTGCAAGCCAAATAGAGCAGACAGAAAAAAATCCATTTTTCAACATGTGATTTTTTTGAACAAATTATAGATATTAAGAGTCTTTAAAGTCTTGAATGAAAAGGAGCGGTTTATATGTTATTAGATTGTGCCATTATCGGAGGCGGGCCAGCCGGATTAAATGCAGCTCTTGTTGTGGGGCGGGGCAGAAAACAGGTCATGATATTCGATGACGAGATGCCAAGAAATCGAGTGACTCATGAATCACATGGATTTATTACAAACGATGGAATGACACCGTTTGAGATCAGACAAGCGGGAGAAGCGGATCTTCAAAACTACCCCAATATCCAAATCAAACGAAGCAGAGTTGTGGAGATACAAAATCATGAGGATAACTTCGCGTTACTGACACAAGAAGGAGAAAGATTCGAAGCGAAAAAAATCATTTTGGCCACAGGACTTCAGGACATATTACCAAAGATCAACGGGATTCATGAAGTGTATGGAAAGACGTTGTTTAGCTGTCCTTTCTGCGATGGCTGGGAGCTGAAGGACAAGCCACTTGCCCTGATTGCAGAGAACCAGCGCGCTTTGCATATGGCGAAACTTCTTTCCAATTGGACAAAGGATTTGATTGTGTTTACAAATGGACAGCAAGTGTTAGCTGAAGAGGAGAAAGCACTGTTATCAGCACATTCTATTCAAGTTATTGATGTGCCAATTGTAGCGATCCATCATGACAATGGTCAGCTACGCTCTCTTCAGCTTGCAAATGGAGAGATAGTGATAAGAGAAGGCGGATTTGTCGCAAGTGATTTCAAGCAGTCAACCCCTTTTGCTGAAAAACTAGGCTGTCAAATGACGAAAAATGGGGGCATTGAAACAGATATTCTTGGGCGTACAACCGTCAGCGGTATTTTTGCATGTGGTGATAATTTAGGCGGACCTGCTCAGCTTGTTCTTGCAGCAGCAGGTGGAAGTCAGGCAGGAATGGGCGTGATTCATGAACTTGTGCAGGAAGAGTTTCAACAAAAAACATCTCTGTAAAAAGAGATGTTCAGCGATGAGCGATTTTCCGTTTTGCTAAGACGTGAGCAGTCCATTCAAAAAGTGCGTAGATGACAAAGAAGATCAGGATCCAGCTGCTGACATCGACCCATACATTGTTGATTTGAATGATGTTCGCCTGATCAAGTCCAGTCTGTATCCACATCGTGATCAATGCGGTGAGGAATACCTGTAAAAACCATTTTTTCAATTGGTCACACCTCCATCTCTTTCTATCATATAAGAAATGACAGTTTATTTCCAATTGAATTTCCATCAGTTTCAACGGTAAAATAAGATATAAAACCAATGGAAGGACATGAGATGAGCGATCAAACCAATCGTTTTTTAAAAAGTCATTTTCCTGATCTTGTCCTCACGGCGTCTCTTTTTTATAGGTGGCCTTTTGGTCTTCGCTTTGAAGTGGCAGATTGGTCATTAGGAGAAGAATCGGTTGTATTAGAAAAAGCAGGCGATCGGGCTTTAAAAATTGTCAGATATGCTTTTGATCCAGAAGACGATATTCTACTTGTCACGGATGTCTATACGCAGCATGAACATGAATTAACGAAGCAAAAGCTCCTTGTTTATCAAAAATATGCCGACCGACAAGTGCGTCACCGATTGCGTCACGAGCGTTTGACCTATATACAACCAAAACAAGAAGAAACAATGAAAATAGAGAGATTTACACTCAAGTGTCAGTTGCAAGATATTCGATTGCGCCCGCTATTACAAGCCATATGCCAAGAGGATTTCTACAAACCGAATCAAATCTTGAAAGGAAAGCTTGGTTATGACATTTATCTCATCAATCTCTCAAAACAGATGATTTTCCACTTATATGATGATCGAGGCTGCGATCTTATTGCGGCAGATCCAGAACATCTGCGTCCAGTTTATGAAGGTTTACAGCACTGGCTCTTAGACTATGACCGTGCTCAGATGGATCAGTTGTTTGCCGGGAAATAAGAAAAACCGCACTTTGACAAGTGCGGCTTCTTTTTATGCTTCTACTTTATTGAAAAACTGTGGTAAGTAGTCTTTGTGTGCTTCTAGCATTTCATCTAGGATGCTTTTTGCAATGGCATCTGATGGGACGAGCGGATTGATGGTCATGGCGACAAGTGCTGTGTTGTAGTCGCCTGTCACGGCTGCTTCAGCGGCTACACGTTCAAAGGATTTAATTTGAGAAATAAGTCCTTTGACAGCAACCGGCATTTCACCAACAGCGATTGGTTTTGGGCCGTCTTTTGTGATGACACAGTTCAGTTCAACGGCAGAATCATTTGGAATGTCACTGATGGCGCCATTGTTGATTGTGTTTACAGGCTGAATGTCATGCTTGTCGTTATAAATGGATGCGATCAAGTTACATGCTGCATCACTGTAGTAAGCACCGCCTCGTTTTTCAAGCTGTGGTGGCTTAATATCAAGATCAGGATCTTTGTAAAGCTCGAACAGGTCATTTTCTAGTGCACGGACGACTTCTGCACGAGTTCCTTCATTTTCTGCTGCTTTCTTCTCCTCAGCCAGCATATCACTTGTTTTGTAGTAGTAGCGGTGATATGGACAAGGGATCACGCCAAGCCCTTTTAAGAAATCTGCATCCCACGGAATGGCGTGAATGTTGTTCATGGACATGGTGGAGTTTGGATCTGCCATGTCTTCGATCACTTGATCCATGATGCTTTTGCCATCTAAGAACACGTTCAGTCCAAAGACCATATGGTTTAATCCAGCAAAGCTGACTTCGACTCTGCTTGCGTCGACATCAAGTCCTTTGGCGATGCCCATGCGAATGCCGATTGGTACGTTACATAGTCCAACGACTTTGCGGTGGTTTGAATAGCGAAGTACGGCTTCTGTGACCATACCAGCTGGATTTGTGAAATTCACAAGCCAAGCATCCGGGCATAATTCTTCAATATCTTTCACAATCTCAAGAATGACAGGGATGGTGCGCAGACCCTTGAATAGACCGCCTGGACCGTTTGTTTCTTGACCAATGACATCATATTTTAAAGGAATACGTTCATCCTTCATACGTGCTTCCAGTAATCCGACGCGGAATTGTGTTGTGACGAAATCAGCGTCTACCAGTGCTTTCCGGCGATCTAAAGTTAAATGAACCTCGATTGGAAGCCCTGCTTTTTTCACCATGCGTTTTGCAAGATTTCCGACGATCTCAAGCTTTTCTTTACCTGCTTCGATATCGACGAGCCAAAGTTCGCTAATTGGAAATTCCTCGTACCGTTTAATAAATCCTTCGACAAGTTCTGGTGTATAGCTTGATCCTCCGCCGATTGTGACAACCTTTAATCCTTTTGCCATGTTCTGCACCTCCGAATAATGTAACGCACAATGTTATAATAGAGTGAATCAATCTTTTATCATTTGTTTGTACATCTATAGCTTATCGTGAGAGTACCTTGTGCGTAAACGGTTTCAGCGTCTTTAGGCAAGGGTGCCCTATTTAGAGATTTGTTACATAAAAGAAACGTGTTGTGTCATGTTGTTGGAGAAAGGGGAAGTCAGATGTTTTCAAGTGAGGTCATTTCCAGCTTTAATGAACTAGAAAGCGCTTTATACCGATACATTATGGAAAACAGTGAAAAAGTCGTCTATATGAGAATTCGTGATTTGGCAGATGCCGCACATATATCGACCTCATCTGTCCTTCGCTTTTGTCGAAAAGTGAATTGTGAAGGCTTTTCAGAATTTAAGGTGAAGCTCAAAATGTATTTAGAAGCAGAACAAACACCTTCTTTGAAAAGCACGCAGCATTTCCTGTATGAATTTATCGAACGGACACTTAAAGGAGATTTTGAGGAGAAGATTAAAGAGGCAGCGAAGCTCATTGCGGATGCAAAGAATGTGCTGTTTATTGGGACGGGCAGTTCTGGTATTTTGGCGCAGTATGGGGCAAGGTACTTTTCAAGTCTGGAGAAATTTTCGTTTTACATCAACGATCCGTTTTTCCCGATGAATATGCAGTATTTAGACAATAGTGTCACCATTGTGCTGTCGGTATCAGGAGAGAACAGTATTACGATTGATCATATTTCGAAACTAAGAAGAGAAGGCAGCACGATCATTAGTATTACAAACAATCAGCACTGTACAATTTCTCGTATTTCTGACTTGAATATTGCTTATTACGTCACAGACGAACGAGTCCATAGAGCCAACATCACTACACAGACACCCGTTGTGTATATCCTAGAAGCGATGGCGCGTGACATGTTTGCGATGTTAAAAGAAAAGTAAAAGAGCCGCTGCCTTAAACAGCCGCTCTTTTTTTCTGCATCATGAAAGTGGTGATGGCAATGCTTGAGCAGATGAGTACAAACAGTCCGCCTAACAAATACACAAATCTTGCTCCGAATGTATCCGCAATTAATCCAACAAAGAAAATAGATAAACTGACAGACATAGAAGAGAGAACGTATTGAGCCGAATACACCTTTGATAACTCATGGACTGGTGTTTCCGTTTGGAGAATGGTTTGCTGCGAAACATCCCGAATTTGATAGGCAGGCCCCATTAAAATACAAAGCAGCAATGCAAGCCATGGCAGGCTGTTTAGCGAAAATAGGATCGTCAGCACTGCATAAATAAAAGAGCCCGCTGCCATAAAGAGGAGAAGTTGTTTTTGAATAAACTGACTTAGCCATGCGGCCATGAGTCCGCCTATAATGGCACCTATATAATATGCGGCATTGATATATCCCCACCATTCCGCACCTTCATTTAAAACAAGTGTGACAAAGGCAAGCGTAACCGGTCCGACCCACAAAGCACCTGCAATATTTTCACTAACATCCATGAAAGTCAGGATGCGAACCGTTTTGTTTGTCCAAATGATCTTCCAGCCATCCTTGAACCCGTTCATCTTATTTTCTTTTTGAACCGTGTCTTCTTGCTTGAGTAGAGAAAAAACAGGGATGATCAATAGATAGGACAACACAATCATGAAACAAGAGGCCCACATTAAATAAAATGGACCAATCAACAGGACGAGCATTCCAGTAAACGAATAGCCGGCGATTTGAACAGATTGATAAAAAACGGAGGCTGTACTGTTCGCTTTCACAAGCTGATTTTCTGGCACAAGCATCGGCATGATGGCCTGTAATAAAGGGCTGATGAACCCGCCTGTGATGGAAATCAAAACGAACGCACTAAACAGCCAGATCAGGTGCTGCTGAAAGAAATCAAATTGGGTCGTGAATACGACGAGCATTCCAATACGTAAAAGAGGGACCCATTTCAATAGACGCTTGGCTTGAAAGAGTTCTGTCAAAACAGGAGAGAGGAGCCCAGCCAATAGCTGACATAGTGTTCTTATGAGCGGAAATACAGCCGCATAGGCGACAGATTGTGTATCTTGATAAATAACCAATGTGACTGTCATCAAAAATAGAATATCACTTAGCATGAGAAGGCTTTTACTGCCTGTATAAAACCAAAACTTATTTCCCATATCCAACCGACTCCTTTTCAAAAACAAGTTCAGTATAGCATGTTGGCGAAGTGTGCAGAGGTTTTCCATTGAAAAATACATCTTAAGGATGAGAGGATTGTGATAAGCTAAATGAAAGAACATCGTAAGGAAAGGGGTTCAATCCATTGAAAAAATTACCAGCACATGACTTTTTGGACAAGCATGGCATCCCGTATGACATCAAAACATTTTCTGCCGACACAGAGAAGGGCGCAGCGAATGTAGCGGCTGCTCTTGGTTTTAGAGAAAGACAAATGATCAAAACATTGATCTTTGAAACAGGGGAAGGGGAGCAGCTGCTTGTGATGGTTGGTGCTGACCAGCACATCAAATCAGGGAAACTAAAGAAAGCCGCAGGCTCTCGCAATATCAAAATGGCTTCACCAGACACGGTGCTTGAAGTGACAGGCTATCGCATTGGCTCCATCCCGCCATTTTGTTGGCAGCCTGAAGGGTTCCGCACGATTATCGAAGCATCGCTATTAGAAGAAAAGATATTAGGCGTTGGAGCAGGAGAATGGGGAAATGAAATACTCATCACACCAGAACAATTAGTGAAAGCCTCAAAGGCGGTCCCATTTGATCTAGTTCAACCATCCGAATAGAAAAAGTGCCTGTTGCTGAAGCAGGCACTTTTTTAATTGGAGTCAGGTGCTATAAAGGGTCCGATGTCTTTCATTTGCAGAAAAGCATTCACCGTCCTATTTTCCTCAAGGTCATTCGCCCGTTTGCAGACCACAACAGGTCTGATAATGTCAATTCCTTCGATATACACGCGCCCAATCTCTCCACGTTCTAAGCTTCGCTGAACAGCGTCACGAGGAACAAGGGTGATGCCATAGCCAGCTTTGATCATTTGAATGGCTTCGTGGACACCACTGAATTGTAAATCAACGGTCGGTTTTTTAATTCCTTTAGCGGTAAAAAGGGAAAAAAGCTTGTCTCTCGTTGAACTGCCTTCTTCTCGCATTAAAAAAGGTTCATGGCTCAGTCGTTCTAGTGGGACGGTTGTTCCATTTAACGGGTGATCCACAGGCACGATAAAGTCATAACTTAAATCAGTCAAGTGAGAGGTGTGAAGATCTTCGTGGTGCAGATCCTCTATTACGGCGATCGCCACATCTGATTGATATTGAAGCAGGCTTTCGATCACTTGAGCGGAGTTTCCGCTTTTTAATTCAATGTCTGTCTGTGGCGATGATGTTTTAAAAGAGGCAAGCCAATCAGGCAGTAAAAAGTTAAGTGGTACGTAGGTAGAAGCAATTCTGAGTCTTCCTTTTTTTCCGTTTTGCAGAAGGGTGATCTGATATTCTACTTCTTTTTCCGCCTCGAATACTTGCCGGGCATATGGATACAGGATCTTCCCCATCTCCGTCAGGGTAATCCCCCGGCCGTTTCGTTTGAAAAGACGAAAGCCGATCTCTCGTTCAATGCTTCGTAATTGTGCTGTCACAGCCGGCTGTGTCAAAGACAGCACGTCTGCCGTTTGTGTGACACTTTTTGTTTCGGCTACCTTTGCAAAAATACGGAGGGCATGTAAATTCATCTTTGCACCGCCTATCAATTATTTTGATGATTCAATCAAAAACATTCATTAGATTTATTATAAGGTATCCCTTATCGTAAAGGTAGCGAAGGGGGAAGAAAAAATGGATCGTCGTCAAAAGCAAGTGGTGTCAATTGCGCTCATCACAGCATTTGCCCTTATTGGGGATTCAATGCTCTATATTGTTCTCCCGGTCTATTGGAAAGAGATTGGTTTATCATCCATTTGGGAGGTGGGGTTACTGCTGTCTATCAACCGATTCATTCGTATCCCGCTAGCACCTGTCGTATGGTGGCTCTATCGATATATCCCAATGAAGACCGGTGTACTGATCGCAATTATGATCGCGTCAGTGACCACGATATTATATGGTATGAGTGGATTTTGGCTGCTATTGATTTGCCGCTGTGCATGGGGTCTCGCTTGGACGTTACTCCGTATGAGTGGGATGAGGGTCTTGGCTGAAATAGACGAAGGCTCACAAGGACATTTGACGGGTCTTTATAATGGGCTTTACCGGCTTGGCAGTTTATTTGGCATGTTATTTGGTGGAATCCTTGCCAGCTTGATCGGTTTTCAGTCCATGACGCTTGTCTTTGGCTTACTCACATTAATGGGCTGCATTTTTTATGTATCGTTGGATGAAATTGAAAAGAGAGAAGGCACGCAGGTGTATCATGGCATCAAACAGAAGTGGTTTACACGAGATGTGGTAAAAGTACTGATAACAGGCATGCTGATCGCACTGATCATCCAAGGTTTATTCGCATCCACGCTGAGTCATGTCATTGAAGCAAAGATTGACCAAGATGAATTGACTCTGTTTGGCTTTGTCATCGGAGCTTCAGCTTTAAGCGGTGTTATTCAAGCACTCAGGTGGGGATGGGAACCATTTCTCGCACCGAGAACGGGCAAATGGTTTGATCGTCTTGTGATGAAGGAACGAATGTTATGCTGGATGTTTCTTTCATTTGGAGGGCTCAGTTTTCTTGTGATCATGCTGAAGGTAAGCGGCTGGTTCCTATTGATGCTGCTTTTGATGCAACTAATGGCAACAATTGTCACAACGTTCACCGATACACTTGCCTTTCAAAAAGCTTCTGCTCAAACAGATAAGAACCGCTTTCTCGCCAGCTATTCTTTTGTTCAAGATATGGGGGCTGCTTTAGGACCTTTGTGTGGGTATACGTTGATCCAGTTTTTCGGAACAAACAGCGTCTTTTGGCTGATGCTTATCATAAGTTTCATGCTCGTCAGCATGTGGATAAGAAGCGGGCAGCATGTTTCTTCTAGTGCAGTGTAAAAAATAAAGCGTTATATAAAAAACTGCCTCATGCAGCTGATCGCAGGAGGCAGTCATATTCTCTTATTCTAAGTCTGAATCATAGGCTTTTTGCGTCAGCTGGCTGACGACCTCTTTCAAGCCATTGGGTTTATGGAATTCAACAGGTGTGCTTCCTTTTTCAAATACAATTTGATCTGCTTCAACGAGCACGACATATCGATTGTTGACCTTTGCGATATGAATCGAGTGGCCGAAGTCGGCTAAAAGTCCTTTAATTTCTGTTTCGCCTAGACGCATCTTCATCGTGATATCAGGGGTTTGTTCAACAATGTGTGAAGCGGCTAGCGTGACCTGTTCTGTATCGAGTGTTTCCCGAATCTCCCGTTTTTCACTTGCTTCCCATATTTCAAGGTCCTCTTCAAATTGTTTTAATTCTTCACTTTCATCCTGAAATGTTTCAAATACATGTTCCTGCACCATATTCATGACCTGTGATTTCATGATTTCAGGCATCGATTCCCCGTATTCGACGAATTTTAGAAAGTCTTCAAAATAACGAGCGTGTGAGGATTGATGAATTTTCACTTCGGCTTCCTCTGTCATGCCCTCTTCTGGCATGAACGGGTATTGAATCGATTTCATGTTTTTTGTTGTAATCGCCATTTCTACTTTTTTGATCAAGGTAGATGTATCAGCAATAGAAGCGACTTTCTGTTCAAAATCGCATTTCATGATAAAGACAAAAGAGTCATCGAAATATTTTTTAGGAACCGCAGATGCAACCAAAAACACGCCGCCTCTGACAGCACTTGTATCTAAATAGGTGCGAACAAATTGTTCACTGCATTCGTTAAATACTTCTTTTGTATCTGCAAATCTCGTCTGATGAAATAAATTGTAGTTTGGATTTGAATCGAGTTCATGCCCGGGTTCGACAATAAATCGGCCAATTTTAGTAGGTACTTGCTCAGACTTAGGGTGTCTGTCCACTTTTCGTTTGACGATTTTTTTAAGCTCACCGTCTAGAAAGTCTTTCAGCTCACTTTGTTCAAATTCCTCTTGGTCTAATGTTTGGTAATGTTTAAACCGTTTATTTGCTTGTTCTTCTTTGCCTTCTATTTCAACCACATAGAATGATAGAAATCGTATCGTAAAATCCACTGATTGGTCACCACTTTTTCTTCTTTGGATATGTTGAGTATAGAAAAAGGAGTGAAAATCGTCAACGAATGGAGAAATATCGTGTCATTATTTCCCGAGAAATGTTTCGTGAAAAACGCTTGATAATAATTATCATTCTTGATAGAATGATAAAAGAAAAGAAGGAACCTGCCAGTTCCTTCATCTCAGAAAATCATGTATTATTTTGTTTCAAATGTTTCGCAATCCGTTTCAGCATTGCGAGTCACGTCAGTCATTGTGCTTTTACCAATTTTAATGGTAGAAGCTGTACAGCTGTTGTCAGCCCAAAAACGGCAAGAGTTCACTTCACAAAGTACATTTTGTGCCATGGGAATTCACCTCCGTGATTCATATTAAGAATGAAGCAAGCTGCCACTTGAGTTCATTCAATCTAGTAGTCTCTTTATCGAAAGAGGCTGTTTGTGCTGTATATGCACATGTTTATCATACCATCTACCCTGAAAATATACAATTTAAACTTTGAAAGAGCGAGAATGCAAATCTCGCTCTTTTTTGTTTGTAAAAATAGTTAAATGCTAGGTGGCACCCTCTCTTATTCCGACATATGAATAGAGTAGATTCAAAACCTGATGTCGGACAAAGTATAAGGGTACATGTACTGATTTTCCGCATGAAGATAGGGTTTTCAATCAAAAATTTTCATAGAGAGATGAGGGGAGAAGATGAAAGCAGTCATTCTCTGCGGAGGAAAGGGAACGAGAATGAGTGAGGTCACACAAGCGCTTCCTAAACCACTTGCTATGATCGGAGATCGGCCTATTCTATGGCATATTATGAAAATCTATCAGTATTACGGTGTAGACGAGTTTATCTTATTGCTTGGATATAAAGGAGAGAAAATCAAAGAGTATTTTCTCAACTACGACTGGCGGCATCACAGCATGCAGCTGGATATGTCGACAGGGGAAATAAAGCTTTTAGGGAATTCGGAGAACTGGAAAATCACTTTTTTAGATACGGGTGAGAATACGATGACAGGCGGGCGGCTAAAGCAGGTACAGGATTATATTGGTGATGAGACATTTATGATGACGTACGGGGACGGACTTGCCAATATCAATATGTTTCATTTGCTCAAGCGCCATCAAGAGCTTGGAGCAGCTGCCACTGTCACAGGAATTGAAAAGAAATCACAGTACGGCACGCTGAAGGTGTATAACGGGATGGCACAATCCTTCTCTGAGAAGACAGACAGTATCGGGATGATCAATGGAGGATTTTTTGTGTTGTCTCCAAAGGTTTTTGATTATTTAACAGATGATGATCAATGTGTGTTCGAAGCAGAGCCTCTTCAAAACTTGGCGAATGATGGAGAGCTTGCAGTCTATGAGCACCACGGATTTTGGACAGCAATTGATACGTATAAAAACTTGAAAGAAATCAACGGCATGTGGGCAGATGGAAAACAACCATGGAAGGTTTGGTGACAGCATGAGCGGATTTTGGAATGGGAAAAACGTATTTGTGACCGGGTGTACGGGATTGTTAGGGAGTTACCTCGTCAAGGAATTGATTGATCAAGGAGCAAACGTAACAGGGCTTGTACGTGATCAGGTGCCAAGATCGAACTTGTATCAAGGCAGTCAATTTGAAAAGATGAATGTCGTCCAAGGCGCACTTGAGGACATGCAAACGATAGAACGTGCGTTAGGAGAATATGAGATTGATACAGTCTTTCATTTGGCTGCCCAAGCGATTGTCGGGGTCGCAAATCGTCACCCGGTCTCTACATTTGAAGCCAATATTTTAGGAACATGGAATGTGCTGGAGGCATGCAGAAGGCAGCCGCTTATCAAACGAGTGATTGTGGCATCGAGTGATAAAGCATACGGGGATCAAGAACAGCTTCCTTATGATGAAGACATGCCGCTTAACGGCAAGCACCCATATGATGTGTCAAAAAGCTGTGCAGATTTAATTTCTCACACGTACTACAACACATATGGTCTACCGGTTTGTATTACGCGCTGCGGTAATTTATATGGAGGCGGGGATTTGAATTTTAACCGAATCATTCCGCAAACCATCCAGCTTGTGTTAGAGGGAAAGGCGCCAGAAATTAGAAGTGACGGAACCTTTATCCGTGATTATTTCTATATTGAAGATGCGGTCAAGGCTTATTTACTGCTAGCTGAAAAAATGGAGGAAAAAGGGCTTGCAGGAGAAGCATTTAACTTTAGTAATGAAATTCAGCTGACTGTGCTTGAGCTCGTTGATAAAATCTTAAAGGCGATGGGCAGTGAACTAAAACCTCGTATTTTGAATCAAGGAACGCATGAGATTAAGCATCAATATTTATCAGCAGAAAAGGCGAGAAAGCTGCTTGATTGGAAGCCTGATTACTCCATTGATGAAGGGTTAGAAAAGACAATTGAATGGTATCGCGAATTCTTTCAAAAATAGAGGTGTATACAGATGAACAGCATATATTGTACGGTTCTATCAAGTGGAAGACTTTATCAAGCTATTGCGTTTTTCTTATCGTTGAAGCAAGTAGAAGATGATGCTGTCATCAAGACGTTATGTATGGATGATGCTGCATTTGATTTGCTTCATCAAATGAATTTCCCGCATGTCGATCTTGTTCATGTACGTGAACTTGAAACGCCGGAGCTTCTAGAGATCAAAAAGGAACGAAATGATTCGGAATATTGCTGGACATTAAAACCGATTTGGATTGAGTGGCTATTTAAGCAGGACCAGGCGGAGGAAGTGACGTATCTTGATGCGGATTTGTTCTTTTATGAGAGTCCACAAGTGATTTTTCAAAACCAGCCTGATGCCTCTGTGCTTCTATCAAGAGGGGATATTGTCATTCCAAGCTTTGATCCAGAGGAAGTGAAGATGCTTCAGAAACTTTTAGGGCGCTATAATTCAGGGTTCCTGCATTTTAAAGGAGATGAAGCCGGCCGAAAGTGCCTGAGCTGGTGGAAAATAGAATGTCTAAAAGAATGCAAAAATGCGCCTGGAGAAGGAAAATTTGGCGATCAAGGGTATTTAGATCATATGCCGGTGCTGTTTGAAAAAGTAGAGGATATTCAAACAAAGGGTGTGAATATTGGTCACTGGAATTATGGCCAGCATTCTTATCAGGAAGAGAATGGACGTATTTTGCTTGAGGATGGAAGCCCACTCATTTGCTATCATTTCAGTGGTTTTCGGATCTTAAGCAAAGATGATATGCAGCAAATCCATGAAAAAGGAAGAGATGACTTGCCATTTTTCCAAGAAGCCTATCGGGAAGTGCTGCGTCATGTGATTGAATCGGTAGAACAAGTCAATCCGATGTTTAACGGCTATGCCAAACTGGAGGAGGATGGCGCATGAATGAAAAGCCGAAGGTCAGCGTCATTATTCCGAGTTATAATGCGAAAGAGCGTTTAGAAGGGAGCCTTTTTTCCTTAACGCTTCAGGAAACCGATATTCCATTTGAGGTCATTGTCGCTGATAATGGGTCAACGGACGGCACGATGGAAATGCTCGAAAACATTGAGGTGAACTTTCCATTCAAAAAGGTGCGTATTCCTGTCAATCAAGGAATTGCCAAGGGGCGCAATCATGCCATTCGTGAGGCAGAGGGAGACCTTTTAATATTCCATGACAGCGATATGCTGGCAGAGCCCCAATTTATTCAAAAGCACGCAGAGGCACATGCTGATCATGAGGACCGTGTCATTTGCGGTGTATGCTGGAAGCGAATCTACCGTTATTTTTACACCGGTTTTGATAAAGATCATGTGAATCGATTAAAAAAACAAGGGCTGTATCAGCGGAAAATGAAAGACAAAACGTCTCTTATGTCGATGGAGGAAGTGAAAAGCGGCGCATTTCTAGAGAGAAGCTTCGACTTGCAGTCCGAATTTATTGATATCCTGAAAGACATTTTAAGCACGTACGACTATGATTTAAGTTCTTATCAATTGCCGTGGCGATTTTTTATCACAAATAACTCTTCCGTCAAGCGAAAGCATGTCATGGAACTAGGGATGTTTGATGAAAAAATCGTTAGATACGGGTTTGAGGATTATGATTTAGGCATTCGTCTGCATCAGCTTGGCCTCTCATTTGAGCTGCGTGAGGATATTTTAAGTGTGCATCAGGAACATCCAAGTAATTTAACGTCATTCGATGACATCAAATATAACATTTTGTATATGTGCGAGAAGTACAACAATATTGATTCGATTGATGTTCATTTGGCTTTCTCTGGACCATTTTCTCATACCGTGACAAATGATATCGTGAAAGACATTCGCCAGCTGCGTAAGAATGAAGCATATGATGATCTGCTCGCTTATTTTTTGGAGCTGCTTCATATGATCACAGAGCGGAATGTGGGCATTAAACGTGATCAAAAGGACGTGCTGACGGCAAAGCATTTCCCTTTGAAAAAGCTGTCAGAGGCAGCTCAGCTTGCCAAGCAGGAACATGGATGCACGGTGCTGTCAGAGGCCATTCATGGGCTCACAAAAGAGCTGCTGCATGTTGACTTGTTCCAAGTGGATGTGTTGTAGATGGCATCCTATCATTTCACAACCATTGTGTCGAATACCCATGTGTTTAAGCTGCTGGCGCTGATTCATTCACTTGAGCAGACGGCTCAATCATACAAACTTTCTGTCTTATGTGCTGATCCTTTGGCTTACAAGGTGTTAAGTCAGTTTCCTCATCCACATGTCCAATATGAACAGCTTGAAGATGTGGAAGATGATTCGCTGCGAAAAGCAAAGGCGGATCGTACGTTCCACGAGTATTGCTGGACGCTTAAGCCTGCGTTTCTACTCAAAATTCTTGAGTCCTCTGATGCAGATTATCTCGCTCATTTGGATACGGATTTGTATTTTTATCATGATCCAGAGGCGATATTTGCAGAAAATCCACTCGCTCATGTATTTTTGACAGATCATATGAATTCCAAGCGATTCTATCACTTTTATGAATTATCCGGCCGTTTTAATACTGGGTTTGTAGGCTGTCGAAACACAGATGTGGCCAAACGGGCTGTGACGCAGTGGAAAGAGAACTGCATTGCGCACTGTACAGTAGAAATGGATACGGAAAAAAAGACATATGGTGATCAGCGGTATGTTGAAAGGTGGGTCGATGATTTTGAGGGTGTCCATGTGGTGGCATCTAAAGGTGCCAATGCAGCGATTTGGAATATTGAAAACTATAAGCTCTCCGTTGTGAAAGGAGATATGTATCTCGACGAATGTCCACTGCTGTTCTATCATTTCTCTGCCTTTACGATCATTGATGAAAATACCTTTAATCTGAATTGGTATTACTATATGACAGAACACACTCTTGTGGATCATTTGTATATTCCGTATGCTGATTTGATTCATCTGAAAATTAAACAGGTGCAAAAGGTCTTTCCAGACTTTCAGCAGGGGTTTATTGCAAAGAAGCATGTTCCTGATACGCATTTTTATGAGATATGAAAAAACCGCTCATTTATTGAGCGGTTTTTACCTTTTATGATTCATTCCATTTCGCTATGGTCTGATCGCTTGGCAGTAAGAAGGCTAGGATGCCTAATATCGGTAAAAAGGCGACACCGATCATGGTAGGCGTTAAACCGACTGCATCAATTAATGAGCCGAGGGCAACGGATCCAATCGCTCCCATACCAAACGCAAGCCCAACAGTTAAACCAGACATTGTGCCAATTTTCCCGGGAAATAGTTCTTGGGCATAGACCACGGTGACAGAGAAGCTTGAGGTCAGAATGATCCCAATGAGTCCAAGTAAAACATAAGCAAAAACTGGTCCGGCAAATGGGAGAAGCAGGGCAAGCGGAAAGGATGCTAATAAGGAAATTAAAATGACGGTTTTCTTGCCGAAGCGGTCTGCAAGCGGCCCGCCTAAAAATGTCCCAATCGCACCCAATATAAGAAATAAGAAAATATAAGTTTGTGATTCTTTAATCGTCAAACCATATTGTTCAATCGCATAAAACGCATAGAAATTCGAGATCGCATTTCCATACCAAGAACGCGCGAAAATAAGAAAGACGATAATGCCAAGTGCTGTGAGCGCTGACTTGCGGTGAAGTTCAGATCTTGCTGCTTTTGCAGGCGCTTTTTTCGCTTGTGCTCGAATGGTTTGAAGTCTTCCTGCGTACCATCTTGAAATATAAAGAAGGAAACCGACAGCAATCATTCCAACAATCGTAAACCAAGCCACACCTGGCTGACCGAGAGGAACGAGCATTAATGCAGCGATTAGCGGAGCAAAGGCTTGACCTGTATTTCCACCGACTTGATAGATAGATTGAGCAAGACCGCGTCTAGGACCAGCTGCCATGTTGGCAACCCGTGAGCCCTCTGGATGGAAAATCGCAGAGCCAAGTCCAATAAAGACGACGCACAGTAGGATGGTCGCAAATGATGGCGCAAACGCAAGGCCGAAAATGCCGACAGCACTTGAAAATAATGCGATAGGCAGTGCATAGGGCATCGGCCGTTTATCTGTGTACCACCCGATCGCAGGCTGCATGACAGAGGAGACCATATTTAATGTAAAGGCGATTAGCCCTAATTGAGTAAAGGTCAGCCCCATTGAGCGTTCTAAAATAGGGAACATGGCAGGAATCACGGCTTGCAATGTGTCGTTGAGCATATGGCAAATACCAATAATCAATAAAATAGGATAAACCGTTGAACCGGTGACCGCTTTTTGAGGTTTATTCTTTGTTTGAGCAGCAATAGCCAATGAGACTTCCTCCTTTCATTCAACTTGTTTCTTTGTTTCATTCTCCTCATTTTATTCATAAGGTGAACTATAAAACAATAGCAAATTGTCATGATTTAGAAAAAAAGAGACACATGCGCTTGATGGAGCGTGTGTCTCTAAAGGGTTATTTATAGAAAGAAGCGATGACAGGCTTCATTTTTTGAATGACAAGTCCACTGCCTCCACGGTTTTTCACACCTTCAATCATGCCGACGAGGACGTAATCTTCTTTTTTAGGATTAAACGCAAGTAAAAATCCATTTTCAGTACCGTCTGTCGCACCTTGTTTGCTCTTTAGTTCCGCTGTTCCCGTTTTAGCGGCTATATCAGCCCCTTTTATTTGCAACGAGTGAGCGGTTCCGTTTGAATTGGTGACGACTTGAGTTAGTGCATCCTTCACCGTATTTGCTGTATCTTCTTTGACGATCTGTTTTGGTGATGCTGTTTTTTCATCCTGAATGACTCGAGGGTACACAAGCTTTCCTCCTGTTGCAAATGGAGAATATGCATGTACTTGTTCAATTGGAGACATGAGTAATTCTCCTTGGCCATATGCAGAGTCAGCGAGTAAGATGTCTGATTGGATCCCGTCGTTAGACACTTGTGCCGGTTTCATTGTGAACGGCATGTTTAAATCATCACCAAACCCAAATGTTTTCACTTTTTTCTCGTAAGTATCTTTGCCGATTTCAAGGGCTTCCTGTCCAAAATAAATATTATCTGAGTACACGAGGGCATCGACCATATTGACTTGTTCTTTGTCATGAACCCGTGTAATGCGATAATTTCCCCATGATTGATCCTTTTGCCATTTCAGCCCATGAATGGTGCGCACTTTATTAGGTTTTGTGACACCTGTTTCCAGTCCAATCGCTGCTGTAATGGTTTTGAATGTAGATCCTGGTGCATATCTGCTCGCATACCGAGCTTGGAATGGGAGATCAGGATTTTCACTGTATGCTTGGTATTGTTTAGGCGTGATCCCGTTGGTCATTAAATTGACATCGTAAGAAGGGGTGCTGACAAGCGCTAATAAATCACCTGATGATGGGTTCATAATGGTGACAGCCCCTTTTTCACCTTTCAGCTGTTGATAGGCTTTTTTCTGTAAAGATGCATCAATGGTCAGCTTGACTGTTTTTCCGTCTTTTCGGTCTGTTTTTTGTAATGTTTCTTCAATACCTGTTTCATCATGGATAATGAGGATGCTTCCGCCATCTTGTCCTCTTAAGTTCTTGTCAAATGTGAATTCAAGGCCGGTTTTGCCGATGATTTGATCCGCCTTTAAAGCTGGATTTCTTTTGATATCATCCGCATTTGCTTTTCCCACATAGCCTGTCAGATGAGCAGCGGCTTCGTTATATGGATAGTAGCGCATTTCCTTCGTTTGATAGGTGACGCCATTTATGTCTTTTGGAATCGGCTTTTGCTCTAACATAGACTTTAGCGGGACAAATGTGTCATCTGTGACCCATGCTTGTTTCAGCTGATTTTGAATCAGCTCTTCATCTATATCAAAAGCGCTGCTGATTTTTTTGATGTTGCTTTCTTTTTCCGTGCCTGTCCCGAGCTTTCCAGGGATGATGCCAAGCGCGTGTCCACCAGTTGTTTCTGCTAACGTGCGCCCTTTTCGATCTACAATATTTCCGCGTACCGCAGGATCCGTTGTCACTTTGATGGTGTCACCCTTTTCCATTTGCGGGAAGATGAGATTTGGTTTCCAGTCTACTTTCCACTCGTTATCCTCTTCGGAGAGAACGCCCTTGTAAGAGAGTTTGTTCAGTTTTCCAAGTGACGTTTTCATCGTGACTTCATAGGTGAATTGATACCCATTTCCTTTATCCTGTTTTTCTACGTTGACGTTTGAGACGTTTAGTTCATTCGCACCGATGCCGCTAAAGATATGATCGTATTTTTCGGCAAGTTGTTTTTTAGAAAAGTCATTGGCTTTCAGAGAGCCGCTTGTGACCTCATCTGCCAATTTTGTGAATTCTTTTTTCTCCAGATGTTTCGTAAAGGATTCAGCGGCTTTCAGCGCCTCTTTTTCTTTGGAGAAAAGCGTATCTTTTAAGAAAAAGAGAGCAGCAGCAATCGCGATGATGCTAAGAAGGGGAATGATGACTTTTTTCTGTTTCCAAAATGATTTTCGTTGATCTGTATACAATGAAAACACCTCAATTTTTGATTAGATCCTCTTTAGTTTACAGTTACTGTGTAGGATTTGTATAGTTTCTCCTATGAAAATAGACCAAGTCATGAAGTGGAAATATGAAGCAAGACACAGTTGCTGCTGAAGAATCTCTTCATTTTTTCTTATGATTTAAAGGATTTTTTATGTGATCATCGAATGTGAAAAATTAGAAAAAATTAAAAGCGTTTTCATGAAGGAGGAATTGTGATCGTTTATAAAAAAGTGAATCTGACTGGACTTGTTCTTGGACCGATCTTCTTTTTGCTTATTTTTTTGCTCATTCCAGAAAGTGAATTGACCTATGCACCAAGAGTGGTACTGGGCGTTACGGCTTGGACTGCGACATGGTGGGTCACAGAAGCTTTGCCTATACCGGCTACCTCTTTATTGCCCATCATCCTTTTGCCAACACTTGGCGGGCTATCGATGGAGCAAACATCAAGAGCTTATGGAGACCCGATTGTTTTTATGTACATGGGCGGATTTATGATTGCCATTGCTATTGAAAAATGGAATTTACATAGAAGAATGGCCTTACATATTTTAAACATCATTGGCACAAGAAGTGACCGCATTGTATTAGGGGTTATGATGGCAACGGCCTTTTTATCTATGTGGATTTCAAATGCAGCCACAGCACTGATGATGCTGCCTGTGGCACTGGCTGTGATTAAAGAGGTGAAGGCGAACGATATTTTGTCTGGTGCATCTCTTGACCGATTCAGTAAAAGCATCCTATTATCAGTCGCTTATTCAGCCTCTATTGGCGGACTGGCGACACTCGTTGGGTCTGTGCCAAATGCTGTTTTTGCAGCGATGTCAAAAAAGCTGTTAGATCGAGAAATTATGTTTTTTGAATGGTTTTTGTTTGGTTTTCCGGTGGCGGCTGTTCTGCTCATTCTCTTATTTCTGTATTTGACCAAGATACAGTTCAAGGTAGAGCACACAGGGGAAATGGGAGCAGCGTTTATACGGAAGGGTTTAGAGGATTTAGGCAAAATGAAACAAGAAGAAAAATGGGTTTTTGCTATTTTTCTTATGACGGCTTTTTTATGGATCTTTAAAATCTTTTTGTTTGGCGGGCTTCCTGTCTCGGATACGTCGATCGCAATCTTTGGGGCGATGCTATTATTTCTCATTCCAGCGACAAATGGAGAGAGAATACTAGAATGGCAGGATATGAAGCAGTTGCCATGGGGGCTTTTGCTTTTGTTTGGAGGCGGGCTTTCGCTCGCTACAGGATTTGCGGAAACGAATTTAACAGGATGGATCGGGGAAAATTTACAGCATTTAAATGGGCTGTCTTACCTCATGCTGCTAATTATTTTAACGGCTTCTATTTTATTTATGACCGAAATTATGTCTAATACAGCAGTTGCGAACATGATCATTCCGATTACAGTAGGGCTTGGACTTGCAATTGGCATGGAGCCGTACGGCTTAATGGCTGCGGCTGCGTTAGCATCTTCATGTGCGTTTATGTTGCCAATTTCCACACCGCCAAATGCGGCTGTCTTTAGTGCGGACGTGCTGAAAATATCTGATATGGTCAAGGCTGGCTTTTGGCTAAATGTGATCAGTATTGTAGCGATTGTGCTTGCGGTTTATTTCTGGCTTCCGGTCGTGCTGAGATGAAGACTTTGATCGAATGGAGACTTTTGGTGTTTTTGTTTCTTTTGGCTTCGGTACTGAAGTTGCCTTTTTGAGGTGCGGGTCCTTTGGCGTGTAATAGGTGGCTCCAATGTTGAGTCTGCCTTTAAGCTGATCAATGGAAAGCTCACCAAACTCTAAATGGTAGTCAATTTTGTCCACATGCAGTGATTCAATGTGAATGTGCGTATCCTCCGAGACAGGCGGAGCAGGTGCAGACATTTTCTGCTCAAGAGCGGTGAGTCTTTTTTCCAGCTCGACGACAGATGGGGATGGACTGGCTTCGGTTTTTTTAAAGAGTGATTGAATGAAATGTTTCAAGTGGACCACAACCTTTTCTTTCGCCTTGCTCTAGTCTATGGAAAAGCTGCCCGGTATATACTTATAGAGATACATGAAAGGGGAGAAGTGCATGCTGTCTACACGCATTCAGATTACCCATATGAAGACGAATACGATTGGTACAGGGTCCTCGATGACATTCGGTTCGACGATCGTACGAAATCACTGCTCGACGATCAAAAGAAACAATGGTTTTGGTGAACAAAATGCCGATGGCGTGATCACGATCTTGCCGATTGAAACGATTGATGATCGTGATCTAATAGACGCAGTCAGTATCAATATTCGTCATCTATGATTATCGCAGTTGCTTTTCCTTCATCCTTTTGCAGGCGAATGTATAGCACGCCGTCTTTAAAGGCCGCATTCATTTGACCAAGAATCATATCTGGGAGCCGAATTTTTCTTTCAAACGGACCATACTTTCCTTGTTTTTGGCGAAAATCTTGTTCGTTAAAAAAGGAAAAACGCTGTCCTTTTACAACTAAATATTCACCATATGACAGCACCTGAACATCTTCCTTCCGGTAGCCAGGCAGATAAATTAAGTACTGAAATTCAGTAGGGGTTTCCACAATGTCGACTGGTGGAAACGATGCATCTGTTCCTCGCTGATCTTGCTGCGAGAATGTAAAGGGAGACGGACCATTTGCCATAAAGGGAGATCTTTGCTCATCATCGAATATCATCTTCCAAAAATCATCTCCATGCATTTGCTGGGCAATGTCCATCCACTGCTTCATTTTTTCGAAGTCCATGTGAAGACCTCCTGTTAACATACTTGATGGGTGCTCGCATATACCTATAAAAAGGAGGTTTATCTGTGGTTCAACCAACTCCGTATATCAATATTAATATTTTCATGTTAAAAATTAATTCCTTTGAAAATGCGTCGGCGGTGAATGTCGGACAAAATTTGTTAGCAGAGTGGCAAAACTCAGATAAAAAAAATCAGGGGTACGGACAGAATTTTGGAGATGCCAGCGGTTTTGTCGGAACAAAGAGCCATGTAGATGATCGAGATCAAGTGGACTCACCTGCCTCTTTTTCGCCAGCAGCTAAACCTATTCCAAGGAAGTGATGTGTGATGTTATTCTCACCCTCAGTCGTCAATGTCGGTGCTTTTAAAATCAATGCAATGGATCGGGGGGCATCACTGACGCTAGGACCTTATCAGCAGATCGATTATTTTCTCTCGATGAAATTGAACCAGGGTTTTGGTGAGGACAATGGAGATTGTTCACCGCTTGTCATTCCGATTTCAAGCGTACTCGATCCAGATATGGTGGATTCGAATTCAGTGAAAAACAGTGTGATTTAAACAAAAAAGAGACCGGGATACCCCGTGTCTCTTTTCTATTGTGTTTGATTCAGATGGCTTTTGCGTCTTGCATAGGTGAAGTACACAACGACACCAATGGCTACCCAGATGAGGAAGGCTTGCCATGTCTCCCATTTCAGTGTGGCAGCCAATATCATACAAATGACCGCACTAATGATGGGAAGGACAGGAACAAAGGGTACTTTAAACGCTGTTTTCATATTCGGATGTTTTTTCCGGAGTATGATCACAGCGATCGAGATCACCGTAAAGGCCGCAAGTGTACCGATGCTGACTAAATTAGCAAGTGTTGATAAGTTGACGAAACCAACGATACATGCCGCAACAGCGCCTGTCAGCCAAGTGTTGGCAACCGGTGTCTTCGATTTTGGATGAACATTTGAAAAGATTTTCGGCATGAGTCCATCTCGGCTCATGGCAAAGGTTAAACGAACCTGAGCGTAGACAAGTGCAATTAACACTGTCGTAATCCCGATAATAGCACCTGCCGATATAATACCAGCGACACTATTTAGACCAACCACTTGTAAAGCAAAAGCGACAGGGTCACTGACATTCAGCTTCGTGTAGTGAACCATGCCTGTTAAGACAAATGAAACCCCGATGTATAAAATCGTACAAACACCGAGCGCACCAATAATTCCGATTGGCATCGCTTTTTGTGGGTTTTTGACTTCTTCAGATGCATTAGCGATTGCATCAAATCCAAGGTAAGCAAAAAAGACAGTGGCCGCTCCTGCAATCACGCCATGGAAGCCCATTGGCATAAAAGGTGTCCAATTTTCAGGTTTAACGTAAGCAAAGCCTGAAATGATAAAGAGGAGGACAATGGCAATTTTGATGAGCACAATGATGTTATTCAGCTTCGTGCTCTCTTTTACGCCTCTTGAGACAATAAAGGTAATGAGTAAAATAATGAGTGCGCCTGGCAGGTTAAAGATGGCCCCATCAGCGGCTCCGGGTGCAGCCGATAAAGCCTTCGGTATGTGCAGACCAAATCCACTGAGCAGTGATTGAAAATAGGATGACCATCCGCTTGCCACAGCAGAGAGCGCAACAACATATTCAAGCATTAAATCCCAGCCCATTAAAAAGGCGAGGAATTCTCCAAGTGTTGCGTAAGAATACGTATAGACACTTCCTGACACTGGAATGGACGAGGAAAATTCAGCGTAGCAAAAAGCAGCAAGGGCGCATGCGATCGCAGCCAAAATAAAAGATATAATAATCGCAGGTCCCGCATCTTTCGCAGCCGCAACCCCCGTTATCACAAAAATTCCAGTCCCGACCACACAGCCAATGCCAAGCAAGATTAAATCAAATGTATTCAAAGAACGGCTCAGCCGCTTCGTTTGACTTTCAAGCATGAGCTGGTCGAGAGACTTTTTTCTAAATAAAGAACTCATGTTGACCTCCTAATGGATAAATCTTTTCGTAAGACGAATGTTAGTATATGCGTAAATGACAATTTAGTCAATTGGTTGAAAAACGCTTTAAATCACTAAAGTGTTAAACGTCACAAAAGGCTAATGTGTATCAAAAGACATCCGCCGTCATGTGACAGGCGGATGTGATAACAGGAGATTTACGTTTGTTCAGCAAATATTTTTTCGTTGTACAGCACACTAGGATGGGTTGGGTAATGGGCTGAGGATGCAAGATGATGGGTTTTGGCTTGAGCCAAATCACCGAGCTGATAATAACAATAGCAAAGCTGAAGGTGAGGATACCATGTTTTATATTGTGTCAGTGTAAAGGCTGTTTCGATTTCAGGTGCCTTCAGTGCCTGCTCATACCAATAGATGGCCGCTTTGTATTTATTTTGTGCTTTGAAATGATCCCCAATCCGGCAGCAAAATTCTGGACGGGGCTGATCATATAAGAAGGATCGCAATAAGGAGGATAAGGCGGCTTCCTCAAAACCGACTGCATAATAGCAGTCAGCTAAATTTTGGCAAGTGCGAATTTCATCCTCAATCCAGCATTGTTTTGTGGCTAAAAATTTGTGATAAAAGCGAATCGCCTTCACATGCTGCTTGTTATCTCGTAATTCATTAGCGAAGTAAAAGAGATCGCGAGGCGTCATCTCTTCGCCTTTTGCAAGCATGTTTTCATAAATGCGCAGGTTGCGTCCAGGCTCTCCAGCGGTTGTTTTCTTACGCTTTTGATGGGTGACGGCGATATCAGCCGGTAAGATGTTGCCATACACCTGAAGAAACTCATGAACGGCCCCATACCACTGAAAGTTCAAGGCACGCTTGACGAGCCGATTTCTTCTATATTTAAAATTCACCTGACCGTCCTCACTAAATCCAACGTGGTAAAACATCGAGACGGCATCTACTGCGGGATCAAGCGTCTGTTTGAGCTGAAGCAGTTTTTGCTGGTCCTCTTCAAGTAGGACATCGTCGGCATCCAGCCATAAGATATACTCTTTTGTCGCATGGGAAAAAGCGAAATTGCGTGCTTTTGCAAAATGCTGGACCCATTCAAAGTCGAGTACCTTTGCTGAAAAGGAGTGAGCAATGTCCTTTGTTTGATCTGTTGATCCTGTATCAACAATGATCATCTCATCTACAATGTCTTGAACAGAAGACAGGCAGTCAGCCAAAACCTCCTCTTCATTTTTCACAATCATACATAAACTAATGGTTATCATCTTTAGATCACCTCTTCATAGTGTATCGAGCATCAAAAGGAAACATTCTTTTCAGCAGCGGGTTTTTTTAAAACTAGTTTTCTGCTACTGGCTGATTTAAAATAAAGGAAGAATCTATGTAAGGGCTGATAAAATGAGTTTATTGAATGTAGAAGGATTATATAAAACCTATGGCGAAAAAACGCTGTTTGACCATATCTCTTTTCATATAGAACCAAAGGAACGCATCGGGTTAATTGGACCGAATGGAACAGGGAAGTCAACGCTTTTAAAAGTCATTGCAGGACTTGAATCATTTGAGGAAGGCGACATCACAAAGGCAGGGACACTTGATATCGAATTTCTCGAGCAAGATCCTGAAATGAGCGGGGATGAAACGATTCTCGACTATATTTTTTCAGGAACAGCACCAATGATTCAAACGATGAAAGCCTATGAAAAGGCGCTGGCTGATTTAGAGCATGATCCACAAAACGAGGCAAAACAAGAAGCGCTTATGCGTATGCAAAATAAAATGGATCAGGACGACGCATGGGATGCGAACCTTTCGGCGAAAACGATTTTGACAAAGCTTGGCGTTAAAGATGTGAGCCGATCTGTTCATGCGTTATCAGGCGGACAGAAAAAGCGTGTGGCGATCGCCAAAAATTTAATTCAGCCTGCGGGTTTGCTGATTTTAGATGAGCCGACAAACCATCTAGACAACGCAACCATTGAATGGCTTGAAGGGTATTTGAGTCAATACAGCGGGGCTGTCATTCTTGTCACCCATGATCGTTATTTCTTAAACCGTGTCGCCAATCGGATTTATGAATTAAATCAGGGGCAGCTTTACACATATAAAGGAAATTATGAAGTCTTTTTAGAAAAAAGAGCGGAACGAGAAGCAGAAGCTCAAGTAAAAGAAACGAAACGTCAAAATTTGCTTAGACGTGAGCTTGCATGGCTCAGAAGAGGGGCAAAGGCTCGAACGACAAAGCAAAAAGCACGTATCGGCAGAGTGGAAGAGCTGAAGGATCAAAAGGGACCTGATGCAAAGGGAGAGCTTGATTTTGCGATCGGTTCTCACCGGCTTGGAAAACAAGTGATTGAGGCAGAAGAGATCAGCATCACATTTGCTGGTCAAACCCTTGTGGACCAGTTCAGCGATTTAGTCGTGCCAGGGGATCGTATCGGATTTATCGGACCGAATGGAGTGGGCAAAACGACTTTACTCAATTGCCTGGCGGGTAAAATCGAACCGACGAATGGACAATTGACCATTGGACAAACAGTCCGCATTGGCTATTACACGCAGGACCATAACGAAATGAATGAAGAGCTGAATATCATTGATTACATCAAAGAAACAGCTGAAATTGTCAAAACGGCAGATGGCGTCATTGTGACAGCAGAGCAGATGTTGGAGAGATTTTTATTCCCTAGATCCATGCAGCGCACATTTATCCGCAAGCTGTCAGGGGGAGAGCGCCGCAGATTGTATTTATTGAAGGTTTTGATGGAAGAGCCGAATGTTCTCTTTTTAGATGAGCCGACGAATGATCTTGATACAGAGACGCTCAGCATTTTAGAGGATTATTTGGAGCAGTTCCCAGGCGTAGTCATCACCGTGTCGCATGATCGTTATTTCTTAGACCGAGTCGTCCATCGTTTGCTTGTGTTTGAAGGGAATGGACGTATTTCACACTTCCAAGGTGCTTACAGCGATTACATGGAGCAAGAAAAAGAACAGAAGCGGACAGAGACAAAACCAGCTGAAAAACAAGTAGAAGCTGCACCGAAAAAGAGGAAAAAACTATCCTATAAGGACCAGCTTGAATGGGATGGGATTGAAGATCGGATACAAGCACTAGAGGACAAACACCAGCAACTCGAAGCCAGCATTGCTGAGGCTGGCAGTGATTTTGGGAAAATTCAAGAGCTGATGGACAAGCAAAAAGCCGTCGCTGAAGAACTAGAACAAGCAATGGACCGCTGGACAGAACTGTCGCTGATAATTGAGGAATTAGAAAGTAATGAAAAATAAAGGTTGGCAAAAAAACTGTAGAGACATTCTACAGTTTTTTTTGATAAGAACATTTGGCATAAGCATCGTGCTGGTGAATGGATTCTTCATTTCGGCACTCAACTTGAAACCCTTTGATCCAGTTTTGTTCGTACAACTCTGCCGCAATTAATCTCGCAACATCCTCTACAAAACGTGGATTTTCATAGGCCTCTTCTGTCACGTGTTTTTCATCTGGTCTTTTGAGTACAGGGTAAAGGGGCGCACTCGCATTAGACTCGATGATCTGCAGTAGATCTGCTTTCATGTCATCAGGGAGTTGACCTTGTTCAAACAGCTCTACCTGAATAGATACAGTGCCGCGCTGATTATGTGCGCCGTATTCACTGATTTCTTTTGAACAAGGACATAACGTTGTCACTTGAGCAGTGCAGCCAATATGACAAATCCATCCGTCTTCTTCATGAAAGTGGATGTCGTATTGCACGTCTGCATGCATCAAACCGGACTTTCCGCTGATGGGACTCTTTTTTTCCATGTACCACGGAAAGGAAACTTGAATCGAGGCAGAAGGCTGATTCATTTGCGTGGCAAGCTGTGCGGTCAATTCTTTTAAGGAATCCACATCAACCGGCTTTCCGCTCACATAAAATGAGTGAAGCTGCTCGGTGAGACGGCTCATATGAATACCTTTTTGATGAGCTGGCAAATATGTACTCAGCGTAAAATCAGCGGAAGAGGTTTGGTGCTGTGGAGCCGTTGTAGACAAAATATGTACAGGGTACGACACACGGCAAATTCCGACCTGTTCCAGATCAAAATAAAAGTCCTGTTCGGTTTGTTGGATGTCTATCATGTTCTCTTTTTGACAAGGTTTTGTTCTAGCGCTTGGCGGGACAGAACCGAATTGTGCGTGTCGTTCTTTTTTGGATGGAAATGAACGCATAGGGTACCTCCTTTAAAACGTAATGATTCCTATTTATTCTGCATCAAACCACAAAAGAAATCAAGTGATCAAATATTAACGTTTACGTTAAGGTCATAAAGGTGTATAATAAAACATGAATTGATGAGCAGGAGGCACTGGCGATGGAATGGATGAAAATTGATCAAGTGGCGAAAAGAAGCGGTCTGACGAAACGGACCATTCGTTTCTATGAAGAGATTGGTTTATTATCAGCACCAAAGCGGACAGAGGGCGGTGTCAGACTTTACTCAGAGGATGACATGGAAGAACTGGAGAAAGTGATGCAGGCCAAAGAAGTACTTGGCTTTTCTTTACAAGAGCTTCAATCGTTTATGGAAATCGGAAAACAGCTTGAGCTGAATAAAGAAGGCTACTTGCTGTCACTTGACCCGAAGGAACGATTAGAGAAACTGTTAGATATTGATGCGCAGCTGACTGTGCAGCATCAATTGATTACAAAAAAGCTAGAAACGATTCAATCCTTTAAAAAGGATCTTGAAATGATGAAAGAAAGAGCGGCTCATGCCATTGAGCAATTACAAAAATAAACACCTCAGTGTGTTTATTTTATTTTGTTAAACAACTGTAGGAAAGGTTCTGATGGAATGAAGGAAGAAGAAGTGTTGAAACAGCGTACGAGTTTGCTTAGACAGCCGAAGGCCGTCTGGGCGGTGGCCTTTGCTTGTGTGATTTCATTTATGGGCATAGGGCTTGTAGACCCGATTTTGCCTGCCATTGCATCACAATTAGATGCATCTCCAAGTCAGGTCTCTCTTTTGTTTACGAGCTACTTACTTGTGACTGGCTTTGTGATGTTTTTTACCGGTTTTATTTCTAGTCGGATTGGTGCGAAATGGACGTTATTAATCGGACTTATTTTTATTATTGTCTTTTCTGCTTTAGGGGGTACCTCTTCAACGATTAATGAATTAATCGGCTTTAGAGGGGGATGGGGCATCGGGAATGCCTTATTCATTTCAACGGCATTATCAGTGATTGTCGGTGTGTCTGTTGGCGGAAGTGCGAAAGCCATCATTTTATATGAGGCTGCACTAGGTCTTGGGATTTCTGTTGGGCCGCTCCTTGGCGGTGAGCTTGGAACGATCTCTTGGCGCGGGCCATTCTTTGGTGTGGCAGTGTTAATGCTCGTTGCTCTTTTAGCCATTACCTTTATGCTGCCACCTATGCAAAAGCCGCAGAAAAAGGTGAAGTTATTTGAAGCTGTTGGAGCCTTGAAATATAAGGGGCTTTTAACGATGGCATCTGCTGCTTTCTTATATAACTTTGGATTCTTTGTTCTTCTAGCTTATTCGCCATTTGTGCTTCATCTGGATGAGCATGGTCTTGGCTATGTCTTTTTTGGATGGGGATTATTTTTGGCTGTGACATCTGTCTTCTCAGCGCCGGTCATTCATCGCAAATTGGGTACATTAACAGCTCTTGTTGTTCTCTTTGCTTCGTTTGCTGTGATTTTATTCGGCATTGGAATATGGGCATCACATGTGGTCGTGGTCATTTGCGGTATTGTCATTGCTGGGGGAATCCTCGGCATGATCAATACGGTGCTTACGACGGCTGTGATGGGATCAGCTCCTGTTGAGCGTTCAATTGCATCATCTTCATACAGTGCTGTACGATTTATTGGTGGTGCGATTGCGCCTTGGATTGCGGGAGTTCTCGCTGAAACTTACACAGCAAGCACCCCTTATTATGTAGGGGCGGCTGTTGTTCTGTTAGGCATGATCATCCTGCTAATTGGCCGGAAACATCTCATCAATATTCAAGCAGGTCATTAAATAGAAAAAGCCTTATATCTGCATGAGATATAAGGCTTTTTTGTGATTATAATACTTTGGTCGTCCAAGATTCGCAATTCCAAGTTTCAGTGGCCACATCTTGATAAAATTCAGGTTCGTGTGAAATTAATAGGACGCTGCCTTTATATTCTTTTAACGCGCGCTTTAATTCTTCTTTGGCATCGACATCCAAGTGGTTTGTCGGCTCATCGAGAACAAGTAGGTTGGTTTCTTCATTGATCAGCTTACAAAGGCGGACCTTCGCTTTTTCACCACCACTTAAAACAGACACACGGCTTTCAATATGTTTTGTCGTTAAACCGCATTTGGCAAGGGCAGCTCTGACTTCATATTGTGTGTATGATGGGAAGGTGCTCCACACCTCTTCGATACAAGTGTTGCTGTTTTGTTCTTTTACTTCTTGTTCAAAGTAGCCAATATGCAGGAATTCTCCGCGTTCCACCTCACCAGAAAGGGGGGAGATTTCTCCAAGAAGACTTCGGAGCAGTGTCGTTTTTCCGATACCGTTGGCACCGTATAATGCAATTTTCTGCCCGCGTTCCATTTTTAAATTCAATGGACGAGAGAGCGGTTCGTCATACCCAATGACTAAATCCTTCGTTTCAAAAATCAATTTCCCTGATGTACGTGCAGGTTTAAAGTGGAATTCTGGTTTTGGTTTTTCTGCCGCTAATTCAATCATGTCCATTTTATCGAGTTTCTTCTGACGAGACATCGCCATATTTCGAGTGCTGACACGTGCTTTGTTTCTCGCGACGAAATCCTTTAATTCAGCCACTTCTTGTTGCTGCCTTTTATACGCTGCTTCTAGCTGCTGCTTTTTCACTTCATATACTTGTTTAAATTGGTCATAATCACCAACGTATCGCGTGAGTTCTTGATTTTCGACATGATAAATCAAGTTAATGACACTGTTTAGGAACGGGATATCATGTGAAATGAGGATAAATGCATTTTCATATTCCTGCAAATAGCGCTTCAGCCACTCAATATGCTGTTCATCTAAATAGTTGGTCGGCTCGTCAAGAAGAAGAATTTCAGGCTTCTCTAACAGCAATTTCGCAAGCAGTACTTTTGTACGCTGTCCGCCGCTCAGCTCTGTCACATCACGATCGAGCCCGAGATCTGTTAACCCAAGACCTCTTGCAATTTCCTCTACCTTGGAATCAATGATATAAAAATCATTGTTCGTCAGGGCATCCTGAATGACGCCTACTTCTTCTAAAAGCTTTTCCAGTTCATCAGGATCTGCTTCACCCATTTTTTCGTAAATGTCATTCATTGCGGCTTCCATTGAGAATAAATAATGGAATGCATCTTGAAGGACTTCACGAATGGTTCTTCCTTTTTCAAGCACGGTATGCTGATCGAGGTAGCCGACACGGACATTTTTTGCCCATTCGACCTTTCCTGCATCTGGCTCAAGCTTGCCAGTAATAATATTCATAAACGTTGACTTTCCTTCACCGTTGGCGCCGATCAAGCCGACATGCTCGCCTTTTAATAACCGGAAGGAGACTTCGTGGAAAATGGCTCTGTCGCCAAAGCCATGACTTAAATCTTTAACAGATAATATCATTTTTTACACCTCAAATAGATTCAAAACGGCTAGTGCCTCTCATGATTATATCGAACTGTCCGGCTCGATAAAAGCATCAAAAGAAAAATTGCGTTTCAAAGCTGATTTTGAGATACTTAAGGATAGATTGAATGAGGATAAAGGAGATCAACATGACGGAAAATTGGGCATTTTTGAAAGAAGCAAAGCCATTTATTCAAAAGAACTTTGAAGCGGCTGGCTTTGAGAAGCCAACAGCGATACAAGAACAAACAGCAGAGTGGATTACGGAAAAACGCGATGTGATCGCAGAATCACCGACTGGAACAGGGAAGACCCTAGCGTATGTTCTGCCGCTTTTAAATAAAATTGATGTGAGTATCAAACACCCGCAAGTCTTAATCTTGGCACCTTCAAGAGAGCTTGTGATGCAAATTTTTGATGTTGTGCAAGAGTTCAAACAAGGTTCAGACATCAAAGCTATTTCCTTAATAGGCGGGGCAAACATCAAGAAGCAGCAGGAAAAGCTAAAAAAACACCCGAATATCGTGGTGGCGACACCGGGTCGCGTACAAGAGTTAATCAAAATCAAGAAACTGAAAATGCATGAAGTGAAAACGATCGTGTTAGACGAGGCAGACCAGCTTCTTGTCCCAGAGCATATGAAAACGATCCAAGCGATCATTAAATCCACATTAAAAGAAAGACAAATTCTTTGTTTCTCTGCGACGTTGAAAGAGGAAACCGTTCAACAGATTAAAGACATTGCATCTGAACCAGAGGTATTGAGAATTAGCAGAAGCCAAGAAGAAGCGCAGAAGGTAGGGCATTATTTCCTGTTATGTGATCAGCGTGACAAGGTGAAATTACTGCAAAAGCTATCACGGCTTGAGGACATGCAGGCACTCGTCTTTGTGCGAGATATTACGAATTTGAGCATTTATGCAGAAAAATTAGCGTATCACCATGTCGACCTTGGCGTGCTTCACAGTGAAGCGAAAAAAGCAGAGCGTGCTGTCATCTTAAAGGAATTTGAACAGCGTGAATTCCCGCTTCTTCTTGCAACAGATATCGCAGCAAGAGGGATCGATATTGACGATCTGCCTTACGTGATCCATGCCGACCTGCCAAACGAAGAAGGCTATATCCACCGTTCAGGCAGAACCGGCCGCGCAGGAAAAGAAGGGGCTGTTATCAGCCTAGTCACATCTCAAGAGCATTCAATGCTTAAAAAAATGGCGAAAAAGCTAAATCTTTCGCTTCAGGAAATTGTTTATAAGCAAGGTCAGCTGCACCTTGCGCCCAAGCAAGCATAAAAAAAGGACCCTCCCACATGGAGGGTCCTTTCTTTTTATGAAATTTTGACAAGTTGTTTTCCGACATTTTCCCCTTTGAATAGTCCAAGGAATGCATCTGGAATATGGTCAAAGCCTTCGATAATGGTTTCTTTGTAAGTCAGTTTATCTTCTTTTACCCATTGTGCGAGATCTTTTGCCGCCTCTTCAAAACGATCAGAGTAGTTGGCAACAATGAAGCCCTGCATCAATGCACTTGTTTTAATGAGTTTTGTTTGCACTCGAGGGCCAATGTCTTCGCTTGCACTAATGTTATAAGAAGAAATGGCGCCGCAGACTGGAATACGTGCAAAACGGTTCAAATGATTCATCACAGCATCAGAGATTTCGCCGCCCACATTGTCAAAATACACATCGACACCGTTTGGACAGGCTTTTGCAATGGCGTCATCTAAATCATTTGTTGTTTTATAATTAATGGTTTCATCAAAGCCCAGTTCTTTTAAATAAGCCAGCTTATCATCAGATCCGGCAATTCCAACGACGTGGGCACCTTTGATTTTAGCGATCTGTCCGACAACAGAACCAACGGCACCTGCGGCTCCAGAAATGACAACAGTTTCGCCTTCTTTTGGCTGACCAATCGCAAGAAGTCCAAAATAGGCGGTTTGTCCTGGCATGCCCAAAATCCCTAAGTAATAAGATAACGGCGCAATGGATGGATCAATTTTTGTCAGAGACTCTGCTTTGGCAGTAGAATATTCCTGCCAGCCAAGGAATCCAAGTACAAAATCACCTTTCTCAAATTGAGGAGATTTGGACTCGACGACTTCTCCGACCACACCACCTTGAATGACTTCATTCAGCTTGAACGGAGGTGTATAGGATTTTGTATCTTGCATTCGTCCTCTCATGTAAGGATCTACAGACACATATTTCGTTTGAATCAAGACTTCGCCATCTTGCGGCGTTGGTATATCAACTGTTTCAAAATGAAAAACATCTTTAGTAGGTAACCCTTTTGGACGTTTTGCTAATTGAATTTGTTTTTGTTGACTCATGTCAAATCCTCCCTTTCACTTGCAACCTAGATTTACATTAACATGATGCTTCTTTTCGTTCAAAACATACGGTCTTTTCCAAGCACATACAAAAAAGCAGCCACCATCTAAAAGAAGGGGACTACTTTTTTTGAAGAGAGACAGAAAGGAGCGGCGGGAGACAACCAAACAGTTGATACTCATCCGCATCACGTTCTTTTAATAAATATTCATTTGCATTTTGCATGGAGGCTTTCATCATATCGTGCGTCACAAAAGGAAAAAGGATATTTAAATATGAGGACAACAGGTCTTGTGGATCTTGTTCGATTGACTCGATATCTCCAATGTTAATAATAATAGAAAAGAGATAATCGATGCAGATGTGAAAGTGCTGTTCAGCAAACAAAGTAAGCGGCTTTGCTTTTGATTCTTCAGGATTCCATTTTTGAAAAAGCTGTTTCACCAAATCACTGACAACCCATGCATTAAACTGCTGCTCAGCTGAAAAATAATACATCAGCTCCACCCCATTTCTAGCCTCCAGTATAAAAATTGTACAACAAATGACAAGGAATGAATACAATTTTTCAGAAAATTTAGTCATATTCACAGTCTTTTTGTTAAAAATAAGTCCATAGACGCATTAAGTTCACAGAGTAAAAATGGATGTGCTGGAGGAAGGTTTAATGACAAAAGTGACGGGTAAAAGATTCGTAAGACGTTAAAGGAGGAATAATAAATGAAACCTGTTGTAAGAGAGTATTCAAATGATGAAACACTTCAAAGAGATGTGGAGCAATTAAAACAACTCGGTGTTGCAAGAGAGGACATTTATGTTCTGTCCCATGACGATGATCGAACTGAGCGTATTGCAAGTAACACAGATGCCAATACGATAGGTCCAAAAGAAGTTGGACTCAAGCATGCGGTTGGAAACATCTTTAGCAAAAAGGGAGATGAACTCCGCAATAAGATTCACGAAATTGGTTTCTCAAAAGAAGAAGCTGAGACATTTGAAGAACATTTAGACGAAGGAAAAGTTCTTCTCTTTGTGACTGACCATGAAAAAGTGAAAAATTGGGCATAAACGCCATCGTAAAAAGCCTCTTACTTTTGTAAGGGGCTTTTTTTCATGATGCGATAATTAAAATCTACCATCTGTCTTTTTCACTATAATAAGAAAGGTTGAAAAATTGGGATAAACAGTAAAATGTCTAATTGAAAATATAGAAATATCAAAGGGTACCATCAAAAAAATGAAAAAAGTAGTGAAAATATCACAAAAAACCATTCGGGAAATAATTATGATATCTTTATTTTTATTTCAAAATGAAATAAAAATCTTGTGTAATTTAGTAGATAAATTTCTTAGTTCTATTGGTTTAAGTTGTATTTTTGTGTAAAAATAAGTGTTTTAAGGTCAAAAAACCACGAAATATACCTGTATTTTCAATTAGAAAATCATTCTAATGTTTAGGAAATAATTTGTTGACAAAATAATCTAAAAACAATATATTTGGCTTAATCAAGTTATTATGGAATTAGTTGTTAAATTTTCGATAGGTGGATTTCAGGATCAATTCGGTAAATGATGATGCATTAAGACCTAAGGGAGAGCGCTTCTGAGGCAGAGCGATACTGAAGAAATATCTATTAGACAAAAAAATAGATGAAAGATAGCTTAGAATGGTAGATTCGTCTTTCTACTATGCCTATTTCTCAATGATATTGTTCAAGGTATTCAGAGGATCATCATAAAGAAAGCGCTTTCTTAGCGCTGTTAAGGAGGTGAATTCATATGAAGAAAATGTATAACAAACTGAGGCGCTGTAACAGTTGAATGGCTGTGGTTGTATGTGAAGATGAGTGCTGAAAAAGAAGAGTGACATGTGGGATGCTTCTCTCCTTTTTCAGAAAACAGATTTCCTAAAAAATCCATCTTCATTTTATCATAAGGCTTTTTGCTTGAAAACCACCTTTATTAGGAAAGGTGATTGTGAATTGAAGGAGGTCACGTGATGAAAAAGGCATTGTATCATGAAGACAGCGGGTTGTATTTAGAGAAAATGCGCATGGCTTTTCAAGAACACTATGAGCAAAGAACAGATATGTGGTCCACTGATCCATCATTAACAGACGCTGCTGTGATGTCTCTCAAGGCATGGCGTTCCAGGGAAAAGGATGCACTTGCTTCTGTGCTGGATATCGGCTGCGGGAACGGCAGGGCTCTTGAACATTTACAAGGACTGTCGGCATATACCGGCATTGATCTTTATGAGCATGAGGAATGGGAAGGATTAAAGAAGAGAAAAGAGGTTCCTGTCCATTTTTATCATCAAGATTTTATGTCCTGGTCGATGAATCAAGGGCGCGAGCTGACGTTTGATTTGATTTTAGATCATGGCTGCTTTCACCATCAGCACCCTGATGACCACGAACGATACTTAAAGCAGATTTCCTCGCTGCTTCATGAAGGTGGTGTCTTTTCCCTTGTTGTATGGGGAGAAGAGTGGAAAACAGGCTTAATCGGAGAAGATGGACGCTTCCATTTTTCATTCTCAGATACTCAGCTTGGAGAAAAGATTTGTACATCAGGACTTGAGCTCGTTTCGATTACACCATTACAAGCGAAGGCTGGGATCAGCCAGCATCATGTCATTGCTGTCAAAATCTAGTGCAAAGGAGGATAAACGCGATGTTTGATGTGATGGTTCTTGGTGCATACCTAGGCGGGTGTCATGCTTCAATCAATGTAGCTGAATTGAAGTACGGACTATTCATCCAATCAAAAAGGGTACAACCGGATGACGTGCATTTGAAGAACCAGAGCTTCTAGTAAAGGAGAAAGCAGCTCGAAGCTAGCAGAGATATTCTTTTAGAGAAAGAGCATGTCAGTTTCCATTCAAGAATCATCAAATGGTGTTGCTCTCTTACAGAGAATACAGCGTGAAGCTCGATTTCTGCTCCTTTGTACTGGACAAGTGACAGTCTAAAAAGAGTCTTTATGAAAGGTACTGATGGATGATTGGCATCGCACATCTATTCAGCCAGTATGACAGGAAATTTCTCCTGAGCCATGATTCTAGCTGGAACCGGTGCTCAGGATGCAAAGGGAGTGCATACACATATTCATCACGCCATCACTGCGCTGAGAGAGTTCAATGGGGTGCAGTGATGAATAGGGGGAGACAAATGAACAAGTTTGTAGCTGAACTACAATCAATGATTCATCATTTTACATTTCAAGAAAAACACTATTTGCTCGTGGGGCCAGTGAACCTGCCGATCTCTATTGAACATGAAGAAGTGCAGTTTACATGGTATGCCTTTGCGTCTGTAGAAGCTGATACAACGCCAACGGTTGAGTCTATTGTACAAATGAGTACCGAGCAGCAAACATTTTCCTCTTGTCTCCTTTTTGGCGACTTTGAAAATGAAGTGCCACCGCTTGTGCGAATTCATAGTGTCTGCCAAACAGGGGATGTGTTTGGGTCACTGAAATGTGATTGCGGTCCACAGCTTGCATCATCGCTAAAAAAAATCACCGATTACGGAAAAGGCATGCTTGTGTATATGGCCAATCAAGAAGGGCGCTCTATTGGGTTAATGGCCAAAGCCTTCACGTATAAATTACAGGAAATGAAACTGGATACATTTGAGGCGAACAGGTTGATCGGATGCGGAGATGATGATCGGCATTACGAGGAAGCAGCGGCTGTCTTGCACTATTTAAACAAAGGGAAACCATTGCATCTCTTAACCAATAATCCAGATAAAGTCGATTCCATTGCTGCTTACGGTCTTCCGGTTTTACGGTTTGATCATACGGTAGAAGCCTCTCTCTATAATGAGGCGTATTTAAAGGCAAAAGCAGCATCAGGGCATATGGTCGATGAGAAGAAATTAATTAATCAGTAGATGAGTTTATTTAAAGAAGGCGGGAGAAAAGCGTGAAACCTGATATCAATTGGATTCAAATCCCAAGCGGCTATGCGACGATTGGAAGTAATGAAGAAGATATGAAAAAGGCATCAGAATTTTGGAAGGACAAACTTCTGAATCCAGCCTATGGCCGTGAGAAAAAATTTCAAAAATGGCTGTACAAAGAATTTCCATCTTATCAGCCGTATATAAACGAATTTTTCATCTCAGGTACGGTCGTCACCAATGAATGGTATCAAAGCTATTGCGACGAGACAGGAAAGCCTTATCCAGAGAGCTTGACGAACCTAGAACTTGGCGGGGGAAAAGACCATCCAGCTTGGGGCATGGACATCGAGGAAGCTTTCTCATTTTGTCAGTGGCTGAGCGGGAAGCTTGGATATGAGGTATCGATCCCTACTGAGGAAGAATGGGAATATGCTGCCAGGGGCAATACGAGACATCAATATCCTTGGGGAGATGAGTTTGATCCCTCTTACTGTAATACACACGAATCAAATATTGAAAAAACGACACCTGTCCGTCATTACGAAAAAGGAAGATCTCTATTTGGACTATATGATATGGGTGGCAATGTCGAAGAATGGGTCAACACCAAGTATCACATATATGAAGGCGGCATTGAGGTTGTAGATGATTTAACCGAGACACTCGGCAGTGATTACTACATTTTAAAAGGTGGCTCCTTCGCAAGAGGCGGAGATTTATGCAGAGTCGCAAGAAGACACGGGAAACACCCAGACCCTGTTTTTCGATTTACTGGTTTTCGTGTAGTTACTCGTCAAAAACAACATATAAAGGTGGGAGTGTAAAACCATGCATAGAGGACCGATTACATCCGTTTTATCAACTCAGCATGACCAAATTGTCTACACAGGTGGCTATGACCGCTGTATTTATAAATGGGACCGTGCCACGGGAGAAGGAACATTCATTGGCAGTCACGAGCATATCATCAACTCTTTATCCCTTTCGGAAAATGGAACGTATTTAGCGAGTGCATCGTCAGACTATACCATTCAATTATATGATACTAGCACACATACAAGAATTCGTACGTTATATGGTCATGCGGATGATGTGGAAGCTGTCGCATTTGCAAAGCAGGATACGCTTCTTGTATCGGTGTCCAGAGACAGAAGATGCTTAGTTTGGGATATTGAAACGGGAGCCATTTTAAGAGAATTTCATGGACATAGCAAGGATGTATTAGCTGTATGGATTCATGAGGATAAAGCTTATACAACTGGTGACGATGGCTATGTCCTTGTATGGCTCTATGAAACAGGAGAAATTGTAGGTGAAATTGGCCCGTTTGATTATGAGCTGGATACCATCAGCGGCAGCAATCAAAAAGAAGTATTCGCCCTTGGTAGAGACGATGGCACAGTCATCATTTATGATGCTGCTACATTACAGGAGAAAAAAATCATTAAAGCTCATTTACAAGGTGTGAAACGTGTGAATTTTTCGCCGAGCGGTAACTACTTGCTTACAGCGGGTTATGACCATCTAATTAAGCTGTGGAATTATGAAACCGGTGATTTAATTGATACGTTGCTGCCTCATAAATATCAATGGGAACGCTCGCTTGTTTGGACAGAAGACGAGCAAGCCATTTTAGGAGCCAGCTTTGGGAAAACGTATTGTGAATGGTCAATTCAAGAAGGAAAAGTGATCTCTGATGAGCAGGAATTGGCGACACCTTCTATTAATGATATTGCGTTGACTGAAGCGGGTGATATTATCACTGCATCAGATGACGGAAAATTCAGAAAGAATGGAATCGAAATCGCAAAATCAACAGGTGTTCTCACAAATGGAGTGGCTGTTGCACGGGATGGAAGCTATTATGCATGGGGCGATCATGCGAGTCAGGTGCATATTGTACACGAGTCATTGCAGCAAATGGTCTCTTTTGATCTCAACACAGGTCCTGTCAATAGTGTGTATTTCCATGAGGAGGATCGTCAATTTTATATCGGCACTTATGGCGGTTATGTGCATGTCATTTCGACAGAACACTTAAAGGAAATTGGCCGTTCTAAAGCACATGATTGCGCGGTCAAAGCATTAAAGGTAGAAGGAGATCATATCATCACAGCGGCAGTGGAAGGAACCATCTGTCTTCTCGATAAAAAGAGTTTGTCCTTAACAGCAGAATATATCGGGGCGACAGAGCTGTTAAATGATGTATTTATTGATAGCAAAAGAGATCGTATTGCCATTGTCAGCCGTGATAAAAACGTCCGATTGTTTGATTTGCATACAGGCAGAATTTTAAATCAGCACAACGAGCATCAATATTCCATTAAATCCATCACTGTGACAGACTCTGGCTATATTGTGAGCGGAGACTATTGGGGATATATTGTGGTCTGGAATCCAGAGCTAGATGTCAATACAGGTCCGATTCGAATTGCTAAGAATGGCATTAGTGCCATTAGACAACTAGGAAATGATGTGTATGCAAGCTCATATGACGGTGGTATTTATTATATTCGAGAAGATGGCACACATACGGAAGTACTGCGCTTATTTGAACAATTTCCGAAAGAAGTAATCTCTCATTAAGAAAAAGAATGTAAGCGGGGGATTCTCATGATAAGTGTTTGCAAGGAACATATGAAAAAAGGTCTGACTGTACTCAATTGTCCGCATGTGCTCCTCATTAATAAATATGAATGTCGCAAATGCTGTTTTTGTAAACAACGAGCATCATATAAACTGTTTTATTCCTTGCCTTACTATGATCGATCTGAAAAGAAACGGCTTGAGACAGTATAGCACATGAGAATAGAACTCCTTCATTTTCTGAAGGAGTTCTTTCCCTTGAGAGAAGAAAGGAGCCCGAGATGAAAGACGATGTTTTTTATATGAAGCTGGCGATTGCCAACGCGAAGGCGATGAAAGGACAAACCTCACCCAATCCGCTTGTTGGTGCAGTGATTGTTCAGAGCGGTGAGATTGTTGGGATTGGTGCGCACATGAAGGCTGGCGAGCCTCATGCTGAAATTCATGCGCTGCAAATGGCAGGAGAAAAGGCGAAGGGAGCTGACATGTATGTGACACTCGAACCTTGTACACATCACGGAAAAACAGGCCCTTGCACCGAAGCGATCATTAAAAGTGGTGTGAAGAAAGTGTTGATTGCCACTCAAGATCCGAATCCGGTTGTTGCAGGAAAAGGAATTGCCTTTTTGAAAAAGGCTGGAATTGAAGTGGAGCAAGGTATATGTAAACACGAAGCAGATCGTTTAAATGCTCCTTTTTTTCATTTGATGCAAACAAACCTTCCTTATGTCATCTTAAAATCAGCTATTTCGATAGATGGGAAAATTGCCACGGCTGATCAAGAAAGCAAATGGATCACTGGAATAGAAGCGAGAACAGAAGTGCAGCGCTTACGTCAAGAAGTAGATGCGGTGCTGACAGGAGTGGAAACGATTATTCAAGATGATGCCGGCTTAATTGTAAAGGATTCATTCAACCATCAGCCCATTCGTGTCATTTTAGATTCAACATTAAGGATACCGCTTCATGCCAAATGCTTAACAGATCATAGGGCAGAAACCATAATTTGTACATCACAAGATTATGATCATCAAAAGTATCAACAGTTGATACAAAAAGGTCATCAAGTATTTGTCACAAGCGGAGAACACCGGACAGATCTTCAGGATGTGTTACACCTGTTGAAGAAGCGCTCTGTGATGTCAGTGCTTGTAGAGGCAGGGGGCAGTGTGAGTGCGTCATTTTTAGAAGCATCACTTGTGAACGAAGCTTTTATCTATATGGCACCTTTATTAATCGGAGGGAAAGATGCACCTACTTTTTTTGAAGGAGAAGGTGTGAAGAAACTAAAAAAGGCGATCCGTCCAGCGGATATTGAATATAGTATGGTAGGAAAAGATTTGAAAATGACGATGACATTTTAACGATGGAGAGAGGTCCTTGCATGCAGGGTGCAAGACCTTTCAAATTTTTTGATAAAAATAAAATTGTACATACACCTTTATCGATCATGATGAATACGATGGATGGGGGTGATTCTATGAGAAAATGTAGACAATGCGGAAAGATATACCCAACTCATTCGACAGACCACTACCAAAAAGGAAGCTGGTATGATGCGTATAAGGATGATGGCTGGGAATGTGATAGTTGTAAGAAAGGTAAATCAGACAAACCAAGGAAACCAGTAAAAAATCCATGCTGCGGAAAAGATCCTTGTGTGTGTGTCATTCAAGGACCGCCAGGGGGAAGAGGAAGGAGAGGCCCAGCAGGTCCGGCGGGTCCAGTGGGTCCAGTAGGCCCAGCGGGTCCAGCCGGCCCGGCAGGTCCACAAGGCCCAACAGGCGTTGGGTTAACAGGGATTGTAGCATTTGATCCAGCGGTAGCCCCGGCGTATCCAGTAGGTCAAGTGGTGACATATGATGGCAGTACGTATGTGGTAAATTCAGCACCACCAACAGGTACGCCTGATACATCGCCGGATTATACGCTTTTAGCAGCTGCGGGCGCAACAGGTACAGGACCAACAGGTGTCACCGGAGATCCAGGTCCGACGGGTGCAACAGGAGCCACTGGTGTAGGTCTAACTGGAGTCGTTCCTTTTGATGCGGCAGCGGCACCAGGATATCCATTGGGTCAAGTAGTGACATATGAAGGTGGAACGTATCTTGCAAACACAGCATCACCAACGGGTACACCGGATACATCACCAGATTATACGCTTCTAGCCGCTGCGGGTGCGACAGGAGATACGGGTGCAACCGGAGCAACAGGAACAGGAGCAACAGGAGATACAGGCGCAACTGGAGCGACCGGAGCCACAGGAGATACGGGTGCCACAGGAGCAACAGGAACAGGAGCGACTGGCGCTACTGGAGATACAGGCGCAACCGGAGCGACCGGAGCCACAGGAGATACGGGTGCCACAGGGGCAACAGGAACAGGAGCGACCGGCGCTACTGGAGATACAGGTGCTACTGGAGCGACCGGAGCCACAGGAGATACGGGTGCCACGGGAGCAACAGGAACAGGAGCGACCGGCGCTACTGGAGATACAGGTGCTACTGGAGCGACCGGAGCCACAGGAGATACGGGTGCCACAGGGGCAACAGGAACAGGAGCCACGGGTGCAACGGGAGATACAGGTGCTACTGGAGCGACCGGAGCCACAGGAGATACGGGTGCCACAGGGGCAACAGGAACAGGAGCCACGGGTGCAACGGGAGATACGGGAGCGACTGGAGCAACCGGAGCCACGGGTGCAACGGGAGATACAGGAGCGACAGGAGCAATCGGAGCGACCGGAGTAACCGGAGCCACAGGAGTAACGGGAGATACGGGAGCGACCGGAGCCACAGGAGCAACGGGAGATACCGGGGCAACCGGAGTAGGGTTAGCTGGTATTTTGGCATTTGACCCAGCAACAGCTCCAACCTATCCAGTAGGTCAAGTGGTGACATATGAAGGTGGAACTTATATCGTAAATACAGCGCCACCAACTGGCACACCAGATACGTCTCCAGATTATACGTTATTGGCAGCCGCAGGTGTGACAGGCGCCACGGGAGATACAGGAGCGACCGGAGTAACCGGAGCCACAGGTGTAACGGGAGATACGGGAGCGACCGGAGTAACCGGAGCCACGGGTGCAACGGGAGATACGGGAGCGACTGGAGTAACCGGAGCCACAGGTGTAACGGGAGATACGGGAGCGACCGGAGTAACCGGAGCTACAGGTGCAACAGGAGATACGGGAGCGACCGGAGTAACCGGAGCTACAGGTGCAACAGGAGATACGGGAGCGACCGGAGTAACCGGAGCCACAGGTGTAACGGGAGATACGGGAGCGACCGGAGTAACCGGAGCCACGGGTGCAACGGGAGATACGGGAGCGACTGGAGTAACCGGAGCCACAGGTGTAACGGGAGATACGGGAGCGACCGGAGTAACCGGAGCCACAGGTGCAACAGGAGATACGGGAGCGACCGGAGTAACCGGAGCCACGGGTGCAACGGGAGCGACCGGAGTAACCGGAGCTACAGGTGCAACAGGAGATACGGGAGCGACTGGAGTAACCGGAGCAACCGGAGTAGGGTTAGCTGGTATTTTGGCATTTGACCCAGCAACAGCTCCAAACTATCCAGTAGGTCAAGTGGTGACATATGAAGGTGGAACTTATGTCGTAAATACAGCACCACCAACCGGCACACCAGATACGTCTCCAGATTATACGTTATTGGCAGCCGCAGGTGTGACAGGCGCCACGGGAGCAACCGGTGTCACCGGAGATACAGGTCCAACAGGAGCGACCGGAGTCACAGGAGCCACAGGTGTAACAGGAGATACGGGTGCAACAGGGGCTACAGGAACAGGAGCCACGGGCGCAACCGGTGCAACAGGAGCCACAGGTGCGACAGGATCAAGTGCGATTATTCCATTTGCATCTGGTACGCCAGCTGTTTTAACCACAATCGCAGGCGGTCTAGTTGGAACATCTAGCTTGGTCGGATTCGGTAACTCGGCGACTGGTGTCAGTATCGTAGGCGGAATCATTGATTTAACCGGAGCAGCAGGAACATTGTTAAACATGGCATTCTCCGTTCCAAGAGCTGGAACCATTACGTCATTTGCCGGCTATTTTAGCACGACTGCAGCCCTTTCTTTAGTTGGCACGAGTATTACTGTAACTGCTAGTCTGTTTGCTTCACCGACACCAAATAACAGCTTCACTCAAGTAGCGAGCGTCACATTGGCTCCAGCGTTAACCGGGATTTTAACGCTAGGGGCTATTACAAACGGCATCGCTACTGGTTTAAATGTACCAGTCACACCAGAAACAAGATTACTTGTCGTATTCTCGGCATCAGCTACAGGTCTTTCTTTAGTGAATACTGTAGCAGGCTATGCAAGTGCTGGTTTATCCATCACGTAATAGGCACACAGGGATGACTCAATACTGAGTCATCCTTTTTTTGTCTGTGTGAATTTTCTCTTAACTTCATGAGAAAAAATGATATGATTTTCTTAGAGTCTATTCGGGTGAATCTACTGAATTAGGGGTTGTGGCGGTGAGGATGGGCAAAAGGAAAGTCACTTTACAAACAAAAATTTTGGGGTTAATTATTGGTCTTTTACTTGTTGTTATTGCCTTATTGACCATTTGTTTTGGTTTTTTGCAGACATCAGAAAGGCAGAGCCAAGCTGAACAGCTGGCGGTGCAAACTGCTAGAACGATATCTTATATGCCGCCCATTAAAACATCGGTGGCTACGGGAGATTCGCAAAATGAAGAACAGGCTGTGCTTGAGCAAATGAAAGAGCAAGTAAGAGCGCATGCCATTTTTATCACCAATCAAAAAGGAAAGGTTCTTTTTCATACGAATCATGAGGATGTAGGGAAAACCATCAGTGTGTCGGAAGGAAGAAGTACACTGCTATTTGGAGGAACTTCCATATCAACGGGTGATTCTGATGGTGAAACCGTTGTCAGAGGAAGTGCTCCGATCATGAAAGAAACTGGCAGTTATGAAGAGATTATTGGGACAGTCAGTGTCGAATTTTTAAAAAGAGATATCGACCAAGCGACAGCTCATCAACTCTTCAAATTAAGTTATATTGCCCTTCTTGTGCTCTTGCCTGGGGTTTTTGGAGCGATTTTTTTAACAAGGAGTATTCGAAAAGATATATTAGGGCTTGAACCGCATGAAATTGCTTCATTATATCGAGAAAGAGAAGCGATGCTGCATGCGATTAAAGAGGGAATCATTGCATTTGACCGTAAAGGTGCCATTACGATGATGAATACGTCAGCTGAACAGATGCTACGCGTCTCTTCAACGCTGCCTCTTCATATTAATCAAGTGTTGCCAAATGCCAATCTTCTTTCCTATCTAAAGGTAGAGACGATTGAACCTAACATAGAATCAGTCGTCAATGATAAAACCTTCGTGCTAAATGTCAAAAAAGTGGTGCAGGACAATCGAGTATTTGGAGGAATTGTGAGTTTCAGGGAGAAAACCGAGCTGACAAAGCTGCTGGATACATTGACAGAGGTCAGTCAATATTCAGAAGACTTGAGAGCACAAACACACGAATTTTCGAATAAACTGTACGCTATTTTAGGCTTGCTTGAGTTGAAACAAGTGGATGAAGCCATTGAGTTAATTAAAGAAGAGTATACACTTCAAAATCGCCAGCATGATTTACTCATGAAGCAAATTCGCTCTCCGAAGATACAAGCCATTTTACTTGGGAAGTTAGGAAAGGCATCTGAGAAAAAGGTTCATTTTCACATTGATGAAAATAGTTCATTGGAGCCGCTCCCAGCCCATTTAAGTTTATCTCACTTTATTACCATCATTGGCAATCTCGTAGACAATGCGTTTGAGGCTGTATTGAATAAAGAAAAAAGAGAAGTCAGCTTGTTCATCACAGATATTGGATTTGATATTATCATAGAGGTATCTGATTCAGGGGACGGTGTAGATGAAGGAGCCATTTCACAACTTTTCACAAGAGGACATTCATCAAAGGGAGAAGGGCGAGGTTATGGACTTGCCAATGTCAAAGAAGTGCTAGATGAACTTGGGGGCTGGATTGAAGTTGCGAACCAAAAAGAAGGCGGTGCCATCTTCACTGTTTACATACCGAAAGGCACAAAGGGGGAATAGGTTGTGATAAAGGTACTCATTGCGGAAGATGATTTTCGAATCGCTGCGATTCATGAATCTTATATACAAAAGGTACAAGGCTTTCAAGTGGCCGGCAAGGCAAAGAGTGCAAAGGATCTGTGGGAGGCACTTCAAAAAGAACAAGTGGATCTCATTTTACTTGATGTCTACATGCCTGATGAGCTCGGCACGAACCTTTTGCCGCTGTTAAGAGAGCGCCATCCTGAAGTGGATGTGATCATTATCACGGCTGCAACGGAAACGATGCTGTTAAGAGACGCATTGCATTATGGAGTCGTTCATTATTTAATCAAACCAGTGACCGCCCAAAAATTCACGCAGGTTTTAACCGAATATAAAGAGAAGAGAGAGTTAATCAATTCAAAAGATGAAGTCAATCAAACGATGATTGATCTGTTTTTTGGTCAAATACAGGAAGAATCGCAGCAAAAGGATGAGCGAGACTTGCCAACAGGCATTAATTCATTGACTTTGGACAAGGTGAAAACATTCATGACAGCAGAGATGAACGGAATTACAGCGGAAGAACTCGGAGAAAAAATGGGCGCATCACGCACAACAGCAAGACGATACGTAGAGTATCTTGTGACAACGGGAGAATGCCGGGCAGAGCTGGCGTATGGAATCATTGGTAGACCAGAACGAAAATATTATCCCGCCAAAAAACAAACGGAGTCATAAAAATGAAAAAAGGAATACTCTTACTCATTTTGGTCTGCCTTTGTACAACGCTCACCTTTAATGAAAAAACAGCAAAAGATTCTTTCCTGGAGCACAGCCCATTATACATTGTGGTATCAGGTGTACCTGATGGCGGATTTGACCAAACAGCTCAAGTGATGAAAACCGTACTAGAACAAGAAAAGCTAGTGGAAGAGCCTGTGCATATTCTTTATCAAAGAGGCGGAACTGTTGATAAAGGATGGACCTATATGATGGAGCGAGATGCCAATTATATTAGTTTAAATTCGAGCTTATTATTAAGCCGTAATTTGCTGGGCAGCAGTAACGTGACCATGAATGATGTCACCCCGCTTGCTATTCTTGCGGAAGAGTGGCAGGTAGTCGCAGTGCCAGTTGATTCTCCTTTCTCAGATGGAAAGGAGCTATTACACGCATTAAAAAAGAAACCAGATTCCTTAAAAATTGGGTTTGCCCCGGACTTTGGAAATGATGATCAAATCTCATTCGCACGGGCTGCTGAAATGGCAGGAATTGATCCGTACCGCATTCAGTTTTTAAAATTTGATAGTGCAGATGATTTATTTCAAGCACTCATTGACCATGAGGTAGATGCGGCAACCACGACCATTACAGAGGTTCGCCATGATTATGAAAAGAAAAGACTGAAGCTTGTTGCGACCACAACGAATCAGCGTTTAGAAGGCTTCAAAGACGTGCCCACTTGGAAAGAACAGGGGATTCCGCTCATCTTCTCTCATTGGCGTGGTGTGATGGGACCAAAGCAAATGAATCAGCACGACATTCGAGCATGGGATCAGCTTCTTCAAAAAATGACGCAAACGAAGTCATGGAAAAAGCAGTTAAAACAAAAAGGCTGGACAAGCCGTTATATGAACAGTAAAGAAGCAAAGGTCTTTATGGAAGATCAATTAAGGCGATATGAGCAATTTATACAAGGAGAACAAGCGGTCAAATGAGACCGCTTTTTTTCATGGAACCAACAAACAACAACAATTGCACAAAATGAACAAAAAGCATTTATCGACCAAAAAAGAATTAAAATTCATAATATTTACTTCAATTCAGGCGTCAGATATCATGACAGAAAGGGTTGGAAATGGGATACCAACATTTAATGAAAGCGTATACAACATAAGGGGTGAAAAAATGTTAGCGATCTTAGGATTTCTTATGATGGTTGTATTTATGGTTTTAATTATGACGAAACGTATGTCTGTTCTAACGGCATTGGTATTAACACCGATTGCATTTGCTCTTATTGCAGGTTTTCATTTTACAGAAATTTCAGACATGATTGTCAAAGGTGTACAGCAAGTTGCACCAACGGCGGTCATGATCATGTTTGCCATTTTGTACTTCGGGATTATGATTGATGCAGGTTTATTTGATCCGATGGTGGCAAAAATTTTAAACATCGTCAAAGGCGATCCATTAAAAATTGTTGTCGGAACAGCTGTCCTGACGATGCTTGTCGCACTTGACGGTGATGGAACCACAACGTACATGATTACAACAACAGCCATGCTTCCGTTATTTACACTGCTTGGCATTCGTCCGATTATTTTAGCGGGTATCGCCGGAGTCGGCATGGGGATTATGAATACGATTCCATGGGGAGGGGCAACACCTAGAGCGGCAAGTGCACTTGGCGTTGATCCATCACTTTTATTTGGCCCGATGATTCCAGTCATTGGCGCAGGGGTTTTGAGCATGATTGTGGTGGCATACTTTCTTGGGAAGTCTGAAAGAAAACGTCTTGGTGTTATTGAGCTCGAACAGCCGATTCATGCCAATGAAATGGCAGCGGCACTGCAAGATGATATTAAGCGACCGAAACTTTGGTGGTTTAACCTGACACTGACTTTGCTATTGGTTCTTTTGCTAGTGTCAGGAAAAGTAAGCTTAACGGTTCTGTTTGTTCTTGCCTTCTGTGTTGCCATTATCGTGAACTATCCGAATTTAGAGCAGCAGCGTGAGCGGATTGCGGCTCATTCAACAAATGTTTTGGCGATTGCTTCGATGATTTTTGCGGCAGGTGTTTTTACAGGCATCTTAACTGGGACGAAAATGGTTGATGAAATGGCGATTTCGATTGTTTCAGCTATTCCAGAGCAGCTTGGCGGGTTTATTCCAGTCATTGTCGCGCTAACAAGCGGGATCTTCACTTTCTTTATGCCGAATGATGCATACTTTTATGGGGTACTGCCGATCCTATCAGAAACAGCGGCAGCATACGGTGTCGATAAAATTGAGATTGCGAGAGCATCTATCATAGGTCAGCCGATTCACATGTTAAGCCCACTTGTTCCATCGACTCATTTACTTGTTGGACTCGTTGGGGTATCACTAGATCAGCATCAGAAATTTGGCATGAAATGGGCGGTTCTTGCAGTCGTCGCCATGACAGTGATGGCGGTTCTCATTGGAGCCATTTCGATCTGGTAATGAGAAGAGTGTCTGCTGCTCATGCAGGCGCTCTTTTTTAGGTCCTATTGCAGGGCAAGCTCCATTCATTTGCCCTATATAAAGCCATGCATGATTCCTCCAAAAGATATATTTTTGAAAAATGCTGACACTTTTGCTGTTTTTTTCTTTATAATGCAAATCAACGAAGGGAGAGGATAGCATGTCCAAACAGAAAAGTACCATTCTTTTTGCTGCTGTATGCCTCATGGCAGGAAGTTTGTCGATGGTGATCCCAGCTTCAGCGAATGCAGAGACCCCTTATTATGGAAAAAGCTATGAGCAGCCAGCCTCGGTTCAAAAACTGTATCCTGAGCCTGATGAAACGTTTGATACCCCTGCTTTTCAGAAAAAAGGAAAAGCATTTACCACACAAGAAGAGCTTCAAGATTTTTTACGTGACATTGTCAGTAAAAGTCCTTACGCCACGCAGAAACAGATTGGAACATCCATTGAAGGCAGGTCCATTCCAGCCCTCTATTTTACAAAGGATCGCCACATCTCTCCACTGTCAAAAAAGCCAACGATCTGGCTTCAAGCACAAATACACGGAAATGAACCAGCCTCCGGTGAATCTGCCCTTGTCATCGCCAAACGACTAGCAGGTGATGAAGGAGAGCGTATCCTGAGCCATGTCAACGTCATCATTGTCCCAAGAATCAACCCAGATGGTTCTTATGCATTTGACCGCAGACTTGCAAACGGAATGGATGGCAACCGTGACCACATGACATTAGAATCTCCAGAGCTGACAGCCCTTCATCAAGAATTTAATCGCTATGCGCCCGAGGTCGTCATTGATGCCCATGAATATGATGTCGGTCAAAAGCAGTTCGAAGATATCGGTGCATCAGGTGCTCTCAAGTATCACGATTTGCTGATATTATCCGGTAAGAATTTGAACATTCCTGAAAGCATTCGTTTCACGTCAAATGAATTGTACGTCAACGGAGTGCGTGAAGCATTGACGAATAAGGGATTTTCCAACGATTTATATTATACAAACACAAGAGGAAAGGACGGAAAGATCGACCTTTATGAAGGCGGAACCGATGCACGAATTGGCCGAAATGCCCTGGCGCTTTCACCAGCTTTATCCTTTCTTGTAGAAAGTAGGGGGATTGGAATTGGTAGAGAGGACTTTACTCGGCGTGTGGCAGCACAAGTCACCACTCATGAAAAAATCATTGAGACAACGGTGAAGCATGCTAAGCAGGTGAAGCAGCAAATGGTGACGGAGCGGCTGAAACTTGTGAAAAAAGGTCTTCAACCAAATGATGATGATCAAGTAGTCATTCAAGATGCTTTCAAGGCGCCTGTGAACGATTCACTTGAAATGGTGGATATTGAGAAAGGACAAACCACCAATGTCCCAGTGCGTTTTCATAGTGCAAGTGATGCGGTTCCTGTATTGACAAGAGAACGACCGACAGCTTATCTCATTCTCCCAGGACATGAAGGAGTAGATAGAAAGCTCAGAACTTTAGGGTTAAAAAGTGTGACATTGCCTGTTGGCATGAAAGTGCCAGTTCAAGCCTATGAGGTGACAAAACGAGTGGAAACAAGCAAAACAGATATTCAGCTTGAAACGAGACTCGTTGAAAAGAAACGTCAACTGCCAAAAGGAACAAAGGTATATGTGACTGCACAGCCAGAGACCAATTTGTTGTCACTTGCCCTTGAACCAGAATCAAAAGACAGCTATATGTCATCAGGTTTTATTGCATCGAAAGTAGGCGATGAACTACCAGTTTACCGATTCTTGTTATCTCAAAAGACGTTAGGTATAAATAAAAAGGACTAAAATCAAGTTCATTTTAGTCCTTTGTCAACCACCCTAGAAGCGGCACAGTGCGTGCCGCTTTTTCTATTTTCGTCCAGCTCTGATCTCATCGGTCATGCCTTCATACGGTGCTTCTGCGATAATCGTTTCATCGTTTACCCCAGCATGGTGGATGTACGTAATGTCTGCGAATTCTGGTACGACATACTTCGGATAGGTTTCATATTTTTCACGGGATTCTTTCATGAGGTCGATATAGTCATTTTGATAGCAAACGGTGATATCTGGACGTTCATGCACCCATTTTGGGAAGAAAATGACGCCATGCATGCGTTTTTCCTCAGGCATAAAGTTCAAAGACACGTCTGTCCCAGTCGGTTCCGTCCAGGAAACTTTGTATACCCCTTTTGTCAGTTTCACAATATTCACTTCTTGATCACGAACCCAGCGGCCTCCAACCATTCCGCTATGAATGCGGTAATCAATGGTGTGATCATTTTTAATGTAAATCTCATATTCCCAGCCATTTTCATACGTATAAATCATATGAAGTCCAACGAATTGATCCATGTTTATTCCTTCTTTCAATTAAAATAATGTTGTTTCAAACATGTCATGATTTACATGTTTATTTTAGGATGTATGGTATACTATTGTCAAAGAATATGCGTTGGAGGCATGTCATGAGAGTACTGAAATATGCCATTCTTGGCTTACTAGATCAGCGTGAGCTGACGGGATACGATATGAAGAAACACTTTGAAGATTCCCTTGGACAGTTTTGGAGTGCGAAGCATAGTCAAATATACCCTGAATTAAAGCGGCTAACAGAAGAGGGTTTTATTGAATTTGATATTCACATACAAGGAAAGAAGCTAGAGAAGAAGGTCTATCAAATCACTGATGCAGGAAAAAGAGAACTGCATGAGTGGTTAAGGAAAAAAGGCCCGATTCCAGACACAACAAAAGATGAATTTATGTTAAAAACGTTCTTTATCTCATCTATGGATCAAAAAGAAGCGGCCGGTCTCTTCTCACATCAGCTGCTGGAGCGAACAAAGAAAGTAGAGATGCTTGAACAGAAACTGAACGTTTTAACAGAAGAAGATCCATCTGTCCAATCACTGCATTCAACACAATTCGGGCATTATTTAGTACTGACAAGAGCAATTGAAAGGGAAAAAGGGTATGTTCGCTGGCTCCAAAAGACCCTTGAAGTCATTGATTCATCCATTGTCTAAGGACAATCGTCGCATGATATGATAAAAAATGGTTTGAAACAAGTGAATTTATCATTAGAAACCGCTACAATGGATATATTCGTATTAAAGTGAGGCGAGTATGTTTGAGTAACCAAGAAGCGTTGTGGAATGAAGCAGAAGCTTTTATTTCTGTATGCTATGAAGAATTAGGCAAGTCAAATGAAGAAAAAGCAGCACGTCTGCATGAAATAAAAAAAGAAATTGAGTCTGACGGTATGTATACTCATACGCAGGAAGAATTAGCTCACGGGGCAAAAATGGCATGGCGCAACAGCAACCGGTGCATTGGGCGCTTGTTTTGGTCAACACTGCATGTGCATGACTGCCGGCACGTGACAACAGAAGATGAGGTGAAAGAGGCACTCTTTCATCATATTGAGTATGCGACAAATGGGGGTAAAATCAAACCGTCCATTACCATCTTCCCACCAGAGAATAAGGGACGGAAGGAAGTCGTTATTTATAATCATCAGCTTGTTCGTTATGCGGGATATGAGTCGGAATATGGCATCATTGGGGACGAGGCATCACTTGAATTAACCAAGTTGTGTGAAGCGCATGGCTGGAAAGGCGAAGGCACGCATTTTGACCTTCTGCCACTTATGTTTCAGCTAAAAGATCAGCCGCCGGTTCTGTATGATCTTCCGAGAGAGATCGTTCAAGAGGTAGAGATCACCCATCCTGAATATGATGGATTCGGTGATTTAGGACTGAAATGGTATGCTGTTCCGATTATTGCTGATATGAAATTAGAAATTGGCGGCATTCATTACAATGCGGCACCGTTTAATGGATGGTATATGGGAACAGAAATTGGCGCACGAAATCTAGCTGACGAAAACCGCTACAATATGCTGAAAAAAGTTGCTTCTATTTTAGGACTGGACACGACAAAGAATGCGTCACTTTGGAAGGACAAAGCCATTGTCGAGTTGAATGTGGCGGTTCTTCATTCTTACCGGGAAGCAGGGGTGACCATTGTGGATCATCATACAGCTGCCCATCAGTTCAAACAATTTGAAAAACAGGAAGAAAAGGCTGACCGTAAGCTGACTGGTGATTGGACATGGCTGATTCCGCCAGTATCACCAGCTGCTACGCATATCTTCCATCGTCACTATGACAATACGATCGTGAAACCGAATTATTTTTATCAGGAAAAACCATACCACGGGACGGAAAGAGCCTAGCGAAAAGCTAGGTTTTTTTGTATGAAATGAGTCTTTTGAATGTTGTTTGATTTGGAAAATGATGGTTTAATGTCGGTGGAATCAAAAGGGGGGAATATAGATGAAAAAAATGAAGTTGCTCATATTTTTGGCTGTATTCGGTTTCAACGGATTTCTACCGCTAGGTGATGAGAGAGCTAAAGCAACTACTGGAACAATGGTTCAGAATGTCATCGATTTAAAGGTGACAACCGATCGTTCAACTTATACTTCGCTTCATCCTCAGGTCAACGTCAACATGACCGCAACAACAAATGAAACACTTTATTATACAGCTGCTATTCGAAAACTTACTTTCCCAGTGACACCAGTCTTTACACACGAAGGGTCTATCTCTGGACAAAACGCTTTCGCAGCACCTACTCGTTTATTATTTCCTAACAGTGGATCAGCCAACTATGATGTTCATGTGAGTCTCTACAAAGATGCTTCACGTACAACCTTGATTGGATATTATGTTGCAAACCCATTTACTGTTGTGAAATAAAGGACACACATCAACTATCCTCTAATCCGAAAGTCTTGATAATGGGCGAACTTGGTGAGCGGCTCCATGTCCAAATGTGTGACTTTTGAAAAAGGACTACCTTTACGGACGGTCTCTAAAAAGTCAAAAACCTCCTGCTGCTCTCCTTCTACTTTTAACTCCACGTGACCCTCATCTGTGTTGCGTACCCAGCCTTTTATCCCTCGATTGACGGCCTCTCCTTGAACAAAATATCGAAAACCGACTCCTTGCACTCGTCCTTTTACAATAGCGTGATAATGAACCAATGTCATCTCTCCTTTTTTCTCATCGTACCATAACCTGCCTCGTTCCTTCACGTACCGACTATGATTTGACTGTCAAACCATGTAAAATAAAAGGCAATCAGACAATCAAAGGAGATGGCGAGAGTGGGGCAGACAAGGTACGACATCGAAGGAATTCAAGTAGGACAACCTATCACCACCTATGTGAATGGTAAAGAAATCAAAACAGCCATCAACAAAAAGCGTATTCACGAGCCTGTTTATTTGAGTAAGCTCAATTTTGATGGAGATGGCCAGGGTGATTTGATCCATCACGGAGGTGATGATAAAGCCATTTGCGTCTTTCCATATGATCACTATACTTATTTTGAGCAATTTTTAGGAGTGTCGTTACAGGAGGCAGCTTTCGGTGAGAACGTGACCGTGCATCAGCTTGTAGAGACAGAAGTCCGTATTGGAGATGTATTTCAGTTTGGGGAAGCGATTGTTGAGGTCAGCCAGCCAAGACAGCCATGTGTGAAGCTCTCTCTTAAGCATGGAAACATGAAGCTTGTGAAGGAAGTGCAGCAAACGGGATATACCGGTTTTTATTTGCGTGTGCTGAAAGAAGGAATGGTCTCTCCTGATGAAGCTCTTGTGTTAGTCGAAAAAGCGCCCCATCCCATCACAGTCCACGAAGTCAATGAAGTTAAATACCGTCAAGTAGATCAAAACAGGCTGAAAGCAGTTCTTGAAGTAGATGCCTTAGCAGATGTGGTCAGAAAATCTTTAGAAAAACGTGTTCAGCCCATATAAAAAAGCCGTACATCTGATATGGATGTACGGCTTTTCAACATTTAAGAGCTCGTTTTCTTTTGCTCAAGAAGATTTGCAAGGAAATAAGTTTTAAAGCTTTGAAGCTTTCTTCCTTCATGCTTGGTCACACCAAGCTTCTTTAATTCTTCGACATACCAGCCTTTGCTACCATAATGCATGATAGAAAACTCCTTTCAATGGAAACTGCCTGCATTGTAACATCTCAAAAAAGGACGTGAAAAGTGTGCAGGTGTTTAGAAATGAAAACTGATTCTATCTGCCTATGATCTATGTATATGCTGGAAATAATCATTTATGAATTTGGCGGGTTGAGGGTAACAATGATCATGCCGACTGTCATAATCATGATGACAATCCCGAGGTAGGTCATCATGGATTGTTTTTTCTTAATACCTACAACCGTTAAAATAATACTTTCAATAAAGAAGATAACACCGATGATGATGAACCACATATCAAATAAGACCCCTTTCGCATATCTTTGCCTATTTTACCACAGGCATTTTTGTTTAGTCGTGACAGATTCGTGAAAGAGATATGAAAAAATCCCCTCCAGTGAAGGAAGGGACCCGCTTGCTTACAGCTTTGTTAAAATAATCGGTTCGTCTTTTGTGATCACAATCGTATGTTCAATCTGTGCGACCAGGCTCTTATCAGGTGTTTTAAATGTCCAGCCGTCATCCGCTTGATATATCGATTCAGCATTTGTTGAAATAAAAGGTTCAAAGGCGATGACTGTCCCATTCTTAAACAAAGCATTATCGAATGGATCATAATAGTTCAAAATATGGTTAGGTGCTTCATGCAGGCTTTTCCCAATACCGTGTCCTGTCAAGTTCTTAATGACGGTAAATCCTTGTTCTTTCGCTGTATTGTAGACCGCACGGCCAATTTGATTTTGTCTTTTACCGGCTTTCGCATGCTTTAATCCTTCAAGGAATGCATCCTCTGCACACTGGCATAATGCTTCAAGACGAGCATCTCCTGTACCTAAAACGAATGAAATCCCAGTATCGGAATAATATCCATCAAGCTCTGCTGAGATATCAATATTAATGAGGTCGCCCTCTTGTAAAATGGTTTTTTCACTTGGAATGCCATGTGCGACTTCATCATTGACACTGATGCAAGTCGTACCGGGGAAATCATATTCTTTTTCAGGAGCTGAATTGGCTCCATGCTCTTCTAATATTTTTTTCCCAATCAAATCTAATTCTTTTGTAGACATGCCTGGTTTCGCTTGGCTTTTCATTTCTTCTCTTGCCAAAGCGACAATTCGGCCGACTTTTTTTAAGGCTTCTAACTCATGATCATGTTTGACAATCACTGTTCATTCCCGCTTTCTATAACTTCATTCTATTCAATAGCTTACCACATTTTACGCCAAAAGAGTAAAGGCTGAGATTCGGGTGAGATGTGGACAAATTGGTATAGATAACTAGATGTGCATATGATATATTTTTTATGAACATCATGAGAGATTTGTTCATGATGATGACGAAGGGGGGAGAAATAAGATGGTGTTTCAGTTTTTTCAAAAGTTAGGAAAATCATTTATGCTTCCAATCGCTGTGCTTCCTGCAGCGGGTATCATTTTGGCTATTGGGCGAGAAGATGTATTCAACATCCCGTTTATTTATGCTGCAGGAAATGCAATTTTTGCGAATTTGGCTTTAATTTTTGCTATGGGTGTAGCGATTGGTATTTCAAAGGACGGTAACGGGGCAGCGGCGTTATCTGGAGCGATCTCTTATTTTATTTTGTCAGCTGGTACCACGTCGATCAATTCGACCAACAATATGGGGGTATTGGGTGGTATTTTGTGCGGACTTTTGGCAGGTTACGTTTACAATAAATTTAAGGACACGAAACTGCCGGAATACCTAGGTTTCTTTAGTGGAAGACGGCTTGTGCCAATTATGACAGCACTTTTTACCATTCTATTAGCAGCCGTTTTTGGATATGTATGGCCTCCAATTCAAAGTGTGATCAATGATTTGGGAGAGTGGATTTTAAGTCTTGGAGCAACGGGTGCCGGGCTGTTTGGCTTCTTTAACCGCTTGCTCATTCCATTAGGACTTCACCATGTGTTGAATAATCTATTTTGGTTTCAATTCGGTGAATTCAGCGGAGCGACAGGTGATTTAGCACGGTTCTTCAAAGGTGATCCAAGTGCAGGTGTCTTTATGACTGGTTTCTTCCCAGTGATGATGTTCGGGCTGCCGGCGGCATGTCTCGCGATGGTTGTGACCGCAAAGCCTGAAAAACGAAAAGCAACAGCCGGTCTTATGATTGGAATGGCACTGACGTCATTTATTACAGGAATCACAGAACCAATTGAATTCTCATTTATGTTTTTATCTCCACTTTTATATGGTGTTCATGCGATATTAACTGGTCTTTCGCTCTTTATTGTCAACACCTTAGGCATTCATAGCGGTTTCGCTTTTTCAGCCGGTGCGATTGATTACGTTTTAAGTTTTGGAATTGCGCAAAAGCCCATTCTGTTACTTGTGGTTGGGGTCATCTATGGCGTGATTTACTTTGTTGTTTTCTATTTCCTGATTAAATTGTTAAAGCTAAAAACACCAGGCAGGGAAGATGATGACATCGAAGATATCCCAGGGGATGATACACATACTGCCGGAGCAAGTATGCTCGTAGAGGGACTAGGCGGCAAAGACAATATCACCACAATTGACCATTGTGCGACCCGTCTTCGTTTAACAGTAGAAGATACCAATTTATTAAATGAAGGTACATTGAAAAAAGCAGGTGCCAAAGGGGTACTGACGTCAGGAAAAACTTCCGTACAAATCATCATTGGAACAAATGTCGAATTTGTCGCCGATGATCTTCGTAAGGAAGTCGATCGGGACTAAAAAAAGCGTTCAGCCAGATCAAATGGGCTGAACGTTTTTTTGTTTTCGCTGTTCGATTACCAGTACAATGCTGATGACAACAAGTAAAAACCATGAACTGATTTTACCAAGATGGACGAGAGACCAAGCATGCTGCTGATTTGGATATTGCCATGCTCCTAAAAAGGTCGTGACATTTTCGGCCACCCAAATAAAAAAGCCAATCAGTAAAAACGAGATAACAAGCGGCATGCGAAAGGTCGATGAACCGACCTGAAAGGACACGGTTGTTTTTCGAAACACAACCACTAGGAGTAATGTCAGCCACCAGCGTAGATCATAAATCCAGTGATGAGTAAAGAAATTGAGGTAAATACATAAACTGATCCCAATCGAAAGATACGGGTGAGGCCACGCATTCACCTTCACGCGAAGCCGAGTCAGTGCCTGATAAATATAGCTTGCCACACTGGCATACATAAAGCCGCTATAGAGCGGAACCCCAAAAATTTTCGTATAAGCTTCTTCAGGATAGGACCATGAACCCATATGTACTTTGTAGATTTCTAAGCCTATTCCAATCACATGAAAGAGACAAATAACCTTCAACTCTGTCAGTGTCTCAAGCCGCAGCATCAGCATGAGGAGCTGTGCGATAAGGCAAAGCAGAAGAATAACATCATATCGAGGAAGAAAAGGAATAGACACGATCTTTGATAGGGCAAGCGCTGTAAAGATCATGACGGGGAATAGACATGAAATAGCCTGTAAATAAGCAAAATGAAATAATGTTTTCATACAAAATGTAACCCCTTTTTACTGTCTGAAATAACTTAGACGGAAATAGCAAGGGAAAAGTTTACCTCGACTAGATATTCATGAACAATTTGTGAATATATATGTGAAAGGGATCACAAATGATATTTACATAGTATAATAAGATCATAAAGAAAATGTGAAATATTTCACATAATTTAAAAGGAGGCATCATCATGTTTACAAAATTCTTACAAACGAATGTATGGGCAGCGGTTATCCTTTTGGCAGCAAGACTTTATATCGGATGGACTTGGCTGACATCTGGTATTGGAAAACTAACAGGCGGATTCGATGCATCAGGATATTTGCAATTTGCCATAGCTGAACCTGTTGTGAAAGATGGACATCTTGTTTATCCGTTCTATGTTTGGTTTTTAGAAAATGTCGCGTTGCCAAATGCCGGACTCTTCAGTGTCATGGTCATGTGGGGAGAAATCTTAGTTGGTCTAGGACTAATTGTTGGATTGTTCACAACAACGGCAGCCTTTTTTGGAAGCGTGATGAATGTCTCTTTCTTACTAGCTGGAACCGTCTCTGTTAACCCGCTTCTTCTTCTGATCGCCGTCTTTATCATAGCAGCGAAAGGAAATGCCGGAAAATTTGGTCTTGATTATGTAGCAGGTCCAATCCTTAAGCGAAAACTGAAAAGAAAGCCGCATTTAGAAGTGGCATCATAATAAAGAAAAGCATCCTGAGCAAAAATTCAGGATGCTTTTTATTTAGGAACCGGCTTTGATGAGGTTAATATGCACCACAGTCAGCTCGTGCTGACTGATATCTGGATCATGTCCGACGATAAATTCGAGCTCATAATCACCGGTCTGATAAACGTATTTTTTCTCTTTTGTTTGCGGGATGGTGCTGACTGAATCTGCTGATCCAAGCTGTTTCTTTAATAGGGAAGGAGTCATTCCTCCGATATTCGTTTCTTTTTCTACATTTGTTCCAAAATAACGGATTTCGTTAATCTTGCCTTTTTTGTCATAGTGAAAAGCAAATCCAGGGTTGCCCATCTCAGCATGATACAAATCAAAGCCGCTTTGACCGGTTTCTGGATAAGGCTGTCCTAGTTTATGCCGAACGTCTTTTTTTGTTTGAACCCCTATTTTGAGTCCTTCTGCATAGTATGGCATTTGTCCTTGATGTGCTAGCTGATAAATGCTGTTTAGCGCTGCTTTCGGCCCTTGAGGAATGGACTGTTCTGCCTGCGTTTGGGTCAGGGCGTGCGCTGAAATCGCCGGGCTAAAACCGAATAAGGTGGAAGAAGCGAGTGAAGCGGTCACGACAAAAGCTGCTGTTTTTTTCATGATTAATCAATCCCTCCTTCTTCAACTATACCCGGTGCCATGTGGATCAAACGTAAAAAGCCCCAGCTGATCTTGGATCGGCTGGGGCCTTAAATGAAAAAGTTATTTGGAAGACGAGCTGGATTCATCTTTGGCGGAAGAGGAATCTTTTTCATCCTGTACTTTCTTTGTGTAGTCATAATCATTGCGTTCAATTGGTGTAAAGCCTTTAGGTTTGTAGAAACGGAGTAAATCTTCCGTGACAATCTTATCAGATGTCTCTAGCATCTTTTTCACCGTTTCGTTTTCTTGTGATGCCTTTTCAGTCGGCTCGATTTTTTCACCTGTTTTGTTGCTGTAATAGTTGTTGCCTACTTTCGTGTAGTCCTTAGACACGAAGTCTCCATTTCTAAATGGCACAAGCTCTTTAAAGTTCTTCGATAAGATATCAGAACCAGACATTAAATAGTTCTTCGTATCATCTCCGAGCAGGTGGAGAAGAGTAGGCGCAACATCGACTTCACCAGAGTATTTATGAATCTGTCCGCCTTTTACGCCTGGCACATGGATAAAGAGCGGCACACGCATAAGCTGGGCATTTTCATAGTCTCCAATTTTTTCGCCAGTCACTTTTTCCATCGCTTCATTATGGTTTTCTGAAATGCCGTAATGGTCACCGTACATAATGACGACGGTATTGTCATAGAGACCAGATGTCTTCAAGTCATTAAAGAACTGTTCAATGGCTTCATCTAAATAATGAGCAGATTGGAAGTAGTTATCAACGACGGAGTCTCCGAAGTCGCCAGGTTCAAAATCAGTATCACCTTCATCCATACCAAATGGGAAGTGGTTTGACAGCGTAATGAATTTTGAATAAAACGGCTGTTTCAGATTTTCAAGCATTGGCATGGATTCTTTGAAGAACGGTTTGTCTTTCAATCCATAGTTCTTCGTATCTTGTTCATTCATATCGTAGTACTCAGAATCGTAAAATCTGTCATATCCAAAGGACTTAAACATTTCATTTCGGTTCCAGAACGTTTTCGTATTCCCGTGGAATTCTGCGGACGTGTATTGGTCCTTTTTCAAAATGCCAGGAAGTGCCTGATATGTGTTTTGAGCTTTGTTAATAAACACAGAGCCTTGTGATAATGGGAAAAGCCCCGTATCCATCATAAATTCCGCATCAGATGTCTTTCCTTGCCCTGTTTGATGGAAGAAATTGTCAAAATAAAACGTTTTGTTGTCATGGGCTAATGAATTTAGGAAAGGAGTGACCTCTTTTCCATTCACCTTGTAATCAATGACAAAGTTTTGCAGTGATTCAAGAGAAATCGTAATGACGTTCATGCCTTTCGCTTTCCCGTAATAAGCTGGGTTAGGATCAGCGCTGTTCGCCTTTAGATAATTCTCTACATCTGTTACGTCACTTGAATTTGCCAGGGCACGCTGGCTGTTTGATTTCACATTTTGAATGGCATCAAACACCGTAAAATTATAAGCACCCAAGTATTTGACTAAATAATTGCGGTCGAACGATCTTGATAAAAGCTCTGGGCGATCAATTTCTGCTGCGATTAAGTTGACAATAAAAATCAGAACAGAGGACACAAGAACGAGTCTAAACGATTTTGTTTTTTGAACAGGTACAGTCGCTGTACTTGTTTGCTGCTGTCTTTTCATGCGGACTGCGAGTACGATCAAGATGATGGTATCGAGAAAATAAAACATATCAGTCCAACGCATGAGTGAAAATGCACTATCACCTAATTGTCCGCCATTCGTTCCTGCCTGCATCACTGTAGGCAGCGTGATAAAGTCATTGAAGAATCGATAGTACACGATGTTTGCGTAAAGTAAAAAAGACATGAAAAAGTGAATCACAATGATAGCGGCAGGCTGCCATTTTTTCTTGAACAATAAAGCAAAGCCAAGAAAGAACAAGCTGGAGCTAATAGGATTCACAAAAAGCAAAATATGCTGAAGCACATTTGATATACCAAGTTTAAATTCGATTAAATAAGCTGTATACGTCTTGAGCCATAACAAGATGGCTGCAATCACAAAGAAGCCGAGGCCTCTTTTTTGAATAAATGTTTTCATTTAAACACTCCTTTTCTCCGTTAAACGGAAGAGGCGGAACGAAAGAAAACGAACCATTAGAATATACCATGAAATGCACAAATAGAAAAGTCATAACCGGTGAGCCGGTAAAGCAGCCTGTCCGCGCTAAAAATGGGAAGACATCGGAAATGTTCGATCTTCGAAAAACTTTTTATGAAATCCATCCTATTATTGACAGAAAATTCTGGTATTTTCCTGTTGCTATATCAATAAAACAGGTAAAAAGACACAAGTCTAAAGAATTAATTTGATTCCTACAATGGTGCTTTTAGGTGAATTTCCAGTGTTTATTAATGTTTATGCAGGTTAAGTAAAAAAAATGAGGGAATGAATGGATGAAATCACTGGATAATAATTCCTTCATGAAAATATATTGATATATTTTATTGCTTCATAAACATAAAGGTTTTGATGTGCAGTGTAAGGGTTTTATTCGTTTTGACGAGCGAACAAATTATCTAAATATACTTAAGCGAACAGTTCGACACTATAAACTTTTGAAACGGGGTCGATATAGACAGTGACAGGAAATCTTCCATTGAAAGGATTGATAGTATATGACTGTACGAGCACAGAACCTCGTTCAGAACTGGTTTCCGAGTGAGGACGGAAATGCAGAAGAGCGGAAAGAACTCATTAAATTAATGGAACAGATCATTTCAGGGGTCGATGACCTGAAGGATCCGAACCGTGCTCACCTAAAAGGTGAAAAGAATCGTGAGGAGGACTTTTACAAAAAGCTCACTGAAACAAGTCAAATTCCGATGAACGGACAACAAGCGGAACTTGTGAATGAAGAATTACTGAAGCTTTTACATAATCATCCATACCACACGAAGTATTTCTTCACGAACATTTTGCCAATGGCAAGTACACCAGGAATTCTAGGCATGCTGACGGCTATGCTGGTTAACGGAAACAACCTATGGGATGTGTATGGACCAGCAGGCGCAGAAGCTGAGGTCAGAGTGGTCTCAATGATGTCTAAGCTCATCGGATATGATCCAAATGTGAGCGGGGGCTACACAACATGGGGAGGTCAAGGGGCTATTTTCTCGGGGCTTCGTTTAGCAATTTCGAAAGTTGCACCGGAGTCATTACGAAAAGGTGTCCCGCAAAATCTTTATGCGTTTTGTTCTGATGCAGCACATTACAGCTTATTTAAGTCAATGGAAGCAACAGGGCTTGGCACAGACAACTTAATCAGAATTAAGACGAATAAAGATCATTCGATGGATATGGAAGATTTGCGTTGTCAAATGGAACGTGTTGCCCAAAATGGCGGAATTCCCGTTTATATTGTGGCAACAACCGGAACAACAGATGCCATTGCAATTGATGATGTAAAAGGGGTACGTGAAACGGCAGAAGCCATTGCTGAGGAGTATGGTCTCAAGGTGCCGCATATTCATGCGGATTCGGCGCTTGGTGGATTCTTTGCTTTCTTTAATGAGTATGATGTATCTGAAAACCCGCTGCAATTCTCAGACGGTGTTCTTCGTATGCTAAAAGAAATCAAAGCGAAATTCCAGCATCTTTCTCTTGCTGACACGATGTGCTTTGACTTTCAAAAGCTCGGCCAAACACCGTACACATCTAGTTTATTCTTGGTGAAAAACGCTGCTGACTTAAAGCGCTTGGACCTAGAAGAACAAGAAACACCATACGTTGGACATAGAGGCTACGGGGAATACCATACCGGTTATACACTGGAATGCTCAAGAATGGGAAGCTCCATCAGCATGCTAAGTGTGCTGCTAACGTTTGGAATTGAAGGATACCAGCGCTTGCTCGGTCAATTTTTAGAGGTGAACCTTGCATTTAGAGAAGCACTTCGTCAGGAAATTCCACAAGCAGAAGTCGTCAATGATGACAATGTCGGAATGGCTACATTGTTTAGAATTTACCTAGACGGCTCTCCTCGTTTTAAGGAAGAAGTTTCTGGTGAAGCAACTGCTATGGAAATTGAGCGCAACAATGATTTGAACAAAATCCTCTTTGAAAAGCTTGGAGAGAAAAGAGACGAAATGTTCTTTGGCGATACAACGAAGTTTTTACAAGTCAATGCCAAAGAAGGTCAAGAATTCTATCTAAGTGTGAGTAAATTTTTTGTGATTTCACCTTATACGTTACCGGAGCATATCCCTCATATCGTATCTTATTTAAAAGATGTCATTGCATCTGTTTGTGGACAATTTGAAAGTGTAGAGGCTTAAATTAAAATTGAGAGTGGAGATGTAGAAAAAAATGGCGAAACAAAGGAAGTTTGGGGGACTTACGATATCCTCCAAAATCATGTCAGTCGTTGTCGTAACATTACTCGCAACCGTTGCATTATTCGTTCTAACATTTTATTTAGTTAGCCAGGATTTATCTTCCCAATTATTAAAGCAATTTGATTATCGATTAACAACAGATATTGATACAGCGAAAAAAGAAATCGATAATATGGATGGAAATGTCCTTAGCATTAGCGGGAAGGATGATCCTATTTATGTGGAGATCAAAAAGAAATTCACAGAACTGAAAGAAGATCATACGCTTGAGAACTTATACGTGTTATCAAATAAGGGCGGCAAAGAAAGAATCATCGTACTAACAGGGGAAGACAATGATTTTGATCAAGATTATGTCTTTTCAGATGAAATGAAACAAGCTCTTTCTGAAGATAAAATGGTCAAAAGTGACATTTACGTTGATTCGTATGGGACTCATAAATCCGTCTTTTTACCAATTAAAGATTCAGGCGGTGAACTCACGGGGATTTTAGGAATTGACTTAGATGCGTCTGTTGTTCCAGCAACAACGAAAAAGCTGACAATTTATATTACAGTAGCATCTGCGATTGTGCTCATCGGTGGATTACTCTTCTCATTCTTCATGGGAAGAAGAATTGCAAAACCAGCACGTTCATTAATGGAATCAGCAGATCGAATTGCAGATGGTGATTTAACTGGCATGGTAGAAGTTCAAAGTAAAGATGAGATCGGTCAATTAGCGGCTTCCTTCCAGAAAATGCAGGGACGGATCAAAGAGCTTATTGGAAAGATCTCAAACTCATCAAGTGAAGTGTCGAAAATGTCTTCACAGCTTCGCACAGTGACAACGGAATCTAGTCAAAGTGCACAACAAGTGTCAGAAGCGATGACGAATATGAGTGAAGGAATCAATGATTCAGTCGCAAACATTACAGACTGCACAACATCTGTTGCGGAAATTGATACTCAAATCGAAGGCGTGACAAAAGAAGTGGATGAAATGAAATCTGTTTCATCAGAAGTACAAGAGCAGTCAGAATCTGGTCAAAAATTGGTGCAGCATGTGCTTGAACATCTCAACATGTTACACGACATGATGACAAGCTCAAAGCAGGCGGCAGAAGAATTGCAATCACATTCAACAGAAATTGAAAGTGTCATCTCCATTATTACGGACATTTCAGCGCAAACGAATCTGCTTGCACTGAATGCTTCTATTGAAGCCGCACGTGTAGGAGAAGAAGGAAAAGGATTTGCTGTTGTGGCTGATGAAGTCCGTAAGTTAGCTGAACAGTCAGCTGATGCAGCTAAAACGGTCTCAGACTTAGTCATTGGCACACAGGAAAATAGTCAGCGTGTCCTTGAAAGCGTGGAGGAAAGCAGTAAAGCAGTGGAAGAAGGCCGTGAGCAAATGAAAGGCACCTCGCAGAACTTCGCTGGTATTTATGATGGAGTGTCTCAATTTGCAAGCAGAACGAACAATTTGCTTCAATCTATTAAGCAGGTAGAACGCGCTTATCAAACAATTTCTACATCGATTGAACAAATTTCGGTCGTGTCAGAAGAACATGCGGCAAGCTCTCAAGAAGTAGCGGCAGCAACAGAACAACAAAGTGCTGGCATGCAGCAAATTTCAAGTGCGATTGAACAGCTCTCTGACATGTCAGAGGACTTGGCACAAATGGTATCTACTTTTAAAATCGACAAAAAATAACGAGAAAGCTGGCTCTTGTGAGAGAGTCAGCTTTTTTGCTATGCTTAACCAAAATATCAGACGATCTGAAAGGAGACGTGTCATGGATTTTGCGCAGAGATTGTCAGAAGAACGGATCAAAAAGGCGATGGACCATGGAGCTTTTGAAGGACTATCAGGCTTTGGGAAACCTCTGCCAAAGGATGATGCTGCTCATGTACCAGAAGAGCTGAGGATGGGCTATCGAATCATGAAAAATGCTGGCTTTGCCGGGGAAGAAACAGCTTTGAAAAAAGAACTAATGACGGTTAAAGAGTTACTGAAAACGAGTATAGATGGAGAAGAAAGAAAAAAACTCTCTCTCGTATGTGAGGAAAAACAAAAACGCCTTGATGAACTCACATCCAAGCGCCAAACGTTTGCTCGACCAGCCTCCTCCTTTTATAAGAATAGGGTCTACGAAAAACTAACGGAGCATAAAAAAAGATGATGACACGCTGCCTCTTTGAGCACATTGAGGGAGCTTTTTTTATGAAAGCGCTACATTTTCTTATTGACTACATGTATATACAAATATAAAATATGAAGTGAACATGTATATACAAGTTTTGATTCTTTTTTCTTATAAAAAAACGATCTCGGAGGGGATAGCATGGCTGATTATCAGGCAGCGGCAGATCAGATTGTGAAAGCCATTGGCGGCAAAGAAAACATTGATCAAGCCACACATTGTGTGACAAGACTTCGTTTTGTGCTAAAAGATGAAGGTAAGGTGGATGAGAAAGCACTAGAACAAATTGATGAAGTGAAGGGATCTTTCTCAGCGAATGGCCAATACCAAGTGGTCATTGGTCAAGGAGTGGTGAATCGGGTTTATGCCGAAATGGTCAAACAGACGGGAATCGGCGAAGCGACAAAAGAGGACGTCAAGCGTGCCTCTGATCAGAAATTAAACCCACTTCAGCGTGCGGTGAAAACGCTTGCAGATATCTTCATTCCAATCCTTCCAGCTATCGTGACAGCCGGTTTATTGATGGGGATTAATAATATTTTAACAGCTCCTGATATTTTCTTTGATCAAAAATCCATTGTGGATGTGTATCCGGCATGGGCGGATTTAGCAAATATGATCAACTTGATTGCAGGTACTGCCTTTACCTTTTTGCCAGCATTAATCGGCTGGTCGGCTGTCAAGCGGTTTGGAGGTAATCCACTTTTAGGGATGGTCCTTGGACTGATGCTTGTACATCCAGATCTGTTGAATGCGTGGGGATATGGAGCGGCGGAAAAGACAGGTGACATTCCTGTCTGGAATTTGTTTGAACTTGAAGTACAAAAGGTAGGTTACCAAGGGCAGGTTCTTCCGATACTTGTCGCCTCCTATTTACTCGCAAAGCTCGAATTATTTATTACAAAGCGGACACCTGAAAGTATTCAGTTGTTAGTTGTTGCACCAATTACATTACTACTCATTGGATTTTTATCATTTATCGTCATTGGTCCCGTTACATTTGCGATCGGAAACGTATTAACATCTGGACTCGTCACTGTATTCCAGCAATTCGCAGCACTTGGCGGCCTTTTATATGGTGGATTATATGCAGCGTTAGTCATTACAGGCATGCACCATACGTTCCTAGCTGTCGATATTCAGCTGATTAACTCAAAACTGCACGGCACGTTCCTATGGCCAATGCTCGCACTATCTAATATTGCTCAAGGATCAGCGGCACTTGCGATGATGTTTGTCTTAAAAGATGAAAAGCAAAAAGGGCTCTCGCTGACATCAAGTATTTCTGCTTACTTGGGGATTACTGAACCGGCGATGTTTGGGGTGAACTTGCGCTATAGATTCCCGTTTATTTTTGCCCTGATCAGTTCAGGGATAGCTGGTATGTTTATTGCCTCACAAGGGGTACTGGCAAGTTCAGTCGGCGTTGGAGGCATTCCAGGAATCTTCTCGATCATTCCGAAATATTGGGGGGCATTTGCCATCGGAATGGTGATTGTGCTGATCGTCCCATTCATTGGTACCCTTTTATATGCAAAACTTAAGAAGAAGGATGTATCACAAGAACTTAACTAGTGGTGGTGAAGGAAATTGAATCAACAAACAAACGAACCGTGGTGGAAAAAAGCCGTGGTCTATCAAATCTATCCGAAGAGCTTTTTAGACACAACAGGCTCTGGTACAGGTGATATCAATGGTGTGACGAAAAAGCTCGACTATATTAAAGAGCTAGGGGCGGATTGTATTTGGCTGACTCCTATGTATGAGTCACCACAGCATGACAACGGTTATGATATTAGTGATTATACAAAAATCCATGACATGTACGGTACAATGGCCGATTTTGAGCACATGCTGAAAGAAGCACATGAACGAGGGATTCGTGTCATCATGGATCTCGCTGTGAACCATACATCTATTTTCCATGAGTGGTTTCAAGCCTCCCGAGAGTCGAAGGAAAACCCGTATCGAGACTATTATATTTGGAAGGAGCCGAAAGCGGACGGCTCTCCTCCGAATGACTGGCAGTCAAAGTTTGGCGGGCCAGCGTGGGAATTAGATGAAGCGACAGGTGACTATTATCTTCATTTATATGATGTTACCCAGGCAGACCTCAATTGGGAACATGATGAAGTGCGCAGGAAAGTATATGACATCATGCACTTTTGGTTTGAAAAAGGGATCGATGGATTCAGACTGGATGTCATCAATAACATTTCAAAGGATCAACGCTTTTTAGATGATGCTGGGCAATCAGTGCAAGGTGACGGGCGTATGTACTATACAGATGGGCCGAGAATTCATGAATTCTTGCATGAAATGAACCAGGAAGTGTTTTCGAAATACGATAGCATGACCGTGGGGGAAATGTCTTCAACGAATATTGCAGACTGCATTCGGTATACAAGACCTGATCGGCAGGAGCTGGATATGACGTTTAATTTTCATCATTTAAAAGTTGACTATCCTAACGGTGAAAAGTGGGCCATTGCGCCATTTGATTTTCTAGAGTTGAAATCAATTCTGTCAGAATGGCAGACGAAAATGCATGAGGGCGGCGGCTGGAACGCACTCTTTTGGTGCAACCATGATCAGCCACGCATCGTGTCTAGATACGGTGATGATGGCACGTACCATCAGCAATCAGCGAAGATGCTGGCGACCACCATTCATTTGATGCAAGGCACTCCTTATATTTATCAAGGTGAAGAAATTGGGATGAAGAATCCTCGTTTTGAGGACATTTCGTCATACCGCGATATCGAATCACTGAATATGTACGAAGCCATGCTTGAAAAAGGGAAAACAAAGGAAGAAGCTTTGGCGATTTTACAGGTCAAATCAAGAGATAACGCAAGGACACCTATGCAATGGACGTCGGAAAAAAATGTGGGGTTCTCAAAAGGTACGCCTTGGATTGAACCAGCTCAAAACGGCATTTCAGTAGAAGCTGCCTTAAAAGATGAGACGTCGATTTTTTATCATTATCAAGCCCTTTGTAGACTTCGCAAAGAACTTGATGTAATCACCTATGGGAGCTTTACTTTACTGCTTTCAGATGATCCAAAGGTGTTTGCATATGTCCGAGAAGGCAAAGATGAGAAGATTCTCGTGATCAACCATTTTTATGCAGGCGAGACGGACTTTACACTTCCAGATGAGCTTGCAAAGGATGTCAATGAAATGGAAGGGCAAGTCTTGCTGTCCAATTATGAGGATGTGCCGGCAGATATCAAGGGATTTACGTTGCGTCCATATGAGTCAATCGTTTATCATTTAACCAAACGCTAGTAAATGGGGCGGAGGGAAAATGAAAGAGAATAAGTTTCGAGTGATTTATGATCAGCTCGCTAGACGAATTGAACAAGGTGAATGGCAGGATAAAGGCATCCTCCCATCAGAACATGAGCTATCTGTCATGTATGACACATCCCGTGAGACGGTGAGAAAGGCATTAAACATCCTTGTGCAAAATGGCTATATCCAAAAAATTCGTGGGAAAGGCTCAGTATTGCTGAACCGGGAGAAAATGCAGTTCCCAGTTTCGGGTCTTGTCAGCTTTAAAGAGCTTTCCCAAACGCTTGGGCGAAAGACGGTAACAACGGTTCATGAGTTCGGTTTAATCAAGCCAGATCAGTATATTCAGTCTCAGCTGAAAATCAGTGGGCAGGAGGACGTTTGGGAAGTCATTCGCTCTCGCAATATTAGCGGAGAAGAAGTCATTTTAGACAAAGATTACTTCTTGCAAAAACATGTACCGTTCTTGTCTAAGGACATTTGTGAAGGATCGATCTATGAGTATATTGAAGGAGAACTTGGGGTCTCGATTAGTTACGCACAAAAGGAATTTGTGGTCGAGCCATGTACTGAAGAAGATGAGAGGTATCTCGATTTGAACGGGTTTGATCATGTGGTGGTGGTGAAAAATTATGTGTTCTTGGAGGATACGAGTCTATTCCAATACACAGAAAGCCGCCACCGGCTAGATCGTTTCAGATTCGTGGATTTTGCTAGAAGAGAGAAGTAGACAGGGCCGAGGCTCTGTCTATTTCAGGTTGTAGGGAAACAAGGGATTAAACAATAACGAGAGCAACATCTCAGGAGGAAAAAAATGATCAGACTGAATAGACCACTCAAATTACGAGATTTGGAAATTTTTAGCGTGATGAAAGATCACAGGATTTTATGTTATGTCATCATTGAAGACACGCGAAAACCGTTTACGGAAGAAGATAGAAAATTAGAGCCGTTATGTTATATGGATGAAGAAGACATTCAAGCGATTTTAAATGTATTTCATATTTCAATTATCAGTGATGAAACATTAAATGAAGAAGATTTAACCCTTGTGAAATCGTACTTTGCTGAATTTGTGAATAACACGAACTTAACGAATTTCATTACGAGAGAATATGTTCAAAAGGATTTATATGCCGTTGATGATGAAGATGATATCACGTTCTTTAATAGAATGCTGCGTCATATTGGGTCAGATGATGTGAAAGAATTTGATGACCGTAATTGGATGTATTTATCCCAAGATTGAAAGTGAGATGCAAAAAAGGACAGAGCCGAAGTTCTGTCCTATTCTATTAAGATGATACTTTGTCTCGTGTGCGCTTGCGCTGGTAGTAATAAAGGATACCGCCTGAGGCGAGCATGAGCAAGCCAATTAATACCGCTGTATACATCATTGTTGCAGTATTCGGCAGTGTGCCGCCTGGCATGCCGCTTCCATCCTGACTTGGATCCGAACCGCCTGGAGCAGAAGTTCCACCGTCTCCGCCAGTTTGGTCTGGAGCTGTTCCAGCCGCTTCACTTTGATTGAGTACGGTGTATTCACTAAAGTGCTCCGTTTTACCTGAGACAATCCCGTTTTCGAATGAACCGTTACTTGTTTTGGCATAGCGGTTTTTCTCACGATCGACATAATAGACACCTGGTTTCTTCGCTTTTTCAGGCGCGTCTAATGTAAAGAACAGTGTGACGGGATCTTTAAAGGTAGAGACATTTTTCTGATCTTGTTTGATTTGGAAATCGTATGTGTCGGTTAATGCGTTTTTCACTTTATTTGTTTTTGCCATTGATATATCTGTTTGTTGCTCTGATAAATTGGAGAGCGGTAATGCTAGACCGACTTTGTCATGATAGATAGTGACGTTTGGATCTTGCTCTCGTTTCTTCAGTTCAGCTATTTGCCCTTTTGATAGAGACAATTGAACCTTTTTCGCTTCGGTTGCTTTGTCTAAATAGAGCAATGCTTTGTTCGTATGCTGCACATACGTTTGGAATTTCTCATCATCTTGAATGTCATAGGCGCCTTTTCCTTTCAAGCGAGGAAGGAATACTTCTTTCACTCGATGGTCGATGACTGGAGAGATATGACCGTCTGCCTGTTCAATTTGTTCTTTGAAGATTTCATAGTCAACATAGCCTAAGTCTTCACCATGAGACGCTTCTGTAAAGACGCTGTAGCCATCACCGCCTGTGCCGACGAATGCGTTAGTCGCCACGCGGTATGTTTTCTGATCATCAATGTCAGTCAGATTGCCCTTTTGATCTTTCAATTTGACATCAATCAGTCTGCTGCCAGCTGGTTTACTCAGTGTAAACGTATATTCAATACCGGCTACATGAGGGAATGCGCCTCCGCCTTCTTCAATGCCTGAAAGACCTTGTTCAAGCGCTTTTTTAATTTGACTGCCTTTTAAATCTGCGACATATAGTGTGTTTCCAAAAGGCATCACAGTTAAAATATCCCCTAATGTGATATCTCCTTTTTCAATGCTGCCTCGAATACCGCCGCCGTTTGTAATGGCAAGGTCAGCCCCAGCAGATTCTTGTGCTTTCTTTAACATGCCATCTGCAATAAAGTTTCCAAGGTTCGTTTCCTTTGCACGGACGTGTTCACGCTGTCCATCTAAGAAGACATCTGACGTCCCGACTTTTTCGGTTTTTAAATCTTGGATATCTGCCTTGTACTGATCAAGAATCGCTTTTGCGTCCGCATCTTCTTTCACAGAGTCGTCGATCGTGATGAGGTCAAAAGTAGATTCTTTTGGCTGTACGACGCCTTTTTTGTCAAAGGCCACGTCTACTTTTCCTAAAAATTGTCCGTAGTCTTTTACTTGTGCAACAATCGTTGGTTCTTTTTTATTGATGACTTTTAATTTTTCAACAAGGGTGTGGGTGTGACCACCAATGATGAGATCAATGCCATCTACTTTTTGAGCCAGTTCTAGATCACGGTTATAGCCAATATGTGTGAGCGCAATAATTTTATTGATTTTTTCTTCAGTTTGAATGGTTTTGACTGTTTCTTTTGCTTTTTTGTATGCATCTTGAAATTGAATGTTTGGACCACTGCTGGATGTAATGGCTGTGTCTTCAGTGGTTAGACCGAATACAGCGACCTTTTCACCATTTATATCAAGCAGAATGTAAGGGTAAATGCCAGCTTCTTTTTTCTCACCAGCTTTAAATGTTGCTGGTTTTTTCACTAAGTCGCTTAACTGTTTTTCCTTAGAGACATTCACGTTTGATGACACGATCGGGAAGTTCGGTTTTTCAAATTGATGACGGTTTTTAGCATCTACACTGGATGCGTCACCTGTCAGGAATTGACGAAGGACAGATGGACCTTTGTCAAATTCATGATTCCCAAACGTCATGGCATCGTATTTCATTAAGTTCATCAGTTTCAGATCGGCAAGTCCTTGCCATTTTGTGAAATAGAGATCACCAGAGAAGACATCTCCAGCGTCTAATAAAATATTGTTTTCGCTTTGGGCGCGAACTTCTTTGATCTTGGTTGCGCGTCTTGCTGCATCATCCAGATGGGCATGTGTATCGTTTGTATGCATCACCGTTAAATGCCAATTGTCTGTTGCAGGTGGTTCTGTTGTACCATCATCTTTAAACGCTAGCTTGTACACGCCAAGTCCGTCTGTGCTGGCATTCCGAATAAAGTCGACGCTGCTTGATTTCTCTGCGAACGGTTTGGCTAAAAGAGAAGATTCAAAAGTGACGGTTGCGCCTTTGATCGGTGCAATGGACCAGTTTTGATCTGCGCTTGGGTTGATGGTTTTTTGTTCAATAATATAATCCATCAGCACTTGGCGGTTCTCATCTGCTGAGGCAAGCACGACTTTATCTTGTGTGAGGTGCGGGAAGCCTCCGCCGCCAGATGCACGGTAGTTGTTTGTCACGACTAAAAATTCTTGATTGTCAGAAACGGGTTTTCCGTTGTAAGACAAGTTTTTGATGCGGTTCGCACTAGCGTTAACAAGTGTGCCCGTTGTGCTGTATTTAGCAGGCTGTGTGACATCTACTTGGTACGTCACACCATCGATCACATCAAAATTATATGAGCGGTATTCTTCGTTTAAAATAGGCTGTTCATTTGAAGTATTTGGTTTGATTTGGTTAAACTGACCTGCAGACATTTCAAGCCAGTCTTTTACTTCACTGCCTTTTAGTTTTACAATCTGTACGGTGTTATCGTAAAGATAGAGATCGCCGATGTTTTTAATCGCTAAATCACCTTTTGCGATATTTGTATAATAGTTCACACCGTTGCGTCCGCCGGCTTTAAATGGCGCACCTGCAGAGAGTATCGGCAAGTTTTTGTACGAAGTATCTTTCATTTTTTCTTGTGCATACCATTTCTGGGCATCTGTCACGATTTGAATGGAAGGGTCATCCATCACTTGAGCGAAAAAGCTGTTAATGTCTGCTTCTGTTTTTCCAACTGGCTTTCTGACATAATCTAGGGTGTTTTGGTGAGTTGTTTGAATGGCATTTTTCACTGTACTGTTTTGAGATGTCACCCCGGCAACGGATTCGATTTTGCCTGTTCCATCTGTGACTTTCCAGTTGCTTCCGTCTGGTTCTAGCGTTAAATCAATGACCCCGAGGTAGCTTCCCCAGTTTTTTGACATGACGACAGGAATGCCATTAATGGTTCCCTTTGCGACATCAAATTTGTCGACGCCGCTATATTCAGCGCTTGGGAATGTGCCATGCTGGTGGCCAGACACAATCGCATCAATGCCTTTTGTTTTTGTGGCAAGGTCAAAGATCATATTTTCTGATCCTTTAGGTGAAGCTGTTTTTTCAATTCCTGTATGAGCAAGAGCGACGATGACATCTGCGCCTTTTGCTTTCATTTCTGGAATGGTTTCATTGGCAGACTCCACAATATCTTGCACTTGAACTTGTCCATCTAAATGTTTCTTATCCCACGTCATAATTTGTGGTGGTACGAATCCTATGTAACCGACTTTCACAGTTTGGGAGGCTCCGTTTGCATCTTTAAAGGTTTTATCCTGAATGACATAAGGAGTAAATCGGTGTTCTCCGTTTAACTTTTTGACGTTCGCATTGACAATCGGGAAGTTGGCGCCCGCAATGGTACCGTCAAGAAAAGATAAACCGTAGTTAAATTCATGATTGCCGAGTGTACCTGCATCATATTTTAATTTGTTGAGTGTATGAATAATGGGGTGAACCTTTGTTTGATTGATGATGCTGTCTTTTTCATTTTTATAAACGTATTCTCCAAGAGGGGTTCCTTGAATCAGGTCTCCGTTATCAACAAGGAGTGTATTAGGATTTTGTGAACGGTGCTTGTCAATCAGCTCGGCTGTTTTTGCCAAACCGAATTCATTTGTTTCTTTGTCGCTGTAATAATCGTAATTCATCATGTTCGCATGAACATCCGTTGTGGCTAAGATACTGACCTTTACGGCGCTGCCGCTTTCTGTTTCTGCATGAGTAGGTACTGCTGGGAGAATGAGACTAATCAACATAATGGAAGTGAGCAGAATAGACAGGTTTTTCCTTCGTTTAGACCTATGTGCTTGCTTCTTCACCTGATCTCCGCCTTTCTAATTTTTTTGACCACAATACCTATTGTAGAAATGTTTCGTTAACTTTTGTAGTTATTTTTTGCAGATTATTGTAAAGATAACATAAATCATACGAATTACCTTGTTAAGGGAATGTGAATGAGTCTAAATGCTTATTTTTCTGAAAGGGGGTTTTCTCATAGGGATAGGATGTTTGATTTCAATTGGTGGGGGTATAGTGTGTAGTGTAAACGATAATCAAGCAGGAGGGTTTCTACATGGGTAAGAAAATTGCAGTTGTCTTAACAGATTACTTTGAGGATGTTGAATTCACCGAGCCTGCAAAAGCCTTTAAAGACGCAGGCCATGAGATCACAGTCATTGAAAACGAAAAAGGAAAAACAGTGAAAGGAAAGCAAGGAGAGGCAGAAGTAAGAGTCGATGCGTCTATCGATAACGTGAAACCAGAAGACTTCGATGCACTTCTGATTCCTGGCGGCTTCTCACCAGACATTCTGCGTGCGGATGATCGCTACGTGCAATTCACAAAAGCCTTTATGGACGAGAAAAAACCAGTATTTGCGATCTGTCATGGACCGCAATTGCTTATTACAGCGAAGACGCTGGAAGGAAGAGGCGCGACCGGCTATACATCCATTCAAGTAGATATGGAAAACGCAGGCGCCAAATTCAAAGATGAAGAAGTTGTCGTTTGTCAGGATCAGCTTGTCACAAGCCGTACACCTGATGACATTCCAGCATTTAACCGTGAATCATTAAAACTGCTCGCAAAATAAGTCGTTTTGACAGGATAAACAAAGCCAGCACCTTGCGAGGTGCTGGCTTTTTCTGTGCATGGATGTAAGAAAGCGGCGTCAACCGCAATTCAGTATCAGGTGCACGATTATTTTCTTAAGCTTTTCAGCTCGCTTGCAATGGCTTGCATTTCACTTGGGCTGAATGAAGATTTTTTCATCACCATTTGGTGAAGAAATTCAATATCTTCATACTTATCTGGACTGAAGTCTTCGGCTTTGATGACTCCAATATTCAGCATATTGAGCTTTTGCGAAATGTCTTCAATCAGCTGATTGACTTCAGCCGCTTTTTGCTGTGACAAGGGCGGCACGTCCTTTCCTGCATGTGTCGAATAATATGTCTATTTTAACAGAAAAGCAAAAGAATAAAAGGGCTATTATGACGACACTGAAATGTTTTTTTCCTTTTTCTCCTCTTTGATCTTATCAATGATTCGTTTGGATTCAAACACCACAACACCTGATAAACCGATGAGGCCAATTAAGTTTGGAATGGCCATCAGTCCATTGAGCATATCTGCTACGCCCCAGACGAAGTCATTCTTAAACACGGCACCGAAAAAGACAGCTATCACAAACACGATGCGATAATACATGACGTACGAATCCTTCGCCAAATATGTAAAGCATTTCTCTCCATAATAGGACCAGCCAATGATGGTTGAATAGGCGAACAGGAGCAGCCCGATTGCCACAATGGTTGAGCCAGCTGGACCGAGGAAGTGAGCAAAGGATAACGAAGTCAGCGCATCACTTTTTTCTGTTAAATACATATCTGCCATGACAATCGTAATGCCAGTGATAGAACAAACAATGATGGTGTCAATAAACACTTGCGTCATAGAGACGAGAGCTTGACGGGCAGGCATATCCGTTTTCGCAGCTGCAGCAGCAATTGGTGCTGATCCAAGACCTGCTTCATTGGAAAAGACTCCTCGTGCGACACCCCAGCGAATAACGGTTCCAATTGCACCACCTGCTACTGCTTGACCTGTAAAGGCATCTGAGAAAATAAGACTGACTGCGCCAGGAACAAGATCAGCATTCATGACAAGAATGATGAGCCCGCAAATGACGTAAAATAAAGCCATGACTGGTACAAAAATAGATGTCACTCGGCCGATACTTTTAATTCCGCCTAAAATCACGAGTGCCGTAAAGGCAGTAATGATGATACCTGTTACCCATGTTGGAATTTGAAAAGTAGAATTCATGACGCCTGAGATGGAATTAGACTGTACCAGGTTGCCGATCCCAAAGGCAGCACTGGCACCGAAAACAGCAAATAGCACCCCTAGCCATTTCTGTTTTAAGCCATGCTCTAAATAATACATAGGTCCGCCAGACATTTCGCCTTTTTCGTTTTTGACCCTGTATTTTACAGCCAGAACAGCTTCTGCAAACTTGGTGGCCATCCCGAAAAATGCAGCAAACCACATCCAAAATACTGCACCAGGACCACCTGCAATGACAGCAGAGGCAACACCGACGATATTCCCAGTACCGACAGTTGCAGCAAGAGCCGTCATTAATGCTTGGAAATGGGAGATATCTCCCTCTGATGTTTTGTCTTGTTTTGAAAAAGCGAGCTTTAAAGAATAAGGAAGTAATCTAATTTGAATGAAGAGGATCCGAAAGGTGAGGTAAATTCCAGTACCAACAATTAAAATTAATAGGGGAGGCCCCCACAAAAAATTGTTCATCGTCGTGACAAATTGCTCAATGATTCCCATCTAATGTCCCCCTTTGTTTGTGTAATTCTCCTAAAGTTTCTCCTTTTTTTGTGTATTTTGTCAATGCCGATGGGAGTTTTTCTTGCAAAGTTTCCAAAAGAAAAAGGGCTTGATATGATAGAGAAAAGGTTTTCAAAAGGGACTCTTAGGGAAAAGATAGGAGGAGAATGAAGGATGATTCATGTATTATTTGTGTGCCTCGGCAATATTTGCAGGTCACCGATGACAGAGGCGATGTTTAGAAAACGAGTCGAAGACGAAGGGCTGAGTGAACACTTTGTGATTGATTCAGCAGGCATTGGCGGCTGGCATCAAGGCAGTCCTCCGCATGAAGGAACACGAAAGCTGCTTGATGAAAAGGGCATCAGCTATGAAGGAATGACGGCAAGACAAATCATGGATAAGGATATCACCACATACGACTATATCATTGCGATGGATGCTGAAAATGTAGGCGCCCTCCGCAGTTTAGCCGGCTATGGAAAACATCACTTTATTGGCCGTCTTCTTGACTTTGTAGAAGACGACGATCGAGACGATGTGCCAGATCCTTATTACACTGGGAACTTTGAGGAAGTACATGATTTAATTGAAACAGGAATTGATCGTTTTTTGACGTATGTAAAAAAAGAGAAACACCTTTAACTGAAAGGAGTTCAGATGAGATGGAAGAGAACAAACAAATCGTGCTTCGGGGAGCTGTTATAGGCGCAGCCTGCGGCATATTGCTGACATTATTTCATCGTCCAACAAGAACTGCACTGAAAGAAAAATGGAATGGCTGCCAGCAAAAGCTGGATGAATACCGCCTGGAGCCTGGCAAGATGTCTGCTTGTGTGAAAGAAAAAATGGAAGAAACGAAGCAATTGATGAGAACGGTCTCAGATGATTTGTCTTTTCTGAATGAACAGGTGAATCAGTTAAAGGAAACAACACCAAAGGTATTAGAGATTATTGAAGAAACAAAGGATCACTTTCAAAAGAAACAGAAAGATTGATCATTGGAGATGAGGCGTATGGGTTTTGTTAAAGCGTTAATTGGACGCTTTTTGCTGCATGAAGGACCGGCAAAATCAGCTGAACTTGCGTATTTCTTTTTGCTTTCATTATTTCCGTTTCTCATCTTCGTGCTGACGCTTGTTGGTTATTTGCCGCTGACATCAAAGGATGTTCTAAGCGTCATTTCTGGTTATGCGCCAGAGGGAGCGCTTTCGATGATTGAATCCATTGCCGAAGAGACGCTGAATAACCGTAACGGCGGATTGTTGTCATTCGGGATTATTGCGGCACTCTGGTCTGCATCCAACGGCATTAATGCGGTGGTCAGAGCATTTAACCACGCTTACGAAGTTGAGGAAAATCGTTCCTTCATTCTCGTACGTTTAACATCGATTATCTTAACCATTGCGATGGTGCTTACGATTATTTTTGCCTTGATGCTGCCTGTCTTTGGAAAAGAGCTTGGCTTATTCGTTGCCAAATTAGTAGGGCAGTCAGATGCCTTTCTCACCATTTGGACCGCCATGAGATGGATTATTAGTCCACTGATTTTACTAATTGTTTTTACATCCCTATATTATTTTGCCCCTAACATCAGGCTGAAATTGAAATTTGTGCTGCCGGGTGCCATATTCGCTTCTGTTGGCTGGATTCTCGTCAGCATGCTGTTCTCATTTTATGTAGGCGAATTTGCCAACTATAGTGCGATGTACGGAAGCATTGGGGGAATCATTATATTAATGATCTGGTTTTATTTAACCGGCATTATGATCATCCTCGGCGGCGAGCTCAATGCGCTTTTACATAAGCGTAAAATCGTACCAGGCAAGGTGTAAAGAAAACCGGGCATCCTAAAGGAGAACGAACATGTTCAATCTTGACGGATGGGGGAATAACGAATGTCTAAACAATCGAAAAAAGGCGGAAGCAACACAAAACAAAACAAAGGCCATCAGCCAAAGCACAAAACAAGCGGAAGTGCGAATGGGCAAAATGGGTATCACTAGATGAAAAAACTCCTCTGCATAGGTGCAGGGGAGTTTTTAATGATTCAATTTCCGTATATAACGTTTCAGGAGAAAAGTTGCTTCAGGCTTTGGCTGATAGTTTGGATCGAGCTGAAAGCCTGCTTTCATCGCAACACGTTCACTTCTGACATGCCCAACAGGACAAAAGATTTCAAATTCATCGACTTCAGGAGCAAAGGCATCTGTCATACATTTCACTGTTTTGGTCACAATACCTTGCCCTTGCGCATCTTCACCAATCCAATACCCAATATTGCCTATCCGATGCTGAAACGTCATGCGGAATACACCGATTAATTGATCGTTTAATACGATACCCGCTTCTATATCTTTTTTTTCAGCATAGGCAGCGCGGGCAGATTGAATAAATGATTGAACATCTTCTATGCGATGACAGTGATTCACCCATGGTAGCCACTCTCCCAAGTGATCTTTATTCTGCTGGATAAGTGCAAATAATGTCTCTGTATCGGCTACTTGTAAACACGCCAATTTTAAGTCATCTGAAATGTTAAATGTAAACAAAATAGATCCTCCATTTAGTTACTTTCAACCACTGCTAGCGTCTTCCCAAATCGAACACAACAAAATACAAATAAAATCACAATGCTGACAAGGTAAAGTAAATTCATGCCCTCGAACGTCTGCACAAAGAATCCGCCAAGAACCGGACCGAGAATACTTCCTGCACTAAACGCCATCCCGCACATCAAATTCCCAGCAGGCAGCAGATGCTTTGGCAATAAGTCCGTCATATAACTGATGCCAAGTGAGAAGGTCGAACCTACAGCCATACCTGCGATAAAGAAACAGATCGCAACAGCCAAAACGGACTGAATGAAAATCCCTGCTAAAAGGAAAAAGAATGAACCGACGAGTGTCACAACTAAAATCATGCGTCGTCTGCCGAAACGGTCACTCAGCATCCCGAGAGGAAGCTGAAAAACAATACTCCCAATCGCAAACGCAGGTAAAATAAACGCAACAGCATCTATCGTCACCCCGCTTCTCAGCGCATACACAGGGAAGTTACTATTGAGCGTCGTTTCTAAAAAGCCATAGCAAAACGGCATCATAAACGCTACCCAGCCAAATTGAAACGCCTTCTTGAAGCGCTTCAAACTATTTGTCTGCTCTGACGTCTGCATTTCACCTGTATCAGGATATGTATTTTTTAAAACAAACACAAGCAGCCAAATACACAAACTAACTGCACCAGACACAATAAACGGCAAGGATGGATTGATTTCAATGAGTGGTGTTAAAAAAGGGCCAGCGGCAAAACCGAGTCCAAAGGATAACCCATACAATGAAATATTTCGCCCGCGATTTCTAGATGATGAGGCATAGGTTACCCACGTCTGTGTGGAGAAATGAAGCATATGATCACCGATGCCGATCATCAGCCGCAAGAAGAACCAGACCACATAAGATTCAATAAAGACAAAGCTAAACAAACTTAAAAAGACAGCAGCGCCCCCAATGACGATCAATGGTTTAAATCCGAAGCGGCGCAGCGGCGCTTCCATAAAAGGAGACGCAAGCAGCACGCCGAGATATAAGCCGGTGGCATGCAGTCCGTTTAACGTCGGGGAAGTGCCGGCATGTTCGAAAATAATCGAAATAACTGGCAGTAACGCTCCCTGCGAAAAACCAGATACGGATACAAGTAAAATTAAAATCATAAAATGAATTCTCGACATAAGAAGCTCCTTACAAGTTCATGCTTTCATCGTACAATGGAACCATAGGGGTTTCAATAGAAAGGTGGAAAAGGAATGAAGCTGATATACGAAAATGATCGGTGGGTCGCAAATGCTGATCAAAGGCAGCTGTCTATTTCGGGAAATAAAGAAGCGGGATACAGGCCGTATCAATTGTTCACCTCGGCTATTGCGGGCTGTTTTGGAGAAATGGTCATTCATGTATGCCGGAAAAAACGAATATCCTATCAAGGACTGACCATTACACCTGAAACGACAAGAGAAGGAACTGTAAACAAAATCACTCATATTCATTTACATATGATCTTTGAAAGCATCAGCACCTCTGATGAACAGCTGGAAAAAGTAATGAAACTTGCGTTGAAGCATTGCTCCATGGTGCAATCCGTGAAAGGAACGATTGATATCACCCTTTCACACGAACGAATCTAAATGTATATGATGCCGGCACTCACGAAAGAATAACAGTCAGATATGATGTAAAGGAGATTGGCTGTATGAATCGTTTGTTTCTTGTGATTGTCGCAATCGGTGTTCCATTATCTGTAATTGGCAGTTTTCTTCATTTCCCGCAGGCTGTCATGTTCGCCGTCTATTGTATCGCCATCATCGGTCTTGCAAGTTATATGGGAAGAGCGACAGAGAGTCTTGCCATTATAGCGGGACCAAGAATTGGTGGGTTATTAAACGCTACTTTTGGAAATGCAGTGGAATTAATCATTTCATTTTTTGCATTAAAACAAGGACTCACCGCCATTGTCCTTGCTTCACTCACTGGCTCAGTGATCGGCAATTTACTGCTTGTGGCTGGACTGTCTTTTTTCGTTGGCGGATTGAAATTTAAACGACAAGAGTTCAATGTACACGATGCAAGGCATAACTCTGGGCTTCTTATGTTTGCGATTATTGTGGCATTTGTCATTCCAGAAGTCTTTTCCATAGGGATGGCAGAAGAGCGTCAATTTGTTTTAAGTATCGGCATTAGCATTGTGATGATTTTGCTTTATGTCGCAGCACTCTATTTCAAACTGGTCAGCCACAGAGGTGTTTATGTTGCCAAGCAGGAAATTGCGGAAGGGGAAGCAGCGACGGAAGAAGAAACACCAGAGTGGTCGGGGAAATTTGCCACGGCGATTTTACTCCTTGCGACAATTGCTGTGGCGTATATTTCAGAGCGGCTCGTCCATACATTTGACACGGTCGGAGAACAGTTTGGCTGGAGTGAGCTGTTTATCGGGGTCATCATTGTTGCGATTGTCGGTAATGCAGCAGAACACGCTTCTGCCGTCATCATGGCATATAAAAACAAAATGGATGTCGCGGTCGAAATTGCTTTCGGTTCCACGCTTCAAGTCGCCATGATGGTCGCACCGATCCTTGTGATCAGCTCTCTGTTTTTTGAAAAGCAAATGCCACTGATCTTCTCATTACCAGAGCTCATTGCCATGGCATCCTCTGTTTTACTAACGGTCATCCTTTCAAATGATGGGGATACGAACTGGTTTGAAGGTGCTACATTGCTCGCTGCCTATTTTATTATGGCGATTGGATTTTTCCTTTTATAATCTTTTGTGGATAAGGGACGTCTTTCGGGAAAATACTATGGAAAAATGAATGAGAAAGAGTGATGATATGAAAAAGATGCCCCGCATCATGTTTGTTGTTCTCTTATCCTTAAGTTTTCTATACAGCTTTCCAGCCGAGGCAGCAAAGCCGTTTAAGGTGCCATCGTCTGTCGCCAGTATCTCAAAGGAAAATACGTATCCAAATGCGTCACAAGATCAACCGCTGCTACAGCCGAGCGAGCTGACGGCCGAATTATTTAAAACAACAAGTGTACCAATTGAAAATACACATTTAATTAAAATGCTGAATGAATCCAGTATCTCAGGTACACCGCTAGCAGTTGGCTACAGGGCAACGATTTTTCTTGGAAGATGGGCACTCAGCTATGATTCAAACGAAACTGTCGCCAATTGGGAATACAAAAAAGTGAACACGAATCACATTGATAATAGAGGCGGAAACAAAACAGCCATCGGCAAATATGTGCAAAAGCAACAAGTAAAAGTAAGTGGAGGGCTCACAGCAAAAGTACCAAACCCAGAAGATGTGAAAACATTGATGATGCAAAAAGCCATCCAAAAAACAAAACTTCCGCTCGCCTTCGACACAGTGATTGGTGCAGGAACAAAGCGAGATCAGTCCTACCACGTCTCTCCGAAAAAAGCAGCATCCCTGCATGCATACGCTCCAGCCATTAACGAAAAAGGAAAGGTTACTTACGGAGAAGTGTATCTTGTGCTCAAGGGAAATAAACGCAAACTTGTCGTAAAAAATGTGACCTCACAAGGAATCGGCGCTTGGATTCCTGTTCAGGATCACCTGACGTTTGGGTTTCAAGGGATGAATTAAAAACAGTCATCTCCTCTTACCAAGGGGAGATGACTGTTTTTTGATTAAGATGTCCTATCGTTTTTCTTTTTCATTTCATGAATGTAAAAATCAAAGGCGTTATATAAAAACCATACAAAGAAAAGAAAGAGAAAGACTTTAGTGAATATCGTCAAATTGTTGAAAATTAAGCATAGGCCAATAAAAGGGAGGATCATAAAGCCATAATACGAAAACCACCATGTTTTAAAAATGAAACTCAGCTCCTTGGTTATTTGTGGAAACGACTCTTTCTTCATATTACATGGTCTTGAGTAGAACGTAAACCTTACCTAGACAATAAAAAAGCCAACGCGGAAGTTGAATGAATCCAACAACTACGATGGCTTAGCTGATTATTCCCCTAAATCCACATTATGATAAACTTGCTGCACGTCTTCAAGCTCTTCTAATACATCGATGAGTTTTTCAAATTGTGCTTTCGATTCATCATCTAATGTCACTTCGTTTTGAGGCAGCATTGTGATTTCAGCGACAGTAAATTCTTCTACGCCTGCCTGTTTGAACGCTTCTTGAACTTGATGGAATTGATCTGGTTCAGCGTAGACGATCACCGTATCATCTTCTTCCATAATGTCACGTACATCAATGTCTGCTTCCATTAAAAGTTCAAGCGTTTCTTCTTCGCTTTTCCCCTCGACACCGATCACCGCTGTTTGGTCAAACATGTAAGCAACAGATCCACTGACGCCCATATTTCCGCCGTTTTTCCCAAATGCTGCACGAACATCAGACGCTGTGCGGTTGACGTTATTGGTCAGGGCATCAACGATCACCATAGATCCGTTTGGACCAAATCCTTCGTAACGCAGCTCATCGAAGTTCTCTTCTGCACCGCCTTTTGCTTTTTCAATCGCACGGTCCACAATGTGTTTTGGGACACTATATGTTTTTGCACGTTCTAGGACAAAACGAAGTGCTTGGTTTGATTCTGGATTTGGCTCACCTTGCTTGGCAGCCACATAGATTTCACGCCCGAATTTTGCGTAAATACGACTTGTATTGGCATCCTTTGATGCTTTCTTTTCTTTAATGTTGTTCCATTTACGACCCATCTTATTCACTCTCTTTCAATTAGTAAATACACAGTATGAGGGTCCCCATGCTGCATGAAATCAATCTGCTTTCTATTATACATGAATCAGTCAAGAGGATAGAAGTAAGAGGGCTGAAAAGAAAAGAATTCCTTAGCTGATATGTCCAAGTTGTTCAAGCGTCTTATTTTTCTCATGCGGTCTAGTCAGCTCATCACACCGAATGATTCTACCATTTAATAAAGTAAATAACGCCATCACATCTATTAGACCGTGGTCTCCTGTGGACAGCTCAACATGTACAGTGTAACGAAAACACCCTTGCTGAGTCTCTTCATCAAACAACATATCGTGAAAGGTAGGGATGTCGAGCTGTTTGGTCATGACTTTTAATGTGGAGAGATGCTTTTTAAATTCATTAAGGGAAGAGACCTTTCCATCAGTGACTTGCTGATAATCTGAAGAAAAATAAGTCTCCACCTTTTCTATATCTAATTGGATTAACACCTCTTGATACATTTGCTTAATAAAAAAAATCGCTTCAGTTTTTCTCAATATAAACATCCTTTCTTTTAGTTAGCTGGTTAACTATATAGTATTATAATTAACCGGTTAACTAAAAACAATCAAAAAATAACCCCATCAAAAATGAGGTTATTTTGCAGGCTGTGGATAGACGAGATCCTCAAGCAATTTCACATCATGCTGGTGAAGTTGTGTGATCATTTCTTTTCGCACAGCGAGGACGGCTTCGAAGTATTTTTCATCCTCGACCATTCCTTTTACGGTGATCTCAATCCCGCGATTTAATTTATTGAGCCCCATAATGCCATGAACCTGAAAAGGTTCAATGGCGTTTTGGAATTCATCTTTTTTCAGTAAATCATGATGCATTTGATTTAACTGATCACATGCTGTTTCTAGCGCCTTGAAAGCAATGTCAGGATTTTGGTTTGCACTGATCAAGACTGACTCTGTGATACGCATGTAGTGCATATTGTAGTTTTGGATTTGACGAATGTCTCCGTTTGAAATGGTTAACAGCTTGCCGCTCCATTCTCTAATTTGCAAAGACCGGAGACCAATTTCTTCAATGGTTCCGTTAAAAAGATTATTGACCGTCACATAGTCACCTTTATGAATTTGCCTTTCATAAATGAGGAAGATGCCGGCTAAAATATCACGAATCAAGGTCTGAGCGCCAAAACCAATGACGATTCCAGCAACACCAGCCCCCGCAAGAATCTTCCCAAAGTCATGAAAGAATAGAGAAATCACATATAAGACAAAACATATGGAAGCTGTATACTTTGAAACCGATTTGACCAAGCTCTCAATCGTTTTTTTCTTCTTGTCTTCAATGAATTCAGTGCGTTTAAAGAAAATCTGAAGCGCTTTGTTGATCATAAAGACGGCAAGCCAAAGAATGAGGCCAACAAGGAGAATTTCAATGTATTTGTTCTTGACCACTGTCAGAAATGTTTCGTCCATCTATCGGTTACCCCCTGGCTGTACGAGAAGTAAAATCAACATCTTGATAATAACTGTTTTTCACAAGAACATTCGGACCAAGGCATTGCACACTTGGGCAATGACAATTCAGTTCTTTTGCCAATTTTGTGTTCATCCAGCGTGTATAAGCTGATTGCAACGTATCGGTTTCAATATTTCCTAATGGCGGTGTATCGCCAAAGTCTGTCACAATAATATTCCCATCAAAAATATTCACATTCAACCGTGAACGGCCATCAGGGTCATTTCGTACTGTCACATTTTTCGCTTGACGCAATCGAGTCAAGAGGCGCTGGTCTTCTTCATCTGTGCTGCATGAATAAAATGGCAATGTGCCAAACAGCATCCATGTGTTCTCATCACGAACATCGAGCAGCTGATGAATCGCATCCCGCATTTGCGGAAGCGACAATGATTCAAGGGCGCTCGCAAAATCACTTGGATACATCGGGTGAACTTCGTGGCGCTGGCATTTCATCTCGTCCACGATTTGACGATGGATGTGTTCAATATAAGGAAGCGTACGCTTATTCAGCATCGTTTCAGCAGATACGGTTACACCCGCTTTCACAAGTGCTTGACTATTCTCAATCATGCGGTTAAACAATTTCTCGCGCTGCTCAAAGGTTGGCTTTCGGTCCATCATTGCAAAACCAACCGTAGCAAACTCTTCGACTGTTCCCCAGTTATGTGAAATGTGTAGGACATCCAAGTATGGAATAATCTCTTCATATCGAGCCAAATCAAGTGTTAAATTCGAATTAATTTGGGTACGGACGCCGCGTTCATGGGCATACTTTAATAAAGGAACGACATATTCCCGTACAGATTTCAGAGACAGCATCGGCTCTCCGCCTGTAATGCTAAGGGAACGCAAGAGCGGTACTTCATCTAAACGGCGAAGCAGTAAATCGAGTGGCAGTGCATTCGGATCTTTTGGCTGCAAAGTATAGCCAACCGCACAGTGCTCACATCTCATGTTACACAACGTCGTTGTCGTCAATTCAATATTTGTCAGCTTCATTTCTCCGTAATCCTGCACATCGAGATAGGCTTCCCAAGGGTCGAATGCAGGTGTAATCGGACGAAGTGCTGTTTTTTGGTTCATGGTATCTATCTCCTTTTCATTCGGGCAAACATAGACCCGCCAACAGTTAATTTTAAGCCCCATCACCGTTATACGCAAGAGGGGACACAATTGATTTACAAAGGAAAAAAAGATAAGCTATAAACAAATGCTAAAGGGAGTGTATCTATGGGCAAGGCAGCAGACAGCAAAGAGCAGCAGGTTGATTATTTAAAGAACCGATTAGATATGTTTATGAATGTGATTGATTCATTAGATCCTGAATCCACAGACGTTGAGGATATAGACAGACTCATCCAGATGATTGACGACCTGGAAGCGAAATATGAACGGTTTAAAACCGATTGGAAGGAAGAATAGCTCGCGCTGATGCGGGCTTTTTTCTTTAAATTGGCAGGTCAAAAAGTGTATGAGTACCCGGTATATTCTGCACAATAGAAGAAAAACCGGGAAGTGACGTAAATGAAAAAATGCATACTGATCTGTCTATGTGCGCTTTTTGTATCGATGCCTTTTTCAAACTTAGAAGCCGTGTCTAATCAGCCGATTCATTGGGGATTTGCTAAAAGCAAAGAGCACAAGCCAGCAGATGCCGGCAAGGAACTGACGACACTCTTAAAGAAATATGATGCTTTCTATTTAGGAAATACGAAAAAGAAAGAGATTTATTTTACATTCGACAATGGCTATGAAAATGGGTACACACCCAAAATCTTGGACGTGCTGAAAAAACATCAAGTACCGGGCACCTTTTTTGTGACTGGGCACTTCGTAAAGGATCAGCCGAAGCTCGTCAAACGTATGGCAGAGGAAGGTCATATTATTGGCAACCATTCCTATCACCATCCAGATTTAACAACAAAGAGCACGAAAGAAATCAAAGAAGAGCTAGATCGTGTCAATGAAGCGGTATACAAAATCACAGGAAAACAAGATAACCTCTACCTTCGTCCACCGCGCGGGGTGTTCAGTGAAAGGGTACTAAAGGAAACGAAACAGCTTGGCTACCAAACCGTTTTCTGGTCAGTAGCGTTTGTAGATTGGCATATCCACCATCAAAAAGGAAAACAGTATGCGTACAATCAAATGATGAAACAGGCGCATCCGGGTGCCATTTACTTACTTCATACCGTCTCAAGGGACAATGCCGAGGCACTTGATGATGCCATCACTGCTTTAAAAAAACAAGGATATACCTTTAAAAGCTTAGACGATCTCATGCTTGAAAAAGTATGGCATCTTCCTCAGCTATAGAAAAAAGCTTGCAGACACTGCAAGCTTCAGCGTGTAGCCAAACCCTCGCATTCGTTGTCAGTCCTGTGTGCTGGTGCTCACGAATGTGAAATTCGCTCCGCGCCAGTACTCGTCCTTCCTAGACTGCAAAGGTTTTCTATCACGCTGAAACGAAGACAAAGGGCTAAAATTAAGTTCATTTTAGCCCTTTGTCAACAATCCGAAGCTTGCAGACATCTGCAAGCTTTTTGACTTATCCTTCTCTTATTTTACGCTGGAACAAAAGGGGACGATGACGAGTAAAGGAGTCAATCAAGCCCTCACCGAAAATCGTGATGCTTTGCTCCCAAGGATGTCCTAGTAAACCCCAGGTCATCTCTTTCGATAAAAAGAAATAGTCATCTCCATTTGGGAGCACAGGAACTCTCTATTCTTCAAATTCATCTTTTTCAAATGAGCCGTATGGTGTGATCCAATAGCATTCGTGCTGCCAATCAAGTACCTGCATATATTCGTCGGTTCCGGTGATATTCTCCTGAAAAGACAGCAGTGCCTTCATTTCAAGGTCTTCATCCGCACTTAGGAGAGAAGGGTCCTCGAAATAAGCAGAGATATCATATGTGATGTAAGGAGATGGTGCTTGAAAACCGGGAAAGCGAGAGATGCTTGGGTTAAATTTAAACTTTTGATCAAATGTTTTCCATGCGTACTTTAGTTCTTTGTCTGTCAGTGGAATCCAGTTTTCCATAGTATCTCCCTTTCAAGCACTTCTCTCAAAAAACTACTTAAAAATCCTAAACCATCCTTTATGTTTAAACCACAAAAGCATCCCTGAGACAAGCAAACCCATGAAAATCAGTACGCCAAAATAGCCATATTTCCAGTGTAATTCAGGCATGTTATCAAAGTTCATACCATACACCCCAACAATAAAGGTCAGTGGAATAAAAATCGTCGAGACAATGGTCAGTGTCATCATGATGGCATTCATTCGATTGGAATTTAGTGTTTGATAGCTGTCTCGTAAATCGGCTGTCATATCACGGTTTGACTCAACGATTTCTGTTAGTTTCAATAGATGATCATAAATATCATTAAAATATGCTTGCCGGTTTGCATCGCTTTTCATCATATTCGTGTTCACAATTCGATATAAGAGGTCCCTCATCGGGATAATGGTTCTGCGTAGTTTGAGCAAATCGGATCGAATACCGAATACTTCGTTCATTAATGTACCATACGTTTTATGCCCTTCTTCATCCTCGATTTCATTGAGCCTGTCCTCAATTTGATAAATAATAGGAAAATAATCATCGACGAGCTGGTCAATCAGCATATAAGCCATATGCTCTGGACCGCTCTTTCGTGCTTTATCAGACCCTTTGAGCTTTCGAATGACTCGATCAATGTAGGGTGCTTCCTTCAAATGAAAAGTAACGATATAGTTTTCTCCAACAAACAGGTCGACTTCTTCAGATCGAAGTGTTTTTTGATTGAGGGCATGAAGGACGAAAAATAAATACCCTTCATAAAAATCAAGCTTCGGCCGCTGTAAATAATGGAAGCAGTCTTCAATCGCAAGCGGATGGAACTGAAAAAATTCCTTTAACAGTGCTGCTTCCTTTTCCGTTGGCGCATAAAAATCAATCCAATACCAGGCAATATCGGGGCTTGAAAGCTGCTGCAATGTTGCATGTTCAATCAAGTCGCCGTTTTTTGTCACTGCAAGTTTTTTCAGCATATGCACCCCTCCAGACTTGCATTATATCATGAAGCACCGGCGGTGAACTTATACGTTTTCACCATAAAAAAGCCGATCTCATCGCTGAGATCGGTCCAATGTGCGTGTATGATTGATGGATAAAGCGAGAATTAAGGACGATGGAACGTAACGAATTTATTTTGACGGTCAAACCAGCCTCTAAATGCCCAGTTATCCCAGCCGCCATCGCCGTTGTTTTTAAAAGTACCGCTTTCAAAAACCCAAATACCGTAAACAACATTACCAAGGTTAGCAGTAGCGAAAGTTTTCACGCCATTAAAGCGGTCTTCATAGTTTTGGCTTAGGTTAAAGACCATGACGTTATATCTGCCGCCAGCAGCATAGAATGTGCTTTCCATTACACCTTTAACGAATCCAGAACGGTTGGCATTTGCATTTACTGCGTTAATGATTGCATTGGCAATTCCAAGGACATCGAAATTGACGTTAACATTAGGACTAGCTGTCGTTCCAGCTTTACCTTCAGCAGCTTTGTTTAAAACAGTTTGCTGTAGTGTAGTAGAGACGGGTGCTGATGATGTTTTTTCAGCAGCGTCAGCGAATACTGGTAGTGTCGAAGAAACAGCAGTGGCAAGGGCAACAGAAAGAATTGTTTTTTTCATTGGTCGGATCTCCTTTGTTTTTAAATTTTGGGTCTTCTTTTAGTAAAACGTGAAACTAGGTGAAGCCGGTTATCAATGAGGTAAATATGTTCCTGCAAGATGAAACAAATGATTGCCTAATCCGCTAATTCCTTTGTTCACCTCCTTGATATGTCATAATTATACAAATATTTTTGAAATAGAAGATATCACCCATAGGTTCTATTTCTAATTTAAGGAAAATGATCCTAAAATGTTGAAGATTGCTGTCGAATTTTAGCTGAATTCGACTAAAAATTTTCATCTATCCAAAAGGAGAATGACCATAAATAAGGAAGATATAACTGATAAATTCTTGTACTCTTTATATTTAAAAGTATTCAATATAGAGAATCATTCATGCAAAGTGAAACAATCACATCTGCGTGTGTTGGCAGAAAGGAAGAGGAAAAACATGTGGGAAAAACACCTATTGGTTGAACCGCCCTATCACTTCGATCAAGTGCTGAGACGTTTGTCGAGCGATCCATTAAAGGCGGTCGATCTGGATAAAAGAGAAATCAAAGTACCGATGAGGCTGAATCATAAACCGTACATTGCAGTCGTTCAAGCGACAGGAACAAAAGAAGCACCTTCGTTCCGGATACAGGCTAACGGGCCGGAGGAAGCGATCCTTTCTGAGGTGAAGCGGATATTTGGCATGGAGCATCAATTACACGCCGTGCATGACCATTTTGCTCAAACAAATCTTGCGCCCATTTTTGACCGTCATATCGGAACGCCGCTTATGCTGGATTTCCATCTATATCATTGCTTGATGAAATGCATCATTCATCAGCAGCTCAATCTTGCATTTGCTTATGAGCTGACGAAACGGTTTGTTCATACGTATGGTGAGCAAATCGACGGCGTCTGGTTTGACCCTTTACCGGAAACCATTGCATCACTTGAAACCGATGATTTGAGAAAACTGCAATTCAGTCAGCGAAAAGCGGAATATGTGATTGATGTCTCAAAGCGAATAGTGAGCGGCTCTCTGAATTTAGAAAAATTACACGACTTAACGGATATTGAAATTGAAGAACGTCTGCTTCCGATTAGAGGGATTGGACCTTGGACGGTTCAAAATGTCCTCATGAATGGACTTGGAAGACCAAATCTCTTTCCAATGGCAGATATCGGGATTCAAAATGCGATCAAACGTCACTTTGACCTGCCAGAAAAGCCAACAAAAGAAGAGATGGCAGTTTTAAGCAAGGAGTGGGCACCGTATTTAAGCTACGCCTCCCTTTATTTATGGAGAAGTATAGAGACAGATAAATAATTGAAAGGCATTTTCTCTCTTCGTCCAAGTCGTGATATACTATTCAGATGGAATAAAATGAGGACAACCGATAAAGGTTTAAATAGAACGGAGAGAATAAACGTGAAAGAAAAACAGCAAGGAGCCCTTCTGCAAAAGGGGCAGCAGTTCCCGCTTACCATTAAACGCCTTGGCATTAATGGGGAAGGGGTCGGTTATTTTAAAAAGCAAGTGGTCTTTGTCCCAGGTGCACTTCCAGGTGAGGAAGTAGTAGTTGAAGCAACGAATGTTCAAGCGAAATATGCAGAAGGTACGGTGAGGAAAGTCCGCAAGCGCTCAGAACATCGAGTGAAACCGCCGTGCCCAGTATACGAAGAGTGTGGGGGCTGTCAGCTTCAGCATTTGGCATACGAGCAGCAGCTAAAGGAAAAACGCGATATTGTCATTCAATCAATGGAGCGTCATACAAAGCTGTCGGTTGAAAAGATCGACATTAGACCAACAATCGGTATGGAAGATCCATGGCACTACCGGAATAAAAGTCAGTTCCAAGTCGGAAGATCACATAGCGGCGACATCATCGCAGGGCTTTATGGGCTGAATTCCCATAAACTTGTCCCGATCAAGGAATGTATCGTCCAGCATCCGAAAACGAACAAAACAACAGGCGTCGTCCGCAAAATTTTAGAGAAATTCGGCGTATCTGTCTACAACGAGCGGACAAGAAAAGGCGACGTGCGCTCGATTGTTGTGCGTGTCGGCTTTGAAACAGGTGAAGTCCAAGTCGTCCTTGTCACATCAAAGCCTGAGTTTCCAAAGAAAAAAGAAATCGCCGAAGCCATTCAAAAACGTCTGCCAGAAGTAACGTCTATTATGCACAATATCAATGGCGAAAAAACGTCAGTCATCTTTGGGCATAAAACATCGCACCTAGCTGGCAACATGGTCATCCAAGAATTTTTAGGAGACGTCTCCTTTGAATTGAGTGCACGGGCTTTCTTCCAATTGAATCCGAAGCAGACATTAAAGCTTTACGACGAAGCGAAAAAAGCGGCCAAACTGACTGGCAAAGAAAAGGTAGTCGATGCGTATTGCGGCGTTGGAACCATTGGAATGTGGCTCTCAGATGGAACAAAAGAAGTAAGAGGTATGGATGTCATCAAAGAATCAATTGATGACGCGAAGAAAAATGCCAAAAAACACGGCATGAAAAACGCAACTTATGTGACAGGCACAGCCGAACACTGGCTGCCAAAATGGGTCAAAGAAGGCTTCCGTCCCGATGTTATCGTCGTCGATCCGCCAAGAACAGGCTGCGAACGCACTTTCCTAGACACCGTTAAACAAGTCAAACCAAAACGCTTTGTCTACGTCTCTTGCAACCCATCTACACTAGCAAAAGACCTCGAATACATGTCAAAAGACTACAAGATCGAATACATGCAGCCAGTGGATATGTTCCCGCATACGGCACATGTGGAGTGTGTTGTATCAATGGTAAGACTGTAAAAAAAGTGAAGTAAATAAAAGACTGTCCGTAATTTGAATACTGGTGTCTAGCTGGTAGGATAATTACGGATTTTTTTATATACTAATCCATAGGTGTCGATCAGAGTAAACCATATGAATGAGGTAGAGGAGGATGGAATGAGTCAATTCGAGATTCTAACAAAATACATACCGATGCTTCACGAGGACCATATCGGAGAATGGGTGATCGATCAAGAAAATGATGGAACAGCAGAACACCCGATTCAGATGCCCTTTGTGAATTATTCCGAAACGGTCCGTCGTTTTATCGAGGATGTCTATACCTTTGCAGAACAACATCAAGAAATGGAGCTTACCCGCTACAGTGAGATCCTCAAAGAAAATGGCATTGAGGGTGGAACGAACGATATGGAGAATGTGGACATCTCAAATGTAAATGCGCAGTGTGTACTGGCTCTCATCATGGGGGTTCTGAGAGCTGAACGATTTTGCGATGGTGTCATACTCGATGTCTTTACAAAAGGAACTATTGTCAAGTGGCTTGAAAGATTGGAACGTTTGGAGTAAGAGAGACTAGTTTTCGGGGTGATCAAATGAAAAACAAAACAGATGTAGCCCACATGTTTCCTCCTATGAAAATAGAAGAAATTGATCATATTTTATTATATGATTTTGATGCAATAAAAATGGAAAAAGAAGATGAACGTATAAAATTCATTTTACAAGATCCCTATTGTCCTGATAAACATCATATTCACAGTGTGTATGTCATCTATAAAAGGTCTATACTCAATTTACTTGAAGGTAGGCTTCGTTCTATTCATAGTCATGAATTCATGACTGCTAAGAAAAAGGATCGAACGATTTCTATAGAAGATATAGAATATGTATTAGAGATCGCTACAGTTGTGGTTCTTGCAAGTGAAAATAATGGAATATTGACGAATTATTTTTATAGTGGAGTCGGACAAAGGTTAGATTGTATTTTTAATCTATGTTTAGGTTATTCAACACATTTACAAAAGAAAGAACATAAAGTAAGTTTGCAACGATTTATGGATGATATAAAGATTGTTGAAGAGATGGGATTGTTAGAAAAAATAGTAGGATAATGAGCAAAACCTAGATTTTAGAGAAATCTAGGTTTTTTCGTGCTTTTGAAAAATTTAATCAACTTCATGTTGACCTTCCCCTTAACTGAAAGGTTTATACTGTGATCAGATCAACAAAACGGAGGAGATGCAGGATGTTCAAGATCGGCGATTTTTCTATGTTAAGTAAAGTGCCTGTCAAAACCTTAAGATATTATGACCAAATTGATTTATTAAAGCCTCAGCAGATCGATCAAGATTCGGGATACCGTTATTACTCAGCTGAGCAGCTACTTGAGGTCAATCGAATTTTTCTTTATAAGGAATTAGGCTTTACGTTAAAACAAATGGGGCAGCTTCTTCGTGAAGATATCTCAGTAGAGCAAATTCAGGGCATGTTTCTCTTGAAAGAGAGTGAGATTCAGCAATTGATCGAGAGAGAACAACAGAAATTAGCCCGTATTAAGGAGCGAATGCACCTCATCAAACGAGAGGGGTGTGTTGAAAAAGAACAGGAGATCATCATCAAATCTGTTGAAAGTAAACGCATCATGTCTTTTCAATCCAACGGAACTGTTGAAGAAATCCCTTCATTCTTTCAAATGTTTCATCATTTATTACATAAACATCAACAAGAATCGATCTCGGGACCACAAGTAGTGCTATGGAGAGAATCACTGGAGAAAGAAAGTGAGTTCGAATTTGAGGTGGGGTATTCCGTCAAATCGTTAAGGTGCTCTCTTCCTCAGGGAATGACAATTCGCACGTTACCTGCAGAAGACACCATGGCAACACTCTTATTTCATTCCCATTCTCCATCCGCACAAACTGCTTGTGTTGACCTGGCGACATGGATTGAACATAACGGATACCGCGTGAAAGATGATCAGCCGGGCCGAGAAATCTATTACCCATTGTCAGAAAATGAAGAAGGCAGACTCATTGAAATTCAAATTCCTATTAAAAATGAAATCAAATCGTAAACATGGCCCAAAGGAGAAACGTCACGATGCAAAATAAAACCGTTGTCTATTTACTTGCTTTAGCAGCTTTTTTAATCGGAACGATCGAATACATCATTACTGGCATTATTCAAATGGTCGCACATGATTTACATGTCACAACGTCTACTGCTGGCTTATTGGTCACATCTTTAGCACTTTCGGCCGCAATCGGTGCACCGATTGTCATCGCACTAACCATCAATATGGACCGCAGAAAAATATTAACATGGATGCTGATCATTTTTATTTTAAGTAACTTCATCACAAGTATCAGCCATTCGTTTGAAATGGTCATGATCACAAGAGTTTTACAAGGAATCAGTGGGGGAACGGCGATTGTAGTGGCGATGGCGGTTGCAACTCGTCTTGTAGAACGGGAAAAAAGAGGAACAGCGATTGGCATCATTTTAATGGGATTAAGCAGCTCCTTGGTTTTAGGCGTTCCAATCGGGACATTTCTAAGCAGTATGATCGGATGGAAAGCATTATTCGCAGCCATTGGAGTGATCACGCTTATTCCGCTGATTGTGGTGTATAGGCGGATCCCTTCTATGAAAGAACAAGAGCCGGTGACGCTTCGTATGCAATTATCGATTTTAAAAGACAAGCGTATATTACTTGCAGTGGCAGTCACGTTATTCTATGTAGGGGGATATTCCACGTTATTTACCTATTTAACGCCCTTCCTGCAAAAGTCAGCCAACCTAAGCATCACAGAAATCAGTGGCATTTTGTTACTAGCGGGAATATGCAGCTTTTTAGGATCAAGCCTTGGAGGGATGGCAGCAGATAAAAAAGGACCCATCTTCACGATTTTTTCTGGCATCATCTTGCAAATCATGATGCTCATGCTACTAGCATTTGTCACAGGGAATCTCGTGGTCATGGTGGCTGTTATCATGATATGGATGATCGCAACATGGAGTACATCACCAGCTCAGCAGCTATATCTTGTAACCCTTGTTCCGAAATCTCCTGATATCGCATTAAGTGTCAATACATCATTTATTCAATTCGGATTTGCTTTAGGCTCGGGGTTAGGGGGGATTGTATTGAGCAGGACATCTATATTGCACCTGAGCTGGATCAGTGCTGGAACGGTTCTTCTCGCTTTACTCATGACCATCTTGATGGTGGCGTTTGACAGAATCTCTCAGCAGAAGAGTTTGAAGGTGATCGAGCAAGGAAGGTAACTTAAATTCAATTTTGTATGGAAGGGACTACTTATTTCGGGTAGTTCCTTTTTGGTTTGAAGAATGCACCAGTAAAGTTGTTTATTTGATACAATAGGGGGCAATATCCAAAGATTGAAGGCATTCATATATTTCTTTTAAAAACGATGAATATCAAACAAAAGCACCACTAGACGAGGAGAGAAAATAAATGCAAATAAGCGAGGAGATCATCAATCGAAAAGGTGCTCGAAAGGGGACTGATATCCCTCATGACGTCTTGTTCCTTTTGAATCAGGGAAAAATAGAGAGTGTGAATTTAACTGAATGGCTGGCTGTCAATCATATGACGTTATTACGTCATGTTTTGCCATCCGTTGGTTTAGACCATCATTTAGACGGTTTAACATCTAAGATCACTCAACAAAAGGCTGAGTCTGGAATGAAAGCAATTCGTCTTATCGGTCAATTGTTAGATGAATGGCTACAGAAAGAGAATGGGGAAAAACAAGCGGAAGTGCTACAGGCATTTACTCACCATGTATCTGATAGCGTCCGCTGTTGGGCTGCTTATATGAACAAACAACGTTTATCAACTTTGGAAGAGAAATTGGCGTACATTCAGCCATTTGCAGCTGATCATCATTTTGGAGTTCGAGAAATTGCGTGGATGTCAGTGAGAGAAAGCCTAACGGATCAGCTCGATCAAAGTATAGAACATTTAACAGCATGGGCTAAAAGTAAAGATGAAAATATTCGCCGATTCTCAGTAGAAGCTATTCGCCCAAGAGGTGTGTGGACAAAGCATATTGAGTCATTAAAACAAGAGCCAATGAGGGCACAGCCTATTCTAAACTTGCTCAAATCTGATCCATCAACATATGTTCAAGATTCTGTAGGAAACTGGCTTAATGACGCTAGTAAAACACAACCAAATTGGGTCATAAACCTGTGTGAACAGTGGTTAAAAGATTCTGATACAAAAGCAACCAGCAGAATTGTCAAGAAAGCCAAAAGAACGATTGTGAAGGGGAATTTTTAAACACTAATATGAACTGATTAGACAGTTCATGAAAATGAGTAAGCAGTCAATTCAGCGGTTTGAGAATAGGACTAAACCCATAGAGGCAAGCGAAAAAGTAAAGGGAATTACTCTTTACTTTTTTCGTGTGTGAAAAACCAAATTCACAATAGAAAGGAAAAATATTGAAACATTTTTCCGATAAAAACGTAGTACAGATAGAGCTTTTATTAGAACCAATAGAGAAGGAGAGGAGTATTGTATGGAACAAGTAGCACTGAAAAAGATGAGAACAAACCAATTAGTCACATGTAATTTAATAGCTGGCATCATGATCGTGACGTTTTCAATCTTTTTTCAAATCTTACATATTCAATTAACTCATTTGTTTTTTTGTCTAGGAATTGTTATGCTCTTTCAAAGTATTTTAGGATTCTTTAAAAGGAAATCAACAAAATCTTTCATTCCCATTTTTGAGCAGGTAGCTATTTATGAAAAAGAGAAGTTAGGAAAAGAGTGGGAGAAAGAACGGAGAACAGAAAATATTTCGAGAGTAGTATTGAGTGGTCTGATGTTTTTTCAGTCATTTAGCTTCCGAGATGTAACGAACCCATTCTTTGAAATACAACCTGCATTTCTATTTTTCTTAGTGGCTATGTTTCTAGTTATTATGAATGTAAGCATGCTTTTTCGCTTTAGAAAAATTGATCGATCTACTGAGGAACACGAATTAAAAGGGTATACAAAGGAATCAAATATGATGGGTTTGGTTTTAGGCCTTTTATCAGCTATCATCCTATTCGGCTTTATCATTATTTTCGTCCTTCCATAAGATAATCACTTAACAGATTGAGGTGAAACAAATGAATGAAACTCTACAGCATCTAATAGATGATACAAGAAAGAAGTTCGGCTTAGATGATTATCGTTTAAAAAACTACGAGTATTACCGAAATGTGAATATGTTTAATGAAACAATTTATAAATTGTGTATGGAATGGTTTCCTCCACATGAAACGGAACCTGTGGACGAAGATTTAAACCCGGATGGCACAGCCGTGATAGAAGTGAATTTGAATACAGGAAAGGTTGAGAGTGCTGTTTTTGTCATGGGTAAAACATATGCAAAGGAGGGTGTATGCTTTAATAGCGGCCAGAATGACGCCATCAAATGGATTGAACAAGAAACAGGGTTGATATATGGAGAGCACTTTCACTTGCATAAGGAGGAAAAAGGGGAGCTTATTTTTGAAGAAAAAATTGCTGGTGTACCAGTGACCCCTTCGGGCATGATTGATGTGAAATGGGATGAACATGGACAACTCATTTACTTTGTTCATCACGGCCCATTTGTCTCAATAAAAAAGCACAGGGCTGAAAAATATACGCTGCTCATTGAGAAGATTGAAAGCTTAGCCCTTCAGCAAGTGCAACGAATCGAATGGCCTTCCTTTGATCAGAATAAAATTCGTCCAATTTATGCGTTAGAAGAAGTGTATGTGAAGAATGATGGAACCGGAATCCTCCCGTTTGAAGGTACGATACAGGAACATCAATGTCTCAATATCAACCAAATCATCAAATGGGATGAACCAATAACTGAACCTTTTGTAAGAAAGGAATTAAATATCCAAGAAGACATCTCAGATGATCAAGCCTTTTCAATTGAACCCTCACCAGATACAACGCCCATAACAGAGGAAGAAAAAGATAAGTGTTTGAAAGCAGTTCAAAACTTGTTGAGTCAGGAATATCCTAACGACACCGGAAAATGGGTTTGCATTTCTCTTCATCGTGATCATTACATTCATGCAACAGTAAAAGCAAATAGACAAGAGAGAAGCTTGCTTACAGATAAAATCTTGATATTCATTGATGCCCTTACATTTGAAGCCGTTAATTACATAGATAGAAAAGAAATGTTTAAGGAGTGTGGCATGTTGGATGAACTCCAACCCCCTGGTAAAATCACCATGACAAAACAAGAAGCCTTCGAAAAATTAAAAAATCGGTTAGAGCTGACCCCCATCTATGTATATGATTTTACAGAAAAGCAGTATGTCTTATGTGGAAAACTAGATTGTCATGATGGAGTGGATGCAGTGAGCGGGGAAGTCATTCCTTTACAGGATATTTGAATTGGCACTTTACGCTATTGAAAGAACAGTCAGTGCTGTTCTTTTTTTGTCCCATCTCCCTCTTTTTTGCAGAAAAATGGAATATTGTAGCAGGAAGTTGTCGTTTCATCACGAAAGAAAACAGGTAAGAATATGATCATAGGTCCATTGTTTGAATTCGTGGTGGAGTCAATGAGATGACATAGGAAACGTTATACATATTGAACATTCGTTACAGTACAGTTGATCTACAGTTCATGTCTAAAAAGTGAGTGATCATGTCTCAAGCCGTATGCGAAAATACGTGTACCGAGATCATATGATGAGTTGGTTCCGTTTGTTTTTAGGTGAGTTTGAAGCCAAGTTAGAAGAAAGTGAGGATATCTACCTTGAGTACATTGGAAGTGTTTCGTCAGTTTTTGGTTGACCATTATCCTGCGTTACAAGATGAGCTTTGGCTGAAAGATGTTGATACCCTTCGAATCTCTCCTATTCTTCATCCTTTTCTGAAAAGCAAGCTGCCAGAAGGGATTGAAAAATTCACTTGTGTCCTATTCACGCAGCAAACAGATCAAACCACTGCCCCGCTCAAAGTATACCTTCTATTAGATGAATATGGGCAATCGCTCTACGCCATTGATTTGATGAATGAACAAATCGTGCTTCATTAATACAGAACCAAAAAGCTGCTTGAGAATGTCTCAGCAGCTTTTTTTATGATGAACATTAGTTTGTCATATCAACCAATCTTCGGTGTAAGTTGTCCAATTCTTTTTTTGTTGGAAAAGAGCTGATCAGCAGCGTAGATCGACTGAATTGAAGAGGAAGCTCAGTATCGGTCACAATCATATCAACCCCAAGTTGATCCATCGTGACATCATTTAACGAATTTTCTGGACTTGTGAAAATGTGAATGAGAGGAGGCACGCTTAATTTAATTAAATCAGCAATAAACAAACTATGATAATAACCTAATGTTGAAATAACAAAAATGTTCAGCACGTTTCTCCGTTCCATCTCCAAATGAACAAGCCCTCTCCAGGAAGATGTAATGATACGAATCAATTCCCGTTCATTTTTCACAAAAGAAGCAAGGATATCGTCTGTTTTTAACTCTTGGATGATATGACTAATCCTCGAATAGAAGTAGGGAAACTGTTTTTTCACCTCTGATAAATAGCTCGATTTCTTTTTGAAAAGGAATCCATCTCTCACGGTAATTTCATTGGAATACACATAATATTGGAGAAGAACGAGTGTCATCACCTTACGATTTGCTATTTCTTGATGAAAAATCGACTCCAACTGGGTGATAAATGAATGAATGGCATCATAGAGGCGTGGTGTATGCGACTGAAAGAACGTCAATTTTTCTTCGACAGTTTCAATTGATTTAAAGTGCCCAATAGCTGGTTCGATCAATAGCAAAAAGACAAATTCATGATGATCCAGCGTCACATCAAATACGTCTTTGGCCATTCGGCAGATGTGCTCTTCCCATCTTCTAATTTGATCATAGATTCCTTTAGCTGTAGAGGTTTGTTTTTCTTCAGTCATTGAGTATGTATATTTACGGCTGATTGTAAAACCTTTTCGCATTCGGTGAATGGAAACGCCGAGCCACAGGCAGTATTTATCTATCGCGACATCTGGTACATTGACTTCGAGCACCTGAAATAGTTCTTGTAATAAATGAACTGCGTCTTGTTTTTGAATATCATCAAATGGCCAAAGCCGGCTTCCATACACTTCAAATAAAAATTCAACAAAGAATTGGCGAATCTCCTTCTCATTCCCATGAAACTGCATACTATCTGGACGTAACTCAATGTCATAGGATGTAAGGATCGAGTTGATTTTATGAATCGTGTTATACAGTGTGGATCTACTGATATTCAGCGTGTCCATCCATTCATAGAAAGATCTGTTTTCTTCGAAAAAAATGCCGTCAATCAATCGGATTTCAATCGTATCTTTTAAAATTTCTTTAATATAGTAGTCCACTCGAATTGTCTCGGTATAACAAATGGAAATGCCTTGTCTTGGCTTTATGTGGATTAACGGCTCTCCATTTTCTGTTTGGAACGATTTCATTTGTTCTAAATCGCTTTGAATCGCACGAACCGAGCCGATATTTTCATTCGATATCTCTTGAAGGCTCCACCACTTATTTTTGGATACAAGCAATTTTAAAATGTTTATCCATCTCTTTGATTTATTATCAATGAGCTCCATCAAACAACTAACTCCTTCCTTTGACTTGCCTCTATATATTATGAAGTTCAGATGAAGAACATTTGAGCTCAAAATAGGCATGAAATGATTGTAATGTTTTGCCTAAATCGTTTTGTCTTCACTTTTGACGATAAAAGAGAAAAAAATTAGACGAAAACAAATGTTATTCGCTGATTCTCCATATTTTTCTTTTAAAAGGTGATAAGTATGCCATGAATCCTATAAAAATGGATCATTTTGTTTATTTTTTTGCTGCTTAAACGGTAAATGTAAGAATAAAAAGCATCGGCTTTTTGATTACCATATGGAAGGGAGTAGAAGGAATGCGATCTATATGATGCTGAACTATCTCACCATACATACCATATGAGTCATGCTTGTTTTATATGAACGTTCTATATGTGAATACATGCTTATATATGCATGTACTAATCATTTGTTGTTCGTTCCAGTATAAATAGAAAAATTCACATGTCTTCTTTTCATGTTCCCTCTCACTATTCCCCATTGCTATAGACCCCTATCCAGCTACTATATCTACTACTCATGATGACCTTTCAAACTCATGATTCATCAACTCATTTTATTCATTGGGTCTTAAGGTGCAATTTTTAGAAAAATTTGATCAGAAGCGGAGTGATTGATCAGACAGTATACAAATGATTTTTTAATCGTTGTTGAAAAATAATTGTAGAAAAGGGTGGATGTATTGAAAAGAATATTGTCGGTGGCACTGATGACCATGTTAGTCATACAGTCTATTATATTAGGAATCTTGCCTTTAGCAGGGGCACAAGCTAAAGACATTCAAGAGAATATTTATGGGAATATTGAGTTTGCTGATAGCGAAGGAAACAAGTTATCAAGCATAGAAGATCAGCAAGTTAGAAAGGCCATTGTGCATTGGTCTATTAAAGGAATTGATCTCAAAAAGCAATATCCTTATATTCTCTCTCTTCCTTCAGTCATTCAGGTAGAGAAGGAGCAGAAAGAACTCATTACTGTCGATGACATACCTGTTGGTGAGTATACCGTTTCGAAACAAAATGAAGTGACGGTCACATTCAATGAGGATATTGAGCTTGATCCGAATTTAGAAGGATCTATAGATATTGACGTCACCAGTATAGCTGAGAAAAAAGAGAAAACAAAGCAAAACGAGCGTGAAGGAAATCTTTCAAAAGATAATTCAACCTCATCGGAGAAAGACAAAGCTGCTAACAATCAAGAAAATGTTCAAAAGACACAAAGCGATGAAGATGAGTTACTAAAAAACAAAGTGAACGTGTCTAAACGTGTAGGATTGCAAAGTGTCTCAAAACAAATGACGATCCAAGAAAATCTTCTCACTGATGCGCAATTGATATTTGAAGATCAAGAAGGAAATTCAGTAGAAAGGCCTGATATCAACTCACTGATTTCCATTAACTATAAGTGGGCCATCCCGAATGGTCATAACTATAATGGCGGCGATGAATTCCATTTCAAGGTTCCAGAGGAATTAGTCATTTATGAAAAAATCGATCGTCTCGAGATGAAATTTAATCAATCGACCATCGGTTATTTTTCTGTAGATGAAAGCGGAAATGCCTCCATCGAGTTCACAGATTTTATTAAACAATATTCAAATATCCAAGGAACACTTCAAGTATGGACACAATTAGATAAAAAAACAGTGATCACTGAAGAAAAAGAAGTGGTGATTACCCCGATTGAAGGCAAAGATACGATATCGATCCCGATTCAATACATTCCAAATGGTCCAAATGTCTCTAAAAAGGGAGAACCCAATCGATCTTACAATGCTGAAACCATTCAATGGACAGTCGATTTTAATATGGACTTAGATGATGTGAAACAAGCGAAACTGTTAGATCCGATTCAAGAAGGTCAAGCGTTAAAAAAAGATTCAATCAAGCTTTATCGTGTAGATACAAAGCTAAATGGTGAAACATCGCTTGGACAGCTGCTTGACGAAAACCACTACACAATCGGCCAAACAGCAGATGGTCAAGATTTCACGATTGAATTTAAAGATGACGTGCATCTCGCTTACCGTTTAATGTATGAAACGGACATTACGAATCAAGATCAGTCTGCGTTTCGTAATAAAGCGTCCCTTGTTTCTGCTGATAAAGTGATTAGTTCAGCAGAAGGAACAGTGAATGTGACAAGAGGCAGTCCTTTAAATAAAAAAGCCGCCCACTACGATCCAGTCACACAAACGATTACTTGGGAAATTCGGTATAACTATAACGAAAAAAAGCTGGCTCAAAAGGATGCTTTGATAGAAGACTTCTTTAACGGTACACAGGCGCTAATATCTGACTCAATTCAAGTCAAAGAAGTCACAATTGATCAGAACGGCAACGAAGCAGGAACAAAAGCATTTGAAAATTACGTGGTTCAACCTCAAAAAAAGGATGAACAAAACGGGTTTACCTTGCAATTCAATCAAGAAATTCAATCGGCTTATCTCATCACATATCAAACAAAAGCAACTGATCGAATTTTCGAAGCTGAAGAGATTATCAATACTGTGACAGCTGGCAAAGAGAGCAAACAAGCGAAGCAAAGAATCGATCAGCAAATCCTAACGAAAAACCACGGAACACCGAATTACAAGAACAAGACCATTCCATGGCATATCACCTTTAACAAAGATCAACAAACCATGAACAACGTGATATTAAAAGATACGTTCACAAACGAAGGATTGACGCTGCAAAAAGATAGTTTAAAAGTGACGACAGGTAATACAGTGCTTGAAGAAGGCACAGATTATCAAATCGTTGAACATGCAAATGGATTTGATATTCAATTTACGAAAGAAATCAAGACAGAACATACCATCACATATACAACGTCTTTTGATTATGAGAAAAGAGCAGATAAAGATCAAAAGAACCTGCGTAACCATGTAAAACTTGAATGGATAAATGAAGATGGCAAGGATTTGACGAAGGAAAATCAATCTGTCTTTACGCCTGACACATACACGCAGTCAAATGGATTCAAGAACGGAACATATGATGCAAAGAAAAAAGAGATCACATGGAATATTGGTGTGAACTATAATTTGAAACATCTAGAAGAGGCGAAAATCGAGGATTTCATTCAAGGAAATCAGCGTTTGCTTAAAGATTCAATTATCGTCTACTCGCTTGATTTACAAGGCGGGGAAAATGGTGCGGAAGAAAAAGAAGTATTAGCGAAAGAACATTATGACATCAAATTCCTTGAAAATGAAAAGGGAGAATCAGGCTTCGAAGTCATTTTCAAACATGCCATTGACTCCCCATACAAAATCACGTATCAAACAAGTGTTGAAGGAATGGATTTAGTACAGAAAACCTACGAAAATAAAGCGACCCTTTATGATGGAAAGACGAAAGAATCAGATGTGAATGCTGTGGTGTCTATTCCAAATGGAGGGAAATACACGAGCAAATCAGGAAATCAACAAGGGAAAGTCATTGATTGGAAACTGAATATCAACTTTGGTCAATCAACAGTCCAAGATGCGACGATTATAGACCATCCGAGCAGTAACCAAGCCATAATAGAAAACTCATTTCATCTGTATTCGACAACAATAGATGAAAAGGGGCAAGTGACCAAAAAGGAAGAGCTGGAAAAAGGGAAGGATTATGAACTAGACCTTGAATTCGATCCAGATTCTTTTCAAATCAAATTTAAAGAAGAAATCACGAGACCCTATATTTTAGAATACCAATCTCTCATTTTAGATAAGGTGGGAAGTACACTTCAAAACGAAGTAACGTTTAGAGGTGAAAATGTAAAAGAAATCAAAAAGGAATCCGAAGCCTCAATTGTGGTCAAACGTACCGCTGGCATGGGAGATGGCACAGGAGCGATTGGCGCTTTAACCATTCATAAGGTAGATGCGAGTAGTGGAAAAGCGCTAAAAGGAGCAAGCTTTTCACTGACAGATGCTGCGAGCGGTATCGTCATTGGAACAAAGACAACAGATGAAGAAGGAGCTCTTCGATTTGATCGTCTTCTGTATGGTGACTATATCGTGACAGAAGAGAAAGCACCAGATGGTTATTTGAAAACGAAGGAACCGATCAATGTCACGATTGATCAGCCTTACGAATCAGGAGATCAAACGAAAACAGGAAATAGCATGACGGTGCAAAACCAAGAAATTCGTCAGCATGTCAAGCTCACGAAAAAAGATAAAGAAACGGGTGCGGCATTAGAAAATGCAGAATTTGAACTGAAAAATGAATCTGGAGATACCGTCCAAACCGATTTGAAAACGGACGAAAAAGGAGAAATCCTTTTCAAACATCTTGAGCCAGGTTCCTATTATTTTGTTGAGACAAACGCACCGAAAGGCTATCAATTAAATCAGCAAAAATGGCCGTTCACCATTAAAGAAAATCAAACAGAAACAACGGTTGTCACCGCAGTAAATGACATCATCAAAGGCTCTGCAGAATTGAGCAAAATAGGTGAAGGCGGAGAGAGACTAGAAGGTGCACAGTTCAAGCTCTTAGATCAAGACGGACATGAGCTAAATGATGCGCTTGTCACAGGAGAAGATGGCAAGATCACGATCAACGAACTAAGGCCGGGTACGTACCAGCTCATTGAAACAAAAGCACCCGATGGTTATGTATTAGATGAAACGCCAATCCAATTTGAAGTACCACTTGATCCAAAGGAACCAGTCATCATTTCACAAAAGAACCTCTACGAAACAAGTGCACTAGAAGTGATAAAAGAAGGGGAAGATGGCAAGAAGCTTCAAGGTGTTCGATTTGAAGTCTTGGATCAAAATGACAAAGTCGTGCGTAAAGATTTGACAACAGATGAAGATGGGAAGCTTTTGGTCGATCACCTCAAACCGGGCAAATATCAGCTTGTGGAGACAGAGAGTATTGATGGTTACCAAAAGAAAAATAAACCTTATCCGTTTACCATCGAAATCGCACAAAAAAAACCGGCAGAGATCAAAGTGATCAATGATCTCAAAACTGGAGCTGTCCAGCTCACGAAACTTGGTGAAAAGAATGAAGCGCTTGAAGGAGCAGAATTCAAGCTTGTAGATGCAAATGGAAAAGAGATAAAAACAGGTCTCGTCACAGATGAGAACGGGAAGATCATCGTCAACGATCTGAAACCTGGAACCTATCAGTTTGTTGAAACGAAGGCGCCATTCGGTCATGAGCTTGACGAAACACCTGTCACTTTTGCTATGCCATTTAACCCTGAGAAGCTGGTCAGTGTGACAAAAGAAAATAGCCGCACAACTGGTGGAGTGCTGTTACACAAAAAAGGTGAAGATGGGAAATCATTAGAAGGGGTTGTCTTTGATCTATCTGATGCCAAAGGAAAGATAGTGGCAGGAGGAGAAGGGATTACAACCAATCAGGATGGAAAGATTACCTTCACAGGTCTAAAACCAGGAACCTATCAATTTGTTGAAAGAAAGAGTCTTGAAGGCTATGAATTGAGTACGAAACCACTTGTCTTTGAAGTTGAATTAGGTCAAAAAGAATTGATTCAAGTGGAAGCCATCAATCAGCTCAAGAAAGGCTCTGTAGAACTCACAAAAATAGGGGAAGAAAAAGAAAGATTGAAAGACGCAGAATTTACACTTTTCAATGACGATGGTAAAGAATTGATGTCAGGTTTAACAACCAACGAAAAAGGCATCATCACTGTCAACGATTTGAAACCAGGCGCTTACCAATTGGTTGAAACGAAGGCTCCTTTTGGACATCAACTTGATGCAGAACCAGTAGACTTCAAGATTGATTTCAATCCAAATCAACTGGTGAAAGTGACAAAAGAAAATATTCGGACGACAAGTGCTGTAAAGCTTGAGAAAAAAGGGGAGGATGGTCAATTGCTCGCTGGCGTGACCTTTGACCTGATTGATGCGCACGGTCAGCGTGTGAAGAAAGACTTAAAGACAGACAAAAACGGTCAACTGACAGTCGATCAACTGAAGCCAGGAACCTACCAATTTGTCGAAACAGCAAGCATTGCCGGCTATGAATTGGATCAGACACCTGTCTCATTTACGATTCGTTTAGGTCAAGACAAACCAGCAAAACTAGAAAAGATCAACAAACTGACGCCGGGAGCAGTGGAACTGACCAAAGTGGATGCTGAAGGACACACGCTGGAAAACGCAGAGTTTGCTCTTCAGAGTAAAGACGGGAAAACGTTGAAGAAATCACTTGTAACGGATCAAAAAGGAAAGCTTCACATCAACGATCTAAAACCGGGAGAATATCAATTCGTTGAAACGAAAGCGCCTCACGGCTATGAATTAGATGATCAGCCGATCCGGTTTACGATTGAGAAAAATCAGCAGAAGCCTCTTCAATTAACAGCGAAGAATCACTTGATTTTAGGAAGTCTGCGTATCATAAAGGTAGACCAGCAGACAGATAGAACCTTAAAAGGTGCAGCCTTTGACATTCGTACAAAAGCTGGGAAAACGATAAAATCTGTGACAACAGGAAAAGACGGAGAAGCCATTGTTAAAGGGCTTAAACCTGGTGATTATACACTCACAGAGACGAAAGCTCCAAATGGTTATGTAGCGTTAAAAAAACCACTCGCTTTTACAATTCAAATGGGCGAAGTGGAGATCAAGACATTGATTGTAAAAAATGCTCCAATGAAGAATGAAGGGGACCACACGAATCCTCCAGCCTCAGATCAAGGGGATCAACATCCGCCTCATGACTCAAACGGTGAATTGCCAAAGACTGGAGAAGAATGGCTACGTTATTTGATGTATGCAGGGATTTTACTAGTAGTGTCTGGAACTGTTCTTCTTGTAGTCAGAAGAAGAACCATTCAGTAAAAGGAAGGAACGAGTGTATTGATGAAAAAAAGAACCTTATTAGGCAGCTTTTTGGTGGTCGCGGGACTAATGCTCATCTCCGTTCCTTTTCTATATGAGTGGCGAACTTCTCAGGAGACAGCAGCCATGGAACAGGCATTGAAAATGATTGAAGAAAATGACAGTGATGCCCTTTCTTCTATTCCACATTTAACAGTGTCAGAAGAAGACCTGCGAGATACGATGGAGCTTGAGATCCCGTCAATTGATTTAAACGAAAAAGTGCTTCCTGTTACAACAAAAGAAAATTTAGGGATTGCACTGACTCAAATCAAATCTCATCAAATGCCAGGTGAAGGAAATTTCACGATTGCAGGCCATAGAGGGTATAGAGGCGACCGGCTTTTCCGGCAGCTGCCAGAGGTGCCTAAAGGAGAAAAAGTCGTCTTACATCATCAAGCAGAAACATACGAATACAAAATTGTCAGCTCAGCTACGATTGAACCGACGGATGTTGATGTACTAAAGGATCGCGGGAAAAATGAACTGACATTGATCACTTGTACTCTTGATGGCCAGAAACGATTTGTCTTAAAAGGAATACGAATCAATGCTTCAAAGGATAAGCAACCGTCGGATGTATAACACCAACATAATAGATGATGGGTATGCTGGAAAAGCAGCGTTCACGACCGACATGTTACACCAACTGTTAGTAGAGCATTATCCCACTTTAAAAAACGAACGTTGGGATGTGGATATAGATACAATTCGGACTTCGCCTATTCTTCATCCTTTATTAAGAAGAAAGATTCCGATAGGTATTGAAAAATTCACCTGTGTTTTGTTCACGCAGCAGACAGAGTCCTTTGGAGAGCCTTTGATTGTGTACTTTTTATTGGATGAAAAAGGCGAATCGATTTACGCAATGGATCTCTTGCTAGAGCAGCATGATCCACATTAAATAAGAAATAAAAAAGGAAGGTCTTTAATTAACGGGTACGGTTTTAACGTGGGAAAATTGTATTAGTCATATAATGAGGACTCTAATTCGTATATGAATTGGAGTTCTTTTATTTGTTTATATGAAAGAGTACGAGCTATCGTCAAGACCTGTGCAGAATATATGGAGTATAGTGAAAATCGTTGATATGTTGTTGCTCCATATTTTAGATGATAAAGATTTTATAAATCGGAAAGAATAATATTTTGACTCCAAACTTCTGATAAAATTCATTTAGATATCCATCATTCGTAGGTGTGGAGGTAAAAGAATGCTCAAAGAAGACCCTGATTATATTTTTCGTCATGATGCCCAACCAGAAGTTGTTCATGATTTAGCCGATGTAGATGAAAATGCCACCGAGTTGTTAATCACAGGAAAAACAAAAAATATTGAAAGGTTGAACTCTTTTTCTAACCTCACGAAATTGTGGATTTACAAAGTGAGCCAAAAGGAATTCAATACGATCTTGAGCTTAGTTAATCCCAAAATGCTCTATATGCGTGAACTGAGAGTAGAAGATTTATCAATCATCAGTTCTCTTCAAGATGTTGAGGTATTGGCACTTGAATGGAATACAAAGGCACAAAGTTTATGGGATCTATCAAAAAACACTTTTTTAAAATCTTTATACTTAACAGATTTTTCAAAGTTGAATGACATAGCCCCTTTGCAAAAAAACACTGGTTTAGAATGGTTGCAATTGTCAGGCGGGATTTGGAATACATTAAATTTAAATACTCTACAACCTTTAAGATACCTTAAGAATTTAAAATATCTGTGCTTATCAAATATAAAAGTGAAGGACGAGTCTTTAGAACCAATATCGGCATTAGAGGGACTCAAGGAACTTGACATTTCAAACCAATTCCCGACAGAAGAATACGCTAGATTATCCGTAACCCTTCCAAATACGAAGTGTGATCGTTTTGCACCATACATCTTTTTATCAAGTCCTATTGTAGATAAAGATGTAATGGTAATTGGAAAGCGGAAACCGAAATTAAATTCAAAAGTCGATGGGGAAAAGTTGAAAAAATACGAAGAACAATTTAAAGCGTACCAAGAAAAGTATAAAAATTAACTTAAAAAGCAATGGACAATCTATTCCATTGCTTTTTCTATTACGCAAACAACTTCAGCCCAACCACACCAATCACAATCAGCAGCAAGCTGAGGATACGAATCATGTTTTTCGGCTCTTTAAATAGAATCATATTAAACAAGACAGAACCCGCTGTTCCAAGTCCAATCCAAACCGTATAGGCAACGGAGACTTGAACGGAAGAGAACGAGGCGTACAAAAACAAAAAGGATAAGGCAAATCCGCCGACAAATAAAATGCCTGTCGTGAGTTGCTTTTTCTTACTGAACATATTGAGACCAATGGTTCCGCCAATTTCGCAGGCAGAGGCCAACAGTACAAAAAACCAGCCCATTTATACCGCTTCTCCTTTCTGCTCATGTGCATCTCCATCAGACACTTTCAGTCCAATAATTCCGAGAATTAAAATGCCCATAAATAAAAGCTTTTCTAATGAAAATGAACCGCCGAACAGCGCATAATCCATCAAAGACGTACCAATCGTTCCAACTCCGGCAAACACGGCGTACACAGTCCCAGTCGGCAGCTTCTCGCAAGCTTTCATTAAAAAATAAAAATCAACCGGGATCAGGCAGATAATGATCGCCCACTCCCACACAGCATCAGCTCTATTTAAACCAAACACCCAAAGTAATTCAAATAAACATGTGAGTGCAACATACATCCAGCTTTTTTTCATTGTATTTCCTCCTAAAACTGAAAACTGACGATTCGTCATTTTGAAGCCAAAAAAGAGCGTACAGCAAGTGCTGTACTAAGTTAAGGTGTCTCTATGCCGAGTGCGTAAAGAAGGAATTGCTTGACCTCTTGCTTTTGAATCAGAACCTCTTCTGTATCTGTTTCTGTAAATAAGTACATTTGCTCAGCAGACGATTCAAGTAAACCGATAATGAATTTCGCAGCATATTGACAGTTCAAGTTCGCACGTACTCTTTTGTCCCGCTTAGCTTTTTCTAAAAAAGCAGCGACCCATTTGTAAATCGGCTCATAAATATCTTCCCATTCCTTTAGATGCTCGGTGGCAGCTAAGCCTGAGTAGGTCAGGGCAAGGACATCACGGTATTGCCTTGTAAAAGCGAAAATGAATTCAACAAGCGCATCTGCTTGATCGAGGACATCTGCATGCTGAGTGAGTTCCTTTTCAATGGCAGGTACCATCTGTGCAATCAGATGTTCAGCGATGGCAGGCATGACGGAAAGCTTTGAAGGAAAATATAAATAAAACGTTCCTTGCGCTACTCCTGCTGCTTTCACAATATCCGAAATGGTCGTCTTTTCGATTCCTTTTTCTTTAAACGCGTCAATGGCAGCAAGCATAATTTTTTCTCGTTTTGACACAGGATCACCGACCTTAAAATGACTGAATATCAGTCATTTTAGCGGAAAAATGACGATTTGTCAATATGGGTTTCTCGTCATTGAATAGGAGAATAAGTGATGAATAGATGCGGGCAGGCCTGAATAAGCTGTAAATATGGTCAAGCATGATGTGAGAAAGGGGCAGCTCTCTGTATGACATTCAGTGCGATGTTTTCCATGACTTATTTTCTCTTGCTCGTCCCGCTCTATTTACATATGAGATACAGACAGGCGAAAAAACAAAAACGATTTATCTATTTACGAACTGAAATCGTTCTTGCCTGTCTGTTTATGTATACAAATGTTTTATTATATTTGACGGTCTTTCCTAATCGTTTTTCCGCACCAAGGGATCAGGTGAGTGTCAACCTCATGCCTTTGCAGTCCATTTATCAAAATCTCCATGCCTATCATCATGGCTATCCCAATCTTGTTTTTTTAAATTTGGCAGGGAACATTTTGTTATTTGTGCCACTTGGTTTTTTTCTTTATCAAGCATTCCGAACCTTGCGCTTGCAAAAGGCAATTCTTGCTGGCTTTTTCTTGTCAACAATAATTGAAGTGCTTCAATGGATATTCTCGCAATCTGGTATGATTACAAGAAGCAGCGATATTGATGATATTCTCTTAAATACACTTGGCACAGCGCTAGGTTGTATGTTGTATCGGATGTATCAACGAAGGAAGGAGAAAATCAAGTGAAGCGAGTTTGTATCATTCCATGTGGGGCGAAGAAAATATGGGACGTCCATCCAGAGGCAGGGAGCCAGCCGGCGAACCTCGTTTATTTAAGTCCGCTGCATCAGCGTACGAAAAGCTATGCCCGAACGTTCTTTTCAGACTACCTAATCATTTCAGCGAAGCATGGATTCTTAAAGGCAGATGATATTATTCATGAAAATTATGATGTGGCTTTTGGTACACCGCATACTGATCAGATAACAAGAGAAGCACTAAGTCAGCAATTTCATGAAAAACATCTCACTGCATATGATGAATTAGTGATACTAGGTGGAAAGAAATATCGAAAGGTGATCGATCCGTTATTACTTCCTCATCAGCCAGCGATTTATCCGCTGGCTCCATATAAAGGAATTGGCTATATGCTTCAGGCGTTAAAGCAAGCCGTTGAGACAAAAGTAGAACTTCCGCCGCATATTTAACGTATTCACATCTACCGGTAAGCAGGGTTTTGATCATTCAAAAGAGAATGAATGAAGTAGCGATGCTGATTGTTTCATATCTTTTCAGCAGCCACTTGGATGTCCGCATCGCTTATTAGAGTGGCTATATGAAAAAGGGGGCGTATGAACATGACAACCATCTATTTAGCTGGTGATTCAACCGTTTCATCTTACCCAGATCGTCCTGTTCAAGGAGGATGGGGAGAGTTTTTACATCGCTACACAGCGCAGGGTGTGAGCGTCGACAACCGCGCAATCGGTGGAAGAAGCTCAAAAACATTCATTGAAGAAGGACGGCTTGATAAAATATTGGCTGACATTCAGCCTGGGGACTGGCTGTTTACACAAATGGGGCACAATGATGCTTCAACGGAGAAGCCCGAACGGCATACAGATCCTTTCACAACGTATAAAAGCTATTTGTCTCAATATATTCACGGAGCAAGAGCGAAAGGAGCTACACCGCTTTTATTAACGCCAGTCGGCCGCTTTCATGAAAAAGACGGAGAATATATCAATGATTTCCCTGATTACTGTGCCGCGATGAAAGAACTAGCTGATGAAGAAGAAGTCCTTCTTGTAGATTTAAATACGGCAAGCCTTCAGTTTTATCAAATTTCCGGCATAGAGAAAACGACTTCTTACTTTATGCTGTCAACAGGCATAGAGGATCGCACGCACTTTACAAAAGAAGGAGCAGATGCGATTGCAAGACTTGTTTCGCTGGAATTAAAGGACCTTGGATTAACGATTGTGTGATGGATGACAGGACGAGAAAGCGCTCGTCCTGTTCTTTTTTTGCAGAAAGCTATTGATTCCCTTCGCTAGAGTAGACTACAATAGATACATATGATAATGAGAATCAATATCAACGATAAATAGATCATTCAATGAAAAAACGGAGGGACTCAAATGACAGATCAGCTTGAATTGTTTGACGTCACCATTATTGGCGGCGGTCCAGCAGGAATGTACACTGCCTTTTATAGTGGGATGCGGGATTTAAAGACGAAGGTACTGGAGTATAACGAAAGCCTTGGCGGAAAAATCCTCCTCTATCCTGAAAAAGTCATATGGGATGTGGGTGGTTTGCCACCAACAAGAGGTGAACAGCTGATTCAGCAGCTAGAAACGCAGGCGAAAACATTTGAACCAGAGATTGCGTTGAATCAAAAAATCACGCAATTCGAGCGGGATGAGAATGGTCATATCCTGCTGACGGCTGAAAATGGTGATCGTCATTTGACAAAGACCCTCATCTTAGCCATGGGTCACGGAATACCAGTTCAGCGAAAACTTGAAATCGAGCATGCAGACCGTTATGAAGTAACAAATCTTTATTACACCGTACAGGAGCTAAAGACGTTTGCAGGGAAGCGGGTGGTCATCTCTGGAGGCGGAGATTCAGCTGTTGATTGGGCAAATGCCCTCGTTCCAATTGCTGAAAGTGTGACCGTTGTGCATCGTCGTGATATGTTTGGCGGACATGAAAAAAACGTCGCCAACATGAAAGCATCTAGTGCTCGCATTCTCACACCGCATGAACTCACAGAGCTTCATGGTCAAGGTGACAAAATTGAAGCCGTCACCATTCAGCACTTAGAAACAGGCGACATCGAACGAATCGAAACCGATGCTGTCATCGTCAACCATGGCATGAAAGGCGATTTAAGCGTTCTATCAGAATGGGGACTCAAGCAAGGTGAGTGGGGACTCATCGAGGTCAATGAAAAGATGGAAACCAATTTACCTGGCGTCTATGCAGTTGGCGACTTATGCACACATAAAAGTAAAGTGCGTTTAATTGCCGGTACGTTTGTTGATGGAGTCAATGCACTCAATAGCGCAAAGCTATACATCGAACCAGAAGCAGAAAAAGTAGCGTACGTGTCTTCACATAATGAACGCTTTAAAGAGAAAAACAAAGAATTACAAACGGCTGGAGCGCGATAATCACCATTCAGTCAGACATTGAAGTGCTAAAATGGTTTATTTTAGCACTTTTTTATATGGAAGGAGAAAGAGGAAATGACCGCCTATACTCATACAATTCTTCGCATGAAAGAAAGCAGTAAACGATCTCTTTCTGTGAAACAAACAGACTCATGGCAAACATCTTCACTGATGTTCTTGACTACGGACGGTGCGGTGAGACTTGACATGGAAGGAATTCGATATGAGCTAAACGCCAAAGACAGTGTGTTAATCCGCTCAGGAATAGATGTCATGGTTCAATCTTTATCCAGCGAGCAAGTGGTGATCTATACTGTCACATTTGACCAATTCACTCTGGCACAAGATGCACAAAATGAATTGGTCTATAAGGTGAATCACGATAATCTCCCTGATAACGGGGAAGTGGTGAAAGGCTCTGCCGTTCTTTTTTCTTACATCAAACAAATACAGACGAGCCAAATCATACAAGAACAGGCGAAATGGCTGGAAGAAATCATGTTCATTTTCCGCAAACAATCCAAGCCATACAACGAAAAAGTGCATTATTCGATTAACATGATCTTGCAGTATATGGCTGAGCATTATGATCAAAAACTAACAAGAAAAGACTTAGCTCATAAGATGGGGTTTCATGAGAGTTACTTTTCTACCTTTTTCAAACAAAGTATGGGAATGAGTGTGACAGAATACATTGCACAAATTCGAATAGACGAAGCCAAAAAACGTCTTCTGCAAACAGACGATCAAATTCAAATCATAGCACGGCAAGTCGGGTATGCAGACAGTTTATATTTCAGCAGGAAGTTCCGTCAAAAAACAGGGAGAACGCCCAGTCAGTTTCGAATGAACCGAAGACCAGAGCGTATTGCTGCTTTTCAATTTGTCGGGTCATTGGTTGCAATAGGCATTGAGCCTGTTTGTATTGACGAAGAAACCTATCTCCATTCAGATATATTGAAAGAACAACTGGCCGGTTCGCTCGTCATAAATGAACATACGCCTGATGACGTCTTTAAATCACTTCAATTAGATGTCATCATCGTCCCTAACTATTATTATTCAAAACCTGCATTGATCAAGCGGTTGGAGCAAATCGCACCAGTTCTTGTTCTGCCATACGTCGGTCATCATGCTGTACCAGAGGTACTGTCTATAGGACGCCTTTTAGGAAGAGAAAATGAGGCAAACGATTGGGTGAAGCGATTTGAACAGCATAGTCAACAGGCAAGAAACACCCTGTCTTCCTTTAGAGAAAAAGGCGAGACCGTTGCAATCTATGAAATGAGAGGACATGACAAAGTGTATATGTGGTCCTATGAGGCAAGAGGGGCCTTCTATCTTTACGAAACGCTTGGCTTAAAACCTCCAAAAGCCATTTTAGAAGAAGTTCTTCTTCCTAATCAACATACAGTCATTCCTTTAGAGAGACTTGGAGAATACGAGGCGGATCATATGTTTTTTATTGTCTCTGACCAATATGGGTGGTATAAGCAAATGGACAAGCGAATGGAAGAAAGTGATGTTCTTCGTCAATTATCGGCTGTGAAAAATGGTACCTTTTATCCAGTAAAACTGGAGGAGTTTCGATTTGATGAAGGAGAGCGTGCACTTCTTTTGATAGACCGGTTTGTCTCTCAATTGACACACTCAGCCTATCCAACAATTGTCCATATATAAGTTGCGAGAATCCTCCATAGACCACGACAGGTGAGGTTGATAGAATACATGAGACTAGTAATTGATAACTATTCTCATTTGTAGTGGCGAAAATGAAGGAGGAATATGGAGATGAAAAAGACGTATTGGATATGTGCTGTCATTCTTCTAATGATATTGACGGCTTGTGGCAATAAAGAACAAGCCAAAACAGCAGAATCAAAGCAAGAAACGAAAACGGTTGAAACAGTGAAAGGAAAGATAGAGATTCCAGCTGAACCTAAACGAATTCTCGTAGATGGATATTTAGGGAGTGTGATTGCACTTGACGTTCAGCCTGTTGGATCGACCACGCAGGATTTAAAGAACGTACACTTAAAGGACAAGATAAAAGGAATAGAGGACATCAGTGACGAGCGTTCAGCTGAAAAAGCACTTAGCTTAAAGCCTGACCTGATTATCACGGCAGTACAGGATGAAAAAGTCTATGATGTGTACAAAAAAATAGCGCCTACCATCGTGTATCCTTACGGTTCTTTCAAAGATGCACATGAAGAATTGAAGACGCTGGCAAAAATTTTAAATAAAGAAGAGGAAGGAAAAGCATTCCTCACCGCCTTCGATCAACGAATCGAGGCTGCTAGGAAAAAAGTGAAGTCTGCTTTAAAAGAGAATGAAACGGTCTCGATCATGGGCGCTTTTAAAAATGATGTCTATGTATATGGTAACGGAATTTATCGAGGCGGGCAGGCATTATATCAGCAATTACAGGTAAACCCGCCAAAACAGGTCAGAGATACGATTTTAAAAAGTAAGACAGGGTATGAAGTCATTTCGTATGAAACCCTTCCTGAATATGCAGGAGATTACATTTTCATTGATGAAAGCAACGGCGGAACATTTGATAAAAACAATTCTATTTGGAAGAGTCTAGAATCTGTCAAAAAAGAGCAGACCTATCAAATGGATACAGAGTTCTTCTGGCCTTACGATCCGATTGCAGTAGCCAATCAAGCGGAAGAGTTTGCTGACATATTGACAGAAATGTCTGATCGGTAGGAGGTCTGTCAATTGTTAAAGCGTTTCTTCTCATACTACAAACCATATATGGGGCTGTTTATATTAGATTTTTCCTGTGCGGTACTGGCAGCCTTACTCGAATTATCCTTTCCCCTTGCCATCAGTAAAGTGATGGACGATTTGCTGCCAAATGGTGATTGGGATGCCATTTGGTTTTGGGGCATTCTGCTCCTCGTTTTATACGTGATCAGTTCTACGATGCATTATGTCGTGACCTATTTTGGGCACAAGTTAGGCATTAATATAGAAACGGATATGAGGAATCAGCTATTTTCTCATGTACAAAGAATGTCCTTTCGCTTCTTTGACAAAAAGAAAACGGGAAAACTCGTGTCTCGTATGACAAATGATTTAATGGATATTGGTGAAATTGCGCATCATGGTCCGGAGGATTTATTTATCGCGATCATGACACTCACGGGTGCCTTTGGCTTGATGCTGTCGATTAATTGGCAGCTGGCAGTTCTCACATTTATTGTCGTTCCATTCTTGATCGGATTATCCGTCTACTTTACGAAAAAAATGTCTGCTGCTTTTGATAAAATGTTCTCGAGTATTGGTCAATTCCATTCACGTGTGGAAAACAATATTAGTGGCATACGGGTTGTGAAAGCATTCGGAAATGAATCACATGAAATGGACCGATTTATTGAACATAACGAGCAATTTAGAAAGACAAAGCTAACCACATATCAAATGATGGCTGTGCATACCGCTGTCAGTCATTTTCTTATTAAGAGTGTGACAGTGTTTGGCCTTGTATGCGGCGCATGGTTTGTGCTGCAAAAAAATATGACGTATGGGGAATTTGTGTCATTTGTACTATTAACAGGCATCTTCTTAGGACCCATTCAACAAATCAATGCAGTCATTGAAATGTATCCAAAAGGTGCAGCGGGCTTTAAACGATTTGCATCACTCATCGATCAATCGCCAGATGAAAAGGATGCGGATGATGCCATTGAAGTTGATCAGTTAAAAGGGGATATCGTTTTTGAGCATGTGTCTTTTCAATATGAATCAGACAAACCGGTTCTTCATGACATCAATCTTGAGGTGAAACAAGGAGAGACCATTGCGGTCGTAGGTCCCTCTGGTGCTGGGAAATCGACGCTTTGCAGTTTGCTGCCACGTTTTTACGAATGGCAGGAGGGTACCATTACAATTGATGGCATAGAGACAAGAAAGATGACACTGCCTTCGCTGCGGAGACAAATTGGTGTCGTCCAGCAAGATATTTATTTATTCCATGGGACCATTCGAGAAAACATTTTATACGGAAAACTCGATGCATCTGATGAAGAAGTGTGGCAGGCAGTGGAGAAAGCCCAACTGAAGGATCTTGTAAATAGCTTGCCAAATGGGCTTGATACGATCATCGGTGAACGCGGAATGATGTTATCTGGCGGACAAAAACAGCGTATCTCCATTGCACGTATTTTCCTTAAAAATCCGCCAATTTTTATTTTAGATGAAGCCACATCTTCTCTGGATACGGAGACAGAATCCTTTATTCAGGGCTCACTTGAAGAACTATCTGAAGGACGAACCACGTTTATTATTGCGCATCGCCTAGCGACCATCCAGCATGCTGACCGGATTGTGGTTTTAACAAAAGAGGGCATCAAGGAGCAAGGCAGGCATGAAGACCTGCTGGAAATGGACGGGATGTACCGGCGTTTGTATGAAACACAGTTTAGAATGTAAAAGAGGAAAAGCCGGCATATTGCCGGCTTTTTAGCGTGAGATCATCATCCGACCATTAACTGCGGGGGGCAAATAACATCACACTGACACCAGCTAAACAGATCAAAGCACCCATCCAGTCATAGAAATCAGGGGTTTTGCGATCGACCCACCAGCCCCAAAACACAGCGAGAACGACAAAAACACCGCCATAGGCCGCATAAACCCGCCCAAAGGTCGGGAACTGCTGGAATGTAGGGATGACGCCGTAAGCGACCAAGATGAGGCTACCTGCGATTCCATAGCTGACGGGTTTTGCTTCACGCAGCCACAGCCAGACAAGATAACCGCCACCTATTTCAGCCAGACCAGCTAATAAAAAAAGAACAATCGTTACAATCATTTTCGGACACTCCAGTTCTCCTGTTTCGTTCTATTATGACATGATGAAAGGATGCGTTCTACCTGATGTAAATTGAGAGACTAATGAGAGTTTGCTAAAATCAACTGAACAGTGAATGAAACACATGGATTCTTGACTTTCCTTGAGGCGAGTGATCCAAATGGTCAATCCATCCGTTTAGTCAGTACATTCTCATGAGGAACACATTTCCTTTTTCAGCGCTCTTTTTTTCTCCTTGAAAAAAGAGTAAAGTACAAAGGAGGCTTATCTCAGCAATTTGAGAGATGAGCCATACGTGAAGATTTCATGATGAATGCATAATGCTCTTTCTCATGAAAAAGGAAGGAGATGACCATGGACACACTGAAGGATTTTGAGCTGTATCACAAGATCAAACATGATCGACATAAGCCCTCGCTTGAATTATTGTACGATCGCTATGAACGTGTGTTATATTCGTTTATTTATAAAATGACTGGAAACCGTGAGCTGGCGGAGGAAGTGCTTCAAGAAGTCTTTATCAAGCTTTGGCGCGGCATAGGAGAATACAATACAGATAAAGGGAAATTTTCCTCATGGTTATTTATGATGTCACGAAACACGGCAATCGATCTATTAAGGAAACACCGAAATGAAACAGCTCTTGAAGATGAGCATATTGAATACTTGGCAGACCATCAAGAAGATGTGTCAAAAGAAGTAGAATGGAACGAAGAAAAACAAATCATACGTGAAGCAGTATCAACATTGTCGAAAGAACAGCAAACCATCATCGAAGATGTCTATTTTAAAGGAATGACACAAAAGAGCATTGCGGAAAAACTAGGCATCCCTATTGGAACGGTGAAGGGAAGAGTTCGATTGTCATTGAAGCATTTACGAACGAAACTGTCTCGCGGAGGAAAGGAGGAAGAGGCATGACTCAGTGTAAACATCAAGTCATTGATTACTTTAACGGGCATTTACAAGGAGAAGAAAAGACGCAATTTGAAGAACACATCAAACATTGCTCGGCTTGCAAAGAAGAGCTTGAAGAACTGACATCGCTCATGTCTGATATTCCGTTTCTAGCAGAGGACGAAACGCCTCCGGCAGGGATGAAAGACCGCATTTTATCAAGAGTATTTGCAGAAGAGATACGAGAGACAACAATCGCTGCAAAATCGAACCCGCCTCAAGATCTCAAAATAGTTCGTGATGCAAATGAGACGAAACCGCCAATGAAGAAGAAAAATCAATGGCTTTTGCCTCTCGTTGCCGCACTACTTCTCATTTCTGCAGCTGGGAACGTGTACTTCTTAACAAATGGAACAGATCAAGCAGAACAACCTGTCAAAGTTGTTGCGACAAAATCACTGGCATCTGCCGAATCGGCAAAAACAACGGGTGCTTTTTCAGTGATTGAGCATCACGGCAAAAAAGAGCTTGTAGTGAGTGCAGACGGATTAAAAGGCCAGCTTGATTCATCGGCCGTTTATCAAGTATGGCTCATTAAAGGAGATCAGCCTGTTCCGGCCGGTGCCTTTAAAACAGATAGCAAAGGGGAGGGCACCGTCACCTATGCGTTATCTGAAAAAGAAGCAAACGAATCATGGGATACTGTGGCTGTCACCCTTGAACCAAAAAAGGATAACAAGCTTCCGCAAGGCCCTGTCGTACTGAGTGCTGCATTTTAAGCTTGATTCATGAAGGATGCCTTTTTCAGGGCATCCTTTTTTGATAGGCAGAAGGAACCTTATGACAAATGAGACGTACTACATATAGAGGTGAGACACATGCAGCGATACATAGAAAAACAACTATTTCTCTTATCAGGTAGACACGCATTTACCGCATTTTATTTTTTGGTGATCCCATTCATTATAAAAGATCTTTTTAAATCAACTCCTTTACTTATGGTCATGATCGCTCTTTTTATCATTCATCATTTAGTGACAAGTATCGTATGGTTTTATAAATCAAGAAACATTCGAAAGCGTCAATCAGGTGACCTAACCAAACGGGGACATCTCGTTGTCCAGATCATGCAGAGGCTCGAACAGCTCATGATGCTCGGTTTTGTGATGGTATTGATCAGTGGATGGATGCAGGGAGACATTGTGACATTATTATTCACAATTTTTCTGTTCATCGTCGTTTTCTTGCAGCACATTCAGTTTTATTATGTTCAGTACTTTTTTAAATCGAGCGGCTGGTTCACCTATGTCCTCTCTTTACAAAAGGCTCGTCCTTCTTACATCGTGAGGGAACGAAGGGCTTTGAAGAAATCCTAAATATGCAATCGCTTGCTGACTGATCCATCAGCATCAGAAATGTATGATAAAATGTGGAAAAGAAGCATGGAGAAAGGGAGTGCGAGCGAGTGAAAGCAGTTGGATTATTTGAGTATTTGCCAATTGAGCATGAACAGAGCTTGATCGATCAGGAGGTGGCAAAGCCCAAAGCAGCTGGCAGGGATATTTTGGTGAAGGTAGAGGCTGTGTCGGTGAATCCAGTGGATACAAAAGTGAGGTCACCGAAGAATCAGAAGGAAGAAGAACTGAAAATTCTTGGCTACGATGCAAGCGGTACGGTGGTGGAAGTGGGCCAAGCGTGTACGTTGTTTCAGCCGGGTGACCACGTCTATTACGCAGGAGATATCACGCGACAAGGCTCAAATAGTGAATACCAGCTTGTGGATGAGAGAATTGTGGCGAAAAAGCCTGCAAATCTCTCTTTTGCCGAAGCAGCTGCCATGCCTCTTACAACAATTACGGCATATGAAGCGCTATTTGACCGAATGCATATGAAGCGGAATGCCGAAGGCTCGACCTTGCTGATCATCGGTGGAGCAGGCGGAGTGGGCTCTATCGCCATTCAACTCGCCAAATTAGCAAAGGCGACTGTGATCGCCACTGCATCAAGACCTGAAACAAATGAATGGTGTCTCTCATTAGGGGCTGATCATATCATTGACCATCACCAGCCGCTCTTAGCGCAGCTTCAGGAAAAAGGGATTGGCGAAGTGGATTACATTTTATGCTTAAATGATACAGATGGCCATTTCAAAGGGATGGCAGAAGCGATTAAACCTCAAGGGACGATCTGTACCATTGTTGAAAATCAGCACCATTTAGACATTCAATTACTCAAAAATAAAAGTGCTGCATTTGTATGGGAATTCATGTTCACACGGCCGATGTACAAAACCTCGGATATGATGAAGCAGCACGAGCTTTTAAAAGAAGCGAGTACATTATTTGAAGAGAAGAAGTTAAAACATACATTAACAAAGGTGCTCAGCCCCATCAATGCCGCCAATTTGAAGCAGGCACATCAAACACTTGAGCAAGGGAAGATGATAGGTAAATTTGTTCTAGAAGGATTTTAAGGAGGGGCAGCAGATGACATCATTACAATATCCGATTGGCTTATATGAACCGGTGGACCAACAAACGAAAAAGCAGCTGGAGGCATGGATTGATGAGCTGGCACTCATTCCTCAAAAGTATGAAGAGGCAGTTGTCCCATTGACAAATGATCAGCTGGATACCCCATATCGGCCAGGAGGATGGACCGTTCGTCAGCTCATTCACCACGTAGCGGACAGCCATCTGAACGCCTACTTGCGATTTAAACTTGCGCTAACAGAAGAAACACCGCACATACGTCCATATGATCAGGAAGCATTTGCTTCACTTCCTGACAGCAAGGCGCCTATCAGTCTATCACTGCCATTAATCAGCAGTCTGCATCGCAGGTGGGTCACATTACTTCGCGAGATGACAGAGGAAGATTTCAACGCTGCGTATTACCATCCAGCCGATCAAAAAACGGTGTCCTTATATGATGCAACAGGAATGTACGTCTGGCATTCACAGCATCATCTCACCCATATCACGGAATTAATCAAAAGAAATCAGTGGAAGTAAAGGAGTCAACACATGTCTAGTAGAAGAATTGTCGGCGCTATGTTTATCTGCACGGCGGCATTGTTTTATATAGCGAAATACGTTTTGTTTGAGATTCGCTATGGTGGAAATGTAAGCACAGTAAGAACGATCGAGGAGCTGGAAGATATACTCCCAGGCGGTACGTGGATCAGCATCATTTTTCTCATTATCGGTTTAGGTTATCTCCTGTGGGATGACCGGGAAGTCATTCGTCAATATCTTTTCACCCCAGATAAACAAGGAAAAGAAGAATTAAAAAAGACGGACCTCAAGTGACCGTCTTTTTTCCTTTTTTAGCCACGTTCAGGACGAAGTGCTTTTTCTAAAATAGCTAGACCTTCATTGACTTTTTCTTTTTCTTCATCATTGAGCCGTTGCAGGGAATTTTTAATTTTTTCATGCCCTTTTTGATAAATACTTCTGAAAATATTTTTCGCTTCCTCTGTCAATTCTACGACAATAATTCGACGGTCACGCTCAGAATGCTTTCGTTCCACAAAGTTCGATTGTTCTAACCGATCAAGCAGCCCTGTCATATTGGACAAAGAAGCCCCCATTTTTTCAGCAATTTCGGACACCTTAAGAGAGCCATGGTTATTGAGCAGCATGAGCACCTTCATTTGAGGCATACTCATATCCAGCTTCATCCATTCAGAAACATCTCCAAGTCCTGCAGCAGTGAGTACTTTCATATACAGCACCCATGTCTTTTTTTCCTCAGGAGATAGGATTTCCTCTTTTAGTACGGTGGTGTCATGAATATTATATTCCACGCTTGTTCACTTCCTTTAAGCGGCTCTTTTCTTTATATTACTGATTTTTACTTCTAATTGAAAGTATCATGAAGCTTTTGAATGTTAAACTGCATGAATTAAGTGGTATTTGTTGTATAATAATGGTCAGTTGAAATTAATGAAGCAACTTAGAAAGTTGGGAAAAACATGTGGAACAAAAAAACGGGTATGACGATCTTAAAAATGCTCTTTCCGATCGTGATCATCCTTGTCTTAATTTTTGTCGCCAAGCAGGAGCTGAGCGGCCTTTCCATTAAAAAGACGTTTTATATTATTGACAGCTTGAATCGAATGGACTTGTTTATTCTTGTCTTTCTTGGACTTGTCGCTGTTTTATCCATGTCCTTATATGATTTTATTTTAAGAAAAAGCCTTAATATGCCTATCAGCGGCTGGAAAACGATCCGAATTTCTTGGATCGCCAACTCCTTTAATAGTGTGCTTGGTTTCGGTGGTTTATCAGGAGCAGGGCTTAGAACGCTTCTATACAAGGAATACATAACAGATACGAAAAAACTGTTGAAAGGCATTGCCCTTTTAACATCCTCTGTTCTGCTGGGCTTATCTATTTTCAGTGATTTGATTTTAGTTAGGGTCCTGCCTGTTGAAAGTATTATTAGTCAGGAGCCGTGGTTATGGGCATTTGTCATTATTTTTGCTTGTATTGTGCCCATTTACATCATCATGGCGTCCATTCGAAAAAGCTCGATTGAGAGCGGTGAAAACGGACTGAAGCACCCGATCTATGCTTATATTGGTGCATCGTTTTTAGAGTGGCTGGCAGCTGGTCTTGTCATGTACATGGCTGTTGTCTCTATGGGGATGAACGTTGATGTCCGTATTGTATTAGGCGTCTTTGCGATTGCGTCAATCGGCGGTTTAATCAGTATGGTTCCGGGCGGATTTGGTTCGTTTGATCTGATCTTTTTACTCAGTATGCAATACATTGGGTTTGATAAAGAGATGGTACTGACAGCGCTTGTATTGTACCGCTTCGTTTACTCCATTTTCCCGTTTATTCTTGGACTTTGTCTAGCGGCATACGATTTAACTGGAACAACACTCAGGCGTCTTGAAGGCAATCCGAGAATGGCGCCTGCTATTGAAACAACAAACGTCTTAATTGTTTTGCACCGAGCTCTGCTCATCCGTTTATTGTACGGATCTTTGTCCATTTTAACGTTTGGAAGCGGTTTGCTCATTATGGCTTCCGTTGTGCTTCCTGTTGATCGTTTAGGTGTGATTACAACCATTCCACGCTTTTTGTTATCAGGATTTAATGGTCTTTCTTTAATGTTCGGGATCATTTTAATGATTTTGTCCATTGAAGTGTATAAAAGAACGAAACGGTCTTATCTATTGACAATGATTGCCCTAGCAGGCGGCTTTGTGTTTACTTTACTAAAAGGGTTTAACCTGAGTTTGATCTTTATATTGCCGGTCATCATGGTGGTATTTTTCTCGCTTCGAAATCAATTTGTGAAGCAGCAGGCCCCTTATTCTTTGAATCAGTTTGTGGCCGCCGCCGCCGGATATTTACTCGTGTTGTTTAACTATAATGTCATTGGGAACTTCATTTGGATGAAAATTGGTCATTTCCTAAGCAAGGACTATTTGGTTCATAATGAACGGCATATCACGATGACCAGTATGATTGCTTTAATTGGCGTTCCTCTTTTCTTTTTCATTAGCAAATTGATTTTTAATAAAAAAGCAGTTCCAATCGGTGAAGAAGCCGATGAAGAAAAATTAAAAACTTTTCTCGAAGAAAAGGGAGGAAATGCTCTTAGTCATCTAGGTTTTTTGGGAGACAAAAAATTGTTTTTCTCAAGTGATGGGGAGGCGATGCTTCAGTTTGGCCGGATTGGCCGTTGCGTAATTGTGCTTGGAGATCCTTCTGGGCGTAGAGCCTCTTATCCGCTTGTACTGGAAGAATTTTTGGAGCAGACAGAAAAAGCAGGCTATCGTGTCGCTTTTTATCAAGTAGAACGTGAAGGAATGGCGCTTTATCATGACCTAGGTTTTCACTTCTTTAAGCTTGGGGAAGAAGCCATGGTCGATTTAGAAACGTTCTCTTTGTCAGGAAAGAAAAAATCAAACTTACGGGCTGTCGCAAATAAATTTGAACGAGAAGGCTATACGTTTGAAATGCTGGAGCCGCCCTTTTCAGAGGAATTGATCTCAACCTTAAAACAAATCTCTGACAGCTGGCTGGGCAAGAAAAAAGAAAAAGGATTTTCATTAGGCTATTTCAATGAAGACTACCTTCAAAAAGCACCGATTGCGATTTTAAAGGATGAACAAGGGCAGATCATATCTTTTGTGTCCTTAATGCCGATGTATCAAAAAGGAGAGATATCCATCGACCTCATGCGTCATATGCATGATGCACCGAACGGGATGATGGATGCACTCTTTATCCACCTGTTTCAATGGGCGAAAGAAAAAGGCTACACATCCTTTAACATGGGAATGGCGCCATTATCGAATGTTGGCACGTTCCATCAGTCCTTTCTGACAGAACGTTTGGCGAGTGTCATCTTCAATAACGTCAGATATATGTATAGTTTCAGCGGCTTACGGTCGTTTAAACAGAAATATAAACCAGAATGGCGCGGAAAATATTTAGCGTATAAAAAGAATACATCACTGCCTGTCACAATGGTGCTCGTCACTAAGCTGATAGGAATGGACCCAAATCGAAAACGGCGTCCATAAGTCCAAAGAACCTTTACCTTTCACTAGGTGAAGGTTTTTTTAGACAAAAGAATAGCAAAAGTGGTAAAGTTGAAGGGTAAGGGGGATGTTCACATGACACTAAATGAATGGTTTACAAAGGGATTAGCTGAACGTACATATGTACACAACATGGAGAAAAACCGTGAAAACTTACTCACGGTGTATAACCAGTACGCAATTCATCAAAAGGAAAAAGAGCTGCTTCAAAAACTTCAAAAGAAAAAGCTCAGAGCGCTTGTGATTACAGCAGATTGGTGCGGAGATGCGATGGTCAATGTACCTATTTTCATGCGTATTGCAAATGAAGCACTGATTGATGCGCGCTATTTCATTCGGGACGAGCACCTAGACCTGATGGATCAGTATTTAACGAACGGGACCGCAAGATCGATTCCGATTATCGTCATCATTGATCAGGAAGGGAAAGAAGTGGGGAAATGGGGACCTCGCTCAGCAGAAGCTCAGCGCTTTGTCGACGAGAAAAAGCCGGATAAAGATGCACCCGATTTTGAGGAAGCATTTAAAGTGTTTGCGAAAGAAGCCGCACATCACTATACGACAGATCGTTACTTATGGAAAGATATTGAGAAAGAAATAGTAGAAGTTTTGTCAAAAATATAAACCAAAAGACTACTTCGCCGCAATGGGAAGTAGTCTTTTTTTATCTTGTTTTTGCGTTTTACCTACAAAACACCGCATAAAGATGTAGAAAAACCGCAGAATTCTATCAAATACCGCAGAAAACCGCAAAGCATCACGATTTTCCCAACCACTTTTAGTTGAAAAACCTCATATATGCCATGAAATCAGCTATTTTGCCCTTATCTAAAGGCTCATATAACGCACGTCGGATGGCTTTTTCCCAATACAAGAGGCCCAGCAACTATAGTAATCTAGTTGTAATCTCCTTTGAACGAACTAAAAAAAATAAATGAAGGAAAAGGGCTGGCGATCAATTTATGAAAAAAATCATCTATCTCGATCAAGAAAAAAAGAAGCTCGCTGAATCAAAGAAAAGAGAACAGCGTTCCATCAAATCACTCAGACTGCTTGTGTTTTATGACGGACAAAGTCCTTCATGTGCAAAAGCAATTGACCTGTTGAAATCACTCGATTGGAAAAATCGAATTCACTTTGAATCATTTAGAAACTCACAGCTGCTGAGACTGAATAAAATTAGTGAAGAGAAGGCAGAGAAACGAATCGTGTCTATTTCCTTAGCGAAAAATCAAAAAAACTCAGGGATTTATACGTGGCTGAGAATGGCTTGTCACATCCCTGCATTATGGGGAACGGTCCCATTCATTGTACTCAGCATTTGGCTTGGCTTTGGGCAGCATGCTTACGATTATTTTGCGAGAAAACGGTACATTCATTCTGTCGAACAAGTCACCCGTCCCGATACAGATCAACAAAAGACCATCTAATCATAGAAAAAGCATGACCTTCGATCGGCAGAAGGTCATGCTTTTTTATAATACGGGATATATGATGCTAAGTGATCAAGCAGCTTCGTTGTGTAAGACATATATGCACGCTTATCAAGCTCAGAAGCCGCATAGGAAAGCAAGGTTCTAAGAGCAAACAAGTACTCATTGTGGAGCTGATTGTGTTCAAAGTAAGGAATCGCTGCTTCTACTAAATAAGTTTTCAAATCATGAGGATTCTCTTCAATCATCAATTTATAGATTTTAATCATATATAAACAGTTTGGTTGAATACGAGGCTGTTTGAGCAGCTCGTGTATATATGGAAGCGCCTTTTTGCGATCATATTCCGCATACAATGTCGCGATTTCATAAAGCGTTTCACAGTAACGATCTTCTATCTGTTCTTGATTAAAATAATTGAGTGAATCTAGTAAATAAGGCACAGCGGATGAGAAATCGCCTTGGCGTTTTAAGAGAACCCCGTAATAAAAATAAGCTGTCATCTTAATATAAGCATCAGGGTGAAGCGATGTGTGTAAAATCACTTCTTTTAAATATCTTTTAGCTGTTTGAAAGGCCTTTAATTCCAGTGAGATGACCCCATGAATGAGTGTACAATGAATGACCCGCTTGAAATTATTTTTTTGTCTATACAAATCCATTGCTTGATGTGTGGCCTCAAGCGCATCACCGAGATGCCCCATGGCTCCAAGTGCTTTTGCATAGTGATAATACAGGTCGCTCTGTTCAACAGAAGCGTAAGAAAAGCAGCTTTCAAGTCTTTTCAATCCTTCTTCGAGCTGACCGATTTTAATCTGGTGGATGCCATCTAGATATTCAAACGTTTCTTTTTCTGTGTCAATAAAGGTTTTTTCAAACTTCTTAAGCACGCGGTGCGTTTTTAAGGCAAGCTGCTGTTTTTCTGTTAATAAATAAAATTGAAATAAGGACAAATGATACTGAATCCCTAAATCTAGCGAAAAGAACTGTTCCTCGTGATGAATGATCATTTCTGCATTTTGCTCTGCTTGATCGAGCGCATAGAAATACATGTTCATCTGAAACTCATCGAGTAATGACAACAGATGACGCGCCTTTTGCGACAGCGTTTCTTGACTAATTCCAAGCCGTTCAAGCAAAAGATTGATCGTATCTTGATTGGCCTCTTTTGAGCCATTTTCAATTTTACTTAAATGAGAGACAGAACAAATTCCTTCTGCCAACTCCGATTGGGTCATATTTTGTTTATAACGATAGAGTTTGATGATTTGCCCAATATTGATTTTCATTCAATCCAGAAGCCTCCCTTCCAATCATGGGTTGAAAGCTTTTTGAAAAAATAGCCGCATGAGACAAAGTGGAAATACCTGAAATCATTTCATCATCTTGGCTTTTTTCTCAAAATTTGTTTAAAACGTAATATGATTGTAACATTACTTGAAAAAGTCAAACAACTTTTTAGCAGAGAGGTGAGGTCTTATTTGCAAACAGCACATGATCATGTTTATAATGTGAATGAGAATCAATTTCAATTAAGGTTGATTGAAAGGATGACATATATGCCAGAAGCAAAACAACAAACAGAAGCGTTAACGGTTCGAGACGCTGTCAGATATAGACGATCGATTCGAAAATTCAAAGAAACGCCGGTGAGCATTGAGCAGCTTCAGCCATTATTAGAGGACGCAGTCTATGCACCCAATCATAAAATCACGGAACCTTGGCGTTTTTTATATGCAGTGACGGATGAAGCAAAAGAGGGATTTGTTGAGCGGTTTATTGCCTTCTTTAAACGCAACAATCCAGACGCAAAAGAAGAAAAGATTAATCAGTACAGAGATTATTTTTCTAAAGTACCAGCACTTTTACTTGTTGTTCTAAAAGAAGACGAAAATCCAGTTGTGAGAAATGATGATTTTGCCGCTGTGAGTGCGCTCATTCAAAACTTCCAGCTGCTGGCTTGGGATCAAGGAATCGGTATGGTATGGAAGAGCGGCCGTATCTTATACGACAAAGGGTTTCAACAGGATATGGGATTAAAGGAAAACGAACGCTTTGCCGCGATTCTTCACATCGGTTATCCAGAAGAGGTGCCTGAGGAAAAGTCACGTCAGAAGGCATCAAGCCTGCTAACTGAAATCAAATAAAAACAGACCTTTTAATAGGGTCTGTTTTTTTTACTTATTGTTTTTTGGCACGCTGATCGGCTGCTTTCATACGTGCCATCGCTTTTACGTCATTCGGATCTGCAAGTTCTTTGGAAAATTCAACATATTCGCCATCCGTCTCTTGTGCCGCAAGCTGATGGTTGGATTTTTTGTGTTGGTCTTTTTTCAAAGCTTTTCCCTCCTTTACAAGATCACTTTAGTTATGTGCTTGTAAAAGAGGAATATCCGTTTTATTTGTTTCTTTTTTCTGCTGCTCTTTCCGCTTTTTTGAATTCCTGCTGATACAGAACTTCTTGGGTTTTCTTCAGTTTTGAAGTCGGCTGGTGTTCTTTTTTCTTCATCAAAATCGCCCCCTCATCTCATTTTTAATAGGATGGGTGTTTTTGACAAAATTTATTCCTCTGAATGCAAAATCGCTTCTTTTAGCTCAGGGTGTAAAAATTCATAAGAAGACAGCAGTGCCTTTTTCGGCAGAGCACGTTGACCTTCTAATACAAGCAATGACATGTCGCCAAGTGCGGTTTTGATGACAAAGGACGGCACCTTCAGCCAGTGAGGGCGATGAAGGGTAGATGCAATAGTTTGTCCCAGCTGCTTCATTTGAACAGGATTTGGAGATGTGACATTGAGTGGACCTGATATGTGTTCATGTTGAATGGCATACGCAATGAGATGTGCTACATCCTCCACGTGAACCCAAGATACCCATTGCGAGCCAGAGCCAATCGTTCCACCGGCAAACAGCTTGTATGGCAAGGTCATAAGAGGAAGTGTGCCTTTTTCTCCTAGCACTACCCCAAAGCGTGTATAAACCGTGCGAATACCGAGCGCCTCAATTTTTTGCCCTTCAGCTTCCCAAAGTTTAGATGTATGACTTAAAAAGTCTGTATCGGCTGGAGGGGCCTCCTCCGTAAAGTCTTCTGTCTTGGAAGTGCCGTAGATACCGACAGCACTTGCTTGAATGAGCACAGATGGTTTCGATTCCTGCGCTTCTATAATGCGTCTCACTTCTTGCGTGGATTGAAGACGGCTGGAGAGAATGCCTTTTTTTGCTTTGTCCGTCCAGCGTGTGAAAATGGATTTTCCAGCAAGGTTAATCCATACATCAATCGCAGGCAATTCATGTTCAGGCTTAGCACCATCTGTCAGCCACTGCACGTAATGTAAATGATTTTGTTCGGATTCCTTTGGATTTCTTGTTAAAATATATAGATGATGTCCTTCAGCTGCGAGCACCTTTGTGACATGATGCCCGATAAACCCGGTTCCTCCGGTAATGGCGATATTCAATTGACATCTTCTCCTCTCATATACATACCTATATCTTTCACGATTTTGAATCAGAAGAAACATCCTGACTGTTTGAAAAAAGGAGTGATCACAGGATGCCCTATATTACGAAAATCTCTGCTCAGAAAAACAATACAGAACGCGTGAACATCTTTCTTGATGAAAAGTACGCTTTTAGCGTTGATCTAGATGTGCTCGTCCAGCATGATTTGAAAAAGGGAAAAGAGCTGGACGAAGCCGATATCATAGAGATTCAATTCGGTGATGCAGTAAAAAAAGGATTTCAGCAGGCCGTCGATTATTTATCGTATCGGATGAGATCAGTGAAAGAAGTCACCGATTATTTGACGAAAAAAGACATACCAGCACCTGCTATTAGTGAAATTATACACAAATTAAAACATTATAAGTATGTAAATGATCTTGAATTTGCAGAAGCGTATGTAAGCACCCACCGAAAAACGAATAGCAAAGGCCCGTCAGTGCTAAAAAAAGAGTTAAAGCTGAAAGGCATAGACGATGACACCATCGAACAAGCACTATCGCAATATCCGAATGATTTGCAGCTAGAGGAAGCAGTGAAACAAGTGCTAAAGCTGGTTAAGAAAGAGAAAAACCGGTCCGCAAAAGAAATTGAACAGCGTATCAAATTGCAGCTTCAGCGAAAAGGATTTTCATTTGATATCATTGATAAAGCCCTTCAAGAAGCCTATGATGGACAAGAAGAGGAAAAGGAAGAAGAAGCCCTTCACTATATGCTTGAGAAGGCAAAACGCAAGGTAGGTTATGACGGATCATTTGAGAAAAAAATGAAAGTGAAGCAATTCCTATACCGAAAAGGATTTGATCTTGATACAATTGATCACGTTTTAGACAAAGGGGAATGACAGATGGAAAAACGCTATAGTGAAATGACAGAATACGAATTAAAGCAGGAGATTGCCGCTCTTTCTGAAAAAGCAAGAAAGGCTGAGCAGCTAGGCATTGTGAATGAATATGCCGTGTTGGAGCGGAAAATTGACATGGCGAAAGCCTATTTATTAGATCCAGCTGCTATTCAGACCAAAACGACTTATCACATCAAAGATACAGACGAGCAGTTTTATGTGGAGTATTTAAATGGTGTTTTTGCTTGGGGCTACAGAGTATCAGCGCCAAATAAAGAAGATGCCCTGCCGATTTCAATGCTTACGCAAAAGGACTGATCCCTAGAGATCAGTCCTTCAGCGTGTAGACAAACCCTCGCATTCTTTGTCAGTCCTGCGTGCTGGTGCTCACGAATGTCAAATTCGCTCCGCGCCAGTACTCGTCCTTCCTAGACTGCAAAGGTTTTCTATCACGCTGAAAAGAAGACAAAGGGCTAAAATCAAGTTCATTTTAGCCCTTTGTCAACAATCTGAAGGACTGATCGTTAGAGATCAGTCCTTTTCTTTACTTCGAACGTTGTTTACGGACGTTGTTCTGAAGTACGATGTCGTGCTGCGTTTGCTGCGTTTCTCCGTTGACCTGAGAGGCAGAATGTTTAGCATTCGCCCATGGTTGAGGGTAAGCGGTTGTTCTTAATTGAACAAAGTCTTCCATATACGATTTCCCATTTGAACTCATATCTCAAGCACTCCCTTTGGAAAAATTAGCGTTTCCCTGATGCCCTCATACGTTCCTGTGGACGTGTATTCGTCTCACCGTTCGGCCTTTTAGACGCATAAGCATCTGTGGCCCCTGGTTCGCCTTCAAACTTGTGATTCACTTGATTTGGAAAGCCCTTTGCTTTATTACGCATACTGATTCCCTCCAAACAATACAAATCATTTGCGTCTTTTGAAGACGTAAGGGTAGTATATGAAAAAAGAGATTTTTTTAAAAAGGCACTTTCTGCTAGATGAAGGAGGAACCAGTATGGAACAATATTTTGAGCGATTAACCGAACAACTAATGGAAAAAAACAATATGCTCACATATGAAGAAGCACGTACATGGGTAGAGCTCCTTTGGAGTGATTTTGAAACAACCTATGCAAAGGCTGGCCGCAAGTATAAAGGACAAGAAACGACTGAACGGATTGTCCGAGAATGGATCGAAAGCTACGGCGCTCAGCTGCATTTATTTCAAAATAAACAATCGAAGGCAAATGAGCATCTGCAACAAAACGACAAAGGGCTGCTGCATTAAAAGGGTTGCCCTTTTCACTTCCACTCATCTTTTTCAATAAACAGGAAAATATATAATTGACCAAACAATTTTATGAAACAATACCCAGTCTGTGATCAAAATTACAGGCTTTTTACAATGGATAAACTTAAAATTACATTAAATTCATGTTGGTGAAAATCACTGGAAATAAAACTCTGATATAATGTAACGATTAAGGATACATGAAATTTATGGATAATAAAAAAGGGTTTCGTTTTCTGACAAAAAAGGAATAATGAACATAACAGACTATGTGAAAAAAGTGAAGAGAAGGTGCGATATGGAACGGGAACTGCTCTCTGTTATAATTCCTTCTTACAATGAAGGTGAAAACATCAGACGAATCTTTGAGGCACTCGAGGAAGAGTTTCGCGATTTTCATTATGACTTTGAAATCATCTTTGTGAATGATGGAAGCAAAGACAATACGCTTCAATACATGAGAGAGCTCTCTCACAAAAGTGCAAAAGTCAAATACATTTCCTTTTCTCGTAACTTTGGGAAAGAAGCTGCAATTTTAGCAGGTCTTGAGCATGCAAAAGGGGAAGCTGCGATCATTATGGACGCCGACCTGCAGCACCCAACGTATTTGATTCAGGATTTTGTTAGAGGCTACGAAGAAGGTTATCATCAAGTCATTGCTAAACGAAACCGTAAAGGGGACAGCAAGCTTCGTTCTTACCTATCATCGATGTATTATAAAGTGATGAACAAGGTGGTCGAAGTGGACTTGCGTGATGGTGTAGGAGATTTCCGCTTAATTTCCCGTCAAGCGATCGACGCATTGCTTCAGCTGAAAGAGGGAAATCGTTTTTCAAAAGGCCTTTTTTGCTGGATTGGCTTTGAAGAAAAGGTCATCTATTATGAAAATGTGGAAAGACAGCACGGTGATACAAAATGGTCACTGAAGAAATTATTTAACTACGGGATTGATGGTGTCATTTCCTTTAACAACCGCCCGCTGCGTATTTGTTTTTATACGGGTATTTTGATCTTATTTCTCTCTTTGATTTACATCGTGGCGACCTTTATTCAAATCGTCAGAACGGGCATCATGGTACCGGGTTATTTCACTTTAATCTCAGCTGTGCTTTTCCTCGGTGGTGTCCAGCTCTTGAGTCTAGGTGTGATCGGAGAATACATTGGCCGGATTTACTATGAAACGAAAAAGAGGCCGCATTACTTAATTCAAGAATCAAATGTCATGGAACAAGAGACAAGCTCAAAAGAACAAGACCGAGTGTTAACGCAGTTATTTAAATAACGTGGAGTCAAATAACCGGCAAGCACGAATCGCTTGCTGGGTTGTTTTGTTTCAATGAACAGTGGATCTTTTGGAGAAAGGATTTAGATGATGAAACGTAGATGGATACTCATTGGAATGTGCCTCATTCTTGCTTTATTAGGACACTCCTTTTTCTTATATGAATATACGCAAGGCCGATATATGACGGGAGATGGAGATGGCATTTCGCAAATGCTCCCGTTTAAAAAGCTGCTGTATGACGAATACGTCAAAGGAAACTTCTTTTATTCCTATCAATTTGGTCTAGGCGGCGGTACATATACGCAATTAGGTTATTATTTTACAACGTCGATGGTCTTTATGGTCACAGTCGCTGTTGTCTGGCTGTTAAATGCGCTTCACCTTGTACAGTCAACAGACATTCACTTTTGGGCAAATGCTGTTATTTGGCTGAGTGTGATCAAGCTGACAGTCATTCTGTTCATCGCATATCGTGTGCTTCTTTCGATTGTGCAACATAGGCTGGGGGCGCTGACAGGTGCCGGTATTTACGGACTGTCTATTGTGTACTTTCGGCATCAAACGTTTTGGGAGTTTTTCACCGACAGCATGATGTGGCTTCCGCTGCTTGTGCTCGGGGTTGAACGGATTTTTAAAACAGGCAAGCCGGCATGGTTTATTGCGGCTTGCAGTCTCATGCTGATCAACAATTTTTACTTTGCTTACATTCACTTTATCTTTTTAGCCATTTATCTCGTCTTCAGATATATGATGAAGCTTCAAAGCGAGGAGCGAGGCTGGAAGGTGTTCTGGACACTTGCGATCTCTACGTTGTTATCGTTTGGGATCAGTGCTGCCTTTTTTATCCCGTCTGTTTACGGCTTTCTCAATAATGTAAGACCGCCGTATGAACAGGCAATTCCTTGGTTTGCGCTGCATGATCATCTGCTGTTTACAAGCAGGGTGTATTTATTGCCGGTCATCTTTCTGATTTGTCTGTTTCTCGTTCCGCTATACCGGAACAGATGGTTTTTCATGTTCACATCGATCAGTGTTCTGCTGATCATTTTTCACTACAGTCCAAAGATGGCGAGCGTGTTTAATGGTTTTTCTGCACCGCAGTACAGATTTGAATATATTCTTGCTTTTACAGTCGGAGCAGTCGTAGCCATCACCATCAAGCATTTCTCGCAAATGGAGTGGAAGTGGAAAAAACGTGCGGTTTTAGGCGCTTGGATTGTATTCCTTCTCGCAGTCGCCCTTTCAGAACGAGCAAAGGGAAATATGGATGTTGTTGTATTTACCGGAATAGGACTGCTTGTGATCAGCTTGTTCTTCCTCTCGATACATGCGGGGAAACGTCTGCACCTTCATCTCTTGTCAGCTGTGCTCATCGTTGTGAGCTTACTGACAGCAGGCGTGTATCAGCAGGGCTACTTATTTGAAAGAAGCAATATTAAGAGCGTATCAGATACGTATCTGAATAGTGAGGCGTATGCTGGACATGAGCAAATGAAGCTCATTCAGCAGATTCAAAGCCGCTCAAAAGAAGATCCGCTTGCCCGGATTGATTGGATGAACGGCGTGCGCAACAACACCCCGTTATTTGAAGGCTTTCAAGGCATGAGTGCGTATTCAAGTATATTGAATCAGCATCTGCTCCATTTCTACTGGAATGACCTGCAAATTGATATGGGACGGGAAAGTGTCAGCCGGTATGCAACAATGGGGGACAGGGCGAATTTATACAGTCTGACCTACGGGAAGTATTATATGAGAGACAAATCGATGTCTTTCTCACCGCCGGTTTATTTTAAGCCCATATTGGAAAGCGAACATTATGAAGTGTATGAAAATACACGCCCGCTCCCATTTGCAAGAACAACGAGTACCGTCTATTCAGAAAAGTCACTAGAGCATGCGTCAGCACTTGATAAAGAACATGCGATGTTGCAAGGTGTGATCTTAAACAAAAAAGGAAATGCTGAAATCGACCAATCGCCTGATCGAATAAAGGATACAAACATTCATACTGAACAAGCGGTATACGAAAATGGCGTGCTTGATGTATACGGGAAAACGGGCGGGCTGAATATCACCCTTCCAGATGATATCGCTCGCGTGGGGGATGTGTATGTGAGCTTTTATGTGAAGCGGACCGACCGTAATGAAGGGTTTCAGTTATCTGTAGATGACTACGTCACATCACGCAAAAGCAATACGTCTATCTACAAAACAGGCGTTAATGACGTGACGATCCGAGTCCCTGCGGAAAAAATCCTTTCCATACGAGTTCCAAAAGGGACGTATGAGCTGAGTCAATTAAAGCTGTATCATGAGCCTTACCGCACCCTTGCGCGGGCATATGATAAAGAAAAACAGGATGATGGCAGCCAGCAGGTGAAACTTAAAAATAACCGCTTTACGATTTCTTATGAGAACAAGCGCGGCGATGATTATATGATTCTGCCTGTTCCATATGAAAAAGGCTGGGAGCTCACTGTGAACGGCCATCAAACCGATATTGAACAAGCCAATTATGCGTTTATCGGTTTTCCAATAGAAAAAGGCAAAAACGAGATCGTGCTCACCTACTATCCACCTTATATCAGAATTCTCGCATTGATTTCACTCGTCAGTTTGATCGTTGCGATTTTATATGCACGGAGAAAACACAAGAAACACCACTTTTCAGCATAAGTGGTGTTTTTTTTATCTTTCATCTCATACGTAAGTTTCTTCATCCCATTCAATCGTGTATTCGTTCATTTTTTTATCAATATCGTTTTGAATACTCATGTGCTGAAATAGCGCATTCAATTCTTCTGTCCTCTTTCTTCGATCCTTTTCATAATAATAGAACGCATCTCGATACTCATGATCCCTTAGCATCTTTGCTATGAGCATGGCATCTTCTAGACTATACGATGCTCCTTGACCAACAAAAGGGTTCGCCGTATGTACCGCATCACCTACAAGAACAACACGTCCTTTTGACCACACAGGAAAATCCTTTATTTCATAGATACTTCTTGGAAAGAACATGTTTGTATGATCGATGATGTCAGAAAGGTGTTTAGGAATGTTCCAATGTTCCATTTGTTTATATAATAACTGTCGGATGGTTTCTTTATTGGCTTTCTCAAAATGTTTTGTAGGTAACTTCTCAGGACACTGAGAGAAAGCTTGCCATAAAATATTCATTTTATTTGTTGGATGCGCTTTCCCAAAAATGAATTGAAAGTTTCCGTCATTGTAAAAATAACTTGTTGCCTCATCCAATACAAAATCCTTCACAAACGATACTCCTTGTAGTCCCCAAAAACCGCTATAGTCTAATTTAGCATTAAACGCAATAGCCTCTCTTGTTTTAGAAAAAGTTCCATCTGCTCCTATTACGATATCACCTGTTATCTCAGTTTCATCTTCAAAAAGAACCTGAACGGAATGAGGCTGCTGTTTGATTGAGATTAACTTTTTGTTGTACTTCACTTCTATTCCTTGACGGTGAACTTCTTTTAAAAGTGATTTGATGATTTGGTCTCTCATGACGTTCAGTAAAGGGGCATCATAATATTTTTCACTATAATTGTGAAAGATCGCTTCTACTTCATTTTCACTGTTTATTTGCTGGATCTTCTTTATCACTGTTGCATTTGCTATCACTTCATTTTTACACCCGATTCCATCCAAAATCTTTACCCCATTCGGAGACAGTAAAAAACCTGCTCCTGTTTCTAATTCTTCATCTGACCTGCTTTCATAAATCGTACTTTCCATTCCAGCCTTTTTTAAAAATAAAGCAGTAGCCAATCCTGCTACACCACTGCCGATAATGATCACATTTTGAGAATTCATCATTTTTCCTCCCTTTTTATAAACAGACCGGTCGGTTTATTTTGGCGCAAAAAAATAAGCTTTTTCATATAGGACAGCGTATCACAATTCCCCCTTTTCATTTGGTAATTAAAGTATATGATAATATGTTATAAATGATTTAGCAAGAATGAAACTAACCAATTTTTGATCAACTTCTTTTAAAAACATAAAGGGGATAACAAAACATGAACAAAGACACCGTGATAAAACACTATGAACACACCCTTGAATGGGTGCAGTCACTAACGGAAGTAACAGAAGAAGAATGGCGTAGCGCCATCGCTGATGGAAAGTGGAGCATTGCTGAGATCATCGCACATTTCGTTCCATGGGATGAATTTATTTTACACGATCGCCTAAAGGAATTTTGGAACAATAAAGCGTTACCTCAGGCACCTGATGTGCATGAAATGAACCGGCAGTCAGCCGAAAGAGCAAGAAAGGAAGAGAGAAGCGAGACGATCGGGCGATTTATTGCTGTTAGAACAAAATTGCTTCAAGAAATGAAGAAAATCGAAACATCTCGCTGGAATACATCCTTTTTGATCGGTCAAACCGAGCTGACGTTATCAAGTTATTTTCAAGGTTTGATTAAACATGATCTCCATCATATGGAGCAGGTCAAACAAGCGCTCTCTACAGAAAGACGATAGCGCCTCACGAAGCTTCCTTATCAAACGAAAACGACGCATAATCAAACAAAAAATGAAATAACCAAAGACTTAGCGCAAAGAGAATTTCTTCAGAAGTAGTCAGCAAAATGCCGTCAACCAATTCGTCTGATACATAGACAGCACCCCAAATAAACAAAAGGTGAAATAAAACGGCATAGAAAACGATAGATCGTTTTTTGGACCGACACTTACGAACAAACCGCATGAGCACGTGTTCCAGATGTTCAAAAGAGATCCCAAGTACAACATAGATGCCCATAAACAGTAGCAGCGATAAAATCGATTGGTAAAAAGCACCGGTCAAATGAAAGAACAGCACACAAAACAACAAAAATATGTAACAGACAGCTGATAGCGCCATGAGCCATTTCAGCCCTTGCCATAAAGCGTGAACAGATTGTTGCATGGGTAAACAACACTCCTTTACATGAAGATACCTGCAAAAAGGACAGCCTTTTTGCAGGAAGGTGGAATTAATCCTCTTTTTTAGGGGCAGCGATGACAGGGTGTTTTTCTGTATCAAGCAGTTTTAAGAAATCTTCGCCTTGATCTAAATGATCCAAAACAAGCTGTTTCGGTGTGACCGCAAGCCACTGATTGAGTGAAATGTCTGCATAATGATCGCTCTTAAAGATTTCTAAGAAATAGAGCGGTTCGTCACCTGTATTTTCTACATAATGCCCCATCGCAAATGGCACATAGCCAACGTCTCCCGCCTGATAGTTGAAGGTTCTCGCATGTCCATCAGAAGCAAAGACCGTCATTCGAGCTTTTCCAGAAATGAAATATTGCCATTCATCCGTATTTGGATGCCAGTGCAGCTCACGAATGGCACCTGGATCAACTTTCACAAGAGCGGATGCAATCGTTTTAGACGCTTTGAAGTTGGTAGAATCCGCAATCCACACTTGTCCGCCGCTTGACGTAATCGGCTCTTGCTTTAACAGCTCATATTTAAAGGAGTTCGGGACTTCTCCTTGCTCTGTGTTAACCTTGTCACATTCAAGGGAACCAGGAATTCCTTTTTGGAAAATATACTTCTCTTTCTCTGGCAGCTTCTCAAATTGCTCCTTTGTCATTCCAAAGTTTTGGAGAACGACTTCCTCTGGGGTATGGGCAAGCCAATCAGTCACTTGGAACGTACTATTTTCAGAGAAAGACCCATCATCAAACACAAGCAAGAATTCCGCTCCCGGTTCAAGTGCTTGAATAGAGTGCGGCAAGCCTGAAGGGAAGTACCATAAATCACCCTCGGTCACATCCTCTGTAAAATTGCGCCCCTCTGCATCAACCGATGTAATTCGGGCTTCCCCATAAATCATGTACGCCCATTCCGCTTCCTTATGCCAGTGCAGCTCGCGAATCGCACCAGGTTTTAGCCGCATGTTCACAGAGGCAAGACTTTTAGAGATTGGCAGTTCACGTACCGTGACTTCTCTTGCGTAACCGCCTTTTTCTAAACGGTTGTGCGTATCAGAAAAAGAATATTTCATGTTGGGAACCGTTCCATGATCGGTTTCTGGTGGCGTGAGCATATCTAGGTTTTGTCTGTCTCGCTCGAGATTACGTGGAATTTTGACCGTTGCTCCTTTTTCTCCTCGAATCGGCTGCGGTACACCATTTTGCTTTTCACTCATGATAAAATCCCCTTTCAACATCGTATTGTGTGAGGTGACAAAAGGCCTTTCATTTCGCCCTCGTTTTCATAAGGTGAAACGAATCAAGAAGATGTCAATCTGATTCATCATTTTTTTGAACAGCGACCAATTGTTGGATGAGTTTGCTTAATTCATCAAACTTTCGTTCAAAACGTGTCAGCAAATAAATCGTTAAAATAGCAGGAAATCCAGCCTGACCGAGCTGCTTCAGCCATTCCTCCGAAAAAAAGGTCTCCATTTGTCTCACCTCCCAGCGGATGCTCGTCTTCTCTATAAGTGGTATGAAAGAAGAAATAGGAAATCAAAAGGGGAGAAAATGAACCATTAGACCCGTTTCACAAAGTTTACTTTTTTTAACTTTTGTCCACTTAATGCAAGTAGAGAGAACAAAGGGGAGGATGCACATGGATTATCGGCTGTTATTGAAAGCAAAATGGAAGGAAATCGTTGACCACCCGCTCATTCAGCAGTTTTTAAGCAATCCTAAAAACCAGCAGTTGCTCCGGCAAGTCATGGAAGAGCCAAACGAAGAAAATGCGAAAAAACTAGATTCCGAGTTCAAGCAGTTTTATCAAAAAATCCGCATCATCAAGTATATTTCCACAATGATCCGCATCTTTTCAGTCGACTTTGACAAACGAGTGAAAAAAAAGCAGCAACGTTTTCCGCTCATACTCGATCATCCTGATACGCAAGAAGTGAAAGACCCTGTTCAAACAGATACGTATGAAGCTGTGCTCTTTAACCAGCAAGACTTAGGGGAGCACCTGCAAGACCCAAGATTGTACAAGGCCTATCAGCAGCTCACAGACAAACAAAAAATGGTTTTAACCCATATTTATGTTGAAGGTCAAACAATGAAAGAAATAGCCGACCGGCTAGGCGAAACGAGACAAAACATCTCAAACATCCACAAAAAAGCACTCAACAAACTAAAAGAAGAAACAGGGGGAGATGTCCGTGCAAGAAGACAAAATGACCAATGGAGAAATGGAAGAACTCATTGAAACCTTCACACCCATGATCAAAAAGAAACTACAAAACACGGCATATCAAGAAAGAGAAGACCTCGAACAAGAACTCTATATCAAACTCATCGAAAAAGTAGACCGGCTGATTTACCAAGAAGGACCTGGCTTTTGGGAGTTTATTGTGGAATATATGACGAAGATGTAAGAGGAACTGATGGTGCGAATGTCAGGTGAACATCAAATCCCCGGGACATTCGCACCTTTTTATTCGACAAAATTGAGAAAAAATGTATATTTTATAAAGGGGAAAACAAAATTCTTTATTGAAAGTTGTGGATTGTGCCTATCATTTCCTAAAAAATGTTACAATTAGGGCAGAAATCGCAGTCGCACTCTATATGAGTGCGTGGATTGAAATAGCTGCGTCTTTGGATAATTGTGCAACTTGTTTAGATCGCACTCTATATGAGTGCGTGGATTGAAATTGGATTATAGAAACGGATATCCTCGTTTGAAAGGTCGCACTCTACATGAGTGCGTGGATTGAAATATCTGTTCAGGTTTTGGCATTTTCCGTTTCCTCCTGTCGCACTCTACATGAGTGCGTGGATTGAAATCTTGATCCGACAAAGAGTGTTTTCGGATTCATTGTCGCACTCTACACGAGTGAGCGATTTTAAATGATTATGTCTTAAACGGGTATGGGTATGGCCACCTAAAAGACTATCTTCTTACAACATCCTCTTTCAAATACAAAAGCCATTAAAATAGACTGTTCGTTTGTATAGTGAAAACATGACTCCTTGCAGTCATGTTTTTTTCTTCTTCTTTTTCCTAAATACACCTTAAAAAATCTCAAAATAAGTCGAAATGAAAAGTAGTCATTTAGATTCAAATTTTATCCATTCGTAATGTGGTGAAGGAGGAATTGGTTTGGGTGAAACGGAGCGAACCGGTAAAGTGGAGCAGCTGATCTTAGAGAATTATCAAAGATTAAACAGCATGATATCCGAAGAAGTCGACTTTGCTTCTAATCATGGTGGGCTGACAGGGGATTCTAGAGAAGTGATGTGGATGGAGTTTTTTCGGAAAATCATTCCTAAAAAATATTCATTAGCACAAGGTGTCATCATTATTGACTCAGAAGGAAATCATTCTAACGAAGTCGATATTGCCGTTTTTGATGAGCAGTATACGCCGTATGTGTTCCAACACAATTCGTTGAAGTTTATACCGATTGAGGCGGTTGCGGTTGCTATTGAATGTAAAAGTTCAAATTTCGATGTTGATAAATTAGAAGTTTGGTCTGACAATATAAAAAAATTAGTACCGAAAACAAAAGGAATAGCTAGGATGGCCGCCCAAGGGGTTGTCATGGTTGAAAATGATACACAGAAACGAACACGTCCTATTTTAATTTTAGCAAGTAATTTAAAAAGGCAAACAGCAAACTCATCTTCAGGGATGTTTGAAAAATTAGACAAAGCATTTGACTTTATACTTATGAAACAAAAGAGTGTATTTCATTTAAGAGCTCCTAATGAAGGTGAACGCCTAGTATGGTGGGCTAATGAATTAAATTGTTATGATCCAGAAAGATCTAAGGAACAAGAGGATGAAGAAAAGAAAGAAAATATTGAAAATAATGAAGATGATAGTAAAGACAAAGTGATTTCGAACAAACTCAGTGAATTACGTATTGATCACAATGAGCTGTTAACGCTAAACTTCCAATTAAATCAATTGCTAATGCTCATCAACAATCCCATGTTTTTCCCTCACTATGCATATGCCAAGCTGTTTCAGAAACAGATAACAAAGTGAAGAAAGGAGAGCGACATGACAAGGGAATCTAGTAAACCCAAAACGAATTGGCATGATGTGAAACATGCGATTGACACGAAAATTCATGAAGACCAAAGACTTTTTAAAGAGCCGCTCACTATTCATTTAGTTACGCCAATGTTTGGGGGAGGACCCCAATCAAACTCAATTGATCAAGACAGACCGATTCGTGAAAGTGCGATTCGTGGACATCTTCGTTTCTGGTGGCGTGCAACTCGAGGAGCTGTCTGCAAAAATGCGAATGAATTATCTAAAAGAGAAGCCGAAATATTTGGTCATACAGAACGAGCGAGCCAGATTCAAGTGATAACGCATTATGAAAAAGACGAAGTGAAAAGAAATTCAAAAGTATTTTTTAAAAAGAAAAATCATCCTTTTCCACGGTATGTTCTTTCAAATATGAAAGATGAAACACCATACCTCATGAAGGCGCAATTTTCTTTAAATATCCGGTTATCTAAAAAAACAACCGATTTTGAGTTAATCAAAAAAGAAGTTGAAGCAGCATTATGGGCTTGGATCAACTTCGGTGGACTTGGGTCAAGAACGAGACGTGGGTGTGGCAGTTTATATTGCAAGCAATTTTCACCATACAACAAGAGGACAAAAAGCCAATTGGAAAAATGGTTTGAGCAAAAGCTTTTAGAATATGACATCCAAATGCCAGCATCAAGTCGAGAATGGCCGACGCTTAGTCGTGAATTCAAAGTACAGGCATTTCCATCATCTATGATCTCATGCTGGCAATCCGTCATTCAGACATATGAAACATTTCGAAGAAGATCAAACCCGTACAAAAAAAGGGGAAGAAGTTGCTGGCCGGAAGCAGATACTATTCGTCTGTTAACAGGTAAGGCTAAATCAGGTCATCACATCCCTTATCCAAAAGAGAAACCATTTAAATATCAAGCATTTCCTAGAGCTCAATTTGGTTTGCCTATTCAGTTCCGATTTGCTCCTAAAGATAGTGGGAAAGATCCAGATCCTGTAACGCTCCTACCTAAAGGAAAGGATCGCTTGGCTTCACCACTCATCTTAAAACCATTGGCTATTAATCAAGAGGAATCAGTGGGCATGGTGATGGTGTTGCAGCAACCAAAGATCGAAGCTTTATCGCTTTTAGGGGACAGAAATCCTTTGCCCGATGTGACAGATGAACAAAGTATCTACCCAACAGCCACCTACTCAAATAACCCATTACAAGACGAGAGTGGCCGTACGCACTCATCGGCGATTCAAGCTTTTTTACATAGCAAGGAGGTGCGAACATTTTGTCAGAAGAATTACAAAAACAAACATTAATGCTATTTTCGATAGGGCCTGTTCAAGAATTTATTGCGCAAGCAAGGCGGACGCGTGATTTATGGTTTGGCTCTTTTCTTCTATCTGAATTAAGTAAAGCAGGTGCGAAGAAATTTCAAGAACTGGGTGGAACGCTTATTTTCCCTGTGTTCAACGAATCCTCTGCAGAACCAAACAACGCACCAAATAAAATATTGGGGGAAATCTCACACGAACAACCTTCATCCGTTGCAAGACAAGTAAAAAAAGCAATATATAACAAATGGAAGGAATACGCAGACTTCGTAAGAGGGATTGTGGATCCTTATATTCAAATAGGCACATGGAATCGACAAGTAGATGATTTAATAGAATTTTATGCTGTGTGGACTGAGATGCAAACTCAAGAGGAAGCGGCAAATGCGTCCGCAAGTCCATATCATTTGGCTCTTCAAGAAGTCGAAGGTTTAATGGCGGCACGGAAGACTTTAAGAGATTTTAAACAAAATGAGCCAGGGGCGTTATTCGGTGAACCAAAATCATCACTTGATGGTGGCCGGGAATCAGTTTTCCAAAAGCAAAAAACACCACAGCAAGTGGCGCAATTAGCAAAATGGGGAATTGGTGAACATGAATCATTAGATGCGATTTCAGTGATCAAACGATTGTCCTTACATAAGCATCCGAGCAAGACATTTCCATCAGTCTGCGATAAAGCTTTTGTTCCCTATCAAAACATGTTGGAAGAAAATGAACAGATGAAGAAAGCTGCCACTCAATATGTGAAAGATGTAGAAATGTATCTTGAGAATATGAATCTAACAGTAGCCTCTATTGATTTGAGTGAGGCATCGCTTTTTTATGATAGAAGAATAGAAGATTATCTTGAACAACGTGGACTTGTCGGGACCACACGAACAGAAGCTAAAAATGATATCACACAGCTGCTTGAAAAATATTTCAAAGGTGAATACAGCAAGCATCATGGCCAGCCGGTTAAACCACCAGCACCTTCACCTTACTATGCCTTTCTCATGGCGGATGGAGATAAGATGGGCAGCCAACTACGAAATATACAGCATGTAGAAAGCCATATTGCATTTTCTAAAACACTCTCAACTTTTGCTTCAAAGGCTCGTGGGATTATTTCCGAATGTGAAGGTACATTGATCTACGGCGGTGGAGATGATGTCATGGCTTATGTACCGGTTCACAAATGCTTAGAAGCAGCTGGGAAATTACAAAGAGAATTTGTTTCAACGATGAAGGCTCATCAACATAGTGAGACACCTCCTTCGATTTCAATTGGCATCGCCATCGTCCATATGCTTGAGCCTCTTGAAGAAGTAAGAAGTATGGCACGCCAGGCTGAACAATATGCAAAACAAGAGCGAAATTCATTAGCGATTCATTTCCAAAAGCGAGGCGGAGGAGACACAATGAATATCTCAGTCTCATTTCAAATAGATCCAGTGGCCTCTATCCAAGAGATGACGACGTGGTTAAAACAGTCTTATTTCACATCTGGCTTTGCATATGGCTTACGAGAGTTGTATCAAACATACGAACAGTCTTCATTTAAAAAACAGCCAGCAATTTTAGATGAACTCATTCCACTAGAGATAAGACGTCTTGCATTCAAAAAGAAAACGGAAGCAAAAACAGAGCAAGAAACGAAAGAGTGGATCGAACAATTGATTACGAAGTATATACCGAAGAAGAATACATTAGAAGAATTACATACAATCGCTGAATGTATGATCATTGCTCTTCAACTAGAGGAGGTAAGTGGACATGCCTGAAAGATGGTTTCACATTCAACCGCTTGATCCGCTGCTTATTCGTGATGCACGCCCATTTCAAAGTGTACCGGGTATACGGGCGCGTTCACTAAACGATGTTCCGCCAAGTGTGGTCGCAGGAACACTTCGTACAGCTCTAGCGAAGAAACGACAATCAATCAAACACACCACGCCACTTTCTTATTATGCGAAATCTCTTGTGCGAGGTCCTTTATATCGCTGGCATGATCATTTATATGTTCCAATGCCTCATGACCTTGAGTTATTCGATGATGAGTATGGCATGTATCAAGTGAGACCGAAGCCAATGATGTCGGAAGGACAGGGTTTTTTTGGTACAGGAAAAACAGGCCGTTTTAGTGAGGCATTATGGCCACCAATTGGAGCTGGTGCTCGTAAAAAAATGAAATCGCCGCCTGCTTTTGTATCACTAAAGTGGATGGTGAACTGGCTGACAGACGCAGTGAATGAGAGTCAGGTGAAGGAAGCCTTGACTGAATATCAATACATGCAGAAGGAAAATCATTCGTTCAAAAATGATGCACCACCTGCATTTATTCCAGCATTACAGCGTCAGGAACGAACACAAATTGAGGTGGAAACTGGCAGTAAAAAGGCAAAAGATCAGCATCTATTTTCAACTGAATCGCTCTTATTCCCAGATGACTTTAAACTGGAGGCAGGAATAGATTTATCTACTGAAGAGTCAGAAGAATTAAAGCCTTTCTCAGGGATTCACCCAATCGGTGGTGAACGGCGGCTGGCTCATATAGAAGACCGGCCACATGTATACCAACAAGATTGGACATGTCCGGATGCTATTAAAGAATCGCTCAAAAACAAGCCGTATGTTCGCATGATATTGGCGACACCCGCTTATTTCAGTAAAGGGTGGCAGCCCGGATGGCTGGATGAACAGCTCATGTCAAAACCACTATTTGATACAAATGTACGACTCAAATTGGTTTGGGCCTCTGTTCCACATTGGCAGCCAATCTCTGGATGGAGTTTAGCAAATAAAGACAAAGGGCGTGAAAAAGCAATACGCCGCTTAGTCCCCGCGGGTAGTGTTTACTTCTTTACAGTAGAAGAAGGAGATCCAGCAGAATTGGCCGAAAAAATGTGGCTTCAATCAGTATCCGATCGTAACCGGCGCAAAGAAGCGTTTGATCGTGAAGATGGCTGCGGGTTAGCACTTTGGGGAACATGGAAGCCGAATGAATAAGAGGAGTGAGATGATGGAAGCAAGCCGTTGGTTTTGGATACATTGTTTATCCCCCCTTCATATTGGAGCGGGTGAAGGAGTTGGCGTGATTGATATGCCCATTCAACGAGAAAAAGTCACAGAATGGCCGATTATACCTGGAAGCAGTATCAAAGGTGTGCAGCGTGAACATTATCGCGCGAAAGGACAAGACACATTCGTACAACAAGTATTTGGTACACAAGGAGATCAAGATGGAAGCGCAGGAGCAGTCGTCATGACAGATGGCCGGTTATTTTCATTCCCGGTGGCGAGTAGATACGGTACATTTGGATATGTGGCAAGTCCACTCATATTGAAAAGATTAGCCCGCGATGCAAAAGCATTAGGCGTATCACTGAATATCCCTGATCTCATAGAAGAATCAAGCACACTAGTCACCATGAATTCTAAATTAGTAGAGAATGACGAATTATATCTAGGTGAATTCCAAGGGACTGCGAAAAAATCTCAACAACTAACCGATTTTGCTAAAAAGATGGCCAAACTTTTATTCGACGATAAACAATCACAAACTCTTTGGATAGAACGATTTGTGATTGTAAGTGATGACGTTTTTCAATACATTGTCACTATGAATTCTGAAGTGACACCTCGTATTAGAATTGATCATGAAACCCAAACAGTTAGTAAAGGTGCTCTCTGGTATGAAGAGTATGTACCAGCAGAAGCCATATTTTATGGGCTCATGTGGTGTGATCGTGTCGATGGAAGCAATGATTTATCTGTTAGACATCAACTTTTAAATCAACTAGAAAAACAGATGCATCTTCAATTAGGCGGAAACACAAACGTAGGTAAAGGAAGAGTATCCTGGCGTATGACAGGAGGGGAGAGATCATGAAACTCATTCAGCATCATTATGCTGAGAAAGCGTATCAACATGTGATGAATGCCAAAACGAATGAGGAGAATTTCTCAAATCAATATGGACAACTCTGTCACAGATTCGCCTCAATGATCTTAACAAATGGATTAAGGATCACTATTACATTTTTTGAAGCAAAATCAAAAAAAGGAAATGCTTATCAACAATTCGTTCAGGATATAAAAGAAACACTAGATATACAAGGAGATTGGTCAGCTTCCAATCGAGATTACTTAATCAAATCAAGACAAGCTTTAAGTGCATCTGTTTGGTTCAAAAGATATGCGGAATCTATTTTAAAGGTGGAACAAGGGGCGGAAAATGTGGAGGACATCCAATGAATCTGTCATTAACCTTAAACAAAAGCAAATGGGAGATTGATGGTTCCACATTGTCGAACATCATAAACGACAGTTCGAAGAAGCAGTCATTTTATGAAAATGTGATTAGTTTACATCAAGAACAGTGGGAAAAATACAATCACTTGTTGTATGAAAAATTTGTGGAGCGATATTATACTGACACGAACCCCACATGCCTAGTCAAATCCATATCACCGTTAGTCATTGGACATGGAGGAGAGGGTGTACTTGAAACGGGATTATTATTACACCCGGTATACGGCGTTCCTTATTTACCAGGAACCGCTTTAAAAGGCGTAGCCTCTCATTATGCCCACTCTGTATTAGGTGAAAACTTTCCAGAACTAAAACAAGGTGGTAGTGATTACAACACATTGTTTGGAACAAACGAACGTGCTGGCATCATCGAATTTCATGATGCGCTCATGATGCCTGAGACGGTAGGAGAAGCATTCAAAGTGGATGTGATGACACCACATCATTCAGACTACAACAGCGTCAAGCTAGATAAGATGAACAAAGGGGGAAGTGTTCCAGCCCCTCGAGACGATGACTCACCAACACCGATTCATTTCTTAACGGTGGTCAACAGCCGCTTTCAACTTCTATTGAAAACAAAAAAGAATCTATCAGAAGATGCGGAATGGCTCGAACTCGCCAAAACCATCTTACTAGGCGCTTTAGAACACGAAGGAATCGGTGCTAAAACAAATGCAGGTTATGGAAGACTTAAAATGGACGACGTCATCTAAGACTAAGTGCGAATGTGAGGTGAACATAAAATCCATGGAACATTCGCACCTGTTCATTCGACAAAAATGAGAAAAAATGTATATCTTTTAGGGGTGAAAACTTAATTCCTATATAGAAACTTAAGGGTTTTGACGATTATTCCCTAAAAAATGTTATAATTAGGGCGAAAATCGCAGTCGCACTCTATATGAGTGTGTGGATTGAAATATGATCAATAAGACTTACATAATTTTCAAAGTTACGTCGCACTCTACATGAGTGCGTGGATTGAAATGAAAAATGCTTGCAATCAGGTGAAAACCAGGCGAGGTCGCACTCTACATGAGTGAGTGGGTTGAAATCTGAAGCGTCGCTGACTTTTTTGGTCAAAATAGGTCGCACTCTACGTGAGTGGATTAATAATTGCGAAAACATAACTCTGCCTCCTGCCTCAGTAGTCATGAATCTAATTGAATTCAATTGTTGCTGAAATATAAATAAGTATGATTAACAAGTTTCAATAGATTTCATACTAAGAAAAAGTCGGTGCGAATGTGAGGTGAACATAAAATCCTTGGAACATTCGCACCTATTCATTCGACAAAAATAAGAAAAAATGTATATTGTTTGGAGGGGAAAACAAAATTCTATATAGAAACTTGAAGGTTTTGATGATCATTCCCTAAAAAATGTTATAATTAGGGCGAAAATCGCAGTCGCACTCTATATGAGTGCGTGGATTGAATTTAGAAAAACGCATTTAGAAAGTGTTTTGAACTTGTCGCACTCTATATGAGTGCGTGGATTGAAATTACAAACATAATAGCCAATTGTTCTAGATACTGGTCGCACTTTACATGCGTGCGTGGATTGAAATATTGATTCTCTATGTTCTGGTATTTCAATGGCGTCGCACTTTACATGAGTGTGTAGATTAATAATTGCGAAATACATAACTCTGCCTCTCAGTAGTCATGTATTTAATTAAATTCAAAGTTGTTGCTCAAATAATAAATATGATTATCAAGATTCAAATAGATTTCAGACTAGAAAAAGTCGGTGCGAATGTGAGGTGAACATAAAATCCCTGGAACATTCGCACCGTTTCATTCGACAAAAATGAGAAAAAATGTATATTTTTTAGTAGTGAAAACAAAGTTCTATATAGAAACTTAAGGGTTTTGACGATCATTCCCTAAAAAATGTTATAATTAGGGCGAAAATCGCAGTCGCACTCTACATGAGTGCGTGGATTGAAATATTAAACGATACTTCTCGATCATCGACATATACATGTCGCACTCTACATGAGTGCGTGGATTGAAATATGGCGTGGTGAATATTGTTTATGTGACTCTTGTTGTCGCACTCTATATGAGTGCGTGGGTTGAAATTAGCCGATGGTTCAGCTTGATGTTTTTTTCAAATCGCACTCTATATGAGTATGAGGAGTAAAATTCTTATCAGAAGGTAGCTTGAAAGATATATTGACAATTGCGCTTGATATAGGTGTGAAAAACATAACTCTGTCTCAGCCTTTTTATTAATGAATTCAAAGCTGTTGATGAAACAGCGAAATAAGTATGATTATCATCAGTAATAGTTTTTTTAAAATAGGATTAAGAAAGATTCGGTGCGAATGTGAGGTGAACATAAAATTCCTGGGACATTCGCACCTTTTTATTCGACAAAAATGAGAAAAAATGTATATTATTTAGAGGTGAAAACAAAATTCCATATAGAAAATTGAGGGTTTTGGCTATCATTACCTAAAAATGTTATAATTAGGGCAGAAATCGCAGTCGCACTCTACATGAGTGCGTGGATTGAAATTTCTCGGTTGTGTAGCTTGTGAGGGAGTTGATGTGTCGCACTCTACATGAGTGCGTGGATTGAAATAGCGATGACAAGGCTCGCAAGCACATTGTATTTTGTCGCACTCTCCATGAGTGCATAGATCACAGTTTCTGCGTTTTATACAAATTCAAGTACTATCCAGTTCAAAATCTACACATATGAATAATTCAAGCCCTACACAACAAAAAAAGACTCGCTCACACAGAGCCGAGTCTTAATTTTTTTTGCAGTTTTTCTTCACTGAAAATCCAACCGGTATAGGAATTTTTGATTTGGTGGTCCATGTCGATATGGCAGATTGCAACAAAAGGATAGTGACCTTTGCTGCGGTAGCGCAAATCAATAAACCGTACCTCATAATGATCCTTGTATTTATCTACTTCCCACCGGTAGACAGGGGAGAAGGAGAGAAAGGCTGAAATGTTTTCATCCTGTTTGGCAATTTTCATAATCTCAGTATCAGGGACCGGCACACGGTTAAAGGTGTCTAAAATGATGATCTCACCATTCATACTGCGTCCAACATGGAAAGAGGATTTACATTTCACAGCAATACGCCATTGTCTAAACTTCATTGTAGGCGAAATGATTATTTCCTCAATCTCATCGAATCGTTCACGAAGCTGACGTTTAATCTGAAGCTGCATGATGACCCTGACGATATAGTAACAGAAAATCACGGCATACAGCGTAATGAACGTATAGCCGGGATGCCCGCCAATCGCCCATACGACAATGGCGACAAGATGTGTAAAAAAGATAAACGGATCAAACGTGTTAATGATCCCAAGCGCTACCCATTTCTTTGAAAATGGACGAATGGCCTGCGTGCCGTAAGCATTGAAAATATCGACAAACACATGAAGCACAACGGCTAATAGTGTCCATAGCCAGAGGTGAAGTAAATTCGCCCCCGGCACAAATGGGAAAATCACAGCCGGAATTAGCAATGACCAAAACAGTACAGCCGGAATGGAATGAGTAAATCCCCGGTGATTTCTTATATAAACTGCATTATTTTTTAGTTTTAGCACAGTATCAATGTCTGGTGCTTGGGAGCCGGCGATGGTCGCGATCATCACGGCGTGTGCCATGTGTGGATCTGCGCTGACGGCTGGATCTAAAAGCGCAAGTCCCCCAAGAGAAATGCCCATTACTACATGAGTACCAGTGTCCAATTGATTACCTCCTAGTTATCATGCTTAGGAACAATCATAAAAAGTATACGTCTCTCATCAAGACTATGTGCAAAATCACTTTTGCTTTATCCCGATTTAATGTAACATGTTAACGTATCTACAAACAGTATACAACAAATAAGGTTCTTTTCAGAACGTTAGCTCTCGGTTCGATAAGAAGGAGTATAGAGATGAAAGACTTTCAAGAAAAGCTGGACCGCAAAGATATTGCGGGCTTTCAGCATGATTTAATCGATTGGTATGAAAAAGAACAACGAACACTTCCATGGCGTGAAAATCAAGATCCATATCGCGTCTGGGTATCAGAAGTGATGCTCCAGCAAACGAGAGTGGATACGGTCATTCCGTACTTCAATCGGTTTATGGAGCAATTCCCGACGGTGAAGGATCTTGCTTTAGCTGATGAAGAAAAGGTCATGAAAGCATGGGAAGGTCTTGGCTACTACTCACGAGTGCGTAATTTACAGGCAGCTGTGAAAGAAGTCTATGAATCCTACGGGGGCGTTGTCCCTGATACGAAAGAACAATTTTCAAAACTGAAAGGTGTAGGCCCGTATACGAGCGGCGCAGTGTTGAGTATCGCCTATAACAAGCCATACCCTGCGGTAGACGGCAACGTGATGAGGGTCATTTCCCGTATCTTGTCCATATGGGATGATATTGCAAAACCAAAAACGAGAAACATTTTCGAATTTGCGGTTGATCAGCTCATTTCCCGGGAAAAGCCGTCAGAATTCAATCAAGGGCTAATGGAGCTAGGTGCACTTATTTGCACCCCAACCTCTCCTGCATGCCTCATTTGTCCTGTAAACATGCATTGCTCGGCACTTGAGGAAGGCATTCAGCATGAGTTGCCGGTGAAAAGTAAGAAGAAAAAGCCGACTGCGAAATCAATGGCAGCAGCGGTATTATTTGACGATGCAGGCCACCTCTATATTCATAAGCGTCCAAGTACAGGTCTGCTTGCGAATTTATGGGAGTTCCCAAACATGGAAACAATGAAGGGAAGAAAAACGGAAAAAGAGCAGCTGATTGATTTCTTAAAAGAGGAAGCGGGTGTACAAGCAGAACTTGGTGATTTAGAAGGCACCATTCAACATGTATTTACCCACCTCATCTGGAATATTTCTGTTTTCTTTGGACGTGTGACCTCTGTATCTGATGACACGATGCTGAAAAAAGTCACAACAGAAGAATTTGAGGCATATGCTTTGCCAGTCTCACATCAAAAAATATGGAAGATGGCACTTGAACAGCCTAATCATATTTAACCGTTGTACCATGGGTATAATCGGCTTCATTTCGGTGCAGACCCCCGCGGTTTTCAATTTCAGAAATGATTTCTCGATACTTAGATTGCCCTTCTTCGTTTAAATAAGGTAAAATTTGTTGGAAAGCATGATGAAAAAAAGCAAGCTCAGTATCTTTCCATTGATCCTTTGACATCATGCCAAGCTGGCTTAAATCGCGTCCGACATACATGAATATAACCTCCTAATAGGAACTTTCCTATTAGTGTGAAGCGAATGGACGAAAACTATTCAAATCAGGAGATGAACCATAATGAACAAGCGTAAATGTGCACTAATTACAGGCAGCAGTAGAGGTGTCGGGAAAGAAGTAGCCCTTCGCCTGGCTGAAAAAGGATATGACATTGTCATTAACTATGCAAGAAGCAAAAAAGCAGCACTTGAAACAGCTGAAGAAATTGAAGCAATGGGTGTTAAAACATTAGTTGTCAAAGCCAACGTTGGTCAGCCAGAGAAAATCAAAGACATGTTCCAGCAAATTGACGAAACGTTTGGCCGTTTAGACGTATTTGTGAACAATGCGGCATCTGGCGTTCAGCGCCCAATCATGGATCTTGAAGAAAATCATTGGGACTGGACCATGAATATCAATGCGAAAGCCTTGTTATTTTGCGGACAAGAAGCAGCCAAATTAATGGAGAAAAACGGCGGCGGACATATCGTCAGCATTAGCTCACTAGGCTCCATCCGCTACCTTGAAAACTACACGGTGGTCGGTGTATCTAAAGCAGCACTAGAAGCTTTGACACGCTATCTATCCGTTGAGCTGTCACAAAAAAATATCGTCGTAAATGCCGTATCAGGCGGCGCCATCGATACAGATGCACTCAAGCACTTCCCAAATCGTGAAGAGTTATTAGAAGATGCTAAGAAAAATACACCAGCAGGCCGTATGGTGGAAATTAAAGACATGGTCGACAGTGTAGAATTCCTTGTATCAGGCAAAGCAGATATGATTAGAGGACAGACGATTATCGTCGATGGCGGACGTTCTTTGCTTGTTTAAAAAAATCATGAATAAGATGTACACCTTCTGCACAAATTAATGTGCGTGGAGGTGATAATGATGGATAAACAACAAAACAAAACAAACGCACAACAAGTGAAAAAACAAAACCAAGCTGCTGCACAAGGCGGTCAATATGGCACTGAATTTGCTAGCGAGACTGACGCACAGCACGTAAAAAAATACAACCAAAAAGCTGAGCAAAACAAACAACAAAACAGCTAATCACTGAAACAAAGGGAAGCACTTCATCTACGAATGAAGTGCTTTTCTTTTTGCCTCTCCCCACCATCCGACAAAACCTGTAAAACCTCTACATAAACAGTCAAAGGACTTCTTCCTTCTTTCAAGAAATGGTATAGATACAAAAAGTCGATACGAATGAAAGGGAGGAGTTAGATGTCTGATTTCGACCAGCTTGTCAAAGAACAAATGCAGCTTATGGATCAGCTGCTCGATGTACAAGGAGAACTTGATCTGTACTTAGAGACAGAAAAACGATTGCTGCAAGGTGAAAAAAAGGAAGAGCGGCATAAGCTTCATGATCAAATCAAACAGAAACGAGAAGAACTGCAAAAAGTCCAAACACTATTTACAAAACAGACTGAACAAGTCATCAATTCGTATAAACAAATGGAGAAGAGCTCAACCGTGATGTAAAAGAGTGTGCCGTTCAATTGGGTTGAATGGCTTTTTCATTTCATTTTTTAATGATGTAACGGTATAATATAATAGAGACATGTTTAGTTGGGAAATTAGGTCTTTGGACTGTTAGGTTTGTTTGTTATAGAAAGTAGGGGAGAAAATATGGGCTATCCCAAGGAAGGAGAAACCATCCAAATTCAAAGCTATAAACATAATGGCTTGATCCACAGGATTTGGAATGAAACCACCATTCTGAAAGCAACGGAATTGTGTATCATTGGTGCAAACGATCGAACAATGGTGACTGAATCCGATGGCCGAACATGGATGACAAGAGAACCGGCTATTTGCTATTTTCATGCAAAACAATGGTTTAATGTCATTGGGATGCTTCGAGATGATGGGGTGTATTATTACTGCAACATCAGCTCTCCTTTTGCGACAGATGAAGAGGCGATTAAGTATATTGATTACGACTTAGATGTCAAAGTCTTTCCGGACATGACGTATAATATTTTGGATGAGGATGAATATGCAGATCATAAGAGGCAGATGAATTATCCAAAAGAAATCGATAGTATCTTACGAGAGCATCTAAATACATTACTGCATTGGATTCACCAGCGGAAGGGACCGTTTGCTCCAGAATTTGTGGATATGTGGTATGAACGTTTTTTGCGTTATACAAAATAAGTAACAGCAGCTAAAACCTGTTTGGCTTTTCAAAGCCAACAGGTTTTTGACTGCGTACGGATAAGAGGCACTGATAGATTGGGAAGGAGATTTACATGGGGGTCATAAAACGTTACATGGCTTTTGTAACACCGTATAAAAAACAGATTGCATTGACAATGGTGATCGGAATGATTAAGTTCTCGATTCCCTTAATATTGCCTCTGCTTTTAAAGTATGTCATAGATGATGTGATTCAAGGCTCTGGATCGGCTGAAGAAAAAACATCCACTCTCTTTATTATTATGGGAATCATGCTTGTATTATTTTTAGTGATGAGACCGCCTGTTGAGTACTACAGACAATACTATGCACAGTGGACAGGCAGTAAAGTATTATTTGATATTCGGGAAAAGCTTTTCTCGCACATTCAAAAGTTGAGCCTTCGTTATTACGCCAACACGAGAACAGGGGAAATTATTTCAAGGGTCATCAACGATGTGGAGCAAACAAAGGAATTTGTCATCACAGGGCTTATGAACATTTGGCTTGATTTGATGACCGTCCTGATTGTGATAGCCATTATGTGTACACTGGATCTTAAACTCACCATTGTGTCTGTCATTATTTTTCCGCTGTATGCGTTAGCAGTGAAGTATTTTTACGGACGGCTTCGCAAGCTGACAAAAGAGCGGTCGCAGGCACTCGCTGAGGTACAAGGGCACCTGCATGAGCGAGTACAAGGAATGCCTGTCATTCGCAGCTTTGCGATTGAAGAATACGAACAAGAGAATTTTCACGATGAAAATAAAAATTTCTTAAACAAAGCGATCAATCATACGAATTGGAATGCCAAAACATTCGCCGTCGTCAATACGATCACAGACATTGCGCCGCTGCTCATTATTGCTTTTGCTGGCTATACCGTCATTAACGGGTCGCTTTCAATTGGGACAATGATTGCCTTTGTCGGCTACATTGACCGGATGTACAACCCGATTCGTCGTCTCATTAACTCATCGACGACTTTAACTCAGTCAGTAGCCTCAATGGATCGTATTTTTGAGTTTATTGATGAACCGTATGAAGTAACAGACAAGCCGAATGCAAAAGAAGCCAATCACTTAAAAGGTGAGGTAGAATTTAAAGATGTGTCGTTCCGTTACGAACATACACAGGAAGAGATTTTACACAATATCTCCTTGAAAGTAGAAAAAGGTCAAACCGTTGCACTTGTAGGAATGAGCGGCGGAGGGAAGTCGACACTCGTCAGCTTAATTCCAAGATTTTATGATGTCACAAGCGGATCACTCGAAATTGATGGCATTGATATTAAAGAGTACAAGGCAAGAAGCCTGCGGAATCAAGTCGGGATGGTGCTCCAAGATACATTCTTATTCAGTGACACCATTAAAGAAAATATCGCTGTGGGAGACCCAGAAGCATCCTTTGAGAAAATTGTGTCGGCGGCCAAAGCGGCTAATGCCCATGAGTTCATCATGTCTCTTCCTGAAGGATATGACACAAAGGTAGGAGAACGTGGCGTAAAGCTATCAGGCGGTCAAAAACAACGAATTTCAATTGCGAGGGTATTTCTTAAAAATCCACCGCTTCTTATTTTAGACGAGGCGACGTCTGCACTTGATTTAGAAAGTGAACATTACATTCAAGAAGCGATGCAAAAGCTGGCAAAAGATCGCACAACTTTTATTGTTGCGCACCGTTTATCAACGATCACACATGCAGACCTCATTGTGGTCATGGAACAAGGCGAGATTGTGGAAAAAGGAACACATGAGGAATTAATGAACCGAGACAGCCACTATCGCCATCTATTTACCATTCAAACATTAAATTAGTAGAAGCCTATCCGATTCTAGCGGATAGGCTTTTTTATGCTTGTCAAAAACATGACATATTTCCCAGCTTGTCTCAATACAATTTTAAAAAGTATGACGGGGTGGTGAAGAAGTGAAAGAACAAAAAGTATTGCTAGATGTCAAACAGCTGTCTATTGCTTTTCAGCAAAAAAAGCAGAGAGTGCCGATCGTCCATGACATCTCATTCTCTATTCAAAAAGGAGAAACCTTAGGTATTGTGGGTGAATCTGGCTGCGGGAAAAGCATCACATCGATGTCTTTAATGGGGCTGAATCACCAAACAGAAACAACAGGTCACATACAATTTGAAGGTCAAAACCTGCTGTCACTGTCGGAGAAACAATGGCGAGGGGTCAGAGGGAATGACATCTCAATGATTTTCCAGGAACCCATGACTTCTCTCAATCCACTCATGACCATCGGCAAGCAAATGACAGAAGCCCTTTTCACACATCAGACTATCAACCAAAAAGAAGCAAAAGTGAAGGCGGTAGATTTGCTTCAAACGGTTGGCCTGAAACAAGCAGCGTCATTACTCAAAAAATATCCACATGAACTATCGGGCGGCATGCGTCAGCGTGTGATGATTGCGATGGCGATGCTGTGTCACCCAAAGCTCATGATTGCAGATGAACCAACGACTGCACTTGATGTCACCATCCAAGCACAAATTCTTCGTTTGCTCAAAAAGTTAAATGAAGAGATGGACACCGCTATTTTATTTATTACTCATGATTTAGGCGTCGTGCGGCAAATATGCCAGCGTGTCATGATTATGTATGCCGGTCGAATCGTAGAAGAAGGAACCGTTGACCGTATTTTCCAAAAACCTCTCCATCCCTACACGAAAGGTCTTTTCGCCTCTGTTCCATCATTTAAAGAGAAAAAAGAAAAACTCATGTCTATTGCGGGTCATGTACCTAAGCCAGGAGCTATTCGGTCCGGCTGTCAATTTGCACCACGCTGTCCATATCAAATGACGCAATGTCTTGAAAAAGACCCATCTTTACAATCCATTTCACACAATCACCGCGTCGCATGTTTTCTAATGGAAGGAGGAGAAGACACTGAATCACCCACTGTTGCAAGTGAATCAACTGACGAAGCGTTATGACACATCGGCATTTTTTTCTAAACACAAACAGACGACTTTGGCTTTAAATCAAGTGTCCTTTCACGTGAAAGAAGGGGAGACGCTCGGCATTGTGGGCGAATCTGGCTGCGGGAAATCAACCCTTGGCAAAAGCTTAATGAGATTAATCGAACCGACTTCTGGCTCAATCCAAATGAAAGGAAAAGAAGTGACGCTTCTGAAAGAACGAGACATGCGTTCCTTCAGAAAAGACATTCAAATGATTTTCCAAGATCCATACGCATCCCTAAATCCACGAATGAAAATCAAAGACATTTTAGAAGAACCGCTCATTGTTCATAAACATGGAACAAAAGCAGAAAGACAAAAGCGGGTAAAAGAGATGCTGCACATTGTTGGGTTTGACCCATCCTATGGAGACCGTTATGCGCACCAATTCAGCGGCGGTCAGAGGCAGCGTATTGGAATTGCTAGGGCGCTCATTACTCATCCAAGTCTTGTGATTGCCGATGAGCCAGTTTCCGCTTTAGATGTATCGGTTCAAGCACAAATATTGAATTTAATGCTCGAATTGCAAAAGACGCTTTCTCTGACGTACTTGTTTATTTCTCACGATCTAGGCGTTGTCAAGTATATGAGCGACCGAATTGCAGTGATGTACGCTGGCCGTATTGTAGAAATGGGTCCTGCGGAGGACGTATTTCACAATCCGCTTCATCCTTATACATCGCTTCTTCTGAAATCCATTCCACATATGGATCACGTGCTGGAAACGCAGGATGTGTCAGCGGAAGAATCCACCCTGGTGTCAGAAGATGGCTGTCCTTTCTATAAAAGATGTCCAAAAAGGTGGGCGCAATGCTTGCAAGCTGTTCCGCCTTTGTATGAGGAGGAAACAGGTCATGCAGCTGCGTGCTATTTATATCAAAAGGAGGAACACAATGAAGAAGACATGGTTATTCAGTAGTTTCATTTTTGTGCTGGCACTTGCGTTATTTTTAGGGGGCTGTTCATCTTCATCAACATCAGAAGAAAAAGCCACAAAAGACACTCTCGTATTTGGCAGAGGAGGGGACTCTACGTCACTTGATCCGATTACAACAACAGAAGGCGAAACCTTCAAGGTCACAGAGAATATGTTTGAAAAGCTTTTGAATTACGGTGAAAAAGACACGACCATCCATCAGGGCCTCGCAACAGAATGGGATGTTGCAAAGGACGGAAAATCGTACACGTTCTACTTAAGAGAAGGTGTGAAATTTCACGATGGCACAGATTTTAATGCAGAAGCAGTGAAATTCAACTTTGACCGCTGGATGAATGGAGATGCCGAAAAATTTCCTTACTACGGCATGTTTGGCGGCTATAAAAAAGATAAAGGGCATGTCATTAAAGACATCATCGTCAAAGGAGAGCATGAAATTGAATTTCAACTCAAACGCCCGCAAGCAACATTTCTGAAAAACATCGCCATGTCACCATTTGGTATCGCTAGTCCTGCAGCAGTTGAAAAAAGCGGTGATTCATTTAGAGAAAACCCAGTGGGCACAGGACCATTTAAGTTTAAAGAATGGAAGCAAAACGACCGTATTGTCTTAGAAAAGAACGAAGATTACTGGCAAAAAGATAAACCAAAACTGAAACAAATCATCTTCCGCTCTATTCCTGAAAACTCTGCTCGTTTAAATGCGCTTAAAACAGGCGAAATCGACTTAATGGATGGCGTCAATCCGTCCGATTTAGATGGCATTAAAACAGACAAAGCGCTCCAGCTGATTGAAAGACCATCCATGAACGTAGGTTATATCGGGCTGACAGTGACTAGAAAGCCGCTTGATAACAAGTTGGTTCGTCAGGCACTCAATTATGCAGTTGATAAAGAATCAATCATCGAGTCGTTTTATGGAGGACTTGCTGAACCAGCAAAAAATCCACTTCCTCCGTCATTAGAAGGCTACAATGACGAGATTGAGCCATATCCATATGATCCGGAAAAAGCAAAAGAACTATTGAAAGAGGCAGGCTTCCCTGACGGTTTTCGCATCAAGCTTTGGGCAATGCCTGTGCCGCGTCCATATATGCCAGACGGGATGAAGGTAGCTGAAGTCATTCAGTCAAACTTTGAAAAAGTTGGTGTCAAAGCCGAAATCGTCACATATGATTGGGCGACTTATTTAGATAAAGCAAGTAAAGGCGAAGCAGATGTGTTCTTATTAGGATGGACAGGGGACAATGGCGATCCTGATAATTTCATCTATACATTATTAGATAAAGACAGTATTGGCGGTAACAACTATACATTCTTCCAAAACGATAAAATGCATGACATCCTCATTGAAGCGCAGACCGATACAGATCAAAAGAAGCGAAATGAATTATATCAAGAAGCTCAAGAAATCATTCATGATGAAGCGCCTTGGATCCCATTAGTCCATTCAATTCCAATGCTTGCCGCATCTAAAGATTTAAAAGGCTACCAGCCGCATCCGACTGGTTCCGAAGCATTGACTGACGTATATTTCGAATAAGCAAATAAGGGAGATCGTTCGATCTCCCTTATCCAAACAATGAAAAGGCGGTGAAAGCTGTTTGTTTGCTTATTGTATGAAGCGAGCAGGAATGCTCATTCCAGTACTGATCGGAATGACCTTAGTTGTATTTTCTATTATTCGGTTTATCCCTGGAAATCCGGCGCAGGTCATCTTAGGACAGCGGGCAACGAAGGAAGCGGTAGAGCAATTGACGATTCAGCTCGGTTTAGACCAGCCGTGGTACGTACAATATGGCCACTACATGCTGGGTCTTTTAAAAGGTGATCTAGGGACTTCCATACGAACAGGAGCGGCTATTGCCCAGGAAATGAAGCCTTACTTATTCGCTACATTAGAATTGACTTTCTTCGCTATGTTGCTGGCGATTATTGTCGGTGTGAATGCCGGAATCATTAGTGCGTGGTTTAAACATTCTTTCTTTGATTATGTGGCCATGTTTATTGCGCTCATTGGGGTGTCCATGCCGATTTTCTGGTTAGGCTTAATGGGACAGTGGCTATTCTCGATTGAATTAGGTATTTTGCCGACTACAGGACGAGAAAACGTAAGAAATCCGGTAGAGTCGATCACCTATATTCATACGCTGGACACGCTTTTGCAAGGACGATTTGATCAATTCTTTGACAGCATCAAGCATTTAATTTTACCAAGTACCGCTCTCGCAACGATTCCTGCTGCGATTATTGCAAGGATTACGAGGGCAAGTATGCTGGAAGTTCTTCATTCAGATTTTATTCGAACAGCAAAAGCAAAAGGGGTACGTTCATTTTTCATCATTTATCAGCATGGGCTGAAAAATGCGCTCATTCCGATTTTAACGATTATTGGTCTTCAAACAGGTCTCTTGCTAGGCGGAGCCATTTTAACAGAAACGATCTTTGCTTGGCCGGGAATTGGGCGGTATATTTACGATGCAATTAGCTATCGTGATTATCCTGTTATTCAAACTGGCATTCTTGTTGTTGCGCTCATATTTGTGCTGATCAATTTCATTGTGGATATCTTGTATGCAGTCATTGATCCGAGGATTAAATACTAGAGAAGGGAGAGTGACGACATGGAAGCGCAAAAAGAGCTTCAAGCACCTAAACAAAAGGAAGAACGCTCTCAATCACTGATTCTTGAATCGATGAAACTGTTCTTTCAGCACAAGCTGGCGGTCATTGGCACTGTGATTGTCTTTTTATTTCTGATCCTAGCAATCTTTGCACCGCTCATTGCTCCTTATGGAATCAACGAGCAGTCGCTAGGCGAACGATTTAGTGCCCCTTCAGCTGCGCATTGGTTTGGTACGGATGATTTCGGGAGAGACATATTTTCTAGAGTCGTGCATGGAGCTCGGATTTCATTATGGGTGGGTTTCTTCTCCGTTCTCGGGTCGGTTATTTTAGGGACATTGCTTGGATTGATGGCAGGTTACGGCGGTAGATTACTGGATGCTGTCATCTCAAGACTATTTGATATTTTACTCGCTTTTCCTAGCATTCTATTAGCGATTGCGATCGTTTCCATCTTAGGCCCTTCCTTACAAAATGCCCTTATTGCCATAGCGATTATTAACGTCCCCACATTTGGCCGGCTCGTTCGTTCAAAGGTGCTGAGCATTAAGCAAGAAGAATATGTTTTAGCAGCAAAGGCAGTCGGGATGTCACACCGCCGTATTGTTCTTCGACACATTCTACCAAATAGTATGGTGCCGGTGATCGTTCAGGCAACGCTTGCGATTGGTACAGCCATTATCGAAGCGGCCGCCTTGGGGTTTTTAGGATTAGGTGCACAAGCGCCAAGCCCAGAGTGGGGGAAAATGCTTGCAGATGCGAGACCTTATCTCGTACAAGCGCCATGGACTTTATTTTTCCCGGGGATTGCGATCATGCTGACGGTTCTTGGCTTTAACTTGATGGGAGATGGATTAAGAGACACCCTTGATCCTAAAATGAAGAAAATAAAATAAGCCCGATTCTTAGAATCGGGCTTTTCTATTTAAGCTTCTTTTTCTTCTGTCTCAATCTCACTATCTTTTGGGTGATATGTTTGGAAGCTTGTAATCAAAGTATCTAGATGCTCCAATTCATCACGGTATTCAATAATACTCGACATCACATTCAGCATATTGTAATCCAGCAAGTCGTTTTCTTGATTTTGCTGGTGCTGAATAAATGATTTCGTTAATGCTTCAAGACGAAGAGAGCATTCATTCTGAAAATCATCGTCCTGCGGTTTCATTTTTCCAACAAACTTCATCAAGGTACGTTCATGCCAATAAAGCAAATAATCAATCTCATCTGTTAAGCTCTCTCTGAAATGCTCTGGCATCAAATGAATTTCATTTTCTAACTTATGAAGCTTTTTCAGCAAGTACAGTGCTCGATTAGACGTCATGATTGCCTGTCTGAATAAAACAAGCTTTCTAGATTTGACATAGGTCGTTTTCTTTAAATAGCTTCGTTCTTCTTTGTATAACAAGTAAATGTGATCTAATTTGATCATACGTTCTTTTATTTGATCGATGTCATCCTTTAAAGTGGAATGATCAGTTGACTGTCTGGAGCTTAGACGGATCCATTTTAAAATCTCCTCCGTATTTTCCATAATGTGATGAACAAGCTTTGTTTCATACTTTGGCGGCAGGAAAATCAAATTCACTAAAAATGAAGAAAGTACGCCTAACACCACAGTTGCTGTTCGAATTAAGGCAAAGGAAAGGAAATGATCCCCTGCACTTTCTAAAATCGCGATGACGGTTACGAGTGCAATCGGAATCGTGTGTTCAATCTTCAGCTTTAAATTAATTGCAATGACCATGACGGCAGTTAAGCCGATGATGACTGGTCCTGTGCCAAAAAGCAGACCGAACGTAATGGCAAGTGCTGCTCCAATAATATTGGCTTGCACTTGATCAACAATCGTTAAAAATGATCGATAAATAGATGGCTGGATAGCAAATACAGCTGCAATTCCCGCGAAGACGGGTGTCGGCAACCCAAGCCATGTTGCCAGGTAAAGCGCGAGTACAATGGCAATACCAGTTTTTAAAATACGGGCTCCAAGTTTCATTGGTTTTGTCCCTGCATTCCTTTCTTTTCGATAATAGATGACCACTTGTCATATATCATAAATATTTTGATGAAACAACTAAGTAATATACAGCGGTCTTCCGAAATATTCAAGTGATTTTTGAAAGTTCATGAAAACATCAAAAGAAGGTATTGAGAAAAAATGTAACAGATTCACTCGCTTTTGACAATCAAGAGCTGGTAAATAAAAAAACAGACGCATGAATTTACGTCTGTTTTTCTCCTCATTATGATTGTTTCAGTTGTTCAAACGCATGATCTACTGCTTTGAGCGTTTCAGAAATATCATTTTCAGTATGTGCAATGGTTAAGAACCATGCTTCATATTTAGAAGGCGCGAGGTTAATACCTTGTGCGAGCATGAATTTAAAGAAACGGGCGAACATTTCACCATCCGTATTTTCAGCCTGCTCGTAGTTCACAATCGTTTCTTTTGTAAAATAAATGGTGAGAGCACCTTTTAAACGATTCACTGTAATATCTACTTGATGTTTTTTTGCGTGGGCTAAAATTCCCTCTTCTAACATGGCCCCGAGCTGATCAAGACGTTCGTACACCCCGTCTTCTTTTAACACTTCCAAGCATGCAATACCAGAAAGGATGGAGGCGGGATTACCTGCCATCGTACCAGCTTGGTAGGCTGGTCCAAGCGGGGCGACTTGCTCCATAATTTCTTTTTTGCCGCCGTAAGCGCCGATTGGAAGACCGCCGCCGATAATTTTACCTAATGCAGTGAGGTCAGGTTTTACTTGAAGCAAGTCCTGTGCACCACCATACATAAAGCGGAAAGCTGTAATGACTTCATCATAGATGACTAGAGCCCCTTTTTCATGAGTCAGGTCATTAACCTGCTGCAGGAAACCGTCTTTAGGCTCTACGATGCCAAAGTTCCCGACAATTGGCTCAACAAGAACAGCTGCTACTTCATCACCCCAGCGGTCTAATGCTTCTTTGTAGCTGTCTATATCGTTGAATGGAACGGTAATGACTTCATTAGCAATACTTTTAGGCACGCCCGCTGAATCTGGTGTTCCTAAAGTGGAAGGTCCAGAGCCGGCCGCAACTAGCACAAGATCAGAATGGCCGTGGTAACATCCGGCAAACTTAATGATCTTTGTTCTGCCTGTATAAGCGCGAGCGACACGGATTGTCGTCATCACAGCTTCTGTACCTGAATTGACAAAACGAACTTTGTCCAAAGCAGGCATCGCTTCCTTCAGCATCTTAGCAAAAGTGACTTCATGCTTCGTTGGTGTTCCGTAAAGGACACCCGTCTCGGCTGCTTTCGTGATGGCTTTTGTAATATGAGGATGAGCATGTCCCGTAATAATTGGGCCGTATGCTGCTAAATAGTCGATATAACGGTTTCCGTCAACATCCCAAAAATAAGCGCCTTCGCCTTTTTCCATTGCAACAGGTGACCCGCCGCCCACTGCTTTATATGAACGAGATGGGCTGTTAACCCCTCCAACAATATGCTCCAGCGCCTCTTGATGTAATTTTTCTGATTCGGTGAATTTCATAAATAGCCTCCTATCTCAACGTATCACGTCGTCTATCATTATTTTAACATGCCGATGCAAGCGTCCTTAGTTGAATATCTTCTCGAAATTGGATAGGCTAATGAAAAAATAGGTTGGAGGGATTGTATCATGACAATCGAAGTGGGGCAGCAAGTACCTGATATTGAATTACTTGGTGATAATGGAGAGAAAGTAAAGCTCTCTGATTTTAAAGGGAAACACATTGTCCTTTATTTTTATCCAAAAGATATGACGCCGGGCTGCACAACGGAAGCCTGTGATTTTCGTGACCGCCATCAAAGCTTTGCGGAATTAGATGCTGTGATTATCGGCGTAAGCCCAGACGGTCAAGACAAGCACCAAAAGTTTAAAGAAAAACATGACTTACCTTTCCTGCTTCTTGTAGATGACGAACAAAAATTGTCTGAAGCTTTCGGTGTATGGAAGCTGAAAAAGAACTTTGGTAAGGAATACATGGGAATTGAACGCTCAACGTTTCTTATTAATAAAGAAGGAAAGCTTGTGAAAGAGTGGCGTAAAGTAAAGGTGAAAGATCATGTAGAAGAAGCGCTTGAGGAACTGAAAGCTCACGCTTAATATGTTGACGAGATGAGATCGGCAGTCGTGCCGGTCTTTTTTGTATAGAAGAATAGGTAAAAAAGAGGATTGTAATTGACAAAGTTTCGGCTCTGGGGGTACACTATTTATAAAGATTATAATATAAGAATATTTTTGAAAAGAGAGGTGCATGATGAAATGGCTGCTCACGAACTAAAAGATGCTTTAGACGCTCTAAAAGAAACCGGTGTTCGAATTACTCCGCAGCGCCATGCCATCTTGGAGTTTCTCGTAAATTCTATGACACACCCAACCGCGGACGATATATATAAGGCACTTGAAGGGAAATTTCCTAATATGAGTGTAGCAACGGTTTACAACAATTTACGAGTCTTCCGGGAATCTGGATTAGTAAAAGAATTAACGTATGGGGATTCCTCAAGCCGATTTGATTTTGCGACATCTGACCATTACCATGCGATTTGTGAAAACTGCGGAAAGATTGTTGACTTTCACTATCCTGGCCTTGATGAAGTAGAACAGCTTGCATCCCATGTGACAGGTTTTACAGTAAGTCATCATCGCTTGGAGATCTATGGCACTTGTCAAGAATGTGCAAAAAAAGAAAATCATTAATGAAAAAGCTGACCAGTTGAATGGTCAGCTTATTTTTATGACTTTTTTCGATTGTAGGATTCATCAAACTCTTTTCCTTCTAATGCTGGATCGAGTGTAAGTGGCTCTCTGCAATGCATGCACATGTCCACCCGCCCAAGCACTTTTGTTTCCTTCTCACAGCCTGGACATACGACACGGACTGCCTTCGTAGAAAGCATACCGATCCAAAAGTAAACGGCTGTACTCAATCCAATCGATAACACGCCGAGTAGCATAAAGAAGGTCGACAGCCAGACCGATTCCTTGAAGAACACACCGATATACATGATCAAAAAACCAACAAAAACCAAACTAAGTGCAAATGTTCTGATTTTATTAATCTTACTGGAGTATTTCGCCATCCCTAGTCCCCCTTATCTCCAATATAGCACATTTTACCTTTCTGTTTGAATTAGTTATAGAGTTTTGTGAATAAATTGCTTATAATGATTCAACGATCTTTTTTCATGTATTGAAGGAATTTTGATTCTATGAGGAGAAATACATAGCATTAGAGAAGAACCTTACACCCGAGTATTGGAGGAATCACTATGGAAAATCTTCTCCGTCCTATTTATCAAGAGAGAGCAAGTCATCCAGATACATTAGCTGTGATTATAGTAGAAAGAAGACATAAAGTATCTTCTGAGACAGATAACTTTGATGCAGCGCTTCTAGTCATCGTAAAGGATGCGGAAGAACCGTTATTTATTAAGCACTATGAATCCGATCACCAGACAGCTTCTTTAAATGTTGTCACAGATGATCAGTTGAAGGAATGGATTACCTTAGGTACCAACAGGCGGATTATTGATTGGATTTTAAACGGAAAAGTCCTGTTTGATCGAAATGAATATATTTTCAACTTGATTGATGAACTGAGTACATTCCCGTTTTCTAACCGTAAGCTCAAAATTGGTTTAGAATATGGCAAGCTCATTCGCAGATATATAGAAGGAAAAGCATTTTTTGAATCAAATCAATTCCTCGATGCATATAATTCCATTGTGCATGCCCTGCATCATCTGGCGCGTATTGAAGTGATTGATAAAGGCTTCCACCCAGAAGTGACCGTTTGGAACCAAGTACGTCATATGGAACCGGAAGTATATAAACTTTATTCAGAGTTGATTGAAAGCCACGAAAGTCTTCATAAACGGTTAGAACTTTTATTCCTAGCGAATGATTTCTTGATTCATTCAAAAGCAGAAATTGGTGCGGCTCATTTGCGTCATGTCATGGAACAGCAGGATATTTGGCTGTTTGGCGAGCTTCTTGCACATCCTGATCTCAAACATTTCACGCCTGATCTTAGTGTGATGATTGATTTCTTTGTGGAAAAAGGAATTGTGCTAGTAGAGCCAATTGAGACGAAGGGGCAAAAAATCTATCATCGAGGATATTTTGTTAAAAAAGATATTGACGTATGAATATTATGATGGTATATTATTAAACGTCGCTAATGAGCAACTGAGTTGCTTTTAAAGAAAAGCGGACAAAAAGAAATTCAGAAAAACACTTGACGCACACGATGCTCAAATGTTATATTAAGAAAGTCGCCTCTGAGCGATAACGAAGATGATCTTTGAAAACTAAACAAGACAAAACGTACCTGTTAATTCGAGTTTTTATAAAAAAATCCTATGATACATCATAGGTAGTCAGTCAAACGCTGACGAAAAACAAAACTTCGGTTTTGTACTTTTTCGGAGAGTTTGATCCTGGCTCAGGACGAACGCTGGCGGCGTGCCTAATACATGCAAGTCGAGCGGACAGAAGGGAGCTTGCTCCCGGATGTTAGCGGCGGACGGGTGAGTAACACGTGGGTAACCTGCCTGTAAGACTGGGATAACTCCGGGAAACCGGAGCTAATACCGGATAGTTCCTTGAACCGCATGGTTCAAGGATGAAAGACGGTTTCGGCTGTCACTTACAGATGGACCCGCGGCGCATTAGCTAGTTGGTGAGGTAACGGCTCACCAAGGCGACGATGCGTAGCCGACCTGAGAGGGTGATCGGCCACACTGGGACTGAGACACGGCCCAGACTCCTACGGGAGGCAGCAGTAGGGAATCTTCCGCAATGGACGAAAGTCTGACGGAGCAACGCCGCGTGAGTGATGAAGGTTTTCGGATCGTAAAGCTCTGTTGTTAGGGAAGAACAAGTGCAAGAGTAACTGCTTGCACCTTGACGGTACCTAACCAGAAAGCCACGGCTAACTACGTGCCAGCAGCCGCGGTAATACGTAGGTGGCAAGCGTTGTCCGGAATTATTGGGCGTAAAGGGCTCGCAGGCGGTTTCTTAAGTCTGATGTGAAAGCCCCCGGCTCAACCGGGGAGGGTCATTGGAAACTGGGAAACTTGAGTGCAGAAGAGGAGAGTGGAATTCCACGTGTAGCGGTGAAATGCGTAGAGATGTGGAGGAACACCAGTGGCGAAGGCGACTCTCTGGTCTGTAACTGACGCTGAGGAGCGAAAGCGTGGGGAGCGAACAGGATTAGATACCCTGGTAGTCCACGCCGTAAACGATGAGTGCTAAGTGTTAGGGGGTTTCCGCCCCTTAGTGCTGCAGCTAACGCATTAAGCACTCCGCCTGGGGAGTACGGTCGCAAGACTGAAACTCAAAGGAATTGACGGGGGCCCGCACAAGCGGTGGAGCATGTGGTTTAATTCGAAGCAACGCGAAGAACCTTACCAGGTCTTGACATCCTCTGACAACCCTAGAGATAGGGCTTTCCCTTCGGGGACAGAGTGACAGGTGGTGCATGGTTGTCGTCAGCTCGTGTCGTGAGATGTTGGGTTAAGTCCCGCAACGAGCGCAACCCTTGATCTTAGTTGCCAGCATTCAGTTGGGCACTCTAAGGTGACTGCCGGTGACAAACCGGAGGAAGGTGGGGATGACGTCAAATCATCATGCCCCTTATGACCTGGGCTACACACGTGCTACAATGGACAGAACAAAGGGCTGCGAGACCGCAAGGTTTAGCCAATCCCACAAATCTGTTCTCAGTTCGGATCGCAGTCTGCAACTCGACTGCGTGAAGCTGGAATCGCTAGTAATCGCGGATCAGCATGCCGCGGTGAATACGTTCCCGGGCCTTGTACACACCGCCCGTC